>JAZTWP010000051.1:0-76792 GCA_045636025.1 Acutalibacteraceae bacterium | reverse complement strand
TAACCGAAAGTTAAAAGAGTACAACAGACAAACAGCTCAACAAGGGCAAAAAAATGCACAGCCGATATACCGTCAAGCAGTTAATCGGTTGCACTCTTCTCACCAAAGTTGTGTTTTAACCAAAAAGACACGGCAGGTTTTCTGACTCATAAAAAGCAAAACTCTGCTTTAAATACAGTAATGGCGGTTGTTCAGGATTCGAACCTGATTTCCCTTTTGATTTACTCAGCGTACAACTTTTCAAACCGTATCTCATCAATTCATATCAAGTTTTCTATAATTATAATCACATTTCGCCAAGTTGTCAAGAGCCGATATTTCTCAGGCTGAGGCGCAGTTTTTGAATCGGTTTCCTCTGCAAATCACAAAACGGACTGAATAAAGATATTGTAAAATCAAGCAAAGAGATTTATAATAAGATGTTGAATCTGTTTGATAATTAAACGTAATGATAAATTTACATTTTTCGGGAGGATTTATGTTTTTCTTATTGGTTGTTATATATATTGCATTTATAGGACTCGGAGTACCCGATTCTCTTATCGGCTCTGCCTGGCCTGCTGTTCACACGGAAATAAATATTCCCGTTGAAGCTGTCAGTGTAATTACCTTTATTATTTCAGGCTGCACTGTTTTATCAAGCATGTTCAGTGCAGGTATTCTCAATAAGCTCGGAACAGCAAAGGTTACTGCATTCAGCACAGCTATGACAGCGGTGGCTTTGCTCGGTTTCTCATTTGCTCCGTCTTTTTGGGTTATGATACCTCTTGCAGTTATTCTCGGTCTCGGTGCAGGTGCCATTGACTCAGGACTCAATAACTATGTTGCACTTCACTTCAAGGCAAGTCATATGAATTTCCTGCATTGCTTTTACGGTGTGGGAGTATCGCTCAGCCCGTATCTTATGTCACTTGCATTAAGTGATGCAGGCTGGAGAGGCGGTTACCGCTATGCATTTTATGTACAGATGACAATCACAATTCTTCTGATTGTTTCTCTTCCGATGTGGAAAAAGACTTCTTCTGCCGAACAGGAAGAAGAGGAAAAAGGAGTAAACCTTTCTCTTTTGCAGATGGCAAAAATGCCCGAAATCCGTAAGGTATGGGTGATTATGCTTGCAACAAACGCAATTGAATATGCCTGCGGAGTCTGGGGCAGTACATACCTTGTTGAAGTAAAAGGATTTATGCCCGAAAAGGGCGCAATTGCTCTGACTATATATTATGTGGGAATGTCAATAGGACGTTTTGTTTCGGGTCTGCTTTCAGAGAAAATCAGCACATGGAAGCGAATTACAATCGGCTCTGTGATTCTTGCGCCTGCAATTCTGGTTATGCTTCTTCCGCTTCACGGTGCGGTTACTGTTGTCGGCTTGTTCCTTGTAGGCCTCGGCAACGGTTCAATCTATCCGAATATGATTCATCTCACGCCCCACAACTTCGGCAAGGATGTATCGCAGTCAGTTATGGGCTCACAGATAGCATTTGCCTACATCGGTGTTATGCTGGCACCCCCTATGGTAAGTCTTATCAGCGGTGTTTTCGGAATAAAAGTATATCCCGTTCTTCTCGCAGTTCTCTATATGATAATGGTTGTTTTCCTGAAGTTATTTGTAAACAACCTGAAAAAGCAGAACCGATATGACAGAAATGTGTGAAACGAACAATGAAAAATAACGATAAATTCGAGATAAAAAACTTTATATCTCCCGATGTTTCTTATGCACCGGTGTATATATGGGTGTGGAATGATATATGCACCCGTGAAATTACAGATACTCAGCTTGCAGAAATGCAAAGACTCGGCATCAGGGCATTTTATATCCTTCCCGAGCCCAAGGAATTTCGTCCCCACAGTATGCCCACAAACCTCCAGCCTGAATACCTTTCAGATGAGTATGCCGAGCTTTGCTTATACGCTTTTGAACAAGGCAAAAAACTTGGTATGAACTGCTGGATATATGATGAGGGCGGTTGGCCCTCGGGTAGTGCCTGCGGTAAGGTTATGAAAGACCGTCCTGAATTCGGACGGGAAACCCTTGAATGGCGTGAATGCTCATTTGCCAAGGGTAAAGTATATGAAAAATCAGATTCCGATGTTCTTGCAGGCTTTGTAAACAATGAAAAAATTGAAGACGGTTATGTATTTCTCAACGATTCTGTTGTGACAGAGTATTTCATAGCAAAGGCTACTGACAGCAGTTATCCCGATTTACTGAACAAATCTGCGACGGAGTATTTTATAGAAATAACCCACAAGAAATACAAACTCTGCGACAATGTTACTGCAGTTTTTACGGATGAACCCAAAGCACCTGCAGGAGCTTTCAATAAAGAGCTCAAAGAAAGATATGAAGCTCTTTACGGTGAGTCAATTCTGCCGTATCTTCCGCTTCTTGCAGAAAACGTTGACGTAACTCAGGAAAATGTTCATATATTGCACCGTTGGTATGATTTGTGCAGCCGTGCATTCTGTGAAAACTTTCTTCTTCCTTGCAAAAAATGGGCAAATGAGAATGGGCTTGCCTTTACAGGGCATATGGATAAAGACCACGACCCTATGGGCTGTATGAATGGCGGGAATAATTTCAATCTGATGCGTACACTCAGATGCCTTGATATTCCCGGTGTGGATGTTATATGGCGTCAGCTTTATCCCGAAAATCTGGTTATCAATAAGAATGATATGAACGGCTATAACGGATTTTTTCCGAGATATGCTTCATCTGCCGCAGTACAGAACTCTGCAAAGCTTGCGATGTGCGAAATTTTCGGTGTTGCGGGAGCTGCAATAACTTACGATATAATGCGATTTACCGTAGGTTATCTTGCTGTACGGGGAATAAATATTTTCAATCTTTTCAATTTCCCTCTCGGCAGAAAGGGACAGCTTCTTGCTCAGGAATTGCCTGTTTTTACAGAAAATCAGATGTTTTACGGTTTTCTTTCGCAGTTCAACAGATACATGGAACGCTTGTCATATATATCTTCACTCGGCAGTCGTGTCTGTGAAACTGCACTTTATTATCCCGTGTCTGATTTTCAGGGGTATCTGAATGCAGAAGCCATAGCAAAGGAATTTGACTCTCTCGGCAGGACACTTGAAGAAAAAATGGTGGATTTTGATATTGCCGATGATGATGTTATACAAGAAGCAGAAATCAAAAACGGTTGTTTGTGTATAGGTAATGCAGAATATCGTCATATAATCATCCCCGAAAATGCCTTTATTCCACAGAAAACACAGACTGCTCTTGATGAATTAGTGAAAAACGGCGGTAAGGTTTCATTTGATATCAATGATGCCGTTCCTGTAATTCAGGCTGAAGGCAATGGCTTACGTGCAATGCACAGAAAAACCGAAAACGCAGAAATTTATTGTCTTTTCAAAGAATGCGGAGAAAATGAAAATTATAAGCTTCATCTGCCGTCACGGGAAGGCTATCTGCTGAATCTCAATAACGGTGAAGCACAAAAACTCTGTACCCAAAACGGAATCTGCAACATATCACTTTCTGTCGGTGAAACAGCTGTGATACTGCTTACAGATGAAGAGCTTCCTGCGAAAAATAAAAAAGAATTTCGTACAAAATCTGCAATTCCTGATAATTTTAATTTCAGCAGAAAAACAGAGCTTATCTGCGGTGAAAACGGTTTTGAGAATATTGAACACTCCGAAAAAGCCGTTCCTGTCACTCTTGGCGATTGGGCAGATATTGTCGGCAAAGCTTTCTCAGGCAGTTGCGTTTACGAAACAACTTTCACACTCCCTGACAAAAAGGTCGATAAGGCAGGAAAGCTCAACCTTGGCGATGTGCATTATGCCGCTTGTGTATATATCAATGACAGATTTATCGGAAGTGTTTCGATGACTCCGTATTGCATTGAAATTCCAGAAGGCATTCTCGGCAAAAACAACACTCTCCGTATTATTGTCACAAACACACCGGCAAATTGGTATGTTCATACAGATTACTTCGACAAATGGAAAACCGAAGAATTATCACCGTATTTTGCACCTGAGCTGAACTTTGCAAAAGACTTTATCTCAGGCGGTCTGTACGAACCGATTACAATATTTAGTGAGGAATGAGAAGTGTGAAGTGAGGAGTTGAGGAAGGGGAAAGCCCCTTAAACCCATTTATATAGAGCGGAGCGGAATAAGTGCGTAGCACTTCCGATACTCCTAACTCCGCACTCCTAACTTGAATGACAAATTTCAATTTGCCGAACTGAATATTTTGAGCTGCTCTCATCCGAGGGCAGTTTTTTTGATTGAATTGTGTGGTAATTGTGTGATATAATCAGATTTACAAATAAAAATTTGTATGTCAGATTGGATGTAGAGAATATGCCTTATTTTACACTTGTATTCTGTTTTGTTATTTTTGCGGTTTATATACTTGATACCTTTATATTTATCCCCAAGACAGAAAAAATAACACCCAAACAAAAGTGGTTGACGGGACATAATAAAGGATACATAAACAATGCTCTGCGTCTGTCTGAAAGTAAAATAAAAAAAGGTCAGCTCTGGCGTATGATTTCTTCCTCACTCCTTCATGTAGGTGTGATGCATATTTCGCTGAACCTGATTGCTCTTCTTATTGTCGGATTTGCCGTTGAGTCACAGCTCGGCTCAGCAAAAACAGCACTTTGCTTTTTGATTTCCGTACTGGTTTCGGGATTATTTATGGCTTTTGTTTACAGACTGAATGAGGGCGAAGGCGCATCAACAGGAATTTACGGATTGATTGCGGTGTTTATACTGCTTGCCGTTAAAAACGGTACGGTTTTGTTCTCGGATGTACACCCCGTTTTTCTTGTTGCACTCGCACTTTATACAATAAGCGGAATGTTCGCAGGAAAGGCAACCGCATGTGAGCACATCTCCGGTTGTGTCGGCGGTCTGCTTATCGGAATACCTTTTGTATTTATATGATAATCAGGAATGAGTTTGATAAATAAGAATTTGTAAATATAGTAAATCAACCCACCCTGATGATTTACGTTAAATTTATACGATTATGCCTACTGACAAAATCAAAAGTTAAATTATATGTATCAAATCTTTTATTAAAGAAAAGAGATGAAAAATGAATAATCTGGAACAATATATAGATGCAATTTTTTCTGATAAAGCAGCTTCAAATATAGCAATAAAAATAGGAAAAGGAAACACAACTTTATACGAAAGCTATCGTTCAGAAAAAGAAATAATTGATGAATTTACACTTTTTGATATGGCATCCATAACCAAAATTTTAGCTACAACAACTCTTTGCCTCATTGCTATTGATAAAGGTTTACTTGATTTGAATACAAGTGTAACAAAGTTCTTTGATAACAATAGCGATAAGCAGAATATGACAATTTTTCACTTGCTGACTCACACTATAGGAAGTTCTCCAAAAGGATTGAATATTCCGTGCAACAATTATGACAATATTGCAGATTACATATTGAGTATTCCTTATGAAATACCACTTGGAAGTGAAGTAATATATAACTGTCAGGGTTTTATATTGCTTGGAAAAATTATAGAAAAGGTATTCGGAGAACGTCTGGACATCTTATTCCATAACCTTGTCTGTAATCCTCTTAATATGAAAAAAACAACCTTTTGTCCTTGCGATAAAAGCAACATTGTAAACAATAATATATCAGATTGTGATATTGGTGTTGTAAATGATGAAAACAGCAGACATCTCGGAGGTATTGCCGGAAATGCCGGTGTCTTTTCAAATGTGAGTGATTTGACAAATTATATTCAGATGCTTCTTGCGGAAGGTCAACCTGTTATAAGTAAAAAAATTTTTAACCAAGCTATAAAAAACCACACCCCACAACTTTCAGAATCGAGAGGATTAGGTTTTTTGTATGTTGATGACCGTTACAAACAAACAGGCGGTTTGTTTCCTGCCGGAAGTTTTGGTCATTGTGGTCACACAGGGCAAAGCTTTTTTATTGACCCCAAAAGCGGACTTTATGTAATTATACTTTCCGATGCGACAATATCAACCATAAAGAATTCCGGAAAAGATAACTACGAAGAAGTTATTAAAATGCGAACTGACATTCATAAAGCAATTAAAAATGATTTTCAGAAAATCATATTCTGAAGAAATTCGTAATCAAAAGATATAATAAAACAAATTTCAATTTATCTGACTGAATATTCTGAGCTTCTCTCATTCGAGGGCAGTTTTTTTGAAATTGAATTGTGTGGTAATTTTGTGATATAATCGGATTGAAAACTGACAAAAATCAATTTAACATACGGAGATTTTAATATGAAAACATTTTTATTTCAGGGCGATTCAATAACAGATGCAAACAGAGATGATGAAAATCAGGATAATTTCGGTTTGGGATGCGGATATGCATTTCTTCTTGCCGCTGAAATTGAAAAAAACTGCAAAGGCAAAATAAAATTCATTAATCGCGGCAAAAGCGGTGACAGAATCACCGATGTGTACGCAAGAATCAAAGAAGATATCATCAATCTGAAACCAGATTATATGTCAATCCTCATCGGTGTCAACGATGTTTCTCACGAACTGACCATGAATTGCGGTGTCAGGCCGGAAAAATTCAGAATGATTTATAAGCTGCTTATTGAAGAAATAAAAGAAGCTTTACCTGAAATTGAAATAATCATTCTTGAACCGTTTGTTCTGCAAGGGACTGCCACGGAAAAATTATGGGATAACTTTAATTCCGAGGTCAGAAAGCTGGCGGAAATTTCAAAAGAGATTGCAGATGAGTTCTCTTTTGCGTTTGTTCCGCTTCAGGCAGAGTTTGATAAGCTTTCCGCTGACGGCGACACAAGGTATTGGAGCGTTGACGGAATTCACCCCACCTCAGCGGGACATCAGGTAATCAAAGATGAATTGAAAAACTCTGTCAAAATAATTGATTATAAATTCAAATAATACTGTTGCATTATTTTTACTAATCTTTTATAATAAAACCGCTGAGCAATTCAGCGGTTAATTTTTTTCTGTAAGAGGTATTATTTATGAAAGAATTTGTAAACATAGGTATTATCGGTCTGAGCGGCAGAGGTTCCGGTATGCTCGGTGAGCTTCTTGACTGCGAAGGCGTAAGAGTGCCTGCAGTTTGTGATAAATATGAGGACAGAGCTCAGCACGGTGCTGAAATCGTCAAGAAAAAAACAGGCACAGAGCCTCAGGTATATCTTGATTATAAAGAACTTCTCGCAAGAGATGATATCGACGCAATTTACTGTGCAACAACATGGATTACACATTCAAGAATTGCAATTGATGCAATGAAAGCCGGCAAGCACGTTGCAATGGAAGTAGGCGGTGCAGCAAGCATTGAAGAATGCTGGCAGCTTGTCCGTACAAGCGAAGAAACAGGTAAATTCTGCATGTTGCTTGAAAACTGCTGTTACGACAGAAACGAAATGGCTATTTTCAATATGGTAAAGCAGGGTATTTTCGGTGAACTGATTCATCTTCAGGGCGGATATCAGCACGACCTGCGTGATGAAATTTCTCTCGGCAGAGAAAACAGACACGGCAGACTCTTCAACTTCCAGCATCGTAACGGTGAGCTTTATCCCACCCATCAGCTGGGCCCCATTCAGAAAGTTCTCGGCATAAACAGAGGCAACCGTTTTGTTTCACTCGTTTCAATGGCAAGTAAGTCAAAGGGACTTAACGAATGGATAAAGAAGAACAAGGGCGAAGATTACGACCTTGCAGATTACGATTTCAATCAGGGTGATATCGTAACAACAATGCTTAAAACTGCAAACGGAGAAACTGTTGTTCTTACTCACGACTGCTCACTTCCCCGTCACTATTCAAGAGCATATCGTGTTCAGGGTACAAAGGGTATCTATATGGAAGACGGTAATTCAATTTATCTTGAAGGTCAGACACAGCACGTTGAAGGCGATTGGATGCACCATCCCGAAGATTTTGAAGCATATCGTGACAAATATGAACATCCGCTCTGGAAAAAATATCAGACAGAGGGCGTTCACGGCGGTCACGGCGGTATGGACTTCCTTGTTCTGAGCGCATTTGCAGAGAGCGTAAGACTCGATGCCGCTCCCCCCATTGATGTTTATGATACCGCTGTTATGATGGCTGTCACTTGTCTTTCAGAGCAGTCAATTGCACTCGGAAGCGCACCTGTCGCATTCCCCGATTTCACCAACGGCATGTGGATTGACAGAGAAGATTACAGACGCGGTATTTTCTGTCTTGATGAAGTTTGTAACGATTTTTTTGAATAAAACGGAGGTTATTCCTTATGGATAAGAAACTTAAAATCGGTGTTTTCGGTGCAAGAAGAGGTCGTGGCCTTGCTCAGGGTCTTACTCTGACAGACAAAGCATATATCAGCGCAGTCTGCGATTATGATGAATCAACTTATGAAAACATCAAGCCGTTTTGCTGCGAAGAAACAAAGTATTATAAAGATTTTGACGAATTCATCGATAGCGGTATGGATGCCGTTGTTCTTACCAACTTCTTCCATCAGCACGCAAAATATGCAGTTATCGCTCTTGAAAAGGGCATTCATGTTCTCAGCGAAACAATGCCTGCAGTAACAATGGCAGAATGCGTTCAGATTTGCCGTGCGTCCGAAAACAGCGGTGCAATCTATATGCTCGCAGAAAACTATGCTTATTTTGCAGTTATCAGTAAGCTTACTGAAATATATAAGGAAGGTTCACTCGGTGAAGCTCTTTACTGCGAGGGTGAATATGTTCATCCCATGAGCCATGAGGAATATGTTCATTACACTCCCACAACAACCCATTGGCGTGCTCTTATGCCTTCAGGATTCTATCTGAGCCATTCATTTGCACCTCTTATGAGAGTTACAAATGACATTCCCGTTTCTGTCAATGCACGAAGCATTTATACAGACGGTATGCGTCAGGAACGTGAAGGCGAACCCATCAAAGACGTTGCATCAATTATGCTCTGCACAATGAGCAGAGGTGCTGTTGCAAGAATCACCGGCTGGGCAAAGTTCGGCGGTCACGGTAACTGGTACCGTTTCGCCTGCGCAAAGGGCAGCGCAGAAACCGTAAGAGGTGATGAGGGTAAAATCCGCCTTGTTTATAACGATTGGGAAATCCCCGAGGGTGCTGAAAAAGAAAAGGTTTCAACCGTCGGATTCCCCTTTGATAAAGACAAAGCAGGTCAGTGCGGACACTCAGGCGGTGACTATTACGTCGGTCACGAATTTATCAGTTGTATTCTCGAAGGCAGACAGCCCTATTTCAATGCATACCGTTCCTGCGCAATGAGTGCTGTTGCAATTCTCGGCTGGAGAAGCAGCCTTCATAACGGTGCTGAATACAAGATTCCCGATTTCTCAAAAGAAGAAGAAAGAAAGCTTTACGAAAACGACAATCTTTCACCTTTCCCGGATGAAAACGGTGTTGCAAACTATCCCTGCACAAAATATGACGCAGATAAATACGACATCTGAATTACAGACTGCTCTCCCCCGAGGGCAGTTTTTGTTTTTGAGATTGAATTGTGTGGCAATGGTGTGATATAATCAGATTGACAAACAAGAATTTGACGGTTGATTTTCACTCTACCAATGGTTGATATCTCCCCTTTCAACCATTGGTTCGTGTTGTTTTCCTTAAAAGGCACTACAATTAAAGTAAAAGGAGGTAGCCTATGGACCAAATCAAAGTAGGAAAGTTTATTGCCGAGTGCAGAAAAAAGAAAAATCTTACACAGGCACAGTTGGCAGAAAAATTGGGTATAACCGACAGAGCAATATCCAAATGGGAAACAGGCAAAGCAATGCCCGATGTTGATATTATGCTCAACCTTTGTGATACGCTTGGAATCATGGTAAATGAATTATTATATGGGGAAATGATTGATATGGAGCAAAAGAGTGAACAGTTAAATGAACTGATTTTTCAGATGGCAAAAAACGAGGAAAGATATCATAAGCGACTACTGCATTCCGCTTGTGTGATTTTCACAACAAGCCTGATTGCACTTATTTGTCTGATAACTTTAATATCACTCCTTATCCCTGAATGCCCATTTCAAAGTTTTTTAATAATAGTGTCTGTTATACTATTTATAATTCCTTGCATTGTTGCCCTTAAATTCAAGGTAGAAACAGGTTATTATGAATGTAAGAAATGTCAACATATGTTTGTTCCTAACTACAAAGAGATTACCTTGTTGATGCAAACGCCAACAAAAAGATTATTGAAGTGTCCTAAATGTGGTAAATGGACTTGGTGCAAAAAACTAAACAAAAGATAAATTTCAGTTTGACGGAGAGACAAATTCCAAATTGCCCAACTGAATATTTTCAGCTGCTCTCACCCGAGGGCAGTTTTTGTTTTTGAGATTGAATTGTGTGGCAATGGTGTGATATAATCATACTTACAAACTGAATTTTCAGAGGTGGCATAATGAAAACAAAATTCTTTAATCATATTGTACACGGCGGCGACTATAATCCCGACCAGTGGCTTAAAACTCCCCATATCATAGACGAAGATATGCGTCTTATGAAGCTTGCTCACATAAACAGTGCAACTGTAGGCATCTTCTCCTGGTCAATGCTTGAGCCACTGGAAGGTGTGTACAATTTCAAGTGGCTTGACGAAATGATGGATAAGCTTCACGCTAACGGAATCGACGTTATTCTCGCAACACCGTCAGGTGCAAGACCTGCATGGCTCTCTCAGAAATATCCCGAAGTACTCAGAGTTGAAGAAAACGGAATCAGAAACGATTTCGGTGTCCGTCATAATCATTGCCTTACATCTCCCGTTTACCGTCAAAAGGTAAATGCAATAAACCGTGCCCTTGCAGAAAGATACAAAAACCATCCTGCACTTAAAATGTGGCATATATCAAACGAGTATTGCGGTGAATGTCATTGCGACCTTTGTCAGAATGCTTTCAGAGATTGGCTGAAAGAATATTATGATAATGACCTTGAAAAACTCAACGACAGCTGGTGGAACGGTTTCTGGAGTCACAGAATCACCGACTGGAGTCAGATTAACTCACCTAAATACCGTGGAGAAAATCATATTTCCGCAATGAAATTGTGCTGGGACAGATTTGTAACCGACAGTCACATTTCTTTTTATGAAAATGAGATTGCTCCCCTCCGTGAAATCACACCCGACATTCCCGTAACAACCAATTTTATGAGAATGTACAACGGCATAGATTATCAGAAGTTTGCAGAGCATCTTGATCTGGTATCATGGGATAACTATCCCTGCTTCGGTGAAAGTGACAGCAATATTGATGCGGCAGTTGAAACAGCATTCTGTCACGATACTTTCCGTTCAATGAAAAACGGTCAGCCTTTCTTTATGATGGAAAGCACACCGTCTCTTGTAAACTGGCACGATGTGAATAAATTACCGAGACCTAAAATGCAGACACTTACTGCAATTCAGGCAGTTGCTCACGGTGCAGACAGTGTTCAGTATTTTCAGTGGAGAAAAAGCCGCGGAAGTCACGAAAAATTCCACGGTGCAGTAGTTGACCATTGCGGAAATGAAAATACAAGAGTTTTCAGAGAAGTTGCAACTACCGGTGCAGCTCTTGAAAGACTCAGTAATGTTGTCGGCTCTTACTGTAACAGTAAGGTTGCAATTATCTGTGACTGGGATAACAGCAGGGCTGTGCATCATTTCTGCGGTTACAATAACAAACGCAGAGATTATTTTGCAGAGTGCATCAAATGGTACAGACCATTCTGGGAAATGGGCATTTCTGCCGATGTTATATCAATGGATGATGATTTCTCAAAGTACGATTTAGTTGTCGCTCCGTTCCTTTATATGTTGAAAGATGCAACCGAAAGCAAAATCGAACAGTACGTCAGAAACGGCGGTAATTTTGTTATGACTTATCTGAGTGCCGTTGTTGATAAGGACGATTTATGTTATCTCGGCGGTTTCCCTGCAAACGGTCTTAAAGAAGTCTTTGGCATATGGTGTGAAGAAACCGATTCTCTGCCGGAAAATATGACAGGCAAAGCAACTTTCAACGGCAAGGAATATGAGGTTAATCACGTCTGCGATATTATTCATTCAAAGGGTTCAAAAATCCTTGGTGAATACAAGAGTGATTTTTATACAGGGTTGCCGTCAGTTACCGAAAACGAATACGGCCGAGGTAAGGCATATTATGTCGCTTTCAGAAACGACAATGACCTTGCAGGTGATTTCTGCAGATGGATAGCTGAAAAGGAAAATATTGAGTCAGATTCAGAAATTTCTGTACCCTGCGGTGTATCTGTCAGAAAACGCGGTGACAGTATTTTCGTTATGAATTTCAATAATGAAGATAAGAAAATAATCCGTAAGGATGGTTCAGAAACTGTAATTCCCGCAAATGATTATTTAGTTTTATAATTTTCTTGAAAAACGAATCATAACTGCTCTCAACAGAGGGCAGTTTTTGTTTTTTGATTGAATTGTATGATGTTTTTATGATATAATCACATCATAAATCAGAATTCTGACGGTGATATTATGAGCAAAATTATTGAGATTACAGATTTTTCGGCTCCCGCGCTTGATGTTTACGCTCGTCTGAGTGAGGGGCAGCTTCTGAACAGAAGAAATCCCGAAAAGGGTCTGTTTATTGCAGAAAGTCCCAAGGTTATTGAACGTGCACTTGATGCAGGGTATGAACCCGTTTCCTGCCTTATGGAGAAAAAGCATATTGAGGGCGAGGGCAAGCCGATTCTTGACAGAATACCCGATATCCCCGTTTTCTGTGCCGAATCTGATGTTCTCACACAGCTCACGGGCTTCAATCTCACAAGAGGCATGCTGTGTGCAATGAAGCGGAAGCCTCTGCCCGATGTAAAAGACCTCTGTAAAGACAAAAGCAGAATCGTTATACTCGACAATGTTATGAATCCCACAAATGTTGGTGCAATTATGCGTTCTGCTGCGGCTCTCGGAATGGATGCGGTAATTCTCACTCCCGGCAGTTCAGACCCTTTGTACAGACGTGCCGCAAGAGTCAGTATGGGCACCGTTTTTCAGATTGACTGGACATTTCTCACAGACGAAAACCTTGATGAAATCAGATCTCTCGGTTTCAGAACAGTTGCAATGGCGCTTAAGGATAATTCTCTCTCCATTGACGACCCTGCACTCGCAAAAGCAGAGAAACTTGCCGTTGTTATGGGCACAGAAGGTGACGGACTTTCTGACAAGACAATATCAGCTTGTGATTTCACCGTAAAAATACCGATGTATCACGGTGTTGACTCGCTGAATGTTGCCGCCGCCTCTGCCGTGGCATTCTATCAGCTCGCAAACAAAAAAGACTGATTGAATTGCATTTATAAAGGAGAGTTTCCTATGCAGATTATACAGACAATTATTTCTTACATTGTGATAGCGGCAGGTTGCATTTCTTCGCTTTTTTCCTGGGGAGAGTCAGCGCTTGTCCCCTTTACAAATGAATATGATATTCCCGACAATATACCCGAATACAGTGTGATTTCAACAGAAGCAAAAAATGACTGGAAAGCTCAATGGATATGGGATGAGGAAAATATTGACGAAGAAAACGTATGGATGTGCTTCAACAAAAAAATCACTCTTGATAATCAGCCTGAAGAGCTTATTGCTCACATTTCAGCCGATTCAAAATACTGGCTTTACATAAACGGTGAAACAGTTATTTTTGAAGGAAGCGCAAAACGAGGTCCCGATGAAAACAGCGGTTATTACGACAGCAAAGACATTGCGCCTTATCTTAAAAAAGGTGAAAACTCAATCTGTGCCCTTGTCTGGTATTGGGATGATGAAACAAGCTATTCCTATAACGGAAGCGGTCAGGGCGGATTCATTTTTGAAGCCGTGAATGATGATATCACCATACTTTCCGACAAAAGCTGGAAGGTAAACAGAAATCCTGCTTACATCGACAGCATTTTTTATCCGCCGAATTACAGACTTGCCGAATACAGTATTTATTTTGATGCAAGAAAAGACATCGATTGGCTCAGCAACAGCTTTGATTACTCAGGCTGGGCAAATGCGACCGAATACGGCAAAGGCGGAGAGGGTGTTTACGGCAGTCTTTATCCGAGAGGAATACCGCTTCTCAAAGATTACGGTCTTAAAGATTATGAAAATTCAAAAGACTACGAAAACTATACTGTAAAAAAGCTTTTCGGTCAGAAAATTACCGTGGATATCCCCTACAATGCACAGGTTACAACTTATCTTAAGGTCATTGCGCCCGAGGGTAAAAAAATCCGCATTACAACAGAAAACACCCTTATCGGTGCGGTTTCAACAACCTATGTGACAAAAGAGGGTGAGCAGGAGTTTGAATCTCTCGGCTGGGTTAACGGAGAGCATATAACTTACAAAATCCCCAGAGGTGTTACTGTTGTTTCTCTCAAATACCGTGAAACGGGCTATGACAGCGAATTCAGCGGTAATTTCAGTTGTGATGATGAATTTATGAATTCACTCTGGCAGAAATCTCTCAGGACTCTTTATGTCACAATGCGTGATAACTTTATGGATTGTCCTGACAGAGAAAGAGCACAGTGGTGGGGCGATGTCACAAGTGAAATGATTATGACAATGTACGCAATGGACAGCAACTCCTATCTGCTTTATCAGAAAGGTGTTGATGCAATGCTTTCTCACATTGATGATACAGATGTGCTTCAGACCGTTGTGCCCATAAACGGAGATTATTTTGAGCTTCCCGTACAACAGCTTGCAGGTATTGTGGGATTTCTCACTTACTATGAATACACAGGTGACAAGGTATTCCTCCAAAAAGTCTATGATGCATCACTCAATTATCTTAAACTCTGGGAAATCGGTGAAAATAACCTTGTTGTTCACCGAGAAGGCTCCTGGGACTGGGCAGACTGGGGCAGCAAGGCAGATATGACTGCCATTGAAAATGCATGGTATTATTATGCACTTTCATCTGTGGAAGAAATGGCTCAGATTCTCGGCAAAAATGCAGATACTTCATTTATATCAGACAGAAAGTCTGTTATTGAAACCGGTTATAAATCTCTGCTGACAGAAAACGGATACAAAAGCAAAGAAGTCAGCAAACCTGATGACAGAGCAAATGCCCTTGCGGTTTTATCAGGCCTTGCAGACAAATCGCAGTATGAAACAATAACAGAAATACTCATAAATACACAGAATTCAAGTCCTTATATGGAATATTATGTACTTGAAGCCCTTTGTAAAATGGGCAAATATGAAGAGGCTACAGCCAGAATAAAAATCAGATACGAAGGAATGATGAATGAGGACTACTCTACTCTATGGGAGTTCTGGGAATCCTGGAGAGGTACAATGAATCACGCATGGAGCGGCGGACCGCTTGTTATAATGAGCAAACACTTTGCAGGTATCACTCCCCTTGAGGCAGGTTATGAAAAAACAGAAATCAATCCTCAGTATTCGCTTTCGGGAAATATGACCTGCACAGTACCAAGCGTAAAAGGACTCATCACACTGGATTATAAAAAGACCGCAGATAAATATATTATCAGTCTTACACTTCCCGAGGATATGAAAGCTGTGCTGTATATTCCCGACGGTGCCGAAGTAATCGTCAATTCAGAGCCTTATTACAAAGGCGGCAAATATACAAACGGCAACGCAGGCAATGTTGAAATTCTGAAAAAATAATACGGTGACAGACTGCTCTCTCCGAGGGCAGTTTTTTTGTAAACCACTTTCCGATTGACTTTTACGCTTTAATGCAATATAATTTTTTTATAAAGAAAATTGTTATGCGGAGGACTTACAATGAAAACCTTACGAAACGTTTTAACAGTTCTGGCAATTTCAATCATCATCCTTACAGCTCTTTGCATAAGTGCATCGGCTGAAACCTACGGTGACCTGACTTATACCGTTGCAAACAGTGAAATCACAATTACAGGTTGCAATGAATCAGCAACAGATGTTGTGATTCCTGAAAACATCGGCGACTACCCCGTTACTGCAATCGGTGACGGTGCATTTGCAAATTACAACAGCATTACATCTGTCACAATTCCCGAATCAGTTGCGCAGATAGGCTCCTTCGCGTTTGACTCCTGCAAAGGACTTACAAGAATAACCATTCCTGAATCAGTAACATCCGTCGGTCAGGATGCATTCAGAGACTGCACATCACTTAAAAAAGTTTACTGGAATACAAACAATGCAGATAATTCCGCAAATTATTACTCAATTTTTTCATATACCGAACCTTGTGACAGCTTTGATGTTATATTCGGCAACAATGTAACTGTCATTCCCGGCAATGTTTTCTCAGGCACTCCCGTCAAAACTGTAAGTTTCCTCGGCGATGTAACAGTTATCAGCGACAATGCTTTCCGCTCCTGCGAAATGCTTACAGAAATAACACTCCCCACAACTGTCACAACAATCGGCAACAATGCATTCAATTATTGCACGGCACTTGAAAGCATAACAATTCCCGAATCAGTTTCTTTCATCGGAGAATATGCATTTACTCACTGCACAGCACTTACAGAAATCAACTGGAATACAGATAAAACAGGCGATTTTACAAACCCTCCCATTATATTCAGCGATTCAGCCCCCGCAACAAACGAAGTAAATCTCGTAATCGGCAACAATGTAACACACATCCCCGCATATTTATTCTATACTTTCAATAATCTTAAAACTGTCACCATTTCAGACTCTGTCAAATCAATCGGTCAGTCTGCTTTCTTCGGTTGCAATAACCTTACAGAAGTTATTTTACCCGACTCAGTCACATCAATCGGAAATATTGCTTTCTTCGGTTGCAACAGCATCACAACCGTTACAATTCCCGCTTCTGTAACTTCAATCGGTGAAGGAGCTTTTGCAAACTGCAACGGTTTGAGAAAAATTTACTGGAATGCAGACAAAATCACAGAATTTTCTGATGAAAGCGGCATCTTTTACGACTCAGGCAACAACGAATCAGGCTTGAGCATAACATTCGGTGACAATATAACAACCGTCCCCTCATATTTTGCATATCATTGCCAATATCTTAAAAACATAATTCTGTCTGATTCTGTAAAAAACATCGGTGATTATGCATTCTCAGAATCAGGAATCGCAGGCATTTATACGTCAGACTACCTGCCCGCAAAAGTCACAGACATAGGAGAATATGCCTTTGCATATTGCAGAAATCTCAGCGACCTGCCAACACTCAGCGCACTTGAAAACATAGGAAAATGCGCTTTCATGAGCTGTGAAAAGTTAAAAGTAATAACTATTGAAGAATCTGTCACAACCATTGGTGAAAATGCTTTTTCCGAATGCACAGGTCTTAAAACAATCAACTGGGAAACAAATAAAGTCAAAGATTTCCAGTCTCCCCCATTTATCTTTTCAGACTCAGGCAGTCCCGATGGTATGATAGTATTCTTCGGCAAAAATGTAACCAACATCCCTGCCTATTTATTCTTCAAATGCACAAATCTGTCAGAAATCTTTTTATCCGAGTCAATCACAACAATCAATGACGGCACATTTGCCTGGTGTGAAGGACTCAGAGGCACTCTCCGTCTTCCCGATTCAATAACATTAATAGGCAATCAGGCATTTATGCGTTGCGACAATCTGGAAGCTGTAATTATCGGAGAAAATGCTACAGACATCGGTGACTACGCATTTGCAGGCTCTCTCGCTCTGAAAGAAGTCACAATCGAAGGTGATGCTGATTCAATCGGAAATGCCGCATTCTTAGGATGCACTTCGCTGCAAACGGTTACAATCAAAGGCAATGCTGCTTCTTTCGGCAATAATGCATTCGAAAATTGCACTGCGCTTGAAACGGTGACAATCAGCGGAAATATCGGCAATATCGGAGACTTCGCATTTACAAACTGCACTTCACTGACAAACATTACATTCAAAGATAATGCTTCAGGCATCAGCACATTTTCATTAAGAAATTCTGCAGGAAGCTCAACCATCGGCAGATATGCATTTATGAACTGTATTTCTCTTGAATCATTCCGCATCAACTCAGGCGTAACAGAAATCGGCTCAGGTGCATTCTTCGGCACAATTAATCTTAAGGAAATTGCCGTTGCCGAAGACAATGCAAATTACTGCACAGACGAATACGGCGTTCTGTTCAACAAGGACAAAACATTCCTCATTCAGATGCCTGCAAAAACAGACATTGAAAAATATGTCCTTCCCGAAAGCACACAAACAGTTGGTGTAGGTGCATTTTTCGGCTGTGCAAACCTTAAAGACGTAACTTTCAACAGCGATGCAAAACCCGACACTTACACAGACGATGTTCTGCAGAACACACAGTCTTTCGGCATAATCGGTCTCGGCTACACATTCAACGAAAATGCAGATTTGTCTGATATGTCAGACGCAAACAACATTGCTGTTTCAGATGGCATAACTGTCCGTGGCGACAAAAACTCAATGGCTCCCTCTTATGCAGAAAACAACAATGCAACATTGGAAGAAACAGAGCCTTCTACTCCGTCTGAACCTGAAATTCCCACAGAACCCGACGAACCCGATGTTCCCGATGAACCCGATGTTTCTTACATCCTCGGTGATGCAAACGGTGACGGAAAGGTCAATGCAATCGATGCAAGAATCGTTCTCAGAATCTCAGCCCAGCTTGACAAAACGGAAAACTACAATCAGCCCATTGCTGTTTTTGATGTAACAGGCGATGGCAAAGTCAACGCAATCGACGCAAGAAAGATTCTCAGAGTCGCAGCTCAGCTCGACACATTTTAACAGCACAAACGGAGACTCAGGTGAGCCTCCGTTTTAATTTGACTTTTATATTATAATGTAATATAATTTCACCGAGGTGGTATTATGCCAAAGAAGAATACTCGCAACACAAAAAGTAAAATCGTTTCCGCTGCATGGAAGCTTTTTTACGACAACGGTTACGAAAACACCACAATTGAAGATATAATTTTTGAGTCAGGCACTTCAAAAGGCTCATTCTATCACTATTTTGAGAGCAAGGATGCACTTCTCGGCTCACTTGCACATCTTTTTGATGAAAAATATGAAGAGCTTGAAAGTGAAATCAATCCTGAGACTGACAGCATTGAGATTCTTCTCTTTCTCAACCGCAAACTCTTTGAAATGGTTGAAAACACCGTTGACCTTGAGCTGATGAAAAGGCTCTACTCCACTCAGCTCATCACAAAAACGGAAAAACAGCTTCTTGACCACAACAGAGTCTATTACAGACTTCTCCGCAAAATTGTAATTGCAGGTCAGGAGAAAAATGAAATCACAAAGCAGATGTCTGTAAACGAAATCGTAAAATATTACGCTTTCTGCGAAAGAGCAATGATTTATGACTGGTGTCTGTGCAACGGAGACTACTCTCTCAGTGATTCTGCATTAAAAATGATGCCGTTTTTTATGCAAAGAGTCAAAAATTAAAGTATATATGTCGTATCATTTTTAGTATAGAATGCATTCTTGCTATAAAACCGCATAATTGCTTGAATATTATAGCTTAAACCTTACGGAGTATAGACTTTAGTCTATACTCCGTTCTGTATTGCATTCTTGTTTTGATTATGTTATACTTGCGTTTGTATTCGTCAAAAAACACTTTTCAGAAAGGAATGAAATAATATGAATTTAGAAGTTTTAGCATTTGTATTATACTTATTATTAATGCTTGGTATCGGATTCATTTTCTTCTTCAAAGACAAAAAGGGGAACGGCGGTGCTAAGGATTACTTCCTCGGCGGCAGAAGCATGGGTCCCTACGTTACAGCAATGAGTGCTCAGGCATCAGATATGTCAGGCTGGCTCCTTATGGGCTTCCCCGGCAGCATCCTTGCTTTCGGTTTCGGCAAAATGTGGATCGGTATCGGTCTTGCAGCAGGTACAATCCTCAACTGGCTCCTTGTTGCAAAAAGACTCAGAAGCTTTTCTGCAGCAGCAAACGATGCAATCACAATTCCCGAATATCTCTCAAACAGATTCGCAAGCAAGAGTCCCATTCTCAGAATCATCTGCGCAGTTGTTTTTGCAGTATTCTTCACAGTTTACGTTGCATCAAGCTTCAAGGCAGGCGGCACACTCTTCGCAATGGTTATCCCCGGTCTTGAACAGAGCGTTGCAACACTTATCTTCGCAGCAATCATCATCGCTTACACATTCACAGGCGGTTTCAAGGCTGTTTGCTGGACAGACTTCTTCCAGGGTCTTATGATGCTCGTTGCAATTATGACTGTTCCCGTTGTTATCCTTATGACAAAGGATGTAAACTTTGCAGCAATCAACGAAGGTTTCATCGGCACAGCAAACGAGTTTGTTACAAACCCCTTTGAATCAAGCTGGCAGGATATCGTTTCAGGTCTTGCATGGGGTCTCGGTTACTTCGGTATGCCTCACATCCTTGTAAGATTTATGTCAATCAAAAAGGCAAGCCTTATAAAGAAATCAGCAACTGTTGCTATTATCTGGGTTATTCTTTCACTCGGTGCAGCAATCGTTATTGCATACCTCGGCAGAGTTCTTCACCCCGAACTCATCGCAGCAGGCACTCAGGAAACAATCTTCATTGTGCTTGTACGTGAACTCTTCCCCGCATTCGTTGCAGGTATTCTTCTTTCAGCTATCCTTGCAGCAGCAATGAGTACAGCAGACTCACAGCTTCTTGTTGCATCATCTTCTTTCACAAGCGATATTTATCAGCCCGTTGTAAGAAAGAATGCATCAGAAAAAGAAATCCTCTGGGTAGGCAGAATCGTTGTTATCGTACTTGCAGTTATTGCTTACTTCATCGCAATCAACCCCAACGCAGGCAGCATTATGGGTCTTGTTGAAAACGCTTGGGCAGGCTTCGGTGCAGCATTCGGTCCCGTAATCATTCTCTCACTCTTCTGGAAGCGCTTTACATACAAAGGTGCAATCGCAGGTATCATCGGCGGCGGCACAACAGTTATCGTATGGATTGCTCTCGGTCTTTCAGCAGCAGAAAAGACAGGTGTTTACGAACTTCTTCCCGGTTTCATCGTATGTCTCGTTCTTGCAGTTATTGTTTCACTTATCGACAAAGCTCCTTCAGCAGAAGTTACAGCTATCTTCGAAAAGGCAACAGCAAAGGAAATCGAAGAATAATAAAACTCTTAATAAACATTCAAAGCCGTGCGCAATGCACGGCTTTTCTTTTTGCAAAAAGAATAATCAGGATATTCGCAGAAATTAAAATAAAGCTTGTAGAGGCGTTAATCTGAATAGATTGTAAGGGAACGGGGAAAGTTAGAGGTCAGGAGTTAGAAGTGTCGAAGTGCTGTCGCACTTATTCCGCTTTGCTCTATATATGGAGCATCGCTCCGTCTGAGGAAAAACAAATTGCGTATGGCGGTTTGCCTTCAGCAAATCGGTGGGCACCGGGCAACCCGCCCTACACCACACCTTTAGTTCCATCAAACTTTGCGGAACGATGTGGGCAGCGTTCCCTGCAAGTCTGCACAAACCAATTGACTATAAATTGTAAATTATGCATTGTGAATTGTGCATTAATCGCAAAAAAAAGCACCTTCCGAAGAAGGTGCTTAAATTTATTGTTTTACTTTACACTTTTGATGAGTTCATCAAAGTCCTTGATCATAGCTTCTGCTGTGAGGTTGCCTGTTGCAACAAGTTCAAGGCTCTTGTTTGAAGGCTCAAGGAGTGCCATATAGTCGTTTGCGGGGATGATATAACCGATCTGGTCATTCATAATGCCGAATACGATAATGTTCTTATCGCCTACCATATCAGCAACTGAACCGAATTCCCATTCTGTGCCTGTCCATGACTTATCAGCACCAAGGAAACCGCCGTAAACAAGTTCTGCTGCAATTTCACCGGGAACGATAACAACAACGTCTTCTGTACCGAGTTCCATATAACCGATTTCTGAAACTACCTGATAATTGCTGCCGTCTTTAACAACTCTGTTTGTGATAAGACCCATCTTACCTGCAAAAACAAGAATCTGGTTAGAAATTGTGTAGAATGTTTCTTTGTGAGCGATGTTAAGGATGGGAGCAACTTCTGTTTCGTTGTCGATTGAAGCAAATCTGTCAGCAAGAGCTTTACCGAATGCATCAAGTGATTCAACTGTTGTTGCATCTTCGGGAAGACCGAGAGTATCCTTATCCTGACCTGTACCAAGTTCTGCACCGAGAACCATCATAAAGTCAGCATCGTATGTTTCGTTGATATACTGTTCCATATAGTAGGGATAGTCGCCTGTAACCTCTGTGGGGCCTGCGCCTGCGCCTACGCAATGAATAGCACTTGTTGTGAACCAGAGTTCTCTGCTGCCGTCAGCGGGAACAAAACGGAAACGATCAAACTCAGCATCAAGAACCTGAGGATCACGCTTGTCTGTTACGAATTCTGAGAAATCTGCACTGCCGTGATAGAGAGTACCCTCTGACATTGAATCAACAGCTGTTGTGAGTGTTTCTTCAATCTTAGCATAGAGGTTTGCCATATATTCATCATTGATGCCGTTAACGGGATCAGCCTTGCCTGCGTTGCCGAGAGCCTTGAGAATGCTGCCGTTCATACCGAGTGTATCAACAGCACTGTGCTGATGAAGAACAGAAACATTAAGGCTTACGATATCGTTAGCTGCGCAGAAATCTGCCATAGCTGCACGGATATCTCTTACAACTGTGCTTGAAAGACCGTAAGCATCAACAACAACAAAAGCAACGTTGCCTCTGCCTGAATTGTCGCTCATAACAACAGTTCTTACAAGAAGATCGTCATAAATTTCTGAAACAGTCTTGTCGCTGACTGAGAGCTGACCGCCAACAAAGTGTTTGCCGTCCATTTCATTGCCTGTGAGGATTGATGCGTTTGCATAACCCATTGACCATACTGCATCTTCAGCAGGTTCTGCAAGGAATTCTTCTGTTCCTGTCATCATACCTTCTGAAACATAGTCAGCCTTGTCAACCCATGAGGGAGGGTTGGGAATAAAGCTGTTGATAACTCTGAGAACATTGTCAATAACAACGTCAAGAGCATTGTAAAGGAACTTATTGAAGCCGCTGACTTCTTCGTTTACTGAAACTGAAGGGTCATAAGCTGCATAAGCTGCAGGTGCTGCAATGCCTGAAACAAGCATTACGCAAAGAACAACAGAAAGAACTTTTATAAAGGCTTTCTTCATTTTAATCACCTTTCATTTTGCAAATTTTAGTAATTATATTATATTTATAGTTGACCGCTTTGTCAACAATAAATTTATTCAAGACCTGCAGCAATTCGCAGAGCTTTACGTGCATCCATTGCAGTAACTTTGCCGTCACCGTCAAGGTCTGCAACTGCAAGCTGAGCCTTTGTGAGAATCTGAAGCAGAGCAGAGCTTCGGAGAATAAGACGGGCATCAATAGCAGTAACTTTTCCGTCAAAGTCAACGTCACCCATATCGGTTGCAGTCTTCTTGATTGAAACGCTGTCAACCTTTGTTGCTCTGTTGCCCTTTACAGTATAAGTTGTAAGGTAAAGTGTATCACCGAGAATTTCAACAGCAGTAAACATCGGGTCGTCAGGGTTCACATTCTGACCTGATGAGGGGAAAATGCCGTTTGTGTTGTAAATCTGATGTTTTTCTTCAGCAAGTGCGCCTGATGAACCTACTGATGAATAAACAGTACCCTGAGGAGTTGCAATTGTCTTATAATAAGTGCCTGAATTGAGCTGATGAGGAAATGCAACCTTGGGAGAATCGGTAACTTCGTTGTTTTTCATACTGTCAGTTCTGTAATACACACCTTCACTGCCGCTGAAAAGAACATCCACATCATACTGCTCCATAAGGTCTGTGACCTGATTCATATAAGATTCATAATTATCTGAATGAACAAATGCGCTATTTGTGTAAACGGGATCGTGAATTGCAACAAACTTCCATCTTGCAGTTGTTGCACCCATATCCTTTTTGAACCATTCAACCTGCTCTTCCTTGAGTGTACCGTCTGCATTCACACAGTTTGAGTCAAGCACCGCAACGTGAATAAAGTTATAATCAAACGAATAATACACACCGGTTCTTTCAACTTCACTCAGAAGTGCACCAACAGCGAAATTCTGAGAAATTGACTCAACAGTATCGTTACTGCCGGCAACGGGAACAATATAAGAAGAAAGAATCTTGTCCTGAATGCCGTCAAGCATTCTCTGCCACTGTTTTATATCGTCATTGTTCTCAACATAGTTGCCTGTGTGGAGAACAAAGTCATTATCGGGATAAATATACTCGGCACAACCGAGAATATTTCCGAAGAGTTCAAAATCAGACATTGTGTTGCCCGTTGTGTCTGAAACGTGCATAAATGTGACTGATTCGCTGTCTTCCGCAGTTGTGACTGAAAGAGTTTCACTCCACCAACCCTTTGTACCGTCACCAACTCTGAAGAAGTAAGTACAGCCTGCTTCAAGACCCGTAATCTTCATAATATGCTGTTTGTAAGAAGCTGTCTGTTCACCGAATGAAACAAAACCAAGGTCAAGAGCAACAGAAGTTCTGTCTGTATCCCTTGTGGCAATAACAGTTTTTACTCCGTCAACACCGATAAAGTGTTTGCCGTAGAATGTACTGTTTTTATCGTTATAAATTTCAATATCTGTGCCTGTTACTGTTGATTTTGTATACCAGGTTACATATGCCTCTGATGTCACATCGTTACCGAGGGTGATTGTAATCATTGTGGGCATTCTGAAATTCTCTTTTGTTGCAAAAGAAACAGCACTTGCATTGCCGTCATATTCTATATCATAGTCGCCTTTTACAACGGGATTTTCATCTGCAAAATATGTTTCAAGAATATCTGCAATCTGTCCGCCAATGAGCTGGCAATCATCTTCTGAGTAATATTCACCAATGAGTTTGTCAATAACATCATCAATTGTCTTGCCGTATTCATCAAAGAAACCGTCCTTGAGAATACTCTTCACGGCACCTGTGATACTTGAACTTTCACCGTGCAATGCAATATATGCCTTGAACGCAATCTGGAGATAATAACCGAGTGAATCCTGAGTATCATCAAGGAAGATAAGGTACTGAGGCTTCATTTCTATCTGAGAAAGGATATCATTGAAGAGAAGGTCTCTGATGATAACTTCACCCGTCATATCAGCAAAGAATTCAAACAGATCACCTGATCTGAAATTATCTGCAACATCATTTATGAATCTGTCTGATGTTGAATCTTCATTGCCGTATTTGGAATAAACAACAAGTGAGAGGAAAAGGTCTGCAACAGTTCCGCCGTGTTCAGCACTTCCGAAACCGTAGGTGTCCGTAAATGCGGTGCATTCTTCAGATGAAATTTCTGCATCAAAAAGTGTTTTGAATCTTGTGTAGCAGAGATTTGCAAGTTTGTTTTCATCCTGAAGGAAAGAAGACTGTGCCTGCTGGAAAACATCTTCAAGCATATTCATAATGTTGGTGGCATCAAAAATAATGATTGTATTCATTATGTTAAGACCGCCGCCGATAATATCATTGATATAATCTGTGAGTGAAACACCGTACTGACTCTGAGCAAAGCCTTCAAGAGTACCGTTTGCTTTAACACCGGGAATAAGAATGCTTGAAATATAATTCTTCACGATATCTGAAAAATATTTTGCAATATCATAATCAGCATACTGAATTTTAAGAGAAGATGTTTCTCTGTAAGGTCTTGCATATTCCTTGCCGCTTCGTGAAACGATATTCATTGTTTCGTCAGCATCCACCATTTCAAAAGAAGCCTTTTCACCGTTGAAAGTGCATACTCTGTATGTGTTGGGGAAAGAAACTATTGATGAACTCTGAACATCATAAATCACATTGCCGTTGTCTGAAACAACTGCAGAAATGTCATTCTTATTTCCGCCTGAAGTGAAGATGTAATGAATGCCTGAATCAGCAAGAGTATTTGCAAAAGCATCTGCATTTGTAAGATATCCGCTGTTGTCGAGAATACTGCTTCCCGCAATGCTCCATGCACACACGGCAATGGGTGTGTAACCTGAATACTGAGCATAAGTGCATTCGCTCTTTATCCATTTTTCAAGATTTGATGAAATCTCACCGGTTACGCTTGTGTATCCGTTTTCATACTCATAATGAGAAGCATCAATCACAATAAGTCTGTAACCGCCGTCAAGGTCTGCTGCATAGGAAAGACCTGCTGTGCTCTGGTCATATTTGTTATAAACACTGTCTGCAAGATCATAACCGAGATCTGCATAAAGAGTTTTTATCTGAGTAGGTGTTGCGGGAGCGACATAAGTTCTTTTTCCCGTTGCAAAAGATGAAGCTGATGCGCTGTTTACATCTGTTGCGGCAAAATTGACAAGAACATTAACACCTGTGTCTGCCTCAAGCTTTTTAAGCATCTCTGCAACAGCAGCGTGGTTGCTGTACTCACCGCTGTAAGTAAGAGGACCGTTGACGATAATATATTTGAGATTATCTTTTTCAACTCTTGTTTTAAGTGAATCAAAAGCACTTGCAAGAATTGAATCTATCTGCTCATACTGATAGCCGTTTGACTTTGCATCAAGCAGGAATGCATCATTGTAACCGCCTCTGTTTTCTGCAGAAACATAAGATATTCCCGACACCACGGCAAAGGTCATTTCTTCGTTTCCTTTATCCTGAGCCGATACCTGAGTTGTCATAACCGCAAAGAGCATTATGACTCCCAGCACCAGCGAAATTATTCTTTTGACAGAACTTACACTTTTTTGTTTCATCTGATCTGCCTCCTGTAAGTTATACACTACATATTATAATACACTGCTTTCCTAAAGTAAAGCAAAAAACAAATTTTCCTTTAATTATTACATAAATACTTCACAATAGTTACAGATTTTTTAACTTTTTAAGTATAAAAAATTGACAAACTGTGAATCAATTGTTATACTTATATCATAAACGGACGAAAGAGGGGTTCCTGTGGCTGCAATTTTCAATTTTCTGAAAATAATTCTCGCCTTTTTTCCTGCGCTGATAAATCTGTTTGGTTTCGGAGCGGAAACGGTTGACATTGAGCTTTATGCAGACCCGTCCTCGGGTTATGTCTGGGAGTATTCCTGCGACAGAAACGATGTGCTTGTTTTATCGGGCAAATATTTTATTCCCGATTCATCCGCTATACTTTCTTCGGGCGGAGGCACACAGAAATACACATTCAGAGAAATCGGTGAAGGCACCGTAAACATAACTTTTGAATACACAAAATCCGATACGGATGAAGTTGCTTCAAAATACATCTACACATATAACGTTGATGCAAACGGAAAAATAACATTACTGAAAGTTACATAAATAAAGAGGAGGTTCTGAAACCTCCTCTTATTTTTTGATTTTATTTATTAGTTTTATTTACTGTTTCCACAAGTGAGAAATAGAAATCTTCAAAACTTGTGGGGTAATCTATTGTACCGCAGTAGTCAAAGTGGTCAAAACCTGTTGAAGGTGTCATATAATACCATCTTCCTGTTTCAATTTCTTCACCCTGACTTACAGCTTCTTCATAATTCTTTGCCGTATCTGCACAATCAGACGGATAAAGAGCACTTGCAAGAGGCACTATACCGTCGTTGATTGCCCAGTTTTCATCCATATAAACACCGTCAATTGTCTTACCCTCAAGAGCACCGATGTAGAGAGATGTCATATAGAAAAGTGTGAATGTTGAACTGATGGGCACATATGTACCTGCTGCAGTTTCGTTGACTGCGATTGTTGAATATGAGTAGTAATATGTGTAGGGAGAAAGCTTAATTTTTGCATTAAGCTCCTGAGCACCTCTGAGTGTCATATCATAACCGCAGATGTCTTTTGTGTGTGCAAAATTATTGATTCTTTCTGTGCTGAAAGTTGCTTTTTCCTGATCATCTCTTGCTGTGATGCCGAAGTGACCGAGCTGAACGTTTTCATACATCATAACGCTCTTGCCGAAAAGAACACCGAGAAGATTTGCACCGAAAGCAATCATTGTCATAATCAGTTCGTTGTCATAAATAAGATTTGCAATGGGTGAGCCGTTATGCACACCTGAGAATGTAATAAGGGCATTGATGCATTTTTCGTGACCGCCTGCAAAGAGAGGAGATGTGTCTTCACCCGTTGCGGCAAGTTCAGTTTCATCACCGTAAGCGATAAGTGATGCAAAAAGTCTTACAGTGGGGCCACCGAAGCTGTGACCTACCATATTGATGGGGCTTTCAAAATCCCAGGGTTCACCCATAAGGGGTTTTGAAGAAAAATCTGTACCGTAACGGTCGTGATTGTGTTCTTTTGAATGAGCTTCACCGTAGTCAACAACAGTACCTGCAAGCTGAGCATAAAGTTCACAAGCTCTGTCCCACGCACTGTTAAAAGGACCTACAGAAGCAGCATAAGCTTCGATTCCGTTGCTGTTGAACATCTCAATAACGTCACCTTCGGACTCTGCCCAACCGCCCCAATAAGGCATTTCGTCATAGCCGGGTCCCCATCCGCCCATACCGTGAACAAAAACATAGGGATAACTGCCGTCAAGTTCATAGTCTGTTGCGGCAG
The DNA here is from genome assembly GCA_045636025.1 of Acutalibacteraceae bacterium. Lineage (GTDB taxonomy): Bacteria > Bacillota > Clostridia > Oscillospirales > Acutalibacteraceae > UBA1081. The sequence continues at coordinate 48,180 of JAZTWP010000051.1, read as the reverse complement.
GAGTTTCTTCTGCATAAACAGGCACAAAACATACAGTAAGAAGAAGTGAAACGGATAATAAAATACTGATGATTTTTTTCATATTGTACCTCCTGAAACTTTATAATTTCATTTTAAGCATTTTTGCAGAAAGTGTCAATATTTTTATGCAAAAAAAAGACATCGGAATAAAACCGATGTCCTTAGATTTTAATTTTATCTCCAGATAATTGTCATTGTAAGACCGAGACGCTGATAGTTAACGCCTTCAACAAAGCCAAGCTCCTGAAGTGCACCTTCAAGTGCGTCTGCCATACCCTTTTCATCCATAAAGAATGTTGCGTGCATTGTAAGCTCCTGAGGAGCAGCAAGCTCAAAGAGCCTGAAGCCTGTGAGCCACCAATGAGGCTCGGGACCTCTTGTGATAAAGAGCTCATCGCCTCTGTAAAGGGCATATGACATTGTGACTTTCTGATGGTCTTTAGCGCAGGCATAGAAAATCTCATCGTGCTGGGGCTGTTTGTAGTAAATACCCATTTCACCACCGGTTGTGATACCGTATCTGCCTTTCCATATCTGGAACATCCAGTCAAGACCGTCATAATGGAACTTAAGACGCATTGTATCGTAATACATACCGGTGAATGCAGCACCTGCATCGTAAAGCGGAGTAAAACCGAAATTTCTCTGCCATGAATCTGTTTCAGAATAGAAAATTCCCTGCTCCTTATCATATCTGAAGCCTGCCGCAAGAATAACCTCACCAACTGTTTTTGCAGGACCTTCAAGACCTGCAAGAGAGTTATCATCGGTAACAGTACCTGATGTTACAACATGGAAGAAAGGTCTGTCCTGCTGAGGTTTTGTTGTGATTTCAACATTCTGATTGTATGTACTTGCTTCTGAAAGAAACTGTTCAACATATATTTCCGCTTCTGATTTCGGCTTTTCCGTTGTGGAGGGAGTTGTAGCCTCAACCTCGGGTGCTGTTGAAAACACATTGCTTGTAAGGGGACTTGAATAGGTAACTTCCTGAATTCCGCCGTTGTTGCCTATGGGCAGATTCTGCGGATCGCCGGCAATAAGCCAGATTGCAACTGCAGCAGCAAGAACAATAACAAGGGAAGAAAGGCTTCCCAATATAATTTTTTTACTTCCTGAGCTCATTACCGCACCTCCTGAATTTTATTGATAAAACTTAAAGTTTATTTACTGATTATGAAAATTTGCCGGCAATTGCAACAGGGAACTGTTCTGCTGTAAAACCGAGTGAGTAAGCGATTCTTGTGGGGATATCGATGTTATCAATAACTTCACCGTTTTCAATGAAGTTATCTGAACCGTAAACAAGAACGGGAACGTTTGCAGCGCTGTGACCACCCTGAGTGTATGAGTATGTGCCGTCGTCATTGAGAACGATTCCGCCTGTTTCGTGGTCTGCTGTAACGATAACGAGAGTTTCTCCGTCGTTCTTTGCATACTCGAGAGCGTAAGCAATTGCATTATCAAACTCAACGAGTGATTCTGTCATTGCCTCTGAATTATTGTCGTGTGAATGCTTATCGATGTGAGCACCCTCAACCATAAGGAAGAAACCTTCATCTGTATCATCAAGAAGGTCAATAGCCTTTGCTGTCATCTGTGAAAGAGTAGGTGTTTCGTCATTTGCCTGCTGAACACCCCATAATTTGTGGTCAAACTGAGCAAAGCTGCGGCTGCCTTCTTCAAGAGCCATCATTTCTGAATATGTTGTAACATAAGTGAAACCGTTTGCTTCACAGCCTTCTTTTGAAACATATTTTGATGTTACGCCCCAGATGAGATCAAAATCTGAAGCCATCTGCTGAGTATCAATATCTTCTGTGTTGTTTCTGCTGTCTGTATGAACTGTGAAAGATGAAGGAGTTGCACCTGATGTGTTATCTGTTGTGATAACACCTGTCATCATACCGTTTTCAGCACAGAGTTCTGTAATACTCTTGGGCTGAGTAACTGTGCCGAGGGGATCATACATATAAACACCGAGAGCGCCGTTGAAAGTTCTTGTACCGCAAGCAAGAGCTGTACCGCCTGCTGCACTGTCTGTAACTGCAGCTGAAAGTGAACGAGTTCTTGATCTGCCTTCAATTTCAAACATATCCATTGCAAGAGAAACTGAACGCTCCTGCTTTGTCTTTTCAAGATGGAGAGGACCCATACCGTCGCCGATAAGGTAAATAACATTTTTAACATTGTCAAATTCTGCAGGTTCTCTTGTTGTGATAACACCTGTTGTACCAAATAATGTTGCAAGTGACATAACGAATGTCATAATTACAGACACTATAGGCTGAAGAAGCTGACCTAAAAAAGCATACATAAAAATTACCTCCGAAAAAACTATTTCGTATAATACATAATAACACTTTTCAACTGACAAATCAAGAAGAAAAATACACTTATTTGATACTATGTCAGATAAAAATATATCATTTTCCGAAAACTGACAAATCAAGTTTGTCAAAATCTTTTATAAAGCCGTAAAATTCATCAAGAATAATCTCAACTCCGCCCTCGGAATCACTTTCCGCATTGAAAGGAAGAATAGGGTCGTGTACGCTGAGTCTTAAAAGCATCCAGCCGTTGCCATGGTTGTTATCAAGTGAAATTCTGATACCCTCACGGTTGTCATCGGCAACCGTCCAGCCCTCACGACCTGATGCATACTCTTCAAGGGCAGAAATGACCTTGTTTCCGTAAGACCTGAAATCTTCACAGAGAATTGCAAAACGAAGCTCTTTTTCCTCTGCAGGCTGTTTCATATCGCTTATCATATCACCGATTTTTCTGCCCTCTTTTCTGAGCTTTGCAAGAAGAATGATGATTTTTGTTATGAGGTATGCACCGTCATCAAGGAAATAATTTTCTCTCAGAGCCGCGTGACCTGAAGTTTCAATGGCAAGAGGGCAATTCACACCCTCCTTATTGAGTCTGATTGCCTCATTGATAACGTTTTTGTATCCTCTTCTGAATCGATGATGCTTGCCGCCGAGATTTTTCTCAATAAAAATCTTCAGCCCGTCACTTGTAACGGAGTCGGTAACAATTGTGCCTCCCTCATTGTTTTGGAGTGCAATAACAGATGCCAGCGCAACAAGAGAATTTCTGTTGATTTCATTTCCGTTTTCATCAACGCAGGCAGCTCTGTCAACGTCTGTATCAAAAATAACACCGAAATCGGCACCCGAAGTGATAACAGCCTCGGAAATTGACTTCATTGCATCTTTATTTTCAGGATTGGGAGCGTGATTGGGAAAATTACCGTCAGGCTCAAGAAAACGGCTTCCGTTTATGTCTGCTCCGAGTTTTCGGAGCACATCTGTTGCATAGAAACCTCCGACACCGTTACCTGCATCGGCAACGATACGGAATCCCTCAAGAGGTCTGTTATAATTTTCTGCGTTGACACCTTCGCAAATCATTCTGCAAAGGATATCCGCATAAGTTTTCATAAAATCGCAGAATGTACTGTTGTCATCGTCACCGATGGCTGAAACATCTGTATTTTCTGCAATTTCAAGGACTTTCACAATATCTTCAGACTCAAAACCACCATTTGCGGTGAAGAATTTGAGTCCGTTTTTGTCAGACGGATGATGACTTGCGGTAATCTGCACGGAAGCGGTACAGCCAAGCTCCACAGTTGTCATAAACATAGCAGGAGTTGATGCAAGTCCGCAGTCGAGCACTTTTACACCGTAATGAGAAAGCACTGCAACAACATTGTTTCTGATTCTTTCTGCAGAAAGTCTTGAATCGTGACCTACAGCCACAGTCATTTCTTCGGGTTCAATCCCTGTCTTTTCCTTAACGGTTTCAACAAAACCTGCTGTTATTTTTCTTATAGCTTCATTTGTAAGGTCTGTTTTTTCACCTATTGCGGTTCCTCTTACATCTGTACCGCTTTTAAGTTTCATCAATGACATTATACTCACCCCACGCTGATATTAAAACCGGGTTCATCTTCTTCTATCACATCAGAAGTTGTTGTTTCACCGTCAGGTTCCTGAGTAGTTGTTTCTTCTGTTGTGGTTTCTTCTGCAGTTGTTGTTTCTTCTGTTGTGGTTTCAGCTTCTGTGGTTGTTTCTTCTGCAGTAGTTGTTTCGGGAACCGTTGTTGAAGCTGATGTTGTTTCCTTTGTTGTGATTTCAATGGCAGTATGCTGTTCCGTATCGGGAGCATTATCCACAGAACCTTGCGGTACTGCATTCTTTGACCCCTGAACAATCAGAACAACCGCAACAGTTGCGCTGATAATCACAAGAATTGCAACAACAGCCATAACAATACGCACAGCAGGTGACATACTCTCGTTCTTTTTCAGAACGGGAGGCGGTGCCACCGCATACTTTGAGGGCTTTGAAACAGTTGTCACCACATTATTTGCAGGCTGAAAACCGACGTTTCTGTTTCTTGCGGCAAAGGGATCTGCGCTTGTGCAGACAATTCCCGTTCTCCCGGTCACACCTGCCGCAACATCGGCTGCCATAACAATATTCTGAGCCATGGTTGAAAAGATATCGGGAAGAAAAACAACAAGTCCCACACAATCATAACCGAGCTCGGTAAACTTGTGCTCTTCTGTTTTCATTCTGATTCTTGCTTTGTGGAGTCTGTGTTTTACTGCAGCAACAGAAATCTGTTCAAGTGCGGAGATATCTGCAATTTCAAAACCGCAGAAATAATATCCCAACACGGCAAAGCGGAGTCTGAAAGGCAATTCACTGAGCACGGAATCTGCTGTTTTCATCATATCAACAGAAATATTGATTCCTTCGGGGTAAGAGAGCATTTCTTCAGAATCCTGAGCAAGAAGAGCTTCAATCTCCTCTGCTTCGGGTGATTCGGCATCTGCAAAATCTTCTGCCTTATCGGGATTGCTCTGAGCCATATGTCTTTTTGCTCTTGAAAAAAGCGTTATATAAAGCCATTTTTCAAAATCTATGGGGTCAGGGAAATTTGAAATCTGCAGATATACATAATCGAAAAGTTCAATTGTAAGTTTTGCAGCCTCAGATTTACTGTTTACAAGCTTGCAGAAAAGAAAATATGCCTTTTTCTCATACATTTTATAAACGGCAGAAAAAGAATCTCTGTCACCCTCTTTTATATTTTCAAGCAGAGCTGAGAGCTTTCTGAAATCCTGACTTGTCATATCATCATCTCCGTAAATAATTCTTACACGTTATATCAAGACTCCGAGCCTTGTTTTATCTGTTTTTCATCAAGCATTTTTGCAAGTGATGAAAGCACTTCTTTTTTATTTGCACTCCACAAGGGAGCAATGAGTTTTCTCTTGTCACCGTCACCCGTAAGTCTGTGAATAACAACATCTGACGGAATAATTTTCAGCAATTCACAAACGGTTTCAAGATATTCTTTTTCACCGAAACACTCAAAAACACATTTTTCATATTCCTTTTCAAGACGTGCTCCTTTGAGAATATGCAGAAGATGAAGTTTTATGCCCCATATTCCGCAGTCACACACAAATCTGACGCTGTCTGCCATTGTCTGAAAATTTTCACCGGGCAGACCGAGAATTATGTGTGCAACAACTTTTATGTTTACGTCAGAAAGTCTTTTTACGGCAGATTCAAAAACATCATTTGTATATCCTCTGCCTATATATTCAGCCGATTTTTCATCTGACGTCTGAAATCCCAGTTCAACCCAAACGGGTTTGATTCTGTTAAGCTCCGAGAGAAGCTCTGTCACATCATCACCGACACAATCGGGTCTTGTGGCAACAGACAAAACCTCAATATCGGGATGATTTATCGCCTCTGTAAAAATTTCTCTGAGATATTCTACGGGCGCATAAGTGTTTGTGAAACTCTGAAAATATGCAATATATTTTCCGCCCTTATTCTTGTGGGCAACACGAAGTTTCGCATTTTCAATCTGCGAAGAAATATCACTGCATTTCTTTGCGGCAAACTCCCCTGACCCTTCGTCGGAGCAGAAAATACAACCACCCGTGCCGATTTTTCCGTCTCTGTTAGGACAGGTCATTCCGCCGTCAAGAGAAAGTTTATATAATTTATGGCCGAATTCGTTGCGGCAATATTCGTTAAGTGAATAGTAATGCATCATAACAGCTCACGATAGTAAAGACCGCCCGTTTTTCTCATTTCGGGTGATTTTTTATTTATAAAACATTCAAAAATTCTAAGGCAGGTTTCTTTCTTCTCAAAAGTAAAATACAAAGTCACAAAGTCTGCACCGTCATAAGGTTTGTCGCCTATGTAAAGAGGTACGCTGTTGAGAAGAGAAGAATATTTCTTTGCCGAGCATATATTATAGAAGTCTGTACCTCTTCTGTCGGTAATAACGGTAAGACCTTTGCAGTCACCGCAACCGTTTTTGCCCTGAGCAGGGCAGGCTCTGAATCGCATAAGCGGTAAAAAGCCGTAACCGAGAATACCTTTTCTGACTCTGCTTGTTATTCTGCCTACAGAAGCCATTGAAATTTCGGGTGAAAGAGTTATATCCGAGGCTCCGAGTTTTTCATACTCCGCAAAGGCAACGGAATTGAGCACATTGAGTCCGTGACCGCCGTGCACATTAAAACCGAGATTTCTTGCCATTGCCAGAGTTCCTATGTTATCGGCAAGTACTTCTCTGACACCGAGGGATTTTACCTTGCCGAGCACACCGAGGAAAGTTTCTTCATTTTCAGCAAATACAAGAAACGGCATTTCGCAGACAATTTTTCTGCCGTAAAGCGTTACGCACTCGGGATTTCTGAGTATTTCGCTGACGGGAAGAATGATTTTTTCAATCTTTTCATCATCAAAGCTCTGAGCGAATTTTTCAAAACGGACTCTGACTGTTTTTGCAGAGTATCCTGCAGAGCTGACTCTTGCCGGAGCTTCAGGCTCTGTGATTTCATAGGGTGTTGCAACAGCTCTGAGCTCATACAGCTTGTCTGTTGCCTCTCTTCTCATGGAATTCATCACAGATGCGGAAACAGAGAGATTTTCGCCTATTTCATACTCAAAAGAATTCACATAAAAGATTGTTCCTCCGAGTTTTGAAAAACATTTTTCGGCAAATTCACCGTCAAGAGGCTTTGTCTGAGCAGTCTGAGGCTTTTCTCCGTCCACAGAAACAGTATTTACACCGTCAGAAACGGTAAGTGATGTTCCGTCTGCATCTGCATAAAATTTTATATCAACGGGGATTTTTCTTATTTCATCTTTATAAAGCTGTGCAAGGTTTTTAAGCACACCTGCAGCAGCGGTAACATCTTCTTTTCTGCGGTAACCGAACATTTCAAGGTTACGCTGACCGAGGAAATATCCCTTTGTGAATCCGCTTCTTGAGAAAACAGCTCTGAGAGATTCCTCATCATACTTCTCGCCTGCAAGTGATTTTTTCACAGCAGTAACAGCCGCAGCAACATACTCGGCACGCTTCATTCTGCCCTCTATTTTAAGTGATGAAACACCTGCTTCGGCAAGTTCATTGACTTTATCAACAAGTGACAGGTCTTTCAGCGAAAGAGCATATTCTCTGCCGCCGCACTTGAAGTCAAGTCTGCAGGGCTGAGCACATCTGCCTCTGTTTCCGCTTCTTGAGCCTATCATTGAGGAAAGCAGACAAGTGCCCGAAACACTCATACAGAGCGCCCCGTGAACAAAAACTTCTATTTCAGCCTTTGTGCCCTCTGCAATTTTTCTTATTTCTTCAAGTGACAGCTCACGGGCAAGAACAAGACGCTTAAAACCAAGTTCTTCAGCCTGAACAGCACCTGCAACATTGTGAATTGTCATCTGTGTTGATGCGTGAAGAGGCATTGAGGGACAATATTTCTTCCACAATGCGGCAACGCCTAAGTCCTGAATAATAACAGCATCTGCACCTGAGGAGGCAATCATTTTTATTTCATTTATCAGTTCCTGAGTTTCTTTATCGGTAAAAAGAGTATTCATTGTCACATACACTTTTACATTTCTTGCGTGACAATATTTCACCGCATCAGAGAGCGATGATTCATCAAAATTTTCTGCGCTGTTTCTCGCATTGAAGTTTTTTGTGCCGAGATAAACGGCATCTGCCCCCGAACGGACGGCAGCTTCGAGCTGTTCTTTTCCGCCTACGGGTGCGAGTATTTCAGGTTTTTTCATAACTGCAATTCCTTAAAGAATGTTCTTTATATTTTTTTCTGCTTTGGATCTGGGCACCATAACTTCACGTCCGCAGCCGCAGCATTTTATCTTGAAATCCATTCCGATTCTGAGAATTTCGAACTCTTTACCTCCGCAGGGATGCGGTTTTTTCATTTCAACTCTGTCACCGACATTTATATCCATATTGCGCCTCCGGATATCAACATAAATATTCACATTATATGATAACATATTTTTTCACAATATCAAACATTTTTTAGTCTAAAAATTTCAAAAATTCATATTTATTTAAGGTGACAAAAAAATCATCTGAAAGGACGGTTCAGTATGACTGAATATAAGCCTGAGGGCAGAACAATATACAACAGAAAATCGTCAGACGCGGTTTATTCCGAGTCAGCTCTGCACGAAGCGATGATTCAGGGAACAATTCTCGAATCAAGGGCACTTCTGTGCGACAATGAACATAATCTTCACGTAAATCTCGGCAGTATGAGAGGAATTATCCCCAGAGACGAATGTGCAATGGGAATAAAAGAAGGACTTATAAGGGATATTGCCATTATTTCAAAAGTCAACAAGACAGTCTGTTTCAAAGTGATGGAAATTGAAACAGGACCCTCGGGAACACCATTTGCAGTACTGAGCCGACGTGTCGCTCAGGAGGAATGCAAAGAAAAATACTTAGACAGACTCCGCTGCGGTGACGTAATCAATGCTGTTGTCACACATCTGGAGCCTTTCGGTGCATTCTGCGATATCGGTTGCGGCATAAGTGCACTTCTGCCCATAGACGGCATCTCCGTTTCAAGAATTCCCCACCCCTCTGCAAGACTCACCGTGGGAAAAGACATAAGAACAATCATCAGAAGCCGTGACGACTCAGGCAGACTGACTCTTACAATGAAAGAACTTCTCGGCACCTGGGAGGAAAACGCATCCCTCTTTGCCGTGGGTGAAACTGTGCCGGGAATTGTGCGAAGCATAGAAACATACGGCATTTTTGTGGAGCTGACACCAAACCTTGCAGGTCTTGCGGAATTGACAGACGGCATAGAAGAGGGACAGCATTGCAGCGTTTTTATCAAAAACATAATTCCCGAAAAAATGAAGCTTAAACTCATTATCGTGGACAGCTTCAAAGCTGCATACCCCTTGCAGGAAATAAAATATTTCTGCAACAGAAGTCACATAGACAGTTTTATCTATTCACCACCCGAATGCATCAGAAAAACAGAAAGCATTTTCGGCTGAACAAAGCAAAGCGAGGCAGGAAATTCCTGCCTCGCTTTGATATGGGATAATGTCTTGCAAAGAACGAACAATCGTAATTTGAATTAACCAAGAAGGTCGGGGAGAGTAATGCTGAGACCGAAAGCATTAAGCATCTTGACAATAAGGTTTGCAAGTCTGAGAATATACTCAAGCATGGGAGCGATATCGAGTGAACCGAGATCGATAGAATCAAGATTTTCAAGGCTGAAGTCCGCAAAGAACTGAGCAAGCATATCAATAGTGTAAGTAACTGTGTTTACAACCTTGATATTCATTGTGTTGTCAGCATCGGGGATAGCATAAAGGTCAACCCATTCTGTATCAGTCTCATAGTGACCGATTCTCTGGTCGATAGCTTCTGTGCCTTCTTTTTCTGAAGCATTCTTCTTGAGGTAAACAGTTTCTTCGTCTGAACCGTAACCTGTTGTGTAGTATACCTGATATGTTTCGTAGTGGTAATCATACTTACCGTCAAGGGGGATTCTTACTTCGAAGAAGATTGTTTCGTTAACGTAGATAACTTTTGTGTTGCCCCATTCGAAGGGAGTATACATATCCCAGAGATTTACCATACCTTCGTTGTACTGAAGTCTGTTTGATGTATAGTATTCTGATGCGGGGAACTCAAAAAGGAAACAGTCGTTGTAAAGGTGCCACTCAGAAACACATACTGTGAGATCTTCTGAGGGGATAAGACCGTATGTATTAGCACTGCTTGATGCTACATAGTAGTTTGCATCGGGTTCGCCGGTCACGGGCTCATAAAGCTCTGCAGCGGGAGTGCCTGTGGGGTAAGCAAGAATTCTAACTGATGAGGGTTCAACGTGATCTGCAACAGAAACAACGAATTCAAGTGCTCTGCCAGCCTTAACTTCAACGCTGTAAGGGAAACCCTTGATGTCTGTTGTTGTGCCGTCGGGATTTGTGATTGTAAACCAGTAATCTGTACCGTATTCGTATCCTTCGTATTTGCCGATGTAATCGGTTCTGTATTCCGAGATATCATAGGGAAACTCTTCAAATACGATTTCATATGTATCTGCAGCGAAAGCAGATATTGAAGCAATTGAGAAAATCATTGCAACTGTAAGAAGAACAGAGATGACTTTTTTCATTTGTTCATTCCTCCTGAATAAAATTCCTGACATTACAGGGTAATACTTTAATTATATTATATAGCATAAAAGATTGGATGTCAACACATATTTTTACTGTGAAGAATCGTCTTTTTCACCTTCATTTTCACCTGAGTCAACTATCTTTGCGGCTCGTGAAACAGCAAGGTCCTGCATCATTTTTTCTCTTGTTTTTCCGTGAACCTTGAAGAAGAGGAGAAGTACAGCCTCTATTGTTCTGCCGATACCGATTGAAAGAGCAAAAAGCCCCCAGATATTGCGGAGCATAACGGGATCGGTCTGTCTAACAAGCTTACCGCCCATATACTTTGATCTGATGCCCAGCACAGTGATAAGACCACCGCTGAGAAGAGTTGAAACCTGATTTACAACCAGATTTATGTAACCCATCGCAGCACTCATAATACCTTCGTTTCTGATGCCTGTTTTCCACTCAACATAGTCATACATATCACCCGTGAGAGCTGTGTTACAGTATCTCTGCACGCTGTTGAATGAACCTGCAAAAGTAAGCATTATTGTGATGTAGATGAGATTGAGGACAAGGTGTTTCTCTCCGAAAGGATTGTAGCCTATTGCCCACATAAGGAGGTATGCAACACCTCCTATCGCATAACTGAGCGAACCGAGATTCTTAAGACCCATTTTTCTTGTGAGCTTAGGTGCAAGAGGAAGTACAAAATATGACGGAAGACCTGTGAAAAGGCTTGTTATGGTGCTGTAAGACACCTTGCCGTAACAGTTGAGCCAGAAGTCATTCTGCACTCGTGAGCTGATGCCTCTGCCCACTTCAAAAAAGCCTTTTATGAGAAGAATCCACATAGGCTGACATTTTGCAACGATTTTGATTGATTTCCATACACTTACTTCATTCATTTCCTGTCTTGAAGCAAGGGGCATTCTTTCACGCAGAGAGAAGAAACCGAAAACTCTGAAAACAATTACTAGCGCAACAAAGAACAACGCACCGCCGATGTATATTGACTGTCTCGGAACGGATTCGGGCAGAAAGTCAATGAGAAACGGGAACAACGACGGAATCCATACACCGAAAAGGTCAACATATGTGTCTGCCGCAATGAGTCTGTTTCTCTCATTTACATTGGGAGTCAGATTGAAAAGAAGTGCTGAATATGCAGGTGTATAAAATGAGTTTGCAACAGAGCCGATGTAGTTGAGAAGCGCAAAAATACCGAGATATGCCAGCTGAGACATACCGTTGGGCAACAACCAGGGACAGAAATTTGCAGCAATCCACAAAGGAAGTGTAAGCACAAGGAAAGGACGCACTCTGCCCCATCTTGTTCTTGTTCTGTCAATAATCGGACCTGAAATCGCATTATCAAACGTGTCTGCAAATGTACAGATAACACTTGCAGTACTGAGAGTTGCCGCCTCTGCACCGAGAATCGTTCTGTAATAGAAGTCCGAGTTGGCACCGCTGAATGTTTCCCAGTTTTTATCGCCGATACCTGAAAGTATGTATGATGCCATTTCTTTTGGCGTAAGGTAAAATTTATTCTGCTGTTCCAGCTGCCTGTCTATTCTTTCCTGCTCCTGCGAAGCGACAGCAGTTTTTTTGTCATCCATACTTTACCCTCCTTAAACGATAATATAATCATGTCTTTATATTGTAATTTATTCCGTGTGTTTTTGCAATAGAAATTTTAGTTTTTGATAAAAATGACAATTATGCATAAAGTTTATTATATTTATACAAAAAAAACTGTAGTAACTACTTGACAATATATTAATTTAGTTATAATATATTATGGATAATGCATCAGTATTTTCTTTTTGCATTGTTTTTCTGAAATTATTATCATGACGCAAGTCATTTATTTTTCAGTCAAATCAAATAACACGGAGGTGTAAAGTAATGGAACTCGGTTTGGCAATAGGTCTTATTGTTGCAGCTGCTGTTGTATTCGGCGTTGTCGGTTTTGTGACAGGCGGAATCAACAGAAAAAGAGTGGCGGAAGCTGCTATCGGCTCAGCGGAAGACGAAGCTAACAGAATTCTGAGTCAGGCTGTCTCAGAAGCAGAATCAAAGAAAAAAGAAGCTATCCTTGAAGCTAAGGACGAAATACATAAACAGCGCAATGACCTCGAAAGAGAAATCAAAGAACGCCGTAATGAAGTCCAGAAACAGGAAAGACGTCTCGTTCAGAAAGAAGAAAATCTTGACAAAAAGGCAGACAACCTTGAAAAGAAAGATGAAACTCTCAACAAGAAAATCAAAGAAGCTGAAAATAAGCTCCTTGAAGTTGAAGCACTCAAAAAGAGCCAATTTGATATGCTTGAAAAAATTTCAGGCTTCACAAAAGAACAGGCAAAAGAACATCTTATCAAAAACCTTGAAGGTGAGCTGACACACGAAAAGGCTCTCAAGATTCTTGAAATCGAACAGCAGACAAAAGACGAGGCAGAAAACCTCGCAAGAGAAATCATCACATCAGCAATCCAGAGATGTGCTGCAGACCACGCTGCTGAAGCTACAGTTTCAGTAGTAAATCTTCCCAACGATGAAATGAAGGGAAGAATCATCGGTCGTGAAGGCAGAAACATCAGAACACTTGAAACAATCACAGGTGTTGACCTTATCATCGATGACACACCCGAAGCTATCACAGTATCAAGCTTTGACCCCGTAAGACGTGAAATCGCAAGACTCACTCTTGAAAAGCTCATTACTGACGGCAGAATACATCCCACAAGAATTGAAGAGATGTATGAAAAATCAAAGAGAGAAGTTGAGCATTCAATCAAGCAGGCAGGTGACAGAGCTGTCATCGATGCAGGTGTTAACGGTATCCACGGTGAACTCGTTAAACTTCTCGGCAGACTCAAGTACAGAACAAGTTACGGTCAGAACGTACTTAACCACGCACTTGAAGTTTCTTACATTGCAGGTCTTATGGCATCAGAAATCGGTGCAGACGTCAAAATGGCAAAGAGAGCCGGTCTTCTTCACGATATCGGTAAAGCTCTTGACCATCAGTTTGACGGTTCACACATCGAACTCGGTGTTGAATACGCAAAGAAGTACAAAGAAAACGAAGGTGTTGTTCACGCTATCCACGCTCACCACGGTGACGTTGAGGCAAAAACAATCGTTGCTTGTCTTGTTCAGGCTGCAGACGCAATCTCAGCTGCAAGACCCGGCGCAAGACGTGAAAATGTTCAGAACTACATCAAACGTCTTGAAAAGCTTGAAGAAATTGCAACTTCATTCAACGGTGTTGAAAAGTCATTTGCAATTCAGGCAGGCCGTGAAGTCCGTATTATGGTTAAACCCGATGTTATTTCAGACGATCAGATGATTCTCGTTGCAAGAGATATCGTCAAGAAGATTGAGGATGAACTTGAATATCCCGGTCAGATCAAAGTCAATATCATCAGAGAAAGCCGTGCCTGCGACTACGCAAAATAATATTTTTTACCGAGGATTCCATATCCTCGGTATTTTTTTTTGCAAAAAATATAAATTCTCTCAAAAAGAACAATTACAAACATCTGAATGTTTGTTTCAATAAAAAAGCTCCGGCAATATACACAACAAACAGCATCTTTGTTTGTGTATTTATACAAAAAAATAAAAAGTCAATTATTTGTGTTACATTCTCGAAAAATGCTTCTTTTATATAGTGTATGAAGTTAAACATACTATTAATTTTCAAGAAGGTGATTCCAATGGTTTTATCTTAAAATCAAAATCTACAAAAAAATCAAAAAGGAGAATTTTTCATAAAAAAAACAAGAACTTTTAAGACATTTATTATTAGTTTCGTTCTTCTTTCACTTATAAGCAGCAATGCTTATTCCATTAAGGCATATTCAGATTTTCTTGATAGCTGTGAAAGCAAACTTTCAAGCGAAACAATAAAAATTCTAAACGAATCAAATAACAATGATAATATCCCTGTAACCATTTGGCTTGAAGATTCTTTTATAACTTCAAAAAAACCTGACATTCTTTTGGAAATTTTTGAAGAAAGAAAAATAAATTCGCTTGATGAAATAAAAGAATTAACAGTCGAACAAAAATTTGAAATCGTCTCTGAATACAGAAACCGAAATAAAATAATTATGAAAAATTTATGCGAAGAAAATTATAATAACAACAGAGAATCATTTGTAAAGTTCGGTTCTGTTAAATATGTTGACACTTACGCGCCCTTCATATTTATGGAGTTATCAAAAAAAGAAATAATTACATTATCAACAAGAAGCAATATAACACATATTTTTTACACACCTCAAATTCAGGCAGAATTATTATTACATACAAGTCGAGAAGTTACACGAGCAAACATTGTACAAACAAATGGTAATTTTGGTCAGTCAGGCAATGGTGTCAACTTAGGTTTGATAGATCGTGCATTTCCTGTTACAAACAGACCTGCACTTCTTGATGCAAACATCACACTTGATCCGTCTTTTTCATCAAACATTGTTAATTCTCATGCAACAAATATTGCAGAAATAATGGTTAGTCAAGGTGCAAACAATTGTGCAAAGGGGTTAGCTCCTGATGCCAATCTTTACTGCACAATTCTTCCAACTACTGCAGAATCTATAATTCCTAACATTCATTGGCTTATAGATAATAATGTTGATATCGTAAATATAAGTTTAGATTTATCTTCAATAGACAGGAACGGAAATCCAATCTACAATAACTACAATGAAAATTCATATTTAATTGATTATTATTCTGCAAACTATCTATTGACTTTTGTTGTTGCCTGTGGTAATTTTTCAACAAATGGTGTTTCTGATCCTGCAATTGCATACAATGTGATCTCAGTAGGAAATTTGGACGATCAAAGAACATCTTCAAGAACTGATGACCAGATACACTACACATCAAGCCATATCAACCAAAGCAATATAACCAATTTACCGTCAAAACCTGATATTTGTGCTCCGGGCACAAACATTTTGCTTGATTTACAAGAATATACAGGAACAAGCTACGCTGCGCCTCATGTGGCGGCATCTGCTGCTCTCATAGGTGAAACAGATCCAATGTTATTATTGTCGCCTGTTGCATTAAAAGCAACTTTAGTTGCAGGCACAAACCCAAGCTTAAGCTTCACACCTTCTCAAAAACAAATTACAACAGATGTAAACAACCCACCGGAATCATATATTCAATGCGGGGCCGGTTTAGTCGATTGCGTAAGAAGTGGATATATTGCAAAATTTTATCAATATGATTTTGGTGTTTTTGGCAAAGCTACAACAGAAAACACATTTACCATCAACCTTGATTCAAATAAAGAAACAAGAGTTGCATTAACTTTTGAAAAAAGCTTTTCAACAAACTCAAATGGTTTTGTTGAATCTAATTGTAACAATAATTTAGATTTGTATATTTATGATGTCAACGGCAATCTTGTTTGTTCATCCACAACAACCAATAATAATGTTGAAATTGTTGATTTCACCCCAGCATCAAACGGAAATTATACTATAAAAATATGTCGCCAAGCAACAACAAATCCGTCTGATGTTCGTTTTGCATACGCTTGGCTTCAAGGATAGGAGAAAGCTTAATGAAAAAACTCATATTTACAATAATTATTATCTCAACAATCCTTCTGTTTTCAACAACCTCGTATGCAGAAGAAAAATCCGGTTGGCACACATCAATAACTGTCAACGGAGAAGATCAATCATTTATTAAAAATCAATATTTCAAGCTGCACTATGATACCTTTTTTAAGGATTGTTATTCATCTTACACCTCAACAATCAGAATACTCAACGAGGGTACTTCTGTAGAAAAACAATTCATTCTGCAAAAATTCAATGATTTTTTCGGCTCAGAAAATATGAAGAAAATCGGATATTCTTTATATAATGAAATGAAAGATTCTGACGATAATTATTATCTTAATCTTTATTTGAATTATAATAATGATTTTTCTGAGAAAAAAAACCTTTCTCTGTTAAGTACAATCTCCTCATTTTCTGAAATTATTTACTGTGGCAGCACAACCCCTTGTGCTATAATTTCAATTAAAGGCAACAATATTGATAAACTTATAGCAAATGAAGACATAGAATTTATAAACTATCCGTTTTTAACATTTTCTTATTCATCTTCAGCACGAATCCCCGAAAACGGCAACAGAGAATATAACCCCACAGCAATCCACGCAAGAAATCTTCTTCGCTATTCCGCAGGACTTTACGACCCGACAAACACTCTTTCAAAAAAAGAACTTAAAGAATTTTTTATTATGAGTGATGCTGATTTTGACGGAAGGATTACAGCTATAGATGCAAGAATTGCGTTACGAATTGCTGCGAAATTAGAGTCACCAAACATTTTCACACATTCAACTGATTCCTTTTGGGAAGATTTTTAAGCCTTTTTAATAAGTCAATCTGATAGCATTTAACCATAGAGGAGATGTAAAAAACTTTCGTTTTTTGCATCTCCTTTTCCATTGACATATAAATTCAATTTTAGTATTATATATTTAATACTTTTTAATTGGTGAAACAGATGAGAATTCTTGTAATAGGCGATGTTGTGGGTGACAACGGCTGTGATTTTCTCCGCCGCACTCTCCCCGCTTTCAAAAAACAGAACGCAATAGATTTATGTATAGTCAACGGTGAAAATTCAGCTCAGGGCAACGGTATCCACCCTCACTCTGCGGAGCATCTTCTCACAAGCGGTGCAGACGTTATCACAACGGGCAACCACGGTATGAGAAGAGCAGAAATTTACCCTAAATATGACGATGAGAGCTTTCCCCTTATCCGTCCCGCAAATTTTCATTCTTCGGCACCGGGCAAGGGATATTACATCATTGACAAAGGTTTCATCAGAATCGCAGTTATAAATCTTATGGGCGTTGTGTATCTTGACAACAACGAAAACCCCTTTGAATGTATGGACAGAATTCTCGAAGAAGTGAAAGACTGCAGAATCAAAATTCTTGATTTCCACGCAGAGGCAACTGCCGAAAAAAGAGCAATGGGCTTTTATCTTGACGGCAGAATTTCAGCCGTTTTCGGCACTCATACACACGTGCAGACAAATGATGCTCAGGTATTGCCCGGCGGCACAGGCTATATAACAGATATCGGTATGACAGGCCCCGTGCAGTCAGTCCTCGGTGTCACACCGTCTCTTGCAATCGAAAAAATGAAAACAAATCTTCCCGTCAGATTCGACAATCCCGACGGAGAATGTTCAATGGAGGGATGTATCTTTGAAATTGACAACAAAACAGGCAAAACACTCAGCGCAAAAGCAATCCGTGTCATATAAAGCAATATCCCTCATTCTCTCTGCGGTAATTCTGCTTTCAGCTTTCACGGGCTGTGACAGCACGGTTATTTATACAGAATCGGGCACCAACCCCGATTACGGCAGACCCACATTTGCCCCTTCAGGTGATTCACTCAACATCGGCTACTCTGCTGATGACTCACTCAACCCCTACTTTGCAAAAACTGACCTCAATTCAGACCTTATGAGTCTGATTTTTGAGCCTCTTTTTAACCTTGATGACACATTCCTTGCAAGAAATTCACTTGCTGAGTCATACACGGTTAACGAGCAGACACTTACCGTCAAACTCAACAAAACAGCCGCTTTTTCAGACGGTGTTCAGTTTTCCTCGGCAGACGTTGTTTACTCTTTCAACCTTGCAAAAGCTTCAGAAAACTGGTCAGATGAACTTGCAAACATCACTTCGGCTCAGGCTTCTGGTGCAGACACGGTTGTTTTCAGTCTTTCTGCCGCAAACAAGAATGCCGCAGACTCTCTCACTTTCCCCATTGTAAAAACACAGACGGCAAATGACGAAAAATCAATACCTCTGGGCACGGGACTTTACAAAACCGTTCAGAACGGTGAAAGCGTATACCTTGATTACAACCCCTATTGCCGTACACCTTATCCCAACATCACAAGAATAAATCTTGTGTCAATCCCATCATCTTCAACACTTATCCACACACTTGAGCTTGGCACTATAGATGCATTTTTTGATGATATGTCATCAGGAAGCTTTTCTCAGGCAAATGCACAGTCATCAAAAACAAATCTTTCCAACCTTGTATTCCTCGGTATGAACAGCAATTCATACGGTCTTGCAACATCTGCAATGCGTCAGGCGATTTACTACTCTGTAAACAGACAGTCAATCGTCCGCAATTCATTCAAGAATTTTGCCGTTGAAAGCGCAACACCATACCATCCCGAATGGCACGTAATAGATGATGAAAGCTATGACACATCTTCTCTTGTGCTTGACTATTCAAAGGCAAAAGACCTTATGACAAATGCAGGTTTCAAAGATACGCTGAACTTCACTCTTATTGTATATTCAGGCAACAATTTCAAAGTTGCCGCCGCAAGAGAAATCAGCCAGAGTTTCCAGAATATAGGTATCAATCTTACCGTTTCCGAACTTACATGGGATGCCTATAAAACAGCACTCGAGAGCGGAGCATACGATTTCTACATAGGCGAAGTAAAACTTCCCTCAGATATGAATCTCTCTGCTGTGCTTTCGTCAGACGGTCCTGTTTACGGAATCGCAGACACAGATACATCTGCTGCCGCATACGAGGAATTTCTTGGCGGCAAAATCTCACTTGAAGCATTCACAACTTCATTCCTGCAAAACATTCCCTTTGTTCCGATTTGTTTCAGGTCAGGTGCTCTGATGTGCACAAATTCAATATCTCCTGCTCCGGACTGTGACGCAGGCAATGTTTACAAAAACATTTACGAATGGAATAAATAAAACTTTTCAGGGGATGTAAAAAAAGCGCAGACCGCATAAAACGAGATAACAAAAGGGGATTCTGCAGGTTAAAAAGCCTGAAGAATCCCCTTAAAATTATAAAAAATCATAATTTTTAAAAATTTTTATGTTTTATGCTACAAACAAATCTTACCTCTCGACGTACCTTTGTACGCCTTCGGGTAAATCAAAACAACGCAAAAGCGTCGTTTTGCCTCGATTTGTCCGATCTGCATCTTTTTTCCCTATCCCCTTAACAAAGGAGCTGTATTTTTTACAGCTCCTTTTTTTATTCTTTTTTGCATAAATAAATTCTCTGCTGTTAAAAATCTCAATATATTTACAGCGGAGGGTACTGTTTTGAACACAAAAACCTTTTTGAAAAAAATATTTCTGTCCTGCAAAAGAGGCGGACAATGTGATATCGCATCGATTTTTCCCTACGCGGAAAAAGTCAGCACAACAGCCTTTGACGGTGCTGTGCTCAGAGGCACTTTTGTGCCTGCAGAAAAACCCCGAAGAATCATAATTACAATGCATTCACACGGGAGTGACACTTTTTCGGATTTCGGCAGTATTTCGCCTTTCCTGAGAAAGTCAGGAGCTTCCGTGATTTACGCAGACCTTCGTGCACACGGTGAAAGCGAGGGAGAAATTCCGACTCTCGGCATCAGAGAGAGAAAGGATTTCATAAGCTGGCTGAATTTTGCATCAGAAAAAATTTCAGACTCTCTCCCCGTGTATTTTTACGGCAAAGAGACAGGTGCACTCTCTGCAATTATGGTTTACGGCACAAAACTCACTTCTCAGGTGCACGGAATCATTGCCGACTCTCCTTTTTCATCGCCTGACAGACTTCTTCTTCACAAAACAAAACAACTCGGAGAAAAAGCAGACCTTGTCACAAAAACAGACATACTTCTGATGAAAAATTACGGTTTCAGTCTGTTTGACTATTCGGCAGAGGAATCTTTCAGGTCACTTTCAAGACCTGTGCTTTTTCTCTGCCCCGAGGTAGCGGAAAACGACTGCAGAACTGCCGTAAAACAGCTTTTTGACATCTGTCCCTGCCACAAGGAAGAGTTTTTTTACAAAGACACGGCAAGTCTTGAAAATACACTCAGCCGTTTCTGGCAAAGCACCGACAATCTCACTTTTACAGATGAGATTCATCTTCATTATCCGGATAAAACAATGTTTCAGCTTGTGCGTGAAGCGGCAGAAAGACTCCCCGATGATGCGGCATACAATTTTGAAGGAAAAATCACAACCTACCGCGAAATGCTGGAGCGCATTGAAACCACGGCAAAGGCTTTTGTGGCTCAGGGTATAAAGTCCGATGATGTTGTCACTCTTTGTATGCCGAATATTCCGCAGGCTGTTGATTGCTTTTATGCGCTCAACCGTATAGGTGCCGTTGCAAGTTTTATTCATCCGCTGTCCGCCGTGAATGAAATCTCATATTACCTTAATATTTCAGACAGCAAAGCCGTTGTTGTGCCTGACCTGTTTTATGAAAATGTTATGTCAGCACTGCAGAATGTGCTTCACCCCGTAAAGGTCATTGTTGCAAGGATTCAGGGTGAGCTTCCGCTGCATCTCCACATTCTTTATGTACTGAAAAAAGGCAGGTCATACCTTAAATTTCCCGATGAGAGAGGCGGAATGCGATGGAGTGACTTTATTGACAGCGCAGACAACACCGAATGTCTGCCTCCTGTTGTTTTTAAGCAGAACAAAACAGCCGTAATTCTTTACAGCGGAGGCACAACGGGTATTTCAAAGGGTATCTGCCTAACAGATATGAATTTCAATGCACTTGCGATTCAGGCAAGAATCAGTATGGACTGTGAATTTTCAAGAGGACTCAGAAATCTCTCTGCAATGCCGATTTTTCACGGTTTCGGTCTCGGAATCGGCATTCATACGGTGCTCATAAATAATGCCTGTTGCATTCTTCTTGCCCAATTCAATACAAAAATATATGCCGCAGCAATGAAAAAGCGCAAACCGAATTTCATTGCAGGAGTGCCCACAATTTTCAGAATGCTTGCCGAGTGCAAAGACCTTGAAAACGAAGACCTTTCATATCTGCAAGGAATGTTTTCGGGCGGAGATTCAATGCCTGTAGAATTGAAAAAGTCTGTTGATGACTTTCTCAGGACACACAATGCAAATATTCAGGTGCGTGAGGGTTACGGGCTTACGGAATGCGTGACAGCAAGCTGTCTGACACCCAAAAACACCCACAAAGAGGGAAGCATAGGACTCCCCTTTCCCGACACGCTATATAAAATCGTCAGCCTTGAAACGGGTGAAGAAGTACCCTTGGGCACAGACGGTGAAATCATAATCAGCGGACCCACGGTGATGAAAGGTTACCTTAACAACGAAGAAGAGACAAAAGCCGTGCTCAGACGACGCTCAGACGACAGAATCTGGCTCCATACGGGTGATATGGGTTATATCGACAGCGACGGCTATGTCTGGTTCAGACAGCGCATAAAACGAATGATTGTCACATCAGGATATAACGTTTTTCCCTCTCAGGTTGAAAAAATAATCGAGACACACCCTTCCGTTGATTACTGCTGTGTCATCGGTGTGAAAGACGATTACAGAATAGAAAGAATAAAAGCCTTTGTGGTCACAAAAGACCCGTCAATGCAAACGGGTGACATTGCGGAGGATATCAGAACCCATTGCAGAAAGCAAATTGCCGCTTATGCCGTGCCCAAAGAAATAGAATTCAGAAAAGAACTGCCAAAAACACTTGTGGGTAAAGTAGCTTACAGAAAATTGGAGGAGAAAAAATAATTCAGCACAGAAAAAACAATTGATATGGTAGTGCCGGGCGATGAATCATCGCCCGGCACGAATGTGCAAACACCATAGGTGTTCAATAAATCGATTATTATACAATTGAACGGTGTTCCACCGTTATTTGTCTCCGACAAATCGGGCGTTAGGTTAACGCCCCTACCGGCTTTATTTTAATTTATTCAAACTTGATTATCTCAAAAAAAATCAGCGTAACGGTTTTCCGCTACGCTGTAATTTTTATCTTATTTTCTTGACCACTTTACGCCTTCGGGTGTGTCTGTGAGAACAATACCTCTTGCGTTGAGTTCATCACGGATTCTGTCTGCCTCTGCCCAGTTCTTGTCTTTTCTTGCCTGAGTTCTCTGAGCTACGAGAGCATCGATTTCTGCATCCTCTTCACTTGCGGGAGCTTCTGTCTTTTTCTCATTGAGCTTCTTTGCCTGTTCTGCAAGGTCAAGTGAAAGAACCTTGTCAAAATCATTGATGATAGCAAGTTTTGTTGCGTCGTTTGTGTCTGCCTTGAGAGCATCGTAAACTGCTGTCACAGCAAGTGATGTGTTAAGGTCATTGCCGAGCACTTCACCAAACTTCTTTGAATATTCAGCAAAAACTGCTTCATCAACTTCACCGTCTTCTTTGAGAGCCGCAACTCTTGCAAGAAGCTTGTTGAATGCTGCCTCTGCATTTGAAAGAGCTTCAAAAGAGAATTCCTGACTCTTTCTGTAATGTGACTGAAGGCAGAAGAAACGGTATGCAAGGGGATTGTACCCCTTTTCCTCAAGAAGTGAAACTGTGAGGAATTCACCCTTTGACTTACTCATTTTGCCGTTTGAAGTGTTGAGATGAAGAACGTGGAACCAATATTTGCACCATTCGTGACCGAGATAAGCTTCACTCTGTGCAATTTCGTTTGTATGATGGGGGAATGCATTGTCAATACCGCCGCAATGAATATCGAGATATTCACCATTGTGCTTGAGTGAGATTGCAGAGCATTCAATGTGCCAGCCGGGATAACCGATGCCCCAGGGGCTGTCCCACTTGAGTTCCTGATCTTCAAACTTTGATTTTGTGAACCAGAGAACGAAGTCTGTCTTATTTCTCTTGTTTTCGTCTTCAGAAACGCTGTCACGTACACCTACTGCAAGGTCTTCAGCATCGAAGTTATTGAAAACATAGTAATCTTTGAGTTTTGATGTGTCAAAGTAAACGTTGCCGCCTGCGATGTAAGCATAGCCGCCTTCAAGAAGACCTTCAACCATCTGAATGAATTCTGCAATACAGTTTGTTGCAGGTTCAACAACATCAGGCTTTTTGATGTTGAGCTTTTTGCAGTCTGAAAAGAAAGCATCTGTGTAGTACTGAGCAATCTCCATAACTGTCTTCTTTTCTCTCTTTGCGCCCTTGAGCATCTTGTCTTCGCCTGTGTCAGCATCACTTGAAAGATGACCTACGTCTGTGATGTTCATAACACGCTTTACATCATAACCTGCATAACGGAGAGCCTTTTCAAGCACGTCTTCCATAATATAAGTTCTCAGGTTGCCGATGTGAGCAAAGTGATAAACTGTGGGGCCGCAGGTGTACATACTTACTTTGCCTGCTTCATGGGGAATGAATTCTTCTTTTCTTCTTGATGATGAATTATATAAAAACATATTATATCTCCTTATTTATTAATTGTATCGGCAAGGGTTTTTATCATCTCTTCAAGTCTTTCAATTTCCTGAGCAACGGGGTCAGGAATATGAATCTGGTCAAGAGCTTCAACCTTTATGCCGTCTTGTTTTACAACTCTTGCGGGAGTACCCACAGCAGTTGAATTTGCAGGTATTTCGTGAAGAACAACAGAACCTGCCGCAATTTTTGTATTGTCGCCTATTTTGATGGGTCCGAGCACTTTTGCACCTGCACCAATCATAACATTATTGCCGACTGTTGGGTGACGTTTACCCACATCTTTACCGGTACCGCCGAGAGTCACACCCTGATAGATTGTAACATCATCACCGATTTCGGTTGTTTCACCTATAACAACACCCGTGCCGTGGTCAATGAAAAATCTTTTGCCTATTGTGGCACCGGGGTGAATTTCAATACCTGTTCTGCGTACACATCGCTGTGATAACCATCTTGCAAGAAAGTGAAGGTTGTGGCGGTGACACCAGTTAGCCTTACGGTGAGACCTGACAGCACGGAGTCCCGGATAGAGAAGAAGTATCTCAAGGACAGACGCAGCCGCAGGGTCACGGTCTTTAATGCATTGAATATCTTCTTTTAATTGTCTGAACATAAAACCTTGCGACTCGAAACAAAAAATTTGTTTCTGCCGTTCCTCCTTTCTTTGCTTTCATATTATTATACTATAAATAAACAAAAAATGCACCATAAATTTTATAATTTTTTTAATGAATTTTTGCAAATTTAGGTCTTGATTTTTATTGCATATTAATGTATAATAGCGAAGCAATTGAACAAGGACGATTAGCTCAGTTGGTAGAGCATTCGCTTGACGTGCGAAGGGTCAGCGGTTCGAGTCCGTTATCGTCCACCAGGGAAAAGGAAAGACACGCAATAGCGTGTCTTTCCTTTTTCAACTAAGTGTGCCTTGCGGCACGTGAAGAGCTCCTTCGGTACGTGAAGCTTGCTTCGCAAGTGAAGTGCCTGACGGCGTGTTCAGCACACTTAACTTCACTTTGTGCGAAGCACAAAACTTCACAATGGCGAAAGCCATTGCTTCACTGAATCAAATTTTACAGATTCCTTTTTGTTGCATCTCATCACGCTTTAGCGTGCATCTTCCTGCGGCTTGATGAGATACAACACTTCGTGTTGATGATATACAAGGCTCCGCCTTGATTTTTCCGTTTCGGTTTGCTATAATATTTCCAGATTAAAGAAAGCGAGTGTTTCTATGTTACCACTTCTCAACATCCCCTTTGACAACAAGTTCCTCATTGCGGGAATGATACTTTTCTCATTCGTTGCAGTACTTGTACTGCTCAAGGTTTTCAAAAACAAGCTTCCCAAAGACGGCGGCAGAGAGTTTGCATTCAACGGCAAACTTTCAGAGGGCAAAGCAAGAGGTGCAGGTATAGTCTTCACTGCAGTTTTTGTGCTTGCAGGTCTTATTTTTGCACCCATCACAGTCGAATACATAATTTACTATGTAATTGTTCTTGCAAGTATGCTCTCAGGCTATTTTGACGACAAGTCAGACAAACCCTGGAGCGAATACAAAAAAGGTCTTATTGACCTTATCATCTGCGTAGGCGCATCAGTTGCATTTGTTTACTTCAACCCCGACCTTGTAAAGCTTGACTTTTTCTTCTTTGATTTTGCAGTGAACAAATACCTCTTTGCAGGCATTTCAACAGTATTCCTCTGGATGATGATAAATGCAACAAACTGCTCAGACGGTATTGACGGTTTCTGCGGTACACTTTCAATAAATTCACTTATTTTTATTGCCGTCATCGGTCTTGCAGGCGGTATGGAAAAGGAATTCTCATCACTTATCATTGCAATGATTTTCTGCATCGTGCCCTATCTCTGGTACAACGCAGAGCCCAGCACAATGATGATGGGTGACGCAGGCTCAAGAGCTATCGGCGTTTTCTTAGGACTTGCACTTCTTGAAACAGGAAACATCGTTCTTGCAATTCCCCTTTGTCTTCTCATTCTCCTTGACGGACTTCTCGGCATTGCAAAGGTTTCACTCAAGAGATTCCTTAAAATCAGCATAATGAAGAATATCAGAACACCCCTTCACGACCATTTCAGAAAGAACAAAGGCTGGTCAAACACACAGACAATTTTCAGATTCCACATTGTTCAGACAGTTATTTCACTTGTATTCCTTCTTCTGATTAAATAAAGGAGACGATATTATGGAAATACTCATTTACATTCTTCCGTTTGCAGTATTTTCACCCATTCTTATCATCGGCATTAAAAAATTCATTGGTATTTTCGGTTACAAAAAAGCAAACCTTGAATACACAAAAGCAAAACGCACTGAAACAAACTACGACAGTATGTGGCAACATGCTCGTGCAGGTATATCGTACACAACCTACGGCTACAAAAAGACCGGTGTGTACATTTTCAGTGTTGACGGCAAAGAATACAAAATGGAATATTCATCAGACAGAGACCACGGTTATCTTCCCGATGAAATCACAGTATGCTATCCAAAAGGTAAACCGCAGAAAGCATTTGCAGAAGGCAACACACCGTTTATAAAAAACTTTTTCATCGCAACTGTGTGGTGTCTGGCATACTTTATTTTGTCATCATCGGCAATTATGATTGCTGAAGTTTGTTTCTTATAAAACACCAAAAGTGTCGGATAACATCCGGCACTTTTTTTATGGCAAACAATAATTTGTTGCACAGACTAATTAATATCCTGTAGGGAGCAGACCGACATCGCTCCGCAAAGTCTGATGTCAGCCCGGAGCGGACCGATCAGGGGATCGGTCCCTACACAATCAAATTCAATTTGTGCAAATACCCCGACAATTTCCGATTCGCAAAAAAATAAAGCACAGAAAATCTGTGCTTTGTGTTATTTATGATACTTTGAACCCTGATTGATTTTATATCCTCTGTAAATCTGTTCAAGGAGCATAACGCGGAAAAGTCTGTGGGGGAAAGTCATTTTTGACGCTGACATTCTGATATCTGCCTTTGCCTTGACTTTGTCAGACAGACCGTATGACCCGCCGATAATGAACACAATATCTCCGTTGCCTCTCATTGACGCATCCGCAATGCATTTTGCCATATCTTCAGATGAGAAAAGTTTGCCCTCAACGCACATTGCAACAACCATTGCGCCAGACGGAATCTTTTTGAGTATTGCCTCAGACTCCTTTTCAAGCGCAGATGCAACCTGTGAATCATTCGGGTCATCGGGCAGATTTGCAGCAGGAATTTCAATTATCTCCGCCTTGCAGAAAGCCTTGAGACGCTTCATATATTCATCAGATGCATCTCTGAAAAACGCATCCTTAAGCTTGCCCACACAAATTATTTTAACACTCTGCATCAGAAAATCACCATTCTTTCTCCGACACCGGGAGGTGCCACCTGCAAATCATAATCGATTCCCTTAACGGCACCCATTTCACCGAGTGCCTCATTTGTTTTTTCAAAAGCTCTGAAGGGTGTATTGTTTTCACGGCTGAGATGGCCCAGCACAAGTCTTGTTGTGCCCGTGTTTATAAAATGACAAGCTGCCTTCGCGCAGTCATCATTTGAAAGATGCCCCTCGCTTGAAAGAATTCTCTTTTTGAGATAATAGGGATAAGGACCGATATCAAGCATAAGTTTATCATGATTGGACTCAAGAAGAATCAGATCACTGCCCGTGACCTTATCAACAATATCCCTTGTGATAACACCCGTATCCGTGATTACGGAAATTCGTCTTTCATCGGGCATTGTTACGGTGTAACCGCAACTCTCTGCGCTGTCGTGTGATGTTCTGACACTCTTTACTTCCATACCGTAGACTTCAAAACCGTTTTCAGGAATTACGATTGCTTCAAAATCACCTTTCAGATGCCCTGCTTTTTCAAGAGCTGAAAGTGTGCCCTTTGTAGCAAGAACGGGCACTTTGTATTTGTTTGCAAACACACGGAGCGCACCGATGTGGTCATTGTGCTCGTGGGTAACAAAAATTGCCTTTATGCTTTCGGGAGCAACATTCACATTCTGCATAGCCATTATCAGGCGCTTTGCGTTTGTACCTGCATCAACAAGTATTCCGCCTGCACCCGTGCCGATATATGTACTGTTACCGCTGCTTGATGAACACAAAGTACAAAATCTTGCCATCTTAATCTCCTTACCAAAAAAGGACGCCATCGGCGTCCTTAATTTTAACCTGCGTTATTTGTTACAACTTTTACATTATCTTCAGGGAAATCAACCTTTGTGATATCAACACCGATACTGCGGAGCTTATCAACAATGTTTTCATATCCTCTTTCGATATGATAAATCTCTTCAATGTATGTTGTACCCTCTGCACACATACCAGCAATAAGCATTGCTGCACCTGCACGAAGGTCATCTGCCTTAACAGGAGCACCGTGAAGCTTTTCCACACCTGATATGAAAGCCGCCTTGCCTTCAACCTGAATGTTTGCACCCATTTTGCTGAGCTGATCAACATATCTGAAACGATTGTCCCACACACCGTCTGTAACAAGGCTTGCACCGTCTGAGAGAGCAAGGAATGTTGTCATCTGAGGCTGCATATCTGTGGGGAAACCGGGATGAGGCATTGCAGTAACCTTGCATGTGCCTGCTCTTGACTCGCTGATGATTCTTACTGAATCATCACCTTCTTCAACTGTGACTCCGCATTCACGAAGCTTTGCAGTGATTGATTCAAGATGCTTGGGAATAACATTTTTTAGAAGAACGTTACCCTTTGCAGCTGCAGCAGCAACCATAAATGTGCCTGCCTCAATCTGGTCGGGAATAATTGAGTATGAACAGCCGTGAAGCTTTTCAACACCCTTGATTTTTATAACATCTGTACCTGCGCCCGTAACATTTGCACCCATAAGGTTAAGGAAGTTTGCAAGGTCAACAATATGAGGCTCCTTTGCAGGATTTTCAATAATTGTGAGACCTCTTGCCTTAACTGCTGCAAGCATAATGTTTACTGTTGCACCGACAGAAACTTTGTCAAAATAAATTGTGTTACCTTTAAGCTCCTGAGCCTGGGCATCAATCATACCGTTGTCGTTTGTGATTTTTGCACCGAGCTTTGCAAAGCCCTTGAGGTGGAAGTCAATGGGTCTTACACCACCGAAGTTGCATCCGCCGGGCATTGCAACCTTTGCGTGGGAGCATCTGCCGAGAAGAGCACCGAGAAGATAGTAAGATGATCTTGAATACTTTGTCATCTCATAAGGAATGATATGAGAGCTGATGTATCTTGTATCAATCTCTATGGTATTAGAATTAATATAGCGGACGGTTGCACCCATCTCGATGAGAATTTTGACCATTACCTGAACATCTCTGATATCAGGAATGTTTTCTATTCTGCACACATCCTGAGCAAGGAGTGTTGCAGGAATAATTGCAACGGCTGCATTTTTAGCACCGCTTATGTCAATTTCACCGTGAAGTCTTTTACCGCCGTTAATTACATATTTTTCCATAACGGGTTACTTCCTTAATATATTAATCATGTCAGTCACGCAGAAAACTGCGCTCTGAACTGCAGGAAAACGCTTTTTAACAGAGTTATTATACCACCAAACACACAAAAATTAAAGCCTATTTTAATAAAATATTTACCGTATCTTTATTTTTGTTGAAAATGCCACAATTTTTCAACAAGTCAACAACATACAGCATAAATTTTATTTTTTGATACAATATATTGTGGTGAACATACTTTCTGTTTTTTTATACTAAAAAACAAACCTGTTTTTTATGCATTTTGAACAAACAAAACTTAATATACAAGACTCTCGGTTGTAACTTTTTCAATTACAGGAAGGAACATTTTTGCCTCTGCAATTGCGCCTTCAAGAGAATGATCACGGTAGTTACCGCATTCTGCAGCAGACACACCGGGAATTTCACCCTCATAAGCTGCGATAAACGCAAAAGCCTCCTGAGTGAGTCTGATTGCATCTTCCTGACTCATATCACGCACAAGGAAATAGAAACCTGTACGGCAACCCATAGGCCCGAAGTAGATGATTTTGTCAGCAAGAGGAGAATTTCTTACAAATGTTGCAAAAAGGTGCTCAACTGTGTGAATAGATGCATTATCCATAACTTCTTCCACGTTGGGACGTCTTGTTCTGATATCATAAGTAACAACATCACCGTCTACACGTGATGTGTACATACCTTTCTGAAGGTCTGTATGGTCAACCTCAAAACTTGCGATTCGTTTCATATCAATTTTCCTTTCATATTGAAAATTTTAATGCATAATTGAGCAGACACCAATTGATAGCGAGTAGCAGAACGGCTTTGCCGTTAATTCCCCTTACGGAAAATGCACATTCGTGCCGGGCGATGAATCATCGCCCCTACTACTGTTTTTTTATAATTGCTTCAAAAGGTGATGCCTTTTTCAATAATTACAAATTATGCATTACGAATTAAGAATTCCTATTTACGCCTTGCTTCCGCTCCAGAATATAAAGTCAGCAAGAAGTACTGCTCTGACTGGTGCTGCTTCCGCACCGCCTATTTTAAGGGGCTGAGCAAGAAGAAAATACTTGCCCGGCTTGACATTTTCAAGGTCAAGATTTTCCAGCACGGCAACATTTTCTCTGAGAAGTGCAACGTGAGGTCCTACCTGGTCACCGTGCACACCGACAGACATTGAATCCGTGCCTATGAGTCTGATTCCGTTGTAAGCAACTTCCTCAGCACCGCTCTGCATAAACCAGGCTTTGCCTTTGCCTTTTATAAGCACTCTTTTTGCGCCTTGGGGGAAGTAATCATCAACATACTCCCCGGTTATGGGACCTTCGGGCACTTCAATAACGTGGCATTCACCGATAAAAACATCAAGGTCTGCCTTTTCAATTGACTCGCCGCCCTCAATAAAGTGAAGCGGAGCATCAGCGTGAGTGCCGTTGTGAAGTCCCGTGTAAATTGCAGAAAGATTACAGCTGTCACCACCTGCAATTGTTGCAGCAACCTCAAGTTTCACCTCAGGGTCACCGGGATAAAGTTCACATTTAGTAATATCTTTTGAAATATCAATTATCTGCATACGCAAAAACCTTACTTGAGATTGATTTTGGACTCTGTGAGCTGTACTGTAAGAATGTAAAGGAATATCGTTGCAATTGTCTTGAAATATACTCCCGTAAAGCCTACGGTCATACCGCCCTGCATTGTCGCAAGAGCAATTGCTTCCTTTGAAACAGTCATCGAAACGGCACCCGTTGCATCAATTATCATTGTAACGTCACAAAGCTCTGCAAGACCGTTTGAAATACCCTGTATTACAAAAATTGTGAGAGCAAGATAAAGAATAACACCAAAGCTGCCGAGCTTGTGGAAAGGTCTTATATTTGACAGAGTGATTGCAAAAAGAATGAACATTACAAGAATACATGTATTGAACAATGCGATAAGAGCAACAACAATGAAGTATTTCTTATAAACAGTTTCAGCACCGATTCCGAAACTCTGCAGGAATGAATAAATCATATCATAGAATTCAGCACCCTGCTGATTCTTTGTTGTCCAATAAATAAAAATTGAAAAAATTGCAACGACGCAGAATGAATAGCTGATTACAAGCCAAACAGATGATGAAAACCATTTTGCAAAAATGAGAGAGCTTGTCCTTACGGGCAAAGTCTGTGTAAGATAGCCTTCTCTGCCGAAAAGACTTTTGTTTGCACCGAAAACGATTGATGCAAATGTAACAATAACAGCAACTGCCGCAATAACAACAACAGCTGATGAAGTCAGGAATTTCATAATAATTCCGCTTTCGATAAGTGCAGAAAAAAGCATTGCAATACTTGCAATGAATGCAGAAAGGTAAATATTACCCATTCTTCTTGCACCGGCTTTAAGGTCGTGTTTAATTAATTTCCCAGTCATTACCGATAACCTCCTTAAATACCTCTTCAAGTGATTTTCCGCTTTTTCTCACATTATCAACAGAGGTATTGACAAGCACCTGACCGTGACCGAGAATCATTACGTGATTGAATGTTGCCTCAAGGTCATTTACCATATGAGTAGAAAGAAGAAGAGTTGATTTTTCGGCATAGTTTGCCATAATCATATTAAGAATATTTTCTCTTGCAGCAGGGTCAACACCACCGAGGGGTTCATCAAGCAGATAAAGTTTAGCCTGTCTTGACATAACAAGCAGAAGCTGAACTTTTTCCTGCATACCCTTTGACATTGTCTTGATTTTCTGTTTAGGGTCAAGACCGAAACGTGTCACAAACTCAAGAGCCTTTATTCTGTCGAAATCATAGAAGAAATCGTTAAAATAATCAATTGCATCAATTGTTCTGAACCAGTCAGAAAGATATGTAGTATCAGGCAGGAATGCAGTTGTTGACTTTGTAACAACTCCGGGGGGATTACCGTTTATTACAATTGTACCGTCATAATCGTGAATACAGCCTGAAAGAATTTTAAGCAAAGTTGTTTTGCCGCAGCCGTTGGGGCCGAGAAGACCTACAATTCTGCCTGCGGGGATATCAAATGATATATCATTGAGCACAGAGCGGCCTTTAACGTATGACTTGCTTAAATTCCGCACCTTTATGGCATATTCCATATCAGCCATGTTACTTCCTCCGAATAATTATATATTATTTTCTATAAATTCACGGACTGTTTCATTTTTCATTATTGAAAAATGATCGCCCTCGTTAATATAAACTGTGTTTTCCGCAAACGCTCCGCCGAAAGATGCAGATGCAGTATCAACAATACCATCGCAATCAACACCTGCCGAGCCGAAGACTTCGGGAAGTTTTTTGCCGTTTCCGCAAATAAAACTGAAACTCACACCGTCTGCAATGAGTTTTTTCACTTCGTCTGCAAATCTCTTTGAATATTCATTCATTGCAGTCACTTTTTCTCTGAGCTGAGGATTCATTGCACGTGAAGCAATAACCGCATCTGCTCTGTCTGAGGGGATGAGAGCATAAAGAGATGTACAGCCGTTCAAAATGTTTGCATCGAGCACCTTCATCGACTTGCTGATAACATTACCGATAACATCTGCAGGGAGCACACCCGCTATTGACGAGAGTGATGCCGCCTTACCGCCAAGTGATGAAAGAAGCCCGGCAGGATTTTCGAGATTGAGCTTGTTTTCATACACATCTGCAACAACAGATGCACCGTCAAGAGCACAAGCCACACAAAAAACCTTTTCAATGCGTGATTTTACGGAATAATCCTTGAGATAAGCTTTAAGCACCGCACCACCCGTGCTGTAAACAATAAAACTCACTTTTTCTGAGCCGGTTTTTGCAACAACAGCTTCGGTGAGTCCGTCAAGTGATGCCGCAACGGTACTTATATCACCAAGGAAATCATAATCGAAATAAAAAATGTTTTCCGCACCCATTTTTTCTGCAAGAGAAGAAACGGGATACACTTTGTTTATAAAATTCTTCTGACCTTCGTCACATTCGGCATAGCTTCTGCCTGAAAGAAGGGCAGATAAATCATATTTTTTTGTTCCGTCTGCATTGACAGAAAGAGGCTGAGTAATGTCGTCAACAATGCCTGCAACCTTATCTGAAAAACCTGCATCTGTTCTGAAAAGCATCATCTTCATAAGAGAACCTTTCATTTCATCCATAAGAGCTTTTTCATCCAGTTCAAAGGGCCAAGCATTTCTGATTTTTCCTGATTTTTTATCAGCATAAACCAACTTTGACTGCCCTGCGGCAGGGATAATAATTACAGGAGTTGAACTCATTTTTCCGACCTCCGAGAAAAAACATCATATCTAATATATATTATCACAGTATCCCCTATAATGCAAGAAAAAAAAAGAACTTCCCGCAGGTTTTTCACCTGTGGGAAGTCATATTATTTATCAGATATCGGGATCGTCACAGCAGTTTATGGGAAGACCGAGTAACTTACGGAGTTTCATAATGATTCTGAAAATTCTTGCCCAGAAGTTTGACTGGTGACAGTAGCAATCACATTCGATGGGGCTCATCTCAGGAATATCCATCTCAACATGACCGCCTGCAACAGAGATATATGCATATGCATCATCATAGCCTTCTCTTTCAATGAAGAGTTCGTATTCACCTTCGGGAAGAACCTCTGTGAAGTAGCCGTTAAGGTCTGTGCTGATAACGTAAGATTCGCCTGTATCAATATTTGTAACTGTGATTGTTGCTTCTGTAACGGGTTTGCCGTTCTTGTCATAAATTGTGACACAAACAAGACCCTTGTTATCAGAATAAATCATTTCTTTGTATTCATAAGTACATTCTTCACAACCGTAAAGAATGTAACCGCTCTGTGTACCGTAAGGCTCTACTCTGTTCTTTTCATAGAAAACGTGACCGAGTGCTTCAACAATGTTTTCTTTGTAGTTGTAATCACAACGTGAGCAGGAGAAGAGGTCGTAACCGTCTTCCTTACAAGTGGGATCAACAACTGTCTTGCTGACATCGTGGCCGAGCTCTTTTACGTAGTTGTCTTTGTATTCGCTGTCGCCTCTTGTACAAACGTGCTTATCGTAACCCTTTTCTGTACAAGTGGGATCAACTGTTGTTGTTATATAGTTATGACCAAGAGCGTCTGTGAAGTTTGTCTTTTCTGAATGAGTACAAACAAGACAACGTGAGAATGTGTAACCTTCCTTGATACAAGTGGGAGGAACAATTGTTGTTGTGAATGTATGACCCTTTGCATCAACATAGTCTTCTACGATATTGTCACCACAGACTTCACAAGAATATTCTGTGTAACCCTTGTCTACACAAGTGGGAGCTACAACAATACCAACATACTTGTGGCTGATTTTTGCAATAACAACTGTTTCGCTTGTAAGACATACGTTACATGTAACAACCTTTTCACCTGTTGAGTAACAAGTAGCTTCGCTTGTTACAACGCCTTCGTCCCAATCGTGGCCCTTAGCCTTGATTACAGTATCCATCTTCTTGCCGCAGTTTTCTCTCTTACAAGCAAGAACTTTTACACCGTCTTCTGTACATGTTGCAGGCTTTGTGATTGTGCCTTCGTCCCAATCGTGGCCGAGTGCGATAATAACAATGTTATTCTGAACGTCACCGCATCTGTCACAAGTTGCGTTCATAAGACCGTCTGTATCACAAGTTGCATCTGCAATAATCTGTTTATTCTGCCAATCGTGGCCGAGTTCTTCAGTTACAGCTGTTCTTGTTGCGTGACAAGCTGAACATTCCTGTTTCTGAAGACCTGTTGCTGTACATGTTGCTTCTTTTTCAGGAGCACCTACATCTTCCCAGTTATGATCTACGGGTTCAACGTATGTGTCTGTGTAAGAGCTGTTACAACCCGGTCTGTCACAAGCGTGGATTGTGTAACCACGTTCTGTACAAGTGGGAGGAACTACTGTATCGATGTAATTATGAGAAAGAGCATTGATGATTTCAACTTCTGTTGTTTTACAGATTGCACAAGTTCTCTGACGTCTGCCGGCTGCATCACAAGTAGCTTCTTTGACAACTGTCCAGTCGCCCCATTCGTGACCTTCTGCAGGAATTGTTTCTGATTCTGTCTTACCGCAGACTGTACATTTTCTTGTCTTGACACCGTCAACTATACAAGAGGGATCAGTTACTGTCCATGATGTCCAGGAACAGGGAGCAAGAGGAAGAAGTTCTCTGCCTGAAACAATTGTATTACAATCGTTACAGTATGTGTATGCAGTATAACCCTGCTGCTGACAAGTTGAGCCCTTAGCGGGATAGTCTACTATGTTGTTATGGTTTTCACCGTTGATTGCAAGTGTTACTGTCATTTCCTGACCGCAATCGTTACATTTATAAACTTCTGTTCCTCTTGATGTACATGTTGAAGGAACAAATCTGATTCTGTTGTACGAATGCTGAGCTGTAATAAACTGAGCATTTACTGTAAGACCTGATGTAATATTTGTGAAATCCTTATCCCAACCGTTGAAGATATAGTGATTATCAAGGTCTTTCTGTGTGAAAGTGTTCATATTGGGAGCAACAGCATCTTTGCCGTGTTCAACCACCTGAGTGCTGATTGTCTGAGCAGTAACAGGGTTTGCAAAGTAAACTGTATATTTGTTAACTGCGAAAATCGCATAAACTGTTGATGCAAGAGGAACAGAGATATTGTGCTTTGCACCTGCAGTTGCATTCTTGTCTGTGCTCCAGCCGAGGAATGAGCTGCCGTCCTTTGTTGCTGAATAAAGACCTGCGGGGAAATCAACTGTTGTGTTAAGACCACAGCTTACTTCATATTCGAGAGTTTCTGTAACACCGCCGTTTGTTGCAGCGTCAAGCTTGATTACTGTCTTAAGACCGCTGACAGCATTGTTGAGTTTTGTTACTGCGCTGTTGATTGCAGATTCTTTAACATAACCTGCTTTATAAACGTTGTTATAAATACCCCAGATTCTGTTTGCTTCATCAAGAGCTGTCTTATATGCATTCCATGATTCCTCAGTGTACTTTGACTGATCCTGAACGCCCTTTGCTGTTTCAAGAGCAGAAATAAGAGAGTTTACGGTCTTTGTAACATTTGTGTAAACAGATGCGTTATCGTAGAAAAGGTAAACGTAACCTGCACCTTTAACGTCCTGGTCTAAGTCTGCTACTTCAGATGTATCATTCTTGTAAACGGAAGTCCATGCAGTACCGCTGCCTACGCTGAGACCATGTCCGCCACCGTCTTCATTTGCGTTTGCCCAGCCTTTGAGAGCTACAACGGGAAGACCCTGAGCAGGATAATTTGTACCGTGAGACGCAGGATCGTGATAGTAAAGGTAAATGTAAGCACCGCCTACATCCTTATTAAGATCCTGATCACTTACTCTTGAGAACGGAACAGCAACAGTCTTTCCTGCAGAATCCTTGAGATTCCAGCTGATGTTTGCAGGAACATCTGATTCTGAACCTCCGATACCTGCACGGAGAGCTGTACCGAGAGCTGCATTGATATCGGTTGTTGTTTTGTAACCCATGAAGATGTAAGGGTAACTTGTTGTACCGGAGTTGCTCTTCATATTCAGGTTAAGAGTACCTGATCTGTTGGGGTTAGAGTTCTGCATAAGAGAATAACCGTTATTTGTAAGAGCACTTGAAGCTGTTGAGCTGGAATTATCGCATGAGAAAGCGATATCTGAAATAAACTGTGTTCCTTCGGGATAGTAATAATACTCCCCTTCCTTGAACTGGTCCATGCTGATAGCTTCTGCCTCAAAAGGATTGCAAAGAACATAAGCTGAAAGACACATAACAAGCGCCAGCATTATACTCATTGCTTTTTTTGAAGCTGTTTTGATATTTGTGAGCATTTTTAAGACTCCTCTCTCAGAATAATCGAAAAAGATACTATTATTCACCATACTGTAAACTTTATTATATATAATAAAAATAAAAAATACAAGGAATACAGAAAAATAAAATAAAATTTACAAAAAATTCATTAATTCACAGTAAAAACAATAATTTAATGCACAATGCACAATACAAAATGGCTTGTTTTGCACAATCTCTGTAGGGACCATCCCGACATCAATCCGTCTGAGAAAAAACAAATTGCATAGGGCGGTTTGCCGCCCTACCACCATACAAAATAATTTCTGCTCCGCTAAATTATTGTTAAACCGGAATTTTGAAAACAACTTTCTGCACTTTTTCGGGTTTGCCGATGCATACACCGGGCATATGACCGTCTTCGGGACGAAGAATCACAAATTCACCCGCTGTGATAACATTGTCATACCCTTCATCGTTGAGAGCAAAAAGTTCGAGATCTCCGTCTTCGAAAGCCTTAAGGCATTCATACTTGTGCATAACATCAATATGTTCAACACCGATGATTTCTCTGCCGCTGAGCATAAGCTGAACATCAATATACTGTCTGTGAGCTTCATAACAAGAATCTTTTCTCATCTTTGTTTCATAACTGCTTACCGCTGCGAAAGAGCCGTCAGAAAAATCATATCTGCCGTCTTCAACACCCTCTTTCACAACTCTGAGAGCAAATTCATAAGCCTCTGCTGAAAGTTCTCTGATAAGTTCATAATTTTTTGTCATGTCAAATACTCCTTTATTCTGAAAAAATTTCTTCTGCATATCTGACGGTTTCCATTGCGTCTTTTGCATAGCAATCGGCACCGATCATATCCGCATATTCCTGAGTCAGCACAGCACCGCCCACAACTGTTCTGCAACCGGGAGCTTTTTCTTTAAGAATCTTTATTGTCTCCTCCATTGCAGGCACGGTTGATGTCATAAGCGCAGACAGACCGCAGAGTTTTATATCATTTTCAACAACAGTTTCAGCTATTGTTTCAGGTAGAACATCTTTGCCCAGATCAATAACATCAAAACCGTAATTTTCAAGAATTACCTTAACAATATTCTTGCCTATATCGTGAATATCGCCCTTGACCGTTGTAATGACAACAGTTCCCTTTTTTGCCGAATTTCCGCCATTTTCAACCATTTTTGCCTTGATTACCTCAAAGGCTTTTCCTGCCGCATCAGCACTCATAAGAAGCTGAGGAAGGAATATTTTATTGCTCTCAAAATCTCTGCCCACTTCATCAAGAGCAGGTATGAGAATTGCATCAATAAGCTGTGTTGCTTCTGTTTTTACAAGGAGTTTTTTTGCAGATTCAGCCGCCTTTTCACCAACACCTTTTATAACTGCAGATTTGAGTGCAGCCTCGTCTGATTCTTCTTTAACGGCAACGGCTTCTTCCTTTTTTGCCGAAGACGCAAACTCAATATAGTCAATAAAATTCTCATCATAACCCATCAGCGCACAGAAACTGTAATAAGCTTTCATCATATCCTCTGATTTTGGATTTATGATAGCCGCATCAAGACCTGCCTCAAGCGCAAGAGTATAGAAAACAGAGTTTATATTCTGTCTTTCGGGCAGACCGAAAGAAATATTTGAAACACCAAGCACTGTGTTACCGCCGAGAGCTTTTATTCCCCTGACAGCATCAAGGGTGATTTTTGCATTATCTGCACCAGTGCTGACAGTAAGTGTCAGAGGGTCAATGATGATATCTTTTTTACCGATTCCGTATTTTTCAGCTTCAGCATAAATTTTCTCTGCAACGGCAACTCTGCCCTCTGCTGTTTCGGGGATGCCGTTTTCGTCAAGAGTCAGACCTACAACAACACCACCGTATTTTTTAACAAGAGGGAAGATTTTTTCCATACTTTCAGTTTTGCCGTTGACGGAATTTATCATCGGTTTGCCGTTGTAACGACGCATAGCAGACTCCATTGCATCAACATCGGAAGTGTCAATCTGCAGCGGCAAATCGATTACAGACTGAATCTCACAGACAACATCTGTAAGCATCTTTTTTTCGTCAATTTCAGGAAGTCCCACATTGACATCGAGAATATGGCATTTTTTATCCTGCTGTTCAAAACCCTCATTGAGAATGTACGCAATATCGTTGCTTCTGAGAGCTTCCTTAAACAGTTTTTTACCCGTGGGATTGATTCTTTCACCGATGATAACGGGCTTTTTACCGATTTCAACAGCGTGTGTGTATGAAGAAACAAGGGTTGTGCCATTTTCTGTGATTTCTTTTGCTTTTTTGTCTTTTACAGCCTCTGTAAGAGCCTTTATATAGTCAGGGTCTGTGCCGCAGCAACCACCAAGTATAACAGCTCCGCAATCTGCAATTTCAGCCATTTCTGCAGCAAAATCAGAGGGAGAAACATTGTAAACGGTCTTGCCGTCGACAGTTTCGGGAAGTCCTGCATTGGGCTTTACAATAACGGGCACAGATGCAGTTTCACAGATGTCACGGGCAATACTCTTCATTTCTGCGGGACCGAGTGAGCAGTTGAGACCGACAGCAGACACACCGAGACCTTCAAGAAGTGTCACCATTGCCTTAGCAGATGCACCGGTCATAAGCTTGCCGTTCTTCTCATAGACATTTGTTGCAAAAACGGGAAGATTACAGTTTTCCTTAGCCGCAAGCACAGCTGCTTTTGTTTCGTAGCTGTCTGTCATTGTTTCGATATTGATAATGTCAACACCCTTGTCCGCACCGATTCTGACAGTTTCTGCAAACACGGAAACCGCCTCTTCAAAATCAAGTGTGCCGTAGGGCTTGAGAAGTTTACCCGAGGGGCCTATATCAAGAGCTATCCACACATCTTCTCTGCCGCTTCTTCTTTTTGCCTCAAGTGCATTTTCAATTGCGGCAATAATAATTTCTTCAAGATGTGCCCCCGGGAATTTAAGAATATTCGCGCCGAAAGTGTTTGTGTTTATGATGTTACTGCCCGCATTCAGATATGATAAATGCAGGTCAATAATCTCTTCACGATGAGTAAGATTCCACTCTTCGGGCAGTTCTCCTGCCGCAAGACCTTTTTTTTGCAGAACAGTTCCCGTTCCGCCGTCAAAAAAAGTAAAACCGCTTCTTATTTTTTCAAGAATATTCATTTCAGACTTCCTTTTTAGGGATAATGTATGAAAGATTTGACTGAATCTTTTCAGCCACATCGGGTTTATTCATTGAGTAAACGTGAATTGCATTCACACCGTTTGCAAGAAGGTCAATTATCTGCTCTGTTGCATAAATTATACCTGCCTGCTTCATTGCATCGGGGTCATCACCGAAACGGTCAACAATATTGATAAATCTTGAGGGAAGATATGTACCTGAAAGTTTGCAGATTCTGTCTATCTGAGCCTTGTTTGTAACGGGCATAATACCTGCAACAACGGGCACATTCACCCCTGCATCACGAAGTTTGCAGAGATATTTATAAAAAATATTATTATCAAAAAACATCTGGGTAGTGAGGAAATCACAACCTGCATCAACTTTTTCTTTTATATGAAGAATGTCTTCATTTATGTTTGCAGATTCGGGATGGCACTCGGGATAGCAGGCACCGCCCACACAGATATCAGATATACTCTTCACAAAAGAAATCAGTTCGCTTGCGTGTCTGAAATCGCAGGTATTTATATCAAAACCGTCGGGAATATCTCCTCTGAGGGCAAGGATATTTTCAATGCCGAGTGTTTCAAGCTCTCTGATTCTCTTTTCTGCATCCGCTTTTGAAGTGCCTACACAAGTCATATGAGCAATTGAAGTCACACCGAAATCTTTGCTGAGAGATGCGGCAATATCTGCAGTATATACATCTGTCTTTCCGCCTGCACCGCAGGTTACAGACATAAAATCGGGTTTGAGCTTTGCAATTTCAGCTGTTGCATATTTAACGCTTTCATAATTCCCGCTTGTCTTGGGAGGAAAAACCTCAAATGAGAGAGTCGGAACTCTTTGTGAAAACAAATCATACAGTTTCATATATACATCTCCGTTTCATTGCATAATTATATCACCACAATAAAGCGTTTGCAAGGAGAAACAAGAATTTAATGCACAATGCAAAATGCATAATGCACAATTATGCAGATATTGCCACTAAGGCAGATTCTGCTTATAAATGGGTAAGGGCGAAAGCCCTTCCGATTATAATTGTGCATTGTGAATTCTTAATAGTGAATTGATAAATTATTGTTTGACATTTTTCCTGACATTGTATTATAATTAAATTACAGAATGATTGTAAAGGAGCAGATTTTATGAACATTATTACAATCAGCCGTGAATTCGGCAGCGGCGGCAGAGAATTGGGTAAAAGAATTGCCGACTTACTCGGTTATTCTTACTATGACCGTGAAATCATTTCAAAGCTTGCCGAAAAATATAATTTTGACGAAAATTATATTGAAAGTGTGCTTGAAGGCGGCAGATCCTTCAATGTGCCGATAACATACGGCAGAACATTTTCATACACTGATGCAACGGGTCAGCAGGCAATCGAACTTCTGTCTTCTCAGTACAGACTTTTGCGTGAATTAGCAGAAAAAGGCAATTGTGTTATTGTCGGCAGATGCGCAAATGTTATTCTTGAGGATTTCAGACCGCTTGATATCTTTGTTTATGCGGATTTG
This sequence comes from Acutalibacteraceae bacterium, assembly GCA_045636025.1. Taxonomy (GTDB): domain Bacteria; phylum Bacillota; class Clostridia; order Oscillospirales; family Acutalibacteraceae; genus UBA1081. Next base: position 6,303 of record JAZTWP010000051.1, on the reverse strand, counting down.
CAGTCAAAGATTGACCGTTGTCGTGAAAGAGCACCTAAGGACGAAATTCTTAAAGACTCTGAGCTTAAAAGAAAAATCAGACAGATTGATACAAACAGAGCAAAACAGCAGCGCTTTATGTCAGACAAAAAATGGGGCGCCAAAGAGGGTTATCATCTGTGCGTCAACACATCAGGACTTGAAATAAAGACTCTTGCACCCGTTATTGCCGACTATGCAAAGAGTTATTTTGAAAACAGATAAAAAAATAAGATCCCCGTTTTCGGGGATCATTTTTATTAATGTTCGCCGTTCAGAATCTTTCCTGCAAGGATTCTTCTGTTTGTCTTGAAGTGGAAATATTCTCTCCGATTTGAATGGAAAATTTCTACGGGCTGTTCAAAGTCTTCAAGCTTTGCACGGACAACCGGTTCAAGCTCTGCAACTGTGTGTCCCTCTTCGGGAACAATGTACAGATAAGGAAGGAAGTATCCCTTATGGTCTTTATCAGGAACGATAACGAAGTAACAGTCATCAACACCGGGAGTTTCAACAAGCTTGTTTTCCATAACTGTTGTAAAGAGGATTCCTCCGCCAAAACGATGGTTGAGTCCGCGGCTGTAAACGAAAAGTTCACCGTCTTCATTCATACAACCGAAGTCACCTGTATGAACCCAGATCTGACCGTCATCGTGCTTCTTCATTACTTCAAGGTTATCAAGGCCTGTTGCGTAGCCTACCATTACACCGGGACTTGTAACGCATACTTCACCGATTTCACCGTAATCAAGCTCTTTTATTGTGCCGTGTTCAAAGATACTGATTGTTGTGCCTCTCATGGGAATACCGCCGCCGCAGTTGAGGAAGCTGATATTTGCATGAGGATTTGTAGCTGTTGAACCTGCTTCACTGAGACCGTAACACATTGAGAAAATTGCGGGTGAGCCGTGTGCTGCAAGGAATGACTGAATTCTTTTGAGCCATTTGTTATGAACAGGGTCTGCACCGCCGCCGATAACAAAAAGGTCATTCATAGGATAATCTTCGGGAATTCTTTTGCTGCTCATAAGAATTTCCGCCATCATTGGTACGGCTATCATCTGATTGGGTCTGTAACGCATAAATTCAAGGTCAATATCCTTATCTTCACAATAGGGTGAAAGGATAAGAAGGTTTGTTGATGCGATATTGAAAAGAAGAATTGAGTTAACAATAGCAACAAGTGCGGGAGGAAGAAGAGTATGAAGAACTCTCATACTGAAACCGATTCCGCCGGGGATAACAAGCTGACCGAGCACACCGTTGATTGTACGTGCAGTGTGGATAACCTGCTTTGAGGGGCCTGTTGAACCGCTTGTATATGAGCAGTAAAGTGCTCTGTCGGGGTTTTTGAATGCTTCGTTAACGGGACAGCCTTCACCTGATTCAAGGAAAGCATTCCAGCCGAGTGTTTTTTCTGTCCAGTCAGTTTTTTCAACATAAAGAGCTTTTATGCTTTCTTCAACATAATCGGGAATCTCTTCTTTTACAGCATATGTGTAAGGAGATACAAGAACAATATGCTTCAGAGTTTCATTCTCATAGTAAAGATTTTCATCTGACTTCAAGATGTAATCGTGAGCAAAAACTACCTTTGTCTTTGATTTTGCAATTGCTTCAAAATGGTCTTCAGGTTCACCGTCACGGCAGACGATGGTTGCACCGATTTTTTCTGCAGCAAGAAGAACAAAAATAAACTCAGGTACAGCTCTGAGGAAAACAACGATACGGTCACCCATCTCAACACCCATTGCATTGAGTGCTGCAGCAACCTTGTCTGTTTCTTCAATTATCTGATTGAGAGTGAATGTTCTGCCATAATATTCAATAACATTCTGGTCGTGATTTGTGTTATTCTTAAGAATAAACTCGAGCAGTGAATCTTCGGGAGCATTGTACTCCTGCATTTCGGGGGGATAAAATTTCATCCAGGGCTTTGCCACAGAAGCATTCTGCAATAAAGCATTTGATTCGTTTTTCATTTCGGAATTTACCTCCGCTTGTATATTTTAATTTGCTGGCTTTTCAAGATATTCTCACAAAAAAAATACTTGTGCTTATTACTGTGTAAAATTATATCACTCACCCTCTTTTTTTTCAACATTTTTCATCCAAACGGGTAAAAAATTAATTACACATTCATATTTACAGCAAATTTATAACACAATTCAGCACCAATAAATCTGTTTTAGAAAAAACACCCCATAACGGGCATTTTCCTGAAGAAAATCAAACCTGCTATGGGGTTATTTTTTTATTTTATCACTCAAGCTGAGCACTGATTCTGAGTGCTTTTCTTGCGTCAAGAGCATTGACTTTGCCGTCACCTGTCAGGTCAAAAACATATTCAGGGACATTGTAATTTTCAGTCTTTTCAATCTGTGCAGAAACTCTGAGTATAATTCTTGCATCAATTGCATTTACCTTACCGTCGAGATTTACATCACCGGGGGTATACTTTGTTTCAACTATAACAGATTTTGTTTCACCGCATCCGGTGCATGTGTAAACTGTTTCATTGTTTACTTTTTTACCTTCATCCCACTTATGTGATGCAAGGTCTGTTGAATCTGAATATCTGTAAACCTCACGTGTTTCGTATTTCACGTTGTTATCTGCGGGAGCAACGTCTGTCCATTCACCCCAGCCCGTTTCTCTCTGATATTCATACATCATTTCATATGTTGTAACAGAAACACTTTTTACTGGAATTGCAGAAATCCACCAATATGTCTGATTACAAGCACCGCTGTTTGAGAAATTGATTGCGCCTGCAGAAGAATCCTTTGCTCTGTACTCTGTGCTGTAAAATGCGTGGAATATATCGTAAGGTCTGTTTGATGATGAAGACCAGCTTTCATAACAATCGCTGATAAGTCTGTTAATGGGAGAATTGCCGTTGTATTTTGATGAGCACCAATGCCAGTAAATATAACCTGAAGTTGAAGCATTGCCCACAACAACCTTTGTTGTTTCGTTTTCAGATGAAACAGGAGGTTTTACATTATACTTTGAATAAAGTGAATGGCTCTGGCTGAAACCTGAGGGGAATGATTCCACATAAGAAACTGTTGACTGTTTGCCTTCACCCCAGTTTCTGCCCACATATGTCCAGCCGTCAAGTGAAGATTCCGCAGTTATCTTTGTTTCATACTGCATATAACGATACTGTGTTTTTGTTTCTGAAACAACATTATCAGCAGGCTTTTCTTCTGACCAGTCTGACCAGACATCTTTCTCATCAACTACTCTGACAGTAGAGTCATTACATCTTGAGCAGATTGAAACATACTTTGCATTTTCTGTGCAGGTAGGGTCAATTCTGACTTCGCTGTAATTGTGACCGAGAGCAGGAATTTCTGAATTCACAGTATATGAACAGTTTGTACACGCATCTGTTTTTACGCCTTTTCCAAGACAAGTAGGCTCGGTGGTGACGGCACCTTCGATCAGATTATGCTTTGTTTTGAATTCGGGTACGCAGGCAGTTACAGCATTGATAGTGCCTGAAAATGTTGATGCACCCACAAGCTCATAACAACCCTTTATCTGAATATCTTTAATTTCATATGTTGTGCCCTTTGCGTGCTGAACGTAATAATCAGTTGCATTGTCCTTGACAAGCTTACCGTTAATATATACGTCAAATGTTGCAACACCGTCAGTTGTGCCCTTTGCAGCACCGTCAACTTTTGCATTCACATCAAAATAAGGATTGTTGTCAATAGCATAAAGTCTGATAACTCTGTAATTTGTGTTGGGATTGACACCGTCAAGGCTGTAAGAATTGACCTTGACTTTATCAGTTACACCGTAAGACGGATTCAGAGCCTGAATGCAGTAACCGTTGCCCGAATAAATCGCAATGTGACCGCTCCAGCTGATAAGATCACCGGGTTTTGCATTTGCTGTGGAGCCTGTTCCGACAACAGTACCGTATTTTGTGGGATTATTCCAGAAATAGCTTGTGCCCCAGGGCAGAGAAATTCCGAAATGGTTGAAAACATAATAAACAAGACCTGAACAGTCAAATGTATTGGGTCCTTTTGTACCGTACACGTAAGGATAACCAACAAACTGACGTGCGTAAGCTACTATTTCATCACCGCTGACAGCAGATGCGGTAACTGTGCTTACCGCAAAAACTGAAATAATCATAACAAATGCCATCAGAGTTGAAATAATTCTTTTTTTCATAATTATTACCTCTGTTCTGAAAAATTTATGAATATACATTATCACATTTTTATTACCAAGTCAAATAAAAAATCAGACCCCCGGTTTTCACCGAGGGTCTTTTTATTGCATTTGAGAAAATTATTCGTCGATGCTGTAGAGTGCCTTGAGCTTTGCAAGGTGAGCATATCTGTCCATTGCAAGTCTTTCTGACTGTGCGAAGAGTTCTTCTGCTCTTTCGGGGAATGAACGTGTAAGTGATGCATAACGAGCTTCGTTGAGAAGGAATGCACGGTAAGCATCTGCTGCGGGTTCCTTGCTGTCAAGTGTGAAGGGATTCTTGCCTTCAGCCTTGAGAGCGGGGTTGTATCTGAACATATTCCAGTAACCGCAGTCAACAGCCTTCTTCATTTCAGCCTGACAGTTTGTCATACCGCCCTTGATTGAATGCATTTCACAGGGTGAGTAGCCGATGATGAGTGAGGGACCGTTGTAAGCTTCAGCTTCAGCGATTGCCTTGATTGTCTGGTTCATATCAGCACCCATAGCAATCTGAGCAACGTAAACGTAGCCGTAAGACATAGCGATTTCTGCAAGGCTCTTCTTTGAAACGCCCTTACCTGCAGCTGCGAACTGAGCAACCTGACCTACCTGAGAAGCCTTTGAAGCCTGTCCGCCTGTGTTTGAGTAAACTTCTGTATCGAATACCATAACGTTTACGTCTCTGCCCTGAGCAAGAACATGGTCAAGACCGCCGAAACCGATATCGTAAGCCCAGCCGTCACCACCGAAGATCCATACTGACTTCTTAGCAAGGTATTCCTTGTTCTTGAGAACTGATGCACACTTGTCGCAACCTGCTGCTGCGCCTGCTTCGAGAGCTGCAACGAGTTCCTTTGTAGCTGCTGCGTTTGCCTTACCGTCGTTCTTTGTAGCAAGGTACTTTTCAGCTGCTGCCTTGAATTCTGCGGGAGCTTCTTCTGATGCTGCCATAGCTTCTACTTCTGCCATAAGGCTTTCACGGACTGCTTCCTGACCGAGGTACATACCGAAACCGTGTTCAGCATTGTCTTCGAAGAGTGAGTTTGCCCATGCGGGACCGTGACCGTTAGCATCAACAGTATAGGGTGATGTTGCTGCGGGGCCGCCCCAGATTGATGAACAACCTGTAGCGTTTGAAATGTACATTCTGTCACCGAAGAGCTGTGTGATAAGTCTTGCGTATGCTGTTTCAGCACAACCTGCACATGAGCCTGAGAACTCAAGGAGAGGCTTCTTGTACTGAGAAGCGATTACGTTAACTGCTGAAGAAACTTCTTCTTTCTCTGTAACGTTAGCAACACAGTAATCAAATACGGGCTGCATATCGTCCTGAGTTTCTCTTGCAACCATCTTGAGTGAGTTTGTGGGACAAACGCCGATACAAACGCCACAACCCATACAATCGAGGGGTGATACTGCAAGAGTATATTTGTATTCTGTCTTGGGAATAGCCTTGGGAGAAACCTTGAGGTTTGCGGGAGCTGCTGCAACTTCTTCTTCTGTCATAGCGAAGGGACGGATTGTAGCGTGGGGACATACGAATGAACACTTGTTACACTTTGCACAAGTATCAGCATTCCATTCGGGAACCATAACTGCAACGCCGCGCTTTTCGTATGCTGAAGCACCCTGTTCGAATGTACCGTCAGCGTGGTCAACGAATGTTGAAACGGGGATTGAGTCACCGTCCATTCTGCCAACGGGATTCATGATGTTGTTAACCATCTTAACGAGCTTTGAATCGCCTGCAACTACTGCTGCATCGTCATCAGCAACGTTTGCCCAATCAGCGGGAACGTCAATCTTAACATAAGCTGAAGCACCCATGTCGATTGCCTTTTCGTTCATTTCAACGATTTCTTTACCCTTCTTCATGAACTTCTGAGCTTTTTCCTTCATGTAGCCGATTGCTTCTTCTGCGGGAAGAACATTAGCAAGTGAGAAGAAAGCTGACTGAAGAACAGTATTTGTACGCTTGCCGAGACCGATTGATGCAGCGATGTCGATAGCGTTAACTGTGTAGAGCTGAATGTTGTTCTGAGCGATGTAACGCTTTGAAGCAGCATC
>JAZTWP010000050.1:0-13966 GCA_045636025.1 Acutalibacteraceae bacterium | reverse complement strand
ATTGCAAAGCGTGTCATCGGCAAGGTTACTGCATCCACTGACGGCGATTATGACGTTATTACTTCCTCTGCGCTCAAGAGCGGTCATTTCTATGAGGGCTTTGGCTACTATGGAGAGCTGCTTGATGGCAGACCTTTCATTGTCGTTTTCAAGAATGCGCTTTGTACTTCCGGCCTGCCGCTTGAGAGCAAAAACAAGGAGAACGGCAAATTTGCCGCAACCTTTGAATGCCAGAGTGATCTTACATACGGCGTGACCAATCTGCCTTATGCAATCTTCATACACAAGGCTGAGGGATGGACACCCACTAACGCAGGCGAAATAGCTTCCTGATGATTTTGAGAAAGGAATGATATTAACACATGAGCGAAACCGCAAATGAAAGAAATTATACACTGCGCAAACTCAAAGACGGTGACTTGATGTCACTGCTGCGCATTCTTCGCAAGCTTGGCCTCAAAGAGTTCAAGGATGTTGTGAAGATGGCATCAGACGGCAAGAGCGTTGAAGAAATTGGCGTTGCCGCTCTGCTGAATGTAGCTGACAAGATGATTGAAAGTCTTGATCAGGGCGCAGGCGATGAAATCTATTCTTTCTATTCTGATTTGTCGGGTATTCCCGCAGATGAAATAAAAGAAATGGAGTTCGGCACACTGCCGCTCATGATTTATGATTCATTCGCTGAGGTTAAAAATGCATCTTTTTTCAAGGTGCTTGCCAAATTGCTCTAATAGGTGAATTTGAATTCTGGGACTTGCTGTATTCCAAATATGCAAGTCCCTTAGAATTCATGAGGCTATACATAGACAATGGGCGGTTTGGCGAATTTGTGTTTGAGCTTATCTCCTCTGAAAACAAGCGCCGACAGGAGGAAGCGCAAAAAGCAGAGGAGCAAAAAATGTGGGAACTATACCTTCATAGCTTTTCGGATAAATCCTTTATTGATTGGAAAGCTGAGGTAACAAAGAGCGCTCCGAAAACAAACACCAAAGATGCAGACATGACCGATGAGGATGTTGACAGGATAATCAAACATCTTTTCAAAACAGCGCAGAGTGACAACACTGTTTCATGATTAAAGGGAGACAGATATGGAGTTATTCAGGCTGCTTGGCACAATAGCGGTTGATAATGATTCAGCCATCAAAGCGCTTGATGAAACTGCTGACAGCGCTGAAAATTCAAGCAGTAAGACAAGTGAAGCATTTCAGAAAATTGGCGCAGTGGCAGGCACCATTGCAAAAGGCATTGCCACTGCAGGCATAGCTCTGGGCGGTGCTTGGGTGGCAGCAATTGAGGGGTCAAGAGAGTACAGAACAGAAATGGGCAAGCTTGACACAGCCTTTGTGACGAACGGTCATTCGTCTGAGGCTGCAAAGAAAACCTATTCTGATCTCAATGCTGTGCTTGGCGATTCAGGGCAAGCAGTTGAGGCATCTCAGCATCTTGCAAAGCTGACCAACAACGAAAAAGAGCTGCAAACATGGACAGATATTTGCACCGGCGTTTATGCAACCTTTGGCGAATCCTTGCCCATTGAGGGCTTGACTGAGGCGGCAAATGAAACTGCAAAGACTGGCATACTCACAGGCGGCTTGACAGATGCGCTCAACTGGGCAGGCATCAGTGAAGAGGCGTTTCAAAAGAAGCTTGACGCTTGCAACAATGAACAAGAGCGGCAAAAGCTCATAATGGACACGCTGAATGGCTCTTACTCCAAGGCATCTGAGCAATACAAAAAGACAAACAAAGATGTCATGGATGCCCAGAAAGCTCAGGAAAAGCTTACTGATGCATTTGCTGCCTTTGGTGCTGTTGGTGAGCCTATACTTACAGCCATCAAAGAGAAGCTTGCCGACATGGTCACAGCGGCATTGCCACACCTTGAAAACCTCATAGAAAAGATAAAAGATGCCGCTGACTGGGTGAAAAAGAATGGTGACACAATTGATATTTGGATTGCCGTCATCCTCGGCGCAAGCGTAGCTATCGGCACATTCTTGCTCATTCTCAACTGGGGCAAAATCATGGCGGCAGCAGCAAATGCGCTCAAGGTTGTCAGGACGGCGATTTTGGGCATGAATGCGGCAATGCTTGCAAATCCTATAGCTTTGGTTGTTGCTCTGCTTGCAGGGCTTGTGGTGGCATTTATTTACCTCTGGAACAATGTCGAGGGATTCCGAAAATTCTGGATTAATGCATGGAACAAAATAAAATCCATTGCATCAACAACCGGAAAAGCCATTTCAAAAGCCTTCTCTGATGCTTGGACCGCAACGAAAAAAGCTTGGTCATCTGTGACCAAATTTTTCAAAGACATCTGGTCGGGCATAACAAAAATCTACTCAAATGTCAAATCGTGGTTTGGTGACAGATTCCGTCAAGCTTGGAACGGCATCAAATCTGCTTGGAACAGTGCCAAATCATTTTTTAGCGGAATTTGGAAATCTGTGACCGGCACTTTTGGAAATGTTCAAGGGTGGTTTCGCAGCAAATTTCAATCTGCATGGACATCCATCAAAAATGTCTTTTCTAATTGGGGCAGCTTTTTCAGCGGTTTGTGGTCAAAGATTAAGAGCAAATTCTCATCTATCGGCTCATCTTTGGGCACAGCTATGGGCAGCGCCGTAAAATCTGGAATGAACAGAGTTATATCAACCGTACAATCTGCAATTAACAAGGGTATCGGCTTTATAAACAGCGCCATCCGGCTTGCTAACAAGCTGCCGGGCATAAATGTTGGTACTCTCTCAAAAATCTCTCTGCCAAGACTTGCAAAGGGTGGTGTGCTTGAGAAAGGGCAAGTCGGTCTACTTGAGGGCAGCGGCGCTGAGGCTGTTGTTCCTCTGGAAAATAACAAAGCTTGGCTGTCAAAGGTGGCAGAGGATTTGAATGAGCTGCAAGGCAAAAAACAAACACTGCAAGACAGTGCGTGGATGAGCGCAACGCTTGACCAAATTGTAACGCTGCTTGAGCGCTTGACAAAGATGACCGTCAGCATTGATGGCAACGCTCTGGTTGGTGTATTGACACCGGCTCTTGATGGTCGGCTGTCAGACAGATGGAGTCATGCGATGCGTGGCAACACAAGGTAAAGGCCGTTTTTTAACGGCCTTTTTTCTTTACCACTGAGAGGAATGGTGGGACATGGAAATATTCAAACTGCTCGGTACAATTGCCATAGATAACCAAGCGGCAAATACCGAAATAGACGAAACAACAGATAAGGCAGAAAAAGCACATCCTAAAATATCTGCTGCATTTTCAAAAATCGGACAGGCTGCCACTGTAGCAGGCAAGACCATTGCAGCGGGTCTTGCAGCCGGTGCAGCAGCAATGGGAACATTGACAGTCAAGGCGCTCAATCTCAGCGGTGAGCTTGAGCAAAACATGGGCGGCTCTGAGGCGGTTTTCGGTGAGTATGCCGGAAAGATGCAGCGAAAAGCGGCTGATGCATACAGTCAAATGGGGCTTTCTGCATCAAATTATCTTGCTACAGCTAACAAGATGGGCGCTCTGTTCAAAGGCGCAGGCTTTGACATGGAGGAAGCATCTGACCTTGCATCTGAGGCAATGCAAAGGGCAGCAGATGTGGCATCCATCATGGGCATTGACACAACTGCCGCTATGGAGAGCATAGCAGGCGCAGCTAAAGGCAATTTCACCATGATGGACAACCTCGGCGTTGCCATGAATGACACAACGCTGCAGGCTTACGCTCTTGAAAAGGGCATCACAAAAACAACGCAGCAGATGACCAATCAAGAAAAGATTGCCCTTGCAATGGAGATGTTTCTTGAGAAAACATCCTATGCAGCCGGCAACTATGCCAAAGAGAATGAAACTCTTGCGGGATCTCTGGGCACAGCAAAAGCAGCGCTTACCAACTTTCTTGATGGCTCAGGCGATGTGGATATGCTCATTGAATCGCTCATCAATGCAGGCGAAGTTATTGTGGAAAAAATTCAAGAGACCTTGCCCCGTTTGGTCGAAGGTCTACAGCAGCTTACAATTCAGCTTCTTCCTTTTCTGCCGGTGCTGATTGAAACACTTCTTCCCGGCGTGATTAGCGGTGCAACATCCCTCTTGAGCAGTCTGATCACAGCCTTGCCGCAAATTTTGCAAATTTTGATATCGCAAATTCCATTCATTTTGCAGCAAATCGGCACAGCCCTTGTAACTGCGTTTCCGGCTCTGCTTCAAACCTGCAAATCATTGTTCTCTCAAATTTGGGACTATATAGCCGTCAGTTTGCTCGGCACAAGCGCAGATTTTGAATCTACTTTCGCAAAGGTCAAATCTGTTTTTGAGCAGGCCTGGACAGTGCTTCAAACTGTTTGGGAGAGTATCGGTCAGCCTATATGGGACATGATACAAAATTGCATTGGCATGGTTCGTGATGCGTTCTCAGAGCGAATGCCGCAGATCAAAGAATTCGTTTCGCAATGTTTCAGCGATATCAAAAATTTCTGGAATAACAATCTCAAGCCGTGTTTTGACGCAATTGGCAATTTTATAAAAAATGTCCTTGCGCCTGCTTTTGAGTATGTTTTCAAAACAGTCATCGGTCCAGTTGTTGACAATGCGTTTGGCTTCATCAAAGACCTTTGGAACAACACACTCAAGCCGGTTTTCACAGGCATCACAGATTTTTTGACCGGAGTTTTCACACTGAATTTTTCAAAGGCTTTTACAGGGCTGAAAAATATCATAAAAGGCATCTGGGATGGTCTTGTCACTGTCATCAAAGCACCAATTAATCTGATCATTGACATTGTCAATTCGCTCATTGGCGGTCTCAACAAAATAAGACTTCCTGACTGGGTGCCACTCATCGGCGGCAAAGGCATCAACATACCGCTGATACCTAAGCTTGAAGAGGGCGGCATTCTGGAAAAAGGACAGGTCGGCTTGCTTGAAGGTAACGGCGCTGAGGCGGTTGTGCCTCTTGATCAAAACAAGGCGTGGATAAGTGCAGTTGCAAGGGACATGAACACAGCCATTGGCGGTGACAATAAGCTCCTTGAGCGAAACAATGAGCTGCTTGAAACGCTTATTGTAATGCTGCCGGAAGCGCTGACAGATGCTTTCAAGTCTATGAAATTTGATGTAAACAATCGTGAGTTTGCAAGACTTGTAAAGGCGGTGACATGATGCTTGAAGAGCTTAAATACAAGAACCATATGAATGAGGTCTTTGAGTTTGGCAGTGACGGCATCTATATCGACACAAATGACTTGCATGATTTTGAATGGAAGATCACGAAGAAAAACAACAAAATCTCATCATTTGATTATGATGTGCAAAAGAAAAAACTCCCCATTGTCATCATGTGTGACACAGAGGAGCAAGGCACGGCGGCAAAAAACAGACTGTTTGAGATTGCTGAGAAAGATGTGCTTGCGCTCAAACATGGTCAAATCATAGTGGGTGACTATTATCTCAAGGGCTTTGTTACCAAGTCTCAGAAAAAAGACTATCTGCTAACAAAGCGGCATTTGAAGCTGACACTCACGCTCACAACAGATTTCCCCTACTGGACAAAAGAAACTGTTGTGCCTTATGGCGTGGTAGGCTCAGACAATGAAAGCCAGTGGCTTGATTATGAGATGGATTATCCACATGACTATTTTTGCGACATGGCAACAAAGCAAGTAGTAAACACAGGCTTTGTGCCGTCAAACTTCCGTCTTGTTATTTATGGCTCATGCGTCAATCCTGCCGTCAGCATTGCAGGCCACACATACAGGGTCTTTTGCACTGTCGGTGAGAATGAATACCTCACTATTGATTCATCGTCAAAAAAGGTATTCTTGACGGCAAACAATGGCGCTGTGAGCAATCAATTTAATGCCCGTGACAGAGATTCATATGTCTTTGAAAAGATACCGCCCGGCAACAATGTGGTTTCATGGAATGGCGACTTTGCATTTGATGTGATATTGCTTGAGGAAAGGTCTGAGCCAAAATGGATTTAATCTACATGAATACAGTCAAAGAAGATGTGGGCGTTATCTTAGACTATGAATTAGACCTTGCTTTTGGCAAAGATGAAAACAACTTTGAGCTTTGCATCCAATCCCAGGCGCACTGCTGCGAGGCAGGCTTTTATATCTACATCGAGGGCACAGAATACGGCGGCATTGTTGACAGCATCAAAAGCGATACAGAGAGCAAAGAGGTCACATACATTGGCCGCACATGGCAAGGCTTGCTCAATTCAAAGGTTATTCAGCCTGATGTTGGCAAAGCTTATCTCACAGTCAGCGGCGAGGCAAACAGCGTTATATCTTCTCTGCTGTCAAGGCTTTCGCTCGGCGGCTTGTTTGAAGCATCAAGCGACAACTCAGGCCTGACAATAAGCAGCTACAAAATGAACAGGTATATTGCCGCTTATGACGGCATCATAAAGATGCTCAAGACAGTAAATGCAACACTGCGCTTCACTTTTCAAAACGGCAAAGTGATTCTGTCCGCTGTGCCAAAGCATGATTACACACAAGATGAGGAATTCAACTCAGATCAGGTATCTTTCAGAGTGAAAAAGAACTACAAATCAGTCAATCACCTCATTTGTCTGGGCGGCGGTGAGCTTGAAAACAGAACAGTCATTCATCTGTATGCCGACAAATACGGCAACATAAGCAGCTCTCAGTCTGAGTTTGGCGTTGATGAATATGCCGAGGTCTATGACTATTCAGTGGTTGAATCTATTGATGAGCTGATTTCAAGCGGCACAGAAAAGCTCAAATCACTGTGGGCGCAAGATGAGTTGTCCATTGATTTTGATGACACCACTGATGCTTACGGCCTTGGTGACATTGTGGGCGCATATGACAACATAACAAAAATCTCTGTAGCTGCCGAAATCGTCAAAAAGATTGTCACCATTAAAAATGGGCAAATAACAATATCTTATGAGGTGGGTGATTAAAATGGGCAACTTGCATCTTGTAACAGGATATGGCGGCAAATCTCATATAACTGCCGAAGATCACGGCTCATTCAATGCTGCCATACTCGGCAGTGACAGCTATGTACTTGACCGAGGGAGCAAATTTTCGGCAACCGCTGTATCAAGTAACACCATCAGAATACATGACGGAGATTTGCTCATGCAGGGGCGGCATGTCAGGCTTGCTGAGAACACTTTCGTTGACCTTACCATTGAAAACGGCGCTCAGGGCGCTCAGCGTAATGACCTGATTGTTGCCAGGTATCAGAAAAACACATCAACCGGCATCGAGGAATGCAGCCTCCTTGTCATCAAAGGCACTGCGGCGGCAAGCAGCCCAAAAGACCCAGACTATATAAAGGCAGACATTATAACAAACCATGCAGCGCAGGCAGATTTCCCGCTTTACCGTGTACCGCTGAGCGGCATAAACATCGGTGAGCTTGTGCCTCTGTTTACTGTGATTGAGAATGTCCCTGCCCTGCTTTCAAAAAAGTCGGTCAGATACGATGACAGAGTTATTCATCAAGCAATGTGGGAGGGCATTGCTGCGCCTTATGTGAATTCAATCTATGGAGAAGAAATAACGCCTGACAGCGTTGTTGAAATATCTCTGCGGCATACAGCAACAGAAAGCGAAGTAAAAGAATTTCAGGCGCTCAATTTGCAGCCCGGCGCTCAGTATGATGGCAGAGCTGAAATCAGGGCATTCGGCAAGAAAAACACTTCTCCCATACCAATCACCGTAGTAGTAAGGAGTGATGTGTGATGCCGGTTCATATCTTTGGCACAGGCGGCGGTGGCGGTGGTAAAAATGCGCTGACTGTGTATTTCACGCCTCAAGATGATATATACCGCTACACTATCACAATTGATGACGTGGACTTTGCCCGACGTTTCAATGAAGCGAAAACAACAAAGCATTTTGACTTGTTTTTTGAGGGTACTTATTTGATAGCACCTAACCCCGATGTTCATGCTGTTTACCATGTCAGCAAAGGTGTGATCAATGGCGTAGAGGCTCAGAGAATGCTTGCCATACGCAACATGAATTTTATTGATGGCGATGGCTCTGCAATGCTCTGGGATGGTGGTTTTGAGATTTCAGGCAACAGCGCAAGCTTTACTGTTTCGTTTGTTTCCGGCGTTGCATTTGTCCCTACCCAGAAATACAGAGCCACTTGGATTTGTGAAGAATAGGAGGCAACATTTGAAAGGCATTAAATTCGGTGATTATCACTCTTATGATGATTTTCACCTTATTCTGGCATCCAAAGAAATTGGAGCGCCGAGCGTGAAAACACGCAAAATAGAGATTGAGGGCGCTGACGGTGACCTTGATCTCACAGACTTTTTCGGTGAGCCGAAATATGAAAACGTCACACACAAATTCACGTTTTCCACAATGGAGCAGCTAATGCAATTCCTTAATCAGTTTTCAATAATAAAGAACGCCCTACACGGCAAGAAAATGCGAATCATCCTTGATGATGACCCATCTTTCTTCTATGTGGGGCGTTTGCACGTTTCAAGCTTTACATACGAAAAAGGCATTGGAACAGTGAACATTGAGGCTGACTGTGAGCCATACAAATACAAGCTTGCAAAAACCGTGGTCAGCAAGGCTGTGAGCGGCACACAAACAATAACTTTGACAAACAGCAGAAAACGTGCTGTGCCTGAAATCAGCATTGAAACAGCAGGCAGCTTGAACATTGTTTATCAGCAGTCAAACATATGGGATTTGGGCAGCGGCTCTTATACACTGCCAGAGCTTGAGCTTGTTCATGGCGAAAACAGCGTAACAGTTACCGGAACGGGAACAATCACCTTCACTTGGCAAGAGGGGAGCTTGTAAATGTATAGGGTCTATTGTGACGGCTTTGTGCTTTATCATAGCAAGCTTGAAAGCCTGAATATTTTTAACCCATCAATTGAGCTTGAAGCAAACAAGACAGGCAGCTTTGAGTTTGTCATCTATCCCACTCACCCGTATTTCTCGATGGTGCAAAAGCTGAAATCAATCATCACTGTGTATCAGGATGATCACATGCTTTTCAGAGGCCGTGTGCTTGATGATGAAATCGGGTGGTATAACGAAAAATCTGTTGTTTGCGAGGGTGAGCTTGCTTTTTTTATCGACAGTGTCTTGAGACCCTTTTCTTTCGCAGGCACTGTTGCTGAGTTCTTTGCATACATCATCACGCTCCACAATGCCCAAGTGGATGCAAGCAAACAGTTTCAAATTGGCACTGTGACTGTTGAGGGCGCTGTAAACTATGACACCGCCGAATACATCACAACAAAAGATACGCTTGACAATACGCTGCTTGAGCCCTTTGGAGGTTATCTGCAAACACGCTATGAGAACGGCGTTGCATATGTGGATTACCTCAAGGAGATCAACTTGCTTTCGCCGCAGACAATCAAATTCGGCAAGAATCTGCTTGATCTAAAGCGCATTCGCAAAGGCGCAGACATAGCAACTGTTGTCATCCCTCTGGGCGCAAAGACAACGGATGAGGAGGGCAATGACACAGGCCAGCGCTTGACGATTGCAAGCGTAAACGGCGGCGCTGATTTTATCCAGGATGAGGCGGCAATAGCACAGTTTGGCATCATTGTCAAATCGGTCATTTTTGAGGATGTCACAGACGCGTTGGAGCTTAAACAAAAAGGTGAAGCATACATTGCCGATGCTGTCAACCTGTGGGAAACCATTGAGCTGACGGCTGCTGATCTGGCAACAGTGGACAAGGATATAACATCTTTTCACCTTGGAACAAAAGTGCGTGTTACGTCTGAGCCGCATGGCATAAACAGCCTGTTTGAGGTGAGCAAACTGTCAATCAATCTGCTTGACCCGGCAGCAAACAAGCTTACGCTCGGCAAGACTGTGCCGACATTCAGCGAGGCTGTCAAAGGCGTTTCAAGCAATCAGAACGTGATTGTTCAGTCTGTGGAAAAAACGTCTCAAGCTGCGGCTGAGGCCATCAGAAATATTGAGCAAAATCTTACGGCATCCATACAGGCATCAGCCGAAAGCATACAGTCTGTTGTTGCCGAAAAGTATTATCTCAAAGAGGACACAGAAGCCCTTGTTTCAGAGGTCAGCACAGCGATTGAGCAAACCAAAAACAGCGTTGAAATCCAGTTTACTCAATTCAGCGCAGACATTGAAGCTGTTGCAGCGGGAACAGATGCGGAGTTTGAGGAAATAAAAAAGTATATCCGTTTTGTTGACGGTCATATTTTGCTCGGTGAGATTGGCAATGAGCTTGAGCTTGAAATATCCAATGACAGAATAAGCTTTTTGCAAGACGGCTCTGAGGTGGCATACTTCTCAAATAGAAAACTCTATGTCACAGACGCAGAAATTATGCACAGCCTGCAGCTCGGCAACTTTGCCTTTATGCCAAGAACAAACGGGAATTTGTCTTTCAAGAAAACTACATAGCAAGGAATGATAGGCCGTTTTCTGATCTCCATTTTTTATAGGAGGCAATACTATGGCAACTTCGGGCACCATACAGGAAGCCATACGCACAGGCTATAGACTGCAAATTGCATGGACAGTTGATTCTCAGTCTGTCGCAAACAACACATCAACAGTCACAGCCAAAGTGCAGCTTGTTTCAACCGGCAGCAGCTACACCATAAACTCAACAGCATCAAAATCCGGCAGCCTGACCATTAACGGCACAAAATACACATTCAGCTTCACAGCATCATTGTCTGGCAATCAGACTAAAACGCTGTACACAAAAACGGTCACTGTTTCTCACAGCGCCGATGGCACAAAAACTTGCTCATTCTCTGCCACTTGCGGCATCAATGTAACGCTGTCCGGCACTTACTATGGCAACGTAACAGCATCAGGCTCTGGCGCATTTAACACCATTGCAAGAGCATCAACGATTAGCAGCGTAACAAGCTCTGTGAGTGTCAACGGCACAAACAGTGTAACTGTAAACATCACAAGAGCGGCAAGCAGCTTTACTCATACTGTGGTTTTCTCTTTCGGCAGCTATTCAAAAACGACACAGGACGTAGGCACATCAACAAGCTATGCCATTCCGCAAAGCTGGCTCAATGCCATACCAAACGCCACAAGCGGCACAGCAAAAGTAACAGTCACAACCTATTCAGGCAGCACCAAAATAGGCTCAGCCGTTTCAAAGAATTTCACCATCACTGTGCCGTCAACTGTTGTGCCCACAATAAGCGCTGTAAATCTTTCTGAGGCTGTTTCTGGCATAGCTGCGCAGTTTGGCGGCTATGTACAGAACAAGTCAAAACTTGCCGTGAGCATCACTGCTGCAGGCTCTTACTCATCCACCATAAAGTCATACTCTGTGACTGTTCAGGGCACATCGTACACCAAAGCATCATTCACCTCAGGTGTTCTGAAAAACAGCGGCACATCAAATGTCTCTGTCACAGTCACAGACAGCCGAGGCCGCACAGCAAGCACAACCAAGAGCATCACAGTGATTGCATATGCAGCGCCTAAAATAAACACATTCACAGCCATCAGAGCAAATGACTCGGGTTCTGCTGATGACAACGGAACAATGGCGCTTGCAAGAATTAAGTTCAGCGTGGCTGCTGTGAACAATAAGAACGCCAAAAGCTATGTTGTTGAGTACAGGCAAAAATCTGCTGACACATGGTCAGAGGCCGCATCCGGCAGTGTGTATTCCTATGACAGCAACATGCTTTTGAATGTAAATCTCAGCCCAGATAAATCATATGATTTGCGTCTGTCCGTGAGTGATTTCTTCGGCACAGTCACAGCAACATCAGAAGTGGCAACAGCATTCACCTTGCTTGACTTCAATGCAAGCGGCAAAGGCATTGCTTTTGGCAAAGTGTCTGAAATTGCTGACGGCATGGAGATAGACATGCCCATGAGCATAAATCAGTACATCTACATGGGCGGAATCAAAAAGTCTAATGAGGAAAAGGACATCTATTTTCAAACATCCGATGATGCCACAAATGTACATAACTGCAAGCTGTATGGCGCAAGTGGCGACAGCGTAACATCAATTGGCTGTTGGGACACAGCAAGATCACACGGCATCTGGCGCTATCTGACAAGCACACAGAACCTTGTCTTTGATGCCAATGTCAAGGTCACAAGAGCAAACGGCGGTGATGAATTTATCACCACTAAACCTGTTGTGCATGGCAACAGATCAGGCAGAGCCCAGTTTTCAAACGGTCTTTTGATACAGTGGGGTGTTGAAAATATCACACCTGTAAAGGACACGCCCACAGCCAAAGCCGTGACCTTTCCTGTTGCTTACACATCTGTCCCAATGGTGCTTACAACTGCAATTACCACAGTGCCGGGCACGTCTGTTTCCGGCAACGCATCAGCAAACATTACAGTCTCTGGATTTGATGCCTATGTAACACGAAACGGCACTACCAACACATCTGTTGGTTGGGTGGCAATCGGATATAAAGCTTAAAATGTCAGGGGGAAAGAGAGATGATTGAAGCAGTAATAACCGGCGCTGTCGCAATCTTAGTGTGCATGATAAATAACGCAACACAGAGAAAAGCAACAGAACGGCAGCACAACACAACCATTGAGCTGATTGAATACAAGCTTGATCAGCTTGCACGTAAAGTGGATTTGCATAACAATGCAGTTGAAAGGCTGTTTTTCGCTGAAAAAGAGCTTGAACTACATGCAGAGAAAATAAGCGTTGCAAACCACAGAATAAAAGACTTGGAACACATGACAAAGGCCGGGGAATAATCCCCGGCCTCTTTTTTTGTTTATTATATCTCAGTGCTGTTTGCCAGCGGTATGGACTGTAACAAATCAAACGTTTATTAGTTAAATCCAACAGTTAAATCAAAAAACAATAAAAACTATGCTGTGAGCATATTGTATTTGCAAAATTTAGAGAATAAAATATTGGCAAATATTCTAAGTATGTGCTGAGCACTGTTCTCGGCAATCTCACTCGGGGATATACTTATCAGAAAGGAATTTGTAATATGAAGAAGTTTTTAGCGTGGATTACGGCTTTTAGCTTGCTGCTGTGTGTGTCCTTTGTTGACGCAGCACCTGTTTCGTATGCTGCTGAACCCATATTAACCAGAGGAGAACTTGCTCTTCTTCTTATGGAAAACCTTGATTTGGAATACGACAGTAACATGACCATACCGTATACGGATGTGCCTGAAAGCTCTCCTTATTATGAAGCTGTTTGTGTATGTCATAATATGGGGATTATGGCAGAAAACACAACATACTTTACTCCCAATTTAATTATTAGTCGCTACGCACTTGCAGAATACCTTTACGGAACAGGCTTGCCCGAGGTTTATCCGGATACTATTCCTTCTGATGTGTATTCATCAGACTATGCCATAAAAGCTGTCCTTGCGCTTGGAATAATGGACGTTAAGGAAAACGGAGAGTTTGATAAATCCGGTTTAGCTTATGCCTCAGATATAAACTTTTCTGTTCTTAATTTGTTTTATGCGCCTCCAACTACTTCTGCAGCTAATCTTGATTTAGCAAACGGTTCTATTTCCGTTAGTGAGAATGTTAAAGGCGTGATCGTTTTCGTACAAGGTAAAACCATAATTTGTACCACAGCAAATGCGGGCATCATTCGCCAGACAGACAGCACTACAGCAACGGAAAACACTATTAGTGTGCTAAGCGGAACGGTTGCGCTTACCATTTCAGATTTGAATGTTGCCCCAGACGCTGCGTCACCCATTTCTGTGGCAGATGGAGCATCTCTTGCATTGACCTTGTTGGGCGAAAATATAATGATAGCGCCAGATAAGCATGCTGGTGTTAATGTACCCAGTGGGGCAGAGCTCACTGTTCGAGGAACTGGTTCATTGACGGCCAAAGGCGGATTTCGTTGCGCCGGCATAGGCGGAGTGCGTGACGGCTCTGGAGGAGTAATCACCATTGAAAATGGCACCGTGACAGCCACAGGCGGTAATTATGGAGCGGGCATCGGCGGCGGC
>JAZTWP010000049.1:0-5598 GCA_045636025.1 Acutalibacteraceae bacterium | reverse complement strand
GTGGTGCTTTTTATATAGGGGTATCGTCAAGCGGTAAGACAGTACACTTTGACTGTACGATTTCGGGAGTTCAAATCTCTCTACCCCTGCCATTAAAAGCATCTTTTTATAAAGGTGCTTTTTTTATTGTCCTATATACCGTTGAAGACATTTAAAAGCGCACGGGATAAAAATTGCCCTTGATGCAGGGCATATACAAAAAGCATCTTATCAGCGGTGACACCGCATATAAAAACAGCGATAAAGAAAGGGAAAAATTATGGACTTTTTAAAAGCACTTTTCGGCGACAAGGCACTTTCATTTGATGAACTTGCAACAGCTATCAATGCACACAACGGCAACGAAGCAAACAAGGAAAATCAAATCAAGATCGGCAATCTCGGCAGCGGTGAGTATGTCGGTAAAGCAAAGTATGATGCACTTGAAGCATTGCTGAACGGTAAAAAGACTGAGCTTGAAACTGCAAACAATCTGATTGAAGAGCTGAAAAACGGCACAAAAGGCAATGAAGAACTTCAGGGCAAAGTCACAGCTTATGAAACACAGGTTGCACAGCTCACAGCAGAAAACGAGAAAATCAGACTTGATGCGGCAATAAAGGTTGCACTTCTTGAAGCAAAGGCAACTGATATTGATTATCTGACATTCAAGCTCACAGCAGACGGAACAAAGCTTGAACTTGATGAAAACGGAAATATCAAAGGCATTGCCGATAAGATTACAGATTTAAAAACCAAATTCCCGACACAGTTTGAAACAGGCAACGGCAACGGCAGAAGGGTTGATCCCCTGAAGCTTAATAACAATAACAACAATCAGGACACAGAGCCTCAGTCACTTGCTGAAGCCTTAAAAGCTCAGTATGAGAGCAACAACGAATAACAAAAAAATAAAAAAAGAAAGACAAGGTGATTTTTTATGTCAGCTATGACACTTGAAGAACTTAAAAAGGGTATGTCCGATAAGGTATTCGGACAGATTGTAGACATTTTCCTCAGAAATTCAGAAATTCTTCAGCTTCTGCCTTTTGATGATTGCGTTGCAGCAGTCGGCGGCGGCTCAACAATGAAATATAAGTATCTCAGAAAGGTACTTCCTGCAACAGCTCAGTTCAGAAAGCTCGGCGGTGAATACACTGCATCAGCCGCAACAAAACAGGAATTTGAAGCAGCACTTGCTATTCTCGGCGGTGAAGTTCAGCTTGACAGAGTTCTCAACAAGGTTGCGGGCAAGTGGGATAATCTCGCATATCAGATTGAAGAACATATCAAGGCTGTTATTTCTCTTTTCCATTACACACTTATCAACGGTGATGCAGTAACAACAGCCGCAACTGATGCCCCCGAATTTGAGGGTCTTGATTCAATGCTTGCAGGCACATCAACAGAATTCAACGCAAACAAGAGCATTGACCTTTCAAACATTGCAAAGGTAAAGGAAAATGCTGATGAAGTATATGAAGCACTTCAGCTTCTTATCAAGTCAACAAATGCAGATGCACTTCTTATGAACACAGATATGATTGCAAAGATTCAGACTGTTGCCCGTGTTCTCGGTTACAAGACCGAAACAGAAGAAGCATTCGGCAAGAAGGTAACAACAATGGACGGTGTAAGATTTATGGATATGAAAAATCATTACACAGTTCAGGGCGGTGTTGCTGTTCCTAATGCTGTTGTTAAGAAGGGTGTTGAAAGAACAATCGGCGGCTCAGCTGTCACAGGTCTTACAGATATTTATGCTGTTAAGTTTGATGTAAATGACGGTTTCCACGGTATCAGCCTTAACGGTTCAGCAGTTATTGATCAGTACATTCCTAACTTCAATGACCCCGGTGTTATGAAGAAGGCAGAAGTTGAAATGATTGCTGCAACTGTTCTTAAGAATACACAGCACGCAGGTGTTCTTCGTAACATCAAGCTTGCTTAATCTCTTTTATATTTACAAAGGATAGGTGAACATTATGGCAACAAAAACAAAGACATATATTGTAAAGGTCAAGAATAATGAGAATTTCTGCGGCAAGGGTGCAGGCGGCATTCAGTTTGCAAACGGCAAGGCAGAAAATGTTTCTGAAAGAATGGCACAGTGGTTCAGAGAACACGAAGGCTATACAGTTACAGAAATGAAAGCAGCAGAATAAGAAAGGGGGATTCCCTTATGATTATTTCTGTTGATGATGCGAAAAGGCTTGTTGATTTTAAAGACAGTTGGACTGATGAAAAGCTTGAAAGAAAGCTGAAATCCATTGAGCAGACAATCAGATCACACACAAAAAACAACTTTCAGGACAGAGATTGCAGAATAACCGCTGATATTGTCGGCGGTTTTCTGTATGTTGAAGCCCCGACACCGTTTGATGTGGGTGATACTGTTCAGATAAGTGAATCACAGTTTAACAAAGGACTTTTCACCGTTGCTGCTTCTGAAGATTGTTATTTCACAGTTGAAGAATCAATCAAGGATGAAAAAAATGTGCTTGTTACAAAGGTGCATTATCCTGATGATGTTATTGATTGTGCAATCAATCTTCTTGAATGGGAAGTAAACAACCGTGGCAAGGTCGGTGTTAAGTCTGAAACTCTTTCAAGGCATTCTGTGACTTATTTTGACCTTGATAATAACAATCAAGTAATGGGTTATCCCGTAAGCCTTTTAGGTTGTCTGAAAGCCTATAAAAAAGCGAGGTTTTAACAATGTCAAACATTGGCGGTAATATTACGGGCATTATTAAGGTCAAACACACGGAAAAGAATAGCATTGGTGAGAGCGTGGCAATATGGCAAGATGCTTTTGATATTGTCGGGTGGCTCGGCTTGCAATCAGGCGATAGCAAATACACATTCAATGCAAAACTTGAAGAATCAACACACATCTTTCTTTGCGATTATCACGAAGGCATATATGCACTTGCTGAACAAGACACAAGAATGATAATCAAAGGCAAGGTGTATGATGTATTGCTTATCGACAACCCTGATGAAATGGATGAACAGCTTGAAATCTACCTTCGCAGGGTAGGTGCTGCCAATGGCTGATGTTGAATTTCACGATTTCACAATACAAGTCAAAGAAGCACTTGACGAGAGAATCAATGCTGTTCTTGAAGAATGCGCAGGCGAACTTGAAACACAAGTGAAACGCAATTCAAGAATTCGCACCGGGAAGACAAAAAACAGCTTTCAACACTATATTGATGATGCTGAACATACTGCATATATCGGTTCGCCCGATGAAAACGCAATATGGGAAGAATTCGGAACGGGCGAATATGCCTTAAAAGGTAACGGCAGAAAAGGCGGTTGGAGCTATAAAGATGCAAAAGGCGAATGGCATCACACCTACGGAAAAACCCCGTCAAGAGCCTTTTGGCACGCATATACAAGCCTTAAAAATTCAATCATACAACGCATACAAAACGCACTGAAAGGACTTTAATAATGGACAAATTAAGCTTTATAAATGAACAACTGAATAATGTCTTGTCTGTTCCTTATGAGTTCGGACAGTGGAATTCAGCAATTCAATATCCGTATTTTGTAGGGGAATATACAGAAGACCCAACAACAACAGAAGACGGATCTGAACAATCAACATTACTTTTAACAGGTTTTCACCGTGGGGCATTGATTGACCTTGAAGAAATCAAGGAAAAAATCAAAAAGCACTTTGACCCGATATATGGTCTGAGAGATTCAGACGAAGACGGGGCAATCATCGTTTTTTATGAGGGTGCTTTTTATATTCCCACAGGTGAAGCAGACCTGAAAAAAATTCAAATCAATTTATCCATTAAAGAATGGAAAGGAGCTGTATAAATATATGAGCATTATGGGCAAGCACGGTGTTACTACAACAACACCTGAAAATATTCCTTTTGGTGCAGGTACTTATCACAAAAATCTTGTATGGAACACTCAGGAAAAGAAGTGGGAAGGTACAGTTATCGGCGCAACAAACGGCGGCGGCAAGGTTGCAATCGAGGGTGAATATGTTGACCTTGAAATTGACGGCGCACTTGTTCTCTTCAAGGGTCAGACCGTCAAGACAGGCGGCAAAGCATCAATGGAAATCACCCTTGCTGAGCTTACAGGCGATAACATCAAGCTTTCCGCAAACTTCAAAGAAGGTGTAAGTGATGCAGAGGGTTATTCAATGTATGTTGACAAGCCCAACATTGAAGAGGGCGATTATCTTGAAAACTTCGGTTTTGTCGGTAAGACCGCAAACGGCAAGAAGGATATTATCGTTATCTTTGAATCTGCACTTTGCAAATCTGCTTTTGAGCTTGAAAACAAGAACAAGTCACAGGGCGGTCTTAAGGTTGTACTTGATGCATATGCAGAAAATCAGGGCGATCTTGACACTCTGCCCGTTAAGATTTATTACCCCTCAGAGCCTATGGTATAAAAAGGTGGTTTGATTTATGAAAATTAAAGTCAGGGCAATTCTTCCTTTCTATGACAAGGAAGCAAAGACAAAACGCAAAAATGGCGATGTTTTTGATGTGACAGCAAAGCGATTCAATGAGATTTGCTGTAAAGGAAGATATATTGAAGTTGTTGAGGATGAAGCCCCTGCAACGGCTTCAAAGAAAACGGAAAAATAAAAAACGAAAGGACAAATGAACAATGGAAAATAATAACCTTGTAGAAATGACCGAAACAAAAAAGCCTTATGAGCTGAAAACACTTGAAGCAGTTCACATTATGCCTATGGTGTCAATCATCCGCAAGATCGGTCTGAAAGAAATCAAAAATATCATATCTGAAGAAACACTCAAAGACATCATTTCTATGTTTATGAGTGATGCAAAAACCGCAAGCAACGAAGAAACTGAAACAAGCAACGAATCAACACTTGCTGCAATCGGCATCAGCATTCTTCCTACTGCCCTTGATGTTGCAGAAATGCTTCTTGCAAACTTTGAAAAGGCTGAAACAGATATTTTCAAATTCCTTGAAAGTGTTTCAAATCTTTCAATTGATGAAGTCAAGCATCTTTCACTTCCCGACATCGCAGAAATGATAATTGATGTGATTAAAAAGGAAGAATTCAAGGATTTTTACAAGGTTGTTTCAACGTTTATCAAGTAAATGACTTTCAATTTATGGACTTGTGTTTCAAAAGATACGCAAGTCCATTTTCTATTATAAATCAATTCTTGAATGTCGGCAGATTTGCGGAATTTGTTGAAAATCTTATCCGTACAGAAAACAAGGAAAAGGAAGATAAAACCCTTTGGGAATATTATCTTTCTGCTCGGATGCAGTTTTATGAAGGCTCTTTTGAGGACTTCAAGGAAATGCTGAAGAACAACAGAGAAAACGCAAATATGACGGCAAAAGACATTGAAACAACCATAAATCATTCTATGAACATACTTAATAATTTTAACCCTGAAAAGGGGTGATAATGAATAATGGATTTATTCAAACTTGTAGGCACAATTGCCATTGATGATAAAGATGCAAAAAAAGCTCTTGATGATACAAGCAAAAAGGGTGAAGAAACGGAAGGCAAACTGTCAAAGGCATTTTCCGCAGTTGGAAAGGGTGCTGTTGCTGTCGGAAAAACTGTTGCAACAGGACTTGCCG
>JAZTWP010000048.1:0-13279 GCA_045636025.1 Acutalibacteraceae bacterium | reverse complement strand
TGCAACTTCGCCGAAGTTTGAAGTACGGTAGTTGATAAGACCCATACCGCCTCTTGACTGAACTCTGTAATCAGCACCGAGACTGCGTCTGCCGTAACCTGTTTCACTTACGGTAAGAATACAACTTTCGTCGTTGATAATATCCATTCCGATGACTTCGTCATCTTCTTTAAGGCTGATAGCTCTTACACCTCTTGCAGTTCTGCCGATTGCTCTTGCATCGTTTTCATTGAAACGTATACACATACCTTTCTTTGTAGCAACAAGAATATCGTCATTACCGCCTGTGAGCTTAACCCATGCAAGTTCATCATCTTCATCAAGATTGATTGCAATGATACCTGTTTTTCTTATTGTCTTATACTCTGAAAGAGCTGAACGCTTGATAATACCCTTTCTTGTAAACATACAAAGGTACATATCTTCTGTTTCTTCTTTCGGTACTCTGATCATTGCAGAAACCTTTTCATCGGGTTCAAGAGGAAGAAGATTTACAATGTTCATACCCTTACTTGTACGGCTTCCTTCAGGAATTTCGTATCCTTTAAGTCTATATGCTTTACCCATTGTGGTGTAGAACATAATATAATCATGAGTTGAACATGAGAACATTGTTTCTGCAAAGTCCTCTTCTCTTCTTGTCATACCGATAACACCTTTACCGCCTCTTCTCTGAAGCTTATAAGTGTCAACGGGCTGACGCTTGATGTAACCCATAGTTGTAAGAGTGAAAATACAGTTTTCTTCAGGAATAAGATCTTCAATATCAACCTCTCCGCTGACATTCTGAATGTCTGTTCTTCTTTCGTCGCCGTATTTTTCTTTTATTTCTGTAAGTTCAGCCTTGATAATTTCAAGAACCTTTGAATGATTTGAAAGAATCTCGTTATATTCGGCAATTCTTGCCTTGAGGTCTGCCATTTCATCTTCAAGCTTCTGTCTTTCAAGACCTGTAAGCTGACCGAGACGCATCTGGACAATATGTGTAGCCTGAATTTCATCAAAGCCGAAATTGTCCATCAAAGCCTGCTTACCTTCCTGAACACTCTTTGATTTTTTCAAAAGAGCGATAACTTCGTCGATAATATCAAGCGCTTTGATAAGAGCTTCAACAATATGAGCTCTTTCTTCAGCCTTACGGAGTCTGAATCTTGTTCTTCTTGTGATAACATCGCACTGATGGTCAATGTAATGCTGAAGAATTTCTCTGAGAGTGAGGATTTTAGGTTCACCGTTTACAAGTGCAAGAAGAATAACACCGTAGCTTATCTGCATCTGTGTGAATGAATAGAGCTGATTGAGAATAACCTGAGGATTTGCATCACGCTTGAGGTCGATAACCATATTCATACCGTTACGGTTTGAATAGTCATTGATATCCGCAATACCTTCGATTTTCTTATCTTTTACAAGGTCAGCGATAGACTCGATAAGTCTTGCCTTGTTAACCTGATAAGGAAGCTCTGTAACGACTATTTTATATCTGTCGTTCTTGCCTTCAACGATTTCTGCTCTTGCTCTGAGCTGAATTTTACCTCTGCCTGTAGCATAAGCAGCTCTGATACCTGCTTTACCCATAATTGTACCTGCTGTGGGGTAATCAGGACCTTTGATATGCTCCATAAGCTCTGCAACAGTTGCGTCGGGATTATCCATAAGACAGAAAAGTGCGTCAACTGTTTCTCTGCGGTTATGACGGGGAATGTTTGTTGCCATACCAACAGCGATACCTGTTGAACCGTTAACAAGAAGGTTCGGGAACTTTGAAGGAAGAACTGTGGGTTCCTTCAAACGGTCATCGTAGTTGGGCATAAAATCGACTGTTTCTTCGTCGATATTTGTAAGCATTTCAAGTGAGAGTTTGCTCATTCTTGATTCTGTGTATCGGTAAGCAGCCGGGGGGTCACCGTCAACTGAACCGAAGTTACCGTGACCGTCAACGAGCATATATCTCATTGAAAAATCCTGAGCAAGACGTACCATTGCATCATAAACAGATGCGTCACCGTGAGGATGGTAACGACCAAGAACTGCACCGACTGTATCGGCACATTTACGGTAAGCTGTATTAGGCATAAGTCTGTTTTCGAACATTGTGTAAAGAATTCTTCTGTGAACAGGCTTAAGACCGTCTCTTACATCAGGAAGAGCACGGGAAGTGATAACAGACATTGAATAGTCAAGGAAAGACTTTCTCATTTCCTTGTTAAGGTCAACATCTATCAGTTTTCCGCCTGCAGGAGTAGTCTGAACTACTTCAGCCGCAGATTCTTCATTTATATTAATGTTGTTTTCGTCCATTTTTTGTTTTCTCCTTTACGGTCAGAATTAAATATCAAGATTCTGAACGTACTTAGCATTCTGTTCAATAAACTCTCTTCTGGGTTCAACCTTATCACCCATAAGAACTGAGAATGTCTTATCTGCTTCTATTGCATCATCAAGTGTGACACGGAGCATAATTCTTGTTTCGGGATTCATTGTTGTTTCCCAAAGCTGTTCTGAGTCCATTTCACCAAGACCCTTGTAACGCTGAATGTCGCACTGACCGAGCTGAGTCATATATGCATCTCTTTCTTCGTCTGAATATGCATAGAAATGCTTCTTATTCTTTGTGAGTCTGTAAAGAGGGGGCTGTGCAATGTAAACATAGCCGTGCTCAATAAGAGGTCTCATATATCTGAAGAAGAATGTGAGAAGAAGTGTTCTGATATGCGCACCGTCAACGTCGGCATCGGCCATAATAACGATTTTATGATAACGGAGTTTGCTTATATCAAAATCTTCATCAATACCTGCACCAAGAGCAGTAACAACGGGAGAAAGCTTATCGTTGCCGATAACTTTGTCGAGTCTTGCCTTCTCAACGTTAAGCATTTTACCCCAGAGAGGAAGAATAGCCTGAATATTTCTGTCTCTTCCGCCCTTTGCTGAACCACCCGCAGAGTCACCCTCTACGATGTAAAGTTCTGTGTTTTCGGGATTTTTATCAATACAGTCTGCAAGTTTACCGGGAAGTGAATTACCGCCGAGAGCAGTTTTTCTTCTTGCGTTTTCTCTTGCTTTTCTTGCAGCTTCTCTTGCTCTTGAAGCATCAAGTGATTTATTGAAAATTGTTTTTGCAACAGAGGGGTTCTCTTCAAAATAAGTGGTAACTTTATCAGTAATAAGCTGTGAAACAATCTGAGTCATTTCTGTATTACCGAGTTTACCCTTTGTCTGACCTTCAAACTGAGCCTCTGTAAGTTTGACGCTGATTACACAGCAAAGACCTTCACGGACATCGTCACCTGAGAGATTCTTGTCTGCCTCTTTGAGAAGACCGTATTTTCTGCCGTAATCGTTGAATACTCTTGTAAGTGCTCTCTTGAAACCTTCTTCGTGAGTACCACCGTCAATTGTTCTTACGTTATTTGCGAATGAAAGTATTGTTTCGTTGTAACCGTCATTATAAAGCATTGCAACTTCTGCATACTTGTCACCCACAACAGTTGAGAAATGCATGGGCTTTTCGTGAATTGCGGTAAGTGCTCTTGATTCTGTTTCAAAAGTTACAAAACTTGAAAGACCGCCGTGATAGCAATATTCTTCAGTAAGAGGATTTTCATCATCACGATAGTCTGAAAGTGTGATAGCAAGACCTGCATTAAGGAATGCACTTTCACGGAGTCTTGTCTGGAGTGTTGAAAACTCATAAACAGTTGTATCTGTGAAAATTTCGGGGTCTGCCTTGAAACGTACAAGTGTACCTGTTGTTTCACTCTTACCTATAATTTCAAGGTCTGATACAATATTACCTCTTTCAAATCTCTGCTTATAAATATTGCCGTTTCTTGAAACTTCAACTTCAAGCCATTCTGAAAGAGCGTTAACAACTGATGAACCAACACCGTGAAGACCGCCTGATACCTTATAACCGCTGCCGCCGAATTTACCGCCGGCATGAAGCACTGTAAGAACAACAGTAACAGCGGGAAGTCCCTGCTGCTCATTGATATCAACAGGAATGCCTCGACCGTTATCTCTTACTTCAATAACATTTCCGGGGAGAATTGCAACGTCAATATTTGTGCAGTAACCTGCGAGTGCTTCGTCGATAGAGTTATCAACGATTTCATAAACAAGGTGATGAAGACCTCTGATACCTGTTGAACCGATATACATACCGGGACGCTTACGGACTGCTTCAAGACCTTCAAGAACCTGAATCTGACCGGCACCGTATTCGTCTGTTACAACGGTATCCATTGTTTCAAGTTCTGTATTTTCTTCATTTTTGATGCTGCTGTCAATCTTTTCAAAATCTGCAGCATTGAATTCTTTTTTTTCTTCGTCCAAGAATAAACATCCTTTCTGTTACAGTTATTCAAACTGTCTGGATTTAGCTCGTTTCAACAGAGTTGAAGGAGCAATCTGTGTTATATATACTTTTTTTGAATTATTACCGTCTGAACACACTACAAATGATTTAGGAAGTTCGTATGAAACGTTTACAACTTCACCGTTTTTTTCAGCCCTGCTGAGATAATCCCTTGAGGATTTCATAACGGTTGTAACATCCATATCAAAAATGCCGATAAGATCATCTGTTGTGATTACAGTTGAGTGACCTAAATGAAGATACATCAGATTATTCTTCCGTTTCTTATTTCAAATGTTTTACCGTCATAAAGTCTTAAAACAGTTGACGGTTCGCAGCAGGTTATGAACACCTGCCAGTCTCTTATATGATTGAGTATATAGTCCTGACGGTGAACATCAAGCTCACTCATAACATCATCAAGAAGTGCAACAGGTCTCTCTCCTGTTATTTCTTTGAGTATTTCAGCCTCACCGAGTTTAAGTGCAAGAGCTGCAGACCTCTGCTGACCCTGAGAACCGAAATTTTTTGCCGAAATACCATCTATTTTTATATTTACTTCATCTCTGTGAGAACCTACATTTGTTGTTCCGTAGAGTATATCGCTGTTTTCGCTTGATTTTATAAGATCTCTGATTCTGTCGGGGTCGATTTCATCAGTAACTTTTTCATATCTGTTTGCAGAAACCTTGAGCATATATTCAAGAGTGAGGTTTTCTTTGTTTCTTGAAAGCCCCGAATAAATCCCGGATGAAGTTTCTGTGAGCATTTTAAGATATTTTACTCTTTCACCTATTATCTGAGCAGCTTTTACAGCCATATTCTCATTCCATATTTCAAGAAATTCATAATTTCTTCTGTTATGTTTCAATTCTTTGAGTAAAGAATTTCTCTGAATTAGAATTTTATTGTAATCAGTAAGAAGTTTTGCATAAAACGGTCTGAACTGACACAGAGCTGAATCAAGAAACTTTCTTCTCTCTGAAGGGTTTCCTTTTACAAGTGAAAGATATGACGGCGCAAAAACAACGCAATTGAAATTACCTATAAGCTTTGAAGCAGCAGTAAGAGGAACTGAATTGAGAAGAATTTTTTTCTGCTGACGGGAAATAATAAGTTTTGCGTTCTGATCACGGCCCGCGCCGTAAAAATCCATCTCAGTTCTTAAAAAATCTTCACCGAATCTTATAAGATCATTATCTTTTGAACCTCTGAATGATCTGAAACCGCTGAAAAGCCAGATGTTTTCAACAAGATTTGTTTTACCCTGAGCATTTTCACCGAAAATAATATTTATACCTTCACTCGGTTCAATTTCCATATGCTCAATATTTCTGAAATTGTTAATATTAAGCTTTTTTACGTTCATTTTTCTTCTACCGAATAAACTGTGTTTTCAAAACGCACTTTATCACCGGCTTTTATCTTTCTGCCTCGCTGATCACAGACTTCACCGTTTACTTCAACAAGTCCGTCCTGAATAAGAATCTTTGCGTGGCCGCCTGTCTGTGCAATATCACACAACTTGAGAAGTGCGTCAAGTTTTATAAAAGGAGGATCAATTCTGACTGTTTTCTCTTCTTTTTTAATTACTTTGACTTTTATAACTTTTTTCATAATATCTCTTCTTTATATTTATTCTGCAAGTCTTACGGGAAGAATTACATAAAGGAAAGATTCCCCTGATGTAGGAACAATATAAACGGGTTTGAGTGAATTTGTCATCTGAATAAGTACTTCCTCTTCTTCACTTGCTCTGAGAGCATCAAGAAGGTATCTTGAAGCAAAACCGATTTCAATATCATTACCGTTTATTGAAACATCCATTTTATCGTTAGCAGTACCGAGAGCTGTTGCAGCTGAGATTCTGAGTTCATCATCCTTGAATTCAAGTTTAAGAGGAGCCTTGAATCTGTCACTTGTGATAAGTGATACTCGTTCAACACAACTGATGATATCTTTTGTCTTGACTCTTACTGCTGTATTGATTGTGCTGCTGAGAATTGTCTCATACTTCATAAATTCGCCTTCAAGAAGTCTTGAGATGATTGTATATCCCTCAATTTCAAAGAGAATATGACGTCTGCCAAGGCCGATTTTAACAAAACCTTCTCCTTCGGGAATAAGTTTCATTATTTCGCCCATTGTCTTTGATGGAACAACGAATGAAATTTCTTCGTCATTATACTGTGTGAATTCTTTTCTAATTGCAATTCGGTGTGAATCGATTGCAACAAGTCTGAGTTCACCGGGTTTGATTTCAAATTTGATACCGTTATGAATAACTCTTACGTCTTTTACAGAAACAGAGAAAATTGTCTTCTTTATCATATCTTTGAGAATTTTATATGATACATCAAGATTTTTACCATTTATAATAACGGGAAGGTCAGGATAATCTTTGGGATTGATACCTGTCATATAATATTCAATATCACCGCAGTATATTTTACACTGAAGTTTTTCATCTGTTTCAAATATTATTTTATCATATGGGATATGTCTTATGATGTCACAGAAAGTCTTTGCATTGATAATAATGGAGCCTTCTTCGATAACATCTGCAGCAATCGTTGTTTCAATACCTATTTCAAGGTCATAGCCTGTAAGCTTTACTCCGTTTTCGGTTGTAGAAAACAGAAT
The DNA here is from genome assembly GCA_045636025.1 of Acutalibacteraceae bacterium. Classification (GTDB taxonomy): domain Bacteria; phylum Bacillota; class Clostridia; order Oscillospirales; family Acutalibacteraceae; genus UBA1081. Next base: position 6,276 of record JAZTWP010000048.1, on the reverse strand, counting down.
ACCTTCAAGAATAGGCATTGTTGTTTTTGTCATAACAGCTTTCTGTACATTCATAGCTGCTTCTGCAAGAATGGAAGTATTGCATATAATTTTCATTTTGATTGCAATGCGGGTTTTCTACACTTATGTGTACCGCATTTCTCCCTTCTGAATACTTTTTCGTTTTCACGGTTGCTTTACATAACTATACTTTACTTATATATATAGTATTATTATTAGTTGCCGTTCAAACTGTTCAAAAACTGAATAAGTGTTGATATATAAAGATTTTTTGCTGTTTTTACGGTGTTAAAAACAGTGTTAAAAAATGTTAATAAAATAATTCTTAAAAAGAATTATAACTTAATTGTTCATGATGTTCAAAAGTGAATGTTTATAAGTAAAAACTTGTTCAAAACTATGTTATTCTTTTGAACATTATGAACGTCTGAAAAATGTTTATAAAATCAGACATCTTTGAAATGCTTGATAATATTATAGACGCTGTTTTTGAATTTTACGTCAGTTTTAATTCTGCTTGCAACGTTATCAACAGAGTATTTTACTGTTGAATGCTTTTTACCGCCGAAACTGTTTCCTATAGCTTCAAGAGAAAGACCTGTGATTTCTCTTACTATGTACATTGAGACGTTTCTTGCAACAATAATATCAGCATTTCTTTTTTCTGATTTGATATCTTCTTCTGAAACATCAAAAAGGTCTGCAACGCTTTCAATGATTTCATCAATGGTTGTTGAAACAGGCTTATTGTCTGTCGAAATATCCTGAATAATCTGCTGGATATTACCCATTGTAGGTTCTGTGCCGTGAAGAGATTTCATTGCTGCAATTTTATTCACAGCACCTTCAAGCTGTCTGATGTTATTTTTGATTTTTTCTGCAATGTAATTTACAATAGAGGGTGAAAGCTTAAGGTCGTATTCTTCAGCTTTCTTTTCAATGATTGCAGTTCTTATCTCTATTTCAGGGGGTTTGATATCTGCAATGAGACCGCTTTCAAATCTTGATTTGATACGTTCATCAAGTCCTTCAATTTCTTTGGGAGGACGGTCAGATGTAATTACAATCTGTTTGCCGTATTCAATAAGTTCATTGAAAGTATGGAAAAATTCTTCTTGTGTTGACTCTTTATTTTTGATAAACTGAATATCGTCAATAAAAAGAGCATCAGCTTTTCTGTATTTTTCTCTGAAAGGTCTGTTGTCTTTGTTTTTAACACAAGTGATATAGTCATTAATGAAATTTTCACTTGTTACATAAACAATGTTTATATCTTTATCTTTTTTTCTCAGCTCATTCTGAATAGCCATCATAAGATGTGTTTTGCCGAGACCTGAGTTACCATAAATGAAAAGAGGGTTGTAAACAATACCCTGTTCACTTGTAGCAACTCTCCATGCAGCAGCATGAGCAAGTTTATTTGATGAACCGACAATGAAACTGTCGAAGTCGTAATTCTTACCGTTTTTGTTTGTGTTTGTTTCTTCACTTTCCTGTGTTTCTTCAAGTAAAGTGTTATTTTTATCTGAAACCTTGTATACGATATCGAATTCAAGGCCGAGTGTTGCCATAAATGCTTCTTTGAAAATAGGGTCGAATCTTGTGCTTATAACACTTCTCTTAAAATCGTTTGCTGCAGAAATTACTATCTGATCATTTATGAATTCAGGAGTCTCAAGATCTTTGATCCATAATTTGTAAAGTGTTTCGGACATATTTTCTTTGCAAAATTCAAGCACTTGATCCCATACTTCTTTTAATGTGTCCATTTTTTATTTTCCTCTCTGTGCGGTCTGTAATTGGGATTTTTCTGAGTAATGGTTTTATATGTAAAATAGTAAAAATTGATTTTATGTACCTTATACGCGCTATTATACGATTCTAAGTTATTATATCACGATATTCAAATTAAATCAAGCAAATTTATATATCTTTTGTTATTTATTTTATTTTCATTATATAAATGCAAAATCTCTATTGACAAAGAACTTAAATTGATTAAAATTTATATAGAAAGGTTTTGATTGATTATGTTTATTTCAAAAGAACTTCTTAAAGTTTCTGCTGCTCAATTCGGTGTTGATATAACAGACGAAATTGCAGATAAATTTGATATATATGCTCGTGAGCTTGTGGCTTATAATGAGAAAGTAAACCTTACTGCAATAACTCAGCCTGATGATATTGTTATAAAACATTTTGCAGACAGCCTTGCATTTTTCAAATATTCCGGAATTAAAAAAGGTGAATCTGTTGCCGATGTAGGTTGCGGTGCAGGTTTTCCGAGTGTACCTATACTTATCGCAGGTGATGAACTTAATGTAACAATGTTTGATGCTGTAAATAAGAAACTTGATTTTATCAGATATCTTCTTTCTCAGCTGGGACTTGAAGCTCAGGTTATTCATTCAAGAGCCGAAGAGGCAGGAAAAAATCCTGAATACCGTGAAAAGTTTGACTTTGTAACAGCAAGAGCAGTCGCACAATTGAGAATTCTTTCTGAATTCTGTTTACCTCTTGTTAAGGTAGGCGGCAAGTTTGTATCTATGAAAGGTGATATTTCAGAAGAAGAAAAAGTTGCAGGTATTGCCGCTTTCAAAAAACTTAATTCAGAATTATATGAAGATATTCATTATAATATTCATAACGGCGATGCAAGAAATATAATTATTGTAAAAAAAGTATCGCAGATTTCTTCAAAATACCCCAGAAATATGGGCCAGATTTCCAAAAAACCTCTCTAAACTTCAATTAATAATTAAAAAGTGTAAAATTCCGTTTACAAAATCCATTAAAAAATTCAGAACCGATGTGTTATTATTCAGTTATCAACTGAAGCACATCGGTTCTTTTATTATGCCGGAGGAATAAGAATTGAAACTCAATGAAAAAGAAATTAAAAAAGGCGGATCAATTTTACTTATACCTGTTGATTATATATTACCCAATCCTGATCAGCCGAGACGTGTTTTTTGCGAGAAAGAACTGAATGAACTTGCTCAATCTGTAAAGAATAATGGTATCATTCAGCCTCTGATTGTAAGAAAAACTGATGATTTCTATGAACTTATCTCAGGCGAAAGACGTCTTAGAGCTGCAAAAATGGTTGGTCTCAGTACTGTTCCGTGTGTTTTAATGTCTGTTTCAAGAGAAAAAAGTGCTTTATTTTCTATGATTGAGAATATTCAGCGCAGTAATTTATTTTTCTTTGAAGAAGCAGAAAGTATTGAAACATTGCTTGAATATTTCAATGATTCATCTGACCTAGCTGAAAAACTCGGCAAAAATCATATTGAAATAAAGAAAGGTATCAAATTCTGTAATCTTAATCAGGAAATACGCAATGAAATAGTTGTAAACGAGTTAACAGATAAACAGGTTGAATATCTTCTTGATATTCATAATAAAGATGATTTTCTGAATATATTGAAACATATAATCAGTAATTCCCTTTCTGATGATGAAACTTTGATGTATATCAATAATCTTAATAAAACATCAAATCATAAACCTGTAACTTTCAAAAAGCTTAAAGATATAAAAATCTTTATAAATACAATCAATCATGCGGTAGATACTATGTGTAAAGCAGGAATTAAAACAGAATATTCAGAAAAAGAGTCAGAAGAGTTTTTTGAATACCACGTTAAAATACCGAAAATGGCATCCTCTCCTGTCAGAAACGGTTTATAACTGCTCTGTACCATAGATTCTATATATCCATATCTTTTTCTTTCACACCCACATCCAAACAACGGACGGCTGATTATTTTATAATATCAGCCGTCTGTTGTTATGTTTCACGTGAAACATTTACATATTAAATATTTTTTTAATAGTACTTTCTGTGATTTTAGAAACTTTATTAAAGTCCATTGCAGCTATATAATAACTTTCAAGTATATCGTGTGTTGATTTTGCTTGTTTAAGACAATTGAACGCTTCACTTATAAGCTCAGCCTTAGCCTTATTGAAAAATCTGATTTTGTTTTTGATTTTATTATATTCATCTTTGTTATAGAATCTTTCTGCATTAATTGTCTTATATTTTTTATCCGGTGCAGTATGATAATTATTGGCGGTATAAATCCCTGAACCTGAATTATAAAATTTAATATGTTCTGTTTTTGTTTCAGGGTTTGTAGGACACAAATAAACATTTTTATCTATTCCCTTTTTATCAGCAATATTTTTTATCTGATTGATTATGTAATTTGATACTATTGAAGTTGTGTCTTTAATTATAATTATATTATCATCTGAATTAAAAAACGAATCATAATGAACGGATATACCTTCAGGTGTAATCGCACTCAAGAATCTTCTGTTTGTCTTATTACTATCATTATTTGTTTTTATTAACAGTTTAGAGTATCTTATAATAAATCTGTCTGCTTTGTCTTTATTAAAAATTGGGTTTAATATATTTTCTATTTCTTTATCAATAATCATTGATGCTCTTATATACTTTACAGATTTTTTATGCCAGTATGAATTTATCTTTGTAATCTCTTTAATTTTATCAGAATTTGTTTTTAGTGATTCTGTATTCCAGCAGGAACCGAGATTTATTATTTCTTCACATACTCCGGGATATACAGGCTCTATTGTGTGAGGTGATGTACCGTCAGCTATAGAAATTTTCAGTTCAGGTATTATAACTGCATCTATACTTGATGGATCAGAAGAACAATGAATCTTTTCACAAAATAAATTTCTGTTTTCTGCCTCAGTAATTATTTTTTTCATCAACGATGACTTCCCTGTTCCCGGACCGCCTTTTATAATATACATCTTCCATTCATTTTCCGGATTATATAATTCATTAAAAAGAGAATAAAAACCGTTACATGAATTTGAACCAAGAAAGCAGGATAAATTTTGCATATATTATATCAGACCTTTCAATTAATCTGATAATAATATATGCAGTTTTAATTTGTCCTGTTACAGATTGTTTCACGTGAAACATCATTATTTGTTATATAATATAAGGTATATATATACTTAATATAATTATATACAGAAATAATGCCTTCCTATAACCGTTACAACCGTTCTTGACCGTATCCATTGGTTATCAGTCTTTGATGGATTATAATAATATATAGCGCCTCCTGTAGGGTCCCAGCCGTTAATTGCATCACTTGCTGCTTTTTTAGCTGATGCACTCGGCTCAACTCCCCAGTTACTATCATATACGCAATCAAAAGCACCTGACTGATAAACTACACCGGATATTGAGTCAGGAAAAGAAGAATGGTCTACTCTGTTAAGAATAACTGCACCAACAGCAACTTGCCCTTTGTACCCTTCACCTCTGGCTTCAGCTTCTATAACTTTAGCAAGAAGATAAACGTCATTAGAAGTATATCCTCCCTGAGATCCTGAATCGAGACCTAAATATAATAAAGTTTTAGGACCGACAACACCGTCTGCTGTTAAACCGCAGTTTTTCTGAAAACTTATAACAGCTTTTTTTGTATCAGATCCGAAAATTCCGTCAATACTTCCCTTATAATATCCGAGCTGTTTGAGTTTTGTCTGAATTTTTCTTACTTCATTTCCTCTTGAACCGACTTTTGATAAAACGGTGATTGAATTGTTCTTCGGTTGAATGTAGTTATTAATAGTAAAAACAGTATTTATTGAACTGATTAAACATATAATAATGAATATAGTTAATAATATATTCAGTGGTTTTGATAATAGTTTTTCTATATGTGTATTTATTTTGATTTTCATTTTAGCATCTCCAATTATTGATATATGTGTATTATTTGTATATCTGTTGTAATAATGACTAGAAGATTGTGGTTATAAAATTAAAAAATACCTATATCTAGTACCTTAAAAAATAAGTAGTAAAAAGCTAAATAAAATTAAAAAAAAGTGTTGACAAATGCGGATAACTGTGATATTATATGCAAGCTGAATGACAGAGCTGACAGCACCTTGAATGAGTAAACTTCAGTTCAAAAAAATTCAGAAAAAATAAAAAAAAGTCTTGACAAATGTGTCACGATGTGATATAATAATCAAGCACTCTCAAGAGAGGCGAACGAAAGTAAGCTAAACAAGAGAGATTGAACCTTGAAAATTAAACAACGACGAGATAATAAAGGAACCCTGAGATTTTTTTAGTAAGTTTTAATAAAAACTTGCGACAGTAAAATCTGGAAAACAGATTACAAAATGTCAGCAATGACGTAAGAGCGAAAGATTGCTCTAAAAATGATTTGAACAGCATAAGCTGTTGAGATACAATTTTTAGAG
>JAZTWP010000047.1:0-2095 GCA_045636025.1 Acutalibacteraceae bacterium | reverse complement strand
TGAGGGGAAATATTCTTTAATCGCAACCTTCATATCGAGTTTAAGGTCACGGCCTATGTATGTGATACCGAATCCGCCTTCACCGAGTGCAGAGCCTATATAGTATCTGTCACAAAGAACAGTGCCGGAAGCAAGCTGATGAAGAGGAGCCTCAGCATCAAGACGCTTGTGACAAGCGGGACATTCATTTGCACCGTCTTCAATCGGTGCTATACAATATTTACAGTACTTCATTTATAAAACCTCCGACATTACAATATATATCAATAATCCCATTCACTGGTATGCAAACGGATATAATGCAAAGTATCACTTTCGTTATATGATTGATCCAAATTTATGCGAATGTGACATTGCTCACAACCATTATTGTTAATATAAAAACCACCTGAATCTTCACCGGAAGAAAAACATGAAGGAAGCTTTTTTATCACAGCATCTTTTGTCATTCCAAAAGTAATGCCTCCTGGCAAAACAATATCAGCTCCACTAGAATCCCATGCGTATAATTCAGTCACAATGCAATCTTTATAATAAGTAGAATAATCATAATATGTCTCTATACCCAAATGAATGCTATAACCATCTTTTTCTAGTATTACACCGCCCATACACCTTGGTTCAACATAAGATACGTCGCTTGAATAATCACTCAATTCCCATCCGTTATCAAAAAAGCACTGTATAGGAACAGGCAAATTATATAAATCCCCAGCAACTTGAATAATACCGGTACGGATATCATTTCCAAGCGATACAGGAGCAATATAGTCATCTATATCAAACTTTTTATACGCTTCTGTTGTTACTGTTGTCGTTGTTGTTACTGCTGTTGTCGTTTCTGTACCGGAATTATCAGTTTTATTACCTTCGGTAAAAGAATTATCAGTATTGTTACTAACATCAGAAGCACCTGCATTATCTTCAGGCACATCAGGTGTTTCGTCGTCTAAATCCTCTTCAGGCACATCAGGTGTCTCGTCGTAATAATCATTTGTGTCATTATTCAGCTCTTTATTCGAGCTGATAAAATCTTCTAATTTACTTGTTACGATGCCCACAACAACAATAGCAACACATACTACTACAGCTATTATTGATGTAATTATTTTATTTTTACCTTTTTTAGGTTTATCTGCTGTTTCAGTTTTTTCTTCTGCTTGTGACCAGATTCTTTCTGTCTTTTCAACCTCTGTCTCAACGGTCGGAGTTTCAACCTTTTCAGGCTCTGTATTTACTGTTTCTTCACCCTTAACAGTTTTTTCCTTACCCCAGATGCCGATTGTTTCATCATCTTCTGCAATTTCGCTGGGAATCTCAGGAGTTTCAGGAGCGACAGTTTCGCCCCATATACCTACTGTTTTCCCAGTTTCTGCAATTTCAGAAGTTTCAGACATCTCAGGAGTCACGGGAGCAACAGTTTCGCCCCATATACCTACAGTTTTTTCTTCTTCTGTTTCTTCAATTTTTTCTGTTTTAATTTCTTCTGCCGCAAGAGGAATTGTCTTTCTGTTTTCAAGGGCAGAAAGAAGTTCATCAATATTCTGATATCTGTCAGTTGCCTTTACGGCAAGACCTTTCATAAGAACCGCTTCTGTTTCACGGTCAATTCTGATTCCGCATTCTGATGGGTTTTTCAAGCCATCTTCAAATATTCTGTCATTTGAATCTTCGGGAGTTCTGCCCGTGATACACTTGTAAATTGTGGCACAAAGAGCATAAATATCTGTCCAGGGACCCTGAACACCCTTTGATCGATACTGCTCTTCGGGTGCATAACCGGGTTTAAGCATTACAGACAAACTCTTGTTTGCCACCGCTGTTACATTTCTTGCGGAGCCGAAATCAAGAAGTTTGATTTTGTCCTCAACAAGCATAATATTGTCGGGACTTATATCTCTGTGGATAAGATCCTTTTCGTGAATCTTTTTAAGAGCCTTGAAAACGGGCATAAGCATTGAGATTACATCATCAGCCGCCATTACACCGTTTTTCACAAGCTTTTCTTTAAGAGTTTCACCGTCAAGAAACTCCATAACTATGTATGCAGTATTGTTTTCTTCAAAGAAGTCACGCACATCAACAATACCGTCTG
>JAZTWP010000046.1:0-27808 GCA_045636025.1 Acutalibacteraceae bacterium | reverse complement strand
GTGATGATGGGAGCAAGTTTATCTACAACTGCGTTAACGGGAGCAAGAAGATTTCTTACTGAAACTGCAAGACCGTCAGCATTAATGAAGTAGATAAGGTTGGGAAGAAGGTTGAATACTTCTTCTACGGGGTTAGCTGAGATTTCGTCAACACGTGCAAGGAGTGCATCAAGGATGCCTTCGATTGCATCGCCTGTTGTTGCGTATGCAGAAGCGGGAGCCATTTCGCAGCCGAGAGCTTCGAAGATGGGAGCGATGCCGTAAGCATAGCCTTCGCCGCCGCTGATTGTGATAAGGTCGTTGTAGACATAGTTGCCTTCAGCGTCCTTTGCAGAACCTGTGAAGAGAGTGATGTCTTCAGCGAAGAAGATCCAAGCAAGTACACGTTCTGCGGGAGCAAGAACTTCCTTGATAGCTGCAACAAAGAGGTCTTTCTTATCAGCTTCATCTGCTGCATCGATGCCCCAATCCTTTGTGCATTCGTATTCGCCTGTTTCTTCATTGTATGTGCACATATCGAACCATGCAGCGATATCTGTGTCGATAGCTACGTCGATAAGGTCACGAAGAGTAACATCAAGAGCTGAAATTGCATTTACAACAAGTTCAACAACTGTGTTGAGGATTTCGTCTGTGTAAACGTTGTCGTTAAGAACACCGTTAAGAAGAGTTGCGAGAGTTTCGTCTTCACCAAGAAGTGAGGGAAGAACAAGATCAAGTACGTCGTCAAGTGCGCCGTAAACTGAATCTGCTGTTTCCTTTGTCCAGTCGTTTTTGTAACCGAGGTAAACGATTGACTGTTCGGGAAGTGTAAGTGAGAACTGGTCTGCACTTGCGAACATGTAGCCCCAGTCAGGTGATTCATATTCGATTTCAATGCCGCCGATAACTGCCGCAATTGAGGGATAGAGACCTGCAAGAGCTTCGTTGCCTGTGAGTTCAGCGATAAGTGCAAAGATTGCATCGCCGTTTGTCTTGCCGTCTTCTGCTGCGGGCTGGCCGAGACAATCAAGAAGAGCAGAAACAAGAATTGTTACTGTGTCAGCTGCATCAAGAGTGGGCTTATAAACTGTGCCTACAGGTGATTCAACTGTTGCAAGACCTGAGCAGAAGCCCTTGATACCAACGTTTACGAGACCGCTTGTTGTGAGGTTTGTGCCGAGGTATCCGTCTGCAAGCTTAAGAAGTTCTGAGAATGTGAGGTTGTTGATATCGAGGCTGTAGAACTTGAATTCTGCATCGTCGTTAAAGTAAACACCGTTGAGAACATAAGTGATAACAGCATCAAGATTGATTTCGCCGTAGTTGAGAAGTTCTGATACAAGAACTGAAAGAGCACCATTAACGTCAATGTCAATGATAGGTCTTACTGTATCAACGAGTACAAGTACGGGCATAAGGAGATTGTGAAGGAATGTTGAAAGACCGTTGCTTTCTACATAGTAGAAGAGGTCAGGAATGATTTCAACAAGCTGTGCGATCATATCTTCTGAAGATGTGAGAGCATAGAACCAGTCAAGAACTGCAAAGAGCATATTTGAGAAACTGCCCATTGCATCGTTGTTGAACTCTTCCTGAGTGGGAATGTTTTCTACGCCGAGCATTTCAAGAAGGAGACCGAATGTTGTTGCGTATGTTTCGTAGCCCTTAAGAGTGATAACGTCATTAAATGCTGAAACGTCACCGCCTGCGAAGAGGAATTCAACGAGAACTGATGCACCGCCAAGAAGTCTTGTAAGGATGTTGATGAATGTGTATCCGTCACCATCGTTAAGAGGCATCTTATTGAATGACCATGTGATTGTACCGTCTTCGTTTGCGATACCTTCTACGCCGAAGTTGTTTTCATAAAGTCTGTGACCGGGCTGAATTACTTCAGCATCTTCTGCCCATGTTTCTGCGGGATAGAGGTAACCGAAAGCTGTGAACCATGTGTCAAGTTCGATACCAACCTGCTTGCCTACGATGTCAGCGATGATAGCACTGGGTGAATCACCGAGACCGCCGAGCATTTCAACAAGAGCTGTGATGTTAGCGTTTGTGAAGAGACCGTTAACCATGCCCTGAAGCATTGATCCAAGGTCTTCCATTTCTGTGCCTGTCATTGTAAGAACAGCGTCAAGAATATCGTTGACATTGTTCATAATATATTCAGACTTTTCACGTGTCCATTCGTTGCCATAGTTGAGGTAAACGATAGACATGTTTGTTGCGCCGTCTATACTATTATAGTTGTACTGACCTTCAAGCCAGTTCATTTCTGCAAGATCATATTCTGCAGGATTGAGAACTTCGATGATAGCACCGAAAGCTGCTGCGGGATTGTTTGTAAGATTGCCGACTACAGTTTCAAGGACACCTGCGATCATGGGATCCATGTCTTCACCGAGAAGAGCTGTAAGAAGGCTGTTGCCGTTTTCATCGGGAACGAGTGCGCCTACCACATAGTTGATGAGCCAGAAGATAAGGTCGCCTTCGTTAGCGTGAAGGAAAGGTCTGCCTGTGGGTGATGTGCCCCAATCTGAACAGAAAATGATTTCCTGCTGATTCATGGGAGGAAGTGCAAGACCAAGGCTTTCTGTAACGAGCTTAAGGATTTCATTGAAGTCTGAAATTTCGAAGCCGAGCATATCGTAGAGGTCGATCATGTCTGCAATAGCAAGGTTAACGTCGAATGAAAGAGTATCCTTAAGAAGGTCAAGAAGTGTGTTACCAAGAAGGTCAACAAGTGTACCTGAATTGTTTTTATCAACTTCACCCTTGATAGCAAGCTGAAGTGAAATATTAAGGCTGTTGAGGATTTCCTGAACACTATCCATTGAAATGAAGTAAACGAGGTTGGGAAGAATGTCAAGAATTGTTGTAAGAGGTGCTTCAAGAACTTTATCAATAACACCGAGAAGAGGATCAACGATAGCCTTTACAAGATCTTCACCTGAAGCATTCTGCTTGAGTGTGGGGATCTTTTCAACACCGAGAATTTCGAAGAGAGGAACAAGAACATCGTTGTAAACTGTAAGACCGGGGATTGTAAGTTCAAGGTGACCGTAAACACCGAGTTTACCAACGCTTACAATGTATTTTGTATTTGTTGAGTAAGCATATGCTGCGTTTTCAAGTGTTTCACTGAATGTCTTACCTGTGAGAACAGCATTAAGAAGGGGAAGAAGTGAATCGAATACACAAGCAAGCTTTTCTTTGAATGTGTCTTCGTCGTAAACGCCCCATTCGAATTCGAGAACCTTTGTCTCATCTTCGGGAGTTTCGGGATCGTCAGCACAAACGAGATTTGTCCAATCTCTGCCTGCTGCCTTAAGAGCTGTGTAAATGGGAGTACCAACACCGAAGCTTACGGGGTCAGACATCATAAGTGAATCAGCAAAAGTCTGGGGATAAATGTAAAGACCTGCTTCTGCAAATACCTGATCAAAGTACTTCTGCTTGTGTTCACCCTTGAAGAGGTCATCGTCCATCCAGACATAAAGGTCACCTGAACCGTCGCCGCCTGTCATTTCACCGATGTCGATACAAGCTGAAGCTGTGGGATCATCGTTTTCACCCATGTCTGCGAGCATACCGATAAGCTCTGTATTGAGAAGTTCAACGATCATGGGATAGATTGCACCAACGAGAGTGTTCATCATAGTATCTGTATAGAGCATCTCGTTGAGCATATTTGTAAGGTATGTTGCGAGATCACAGTATTCTTCTGTTTCTGTATCAACAAGGCCTACAATAGCACCGAAGTCACGTGAAATGATGAAGTTGTCAAGCTTAACGATTGTATCAAGAAGGAGTTCTTCATTTACATAATAGTTGTCGTCTGCACCATTTCTTGCAAGGTCGCTGGGGTAACCGATCTGGTTGCCTTCTGCATCAAACTGGCTGCCTGCATAACGTACTGAGTAGTAACCGTCTGCATCTGCAAATGTAAAGTTTTCATTGAAGAAAGCCTTACCGTCTGATGTTGAGAATGCGTGGTATCTGTCAAGAAGTGTCTGTACCATACTATATTTATTAGTATAGTCAGCTGAGAGCCATGCATTCTGTCCTTCGCCGCCACCGTTTACATAGTTGTAAAGGTCATAGTCGAAGTATGTAAGAGTTGACTTGATTTCAGCAAAGTTTGAGAAATCAACTGTTGTTGTATCTTTGTATGCATAAACTGCATCAAGCTGTGCTTCTGTTCTTGCGATAAGAACTGTCTTTACAGCTTCTTTACCTGTTGCCTTAACTGATTCAACAAGAGTCTGAAGGAGGTAAGGTGAACCTTCATAAACTGTTGTGAAGATCTTGTCAGCAATTGTACCGCCCCACTTTGCAACAACTTCGTTGTAAGAATCTCTGAGTTCAGTGATCTTTGTATCGAGGTCTGCATGAAGTGAAATAGCTGCATCGTTGTCAAGTGTATCGATTTCTGTTGTATAGATAAGGGGAAGGAAGTAATCGTAGTATGTTTCGAATTCCATCTTAAGACCACGAACTTCATAAACCTCATCAAGGATACCTGAGAATCTTGCCCATTCAGATTCGTATTCAGTTGTCCAGTATGTTCTGTAGTAATCATATCCTGTATAAGAAGCGATGATAGCGTCGAAAGCATCAACCTTCTGTACAAGACCGATAACTTCGGCGTCTGAGGGATTTTCAATGTCTTCCTTGTTGAGAACATTGATGTAGCTGTCAAATGTAGCTGTCATTGCATCAACAGTTTCTTCGAGCTTCTGTTCTGTCATAACGTCGAAGAGAACTGCGTTGTAGCTTTCTGCAGCAGACTTGAGAGCCATTGCTGATTCATATTCTGCTGAGTAGCCGCCGTCACCAACAATGTAGTTGATGATTTCAGCATCCATATTGTATACAACGTTGTAAGCTGTGTTTGTCTTTGCATAGAGAGCTGACATTTCTGCATAGCTTTCTTCATTGTATTCTGTGCCGATAAGAGTATTGAGTATATCAATGTTGTACTTTGCTGCAACTACGCGATATGCAAAGTCACAATCTTCCATGAACTGCTGGATCTTTGCGGGAGCAAGACCGAAGTGTGAAAGGATTGCATCACTGAACTTCTTTGTTGTCATTGTTTCGTCAGTGAAGATGCTCTGATACATCAATTCTGTTGTAAGATAAAGAGACTTGATATCTTCAACAGACATTGCAAGCATATCTGCCTTTGTGATTGAGAAAAGGTCTTCATTGAAGTACTTTTCAAGAGTAAGAAGAGTCTTTCTGATTGTCTTATCCTTGAGTTCAAGCTTAACAGGCTTAGCTGTCATGTAGTTCCAGTAAGAAGTTGAGATTGTGGGTGTGTAATAAGTCTTCTTATTACAACCTGAACCTGATGTTCTTGTTGAAACCTTTGTAACAGTTGCGCTTGAGCCATAAGTATGAGCATAAGTATATGTGACACTTGTGATGATTGTTGAAGGAATATCTTCAATCTTACCAAAAGTCATAAGATACTTATCAAGGTCAAGCTGAACACTTGATGTCTTAGTGATTGTAGATGTGGTTGATGCAGCGTAGTATGAGGGGTATGATGCTACGGGATATGTACCTGATACATCAGCACCCTGTGAAATCTCAGTTTCAGTTTCTGCACCTGTGACACCTGTCTTTGTTGCAGGAGCTTCGTAGCTGTAAACTGTTGTACCGTCGGGATTGAGGACATTCTTTACGAGCTGTCTTGCTGCAGTAACATTTGTGTACATACCACTGAAGTCAGCATCGAATCTGTCATACAATGCCTTGGTTGAGTTCGCAACCGAAGTAGCATCTTTGCCTTCACGGTATGTGTTAACTGCATAGTCGAAGATTGCTCTTGCTGCTTCAAGAGCTTTACCGTCATCGCCTGTGTAGTTCCATGCATTGCCGCTACTTGTGAGAGTGAATCCGCCTGCAGTAGCTGCATTGACAAGGTCAGCAACATCCTGCTTTGAGTACTCGGAATCACCTTCTGCTGCAGAAGCAACAAGACCGGTAAGACCCACTGAGCATACGCTGAATATCATGAGTAATGATAAAAAGATGCTCAATGATTTCTTTGCGAGTTTCATGTTCAATTTCTCCTTTATAAATTATTTGTTCATGTCTGCGTTATGGGCTGAAAATATACGCAGAAACGGACATAGTTTGAACGGTACAATTTTATCACAAAGAAGCCGATTTTTCAATAAGTTTGAGACTTTTATTAACAAAAAATAAACTTTTCAGCGATTCAACCAAAACAGACCATTTTGACTTGTTTATGTTGTCTATATAAATATTTATAAAAAAAATAAGACAACAAGATATTGTGGTCTTGTTGTCTTATGTATTTTTTTATTATGCTCAGTTAAGGTTAAGCCCCTTATCTTTAAGGGTTTTTCGCATTGCAAGAGTCTTGCGTTTCTGGGCAAAAACATACTGTGCGGTAAATGACGGAGCCTTTGATAAAGCTGTTTCACGAAGCACTCTTCTGTCAAGAGGAGCACCGTTTCTTATTTCAAAACATTTGCCCGTTTTTGACTGTTTTCTCGCCTCTGAATGGAAGTTCTTATCAGGCAGAATAACAATGTTTTCCATACCTCTGAATTCATCGGGAAAAGCCTCGGAATTGTATCTGCTTTCGCTGATAATAACCTCAAAAAACGGGTATGTCTGACCGTAAAGTGAACGCAGGAAAGGCAAGTATTCTTCCTCTTTTGTAAGGTCGAAGAAGATGGAAAATTCAGGCTCATCTGCAGCCTCTTTTTTGTCTGTATAAATATACGGAAGACGGATATCTCCGTTATATTTCTGCAGTTTCTGAAATCTTTCAGCAAGAACAAACTGCGCGTATTTTTCAAAATCCTCTTTCATAAGAGAGAGTGTTTTTTCGTCCATATACCAGTATCTGCGATAGAAATTATCTAGGTAAAACTGGTATATAAAATAGATAAATTCCTGAATATAAGCCTCATCGCCGTCAAAATTGCCCGTTTCGTCAACAATGGCAGTTTTGCACATTTCAAAAATCTCTGAAATGACATATGATGCTGATTTTGCATTGTCAAAACTCGGCATTTCAAACTGTGAATAACCGTCCTGAATATGCAGAATGCTCTTCTCGTGAATAAAATCGGGGCAACCGCAGATTTTGACATCTTTCATCACAATCTGCACCCAGAAAAGCCATTCTCCGTATGCTGAAAGGTCAAGAAATCTGAGGTCATAAAGATCAAAAAGCTTCTTTCTGATAGCCTTTGCGCCAAGCTCCCAGTTTTTGAGAAGCCAGCTCTCAGACCCCGAAACTTCGGGCATTGTTGCAAGGATATCGAGTGCCTGGTCATACTCATATTCAATATCGCCGTGTCTCCAGCTTCTGCCGGTAACAACGTCCGCATCCTGCTCGTCACTGCACTTGAAAATTGCCTCAACAGAGCCATCTGTCAGCACATCTCCGCAGTCAAGGAAGAGAAAATATTCACATTTTGCCTTCTCTATACCTGCATTTCTTGCGGCATATACACCCTTGTGTTCCTGAAGAATATAAAAGAAATCATTGTACTCATCACAGTACTTTTTGCAGATTTCTGCGGTGCCGTCTGTTGAGCCGTCATCAACAATGATGACTTCAAAATTCTCAACAGTCTGTGTGACCATACTCTCAAGAGTTTTTTCTATATATTTTTCACCGTTATAAACGGGAATGATAACTGACAAACGATTCATTATTTTTCCTCTTTACATCTGATTATATTCTCTGCCCTCTCCATATCCTCGGGATATGTGAGCTTGATATTGTTTCTGTCTCCCGTAACAAGGAAGACTCTCTCCCCTGCCGCAAGAAAAACTGAGCAGGAATCGGTGAATTTTTCCGCCTCTTCGTCGCTGAGATTTTCATAAAGCTCAAGAAGTTTCTTCACACCGAAACTCTGAGGTGTCTGAGCGTGAAAAATCTCACTTCTCACGGGCACACTGCTTATGAATTTACCGTCTGCACTCTGCAGAATCGTGTCAACTGCAGGCACAACCGTGTTGCATGCACCGTACTCCCTTGCGGCTGCGATATTTTCATCGATAATGCGTTTATCAATAAACGGACGCACCGCATCGTGAGTGAGAATTACATCATCATCGGTTACGTTTTCAATACTGTGAAGCACATTCAGAAGTGTTTCATTTCTGTTTTTACCTCCGCACACAACGGATATATCAGCATCACCGATATATTCGGCAATAAGCTCCTTTGTGTAATCAAGAAAATCTGCCGAAACTGCGACAAAGATTCTGTCTACACCCCCGCTTTGCAGAAAAGCCTCAATGCTTCTTATGATAATCGGTCTGTCTGCAACAGAGAGAAACTGTTTGGGCATACTGCCGCCCATTCGAAGTCCGCTGCCGCCTGCAAGCACCGCCGCATATACCATAAAAACACCTCCGTGACCGTATTGATTCATTTTAGCACAATAAACATAATTAATCAAGATAAAAAAACATCCCGAATCAATCGGGATGCAATGTAATTATTTATCAAGACTTCTCATTGTGGGGAAGAGGAGAACGTCTCTGATAGCTGCTGAATCTGTAAGGAGCATACACATTCTGTCGATACCGAAACCGATACCGCCTGTGGGTGCCATACCGTATTCAAGAGCTGTCATAAAGTCTTCGTCTGTTGTGTTAGCTTCATCGTCGCCTGCTGCAAGCTGAGCTTCCTGAGCCTTGAATCTTTCTCTCTGGTCGATGGGGTCATTGAGCTCTGAGTAAGCGTTTGCCATTTCCCAGCCGTTCATAAAGAATTCGAAACGTTCAACATAGTCGGGATTTTCGGGCTTTCTCTTTGTAAGAGGTGAAATCTCAACGGGGTGATCCATAAGGAATGTGGGCTGAATAAGATGATGTTCAACAAATTCTTCAAAGAAGAGATTAAGGATATCACCCTTCTTGTGTCTGTCTTCAAATTCGATATGCTTTTCTTTTGCAAGAGCCTTAGCTTCTTCGTCTGTCTTGATTTCATTGAAATCAACACCTGCATACTTCTTGACAGCATCAACCATTGTGATTCTCTCAAAGGGTTTGCCAAGGTCCATTTCAACACCGTTATAAACAATCTTTGTTGTGCCGAGAACA
Source organism: Acutalibacteraceae bacterium (assembly GCA_045636025.1). Lineage (GTDB taxonomy): Bacteria > Bacillota > Clostridia > Oscillospirales > Acutalibacteraceae > UBA1081. The sequence goes on along the minus strand of JAZTWP010000046.1, from coordinate 18,715 downwards.
GCCTGAGCAACATGACGGTAAAGATTTTCTGTAAGATCCATCATACCGTGGTAATCTGTGTATGCCTGATAAAGCTCCATAAGAGTGAATTCAGGGTTATGTCTTGTGTCGAGACCTTCGTTACGGAAAACACGACCGATTTCGTATACTCTTTCCATACCGCCGACAATAAGTCTCTTGAGGTAAAGTTCAAGAGAAATTCTGAGTTTGAGGTCTTCATCAAGAGCGTTGAAATGAGTTTCAAAGGGTCTTGCAGCAGCACCGCCCGCATTTGAAACGAGCATAGGTGTTTCAACTTCAATAAAGCCCTGATTATCGAGATATCTTCTGATTTCTCTGATGATAAGTGAACGCTTGATGAATGTATCCTTAACATCGGGATTCATAATAAGGTCAAGATAACGCTGACGGTATCTTGTTTCTGTATTTGTGAGTCCGTGATACTTTTCGGGAAGGGGAAGAAGTGACTTTGTAAGGAGTTTTACAGCTTTTGCGTGAACAGAGATTTCGCCTGTCTTTGTTTTGAAAACAAAACCTTTGACTTCAACAATATCACCGATGTCATACTTCTTGAAATCAGCATACTCTTCCTCGCCTATGTCGTCACGTCTGACATAGACCTGCATTTTGCCCTCACGGTCGTGAATATTCATAAAGCTTGCCTTACCCATGGGGCGCTTTGTCATAATTCTGCCGCAGATAGAAACATCCTGATTTTCAAGTTCATCATACTTAGCGATGATATCTGTGCTGTGGTAATCCTGCTGTGCAAGAGTAACCTGGAAAGGATCCTTGCCTGCTTCCTGTAATGCTGTGAGCTTGTCAACTCTTATCTGTCTGAGTTCGTTGACGCTCTGTTCGGGAGCTTCATTTTCAGCAGCCTGATTCTTGATTTCGTCAGCCATTTTATATACTCCTTAAACTTTACTGAATTACTTTGAGATTTCTCTGATTTCGAGTCTTACAACTCCGCCGGGAGTTTCAACATCAACAACATCTCCTGCCTTGTGACCGAGAAGAGCTTTGCCGATGGGAGATTCGTCAGAAATCTTGTTTTCGATGGGATCAGCCTGTGTGAAACCAACGATCTGATACTTTACTTCTTCATTGAATTCGGGATCAAAAACCTTTACAAAAGAACCGATGTGAACACTGTCTGTTGCAAGAGTTGATTCGTCAATAAGCTTTGCGTGCTGAAGTGTGTATTCAAGCTCTGCAATGTGAGCTTCGAGCTTTGCCTGCTCTGACTTTGCTTCATCATATTCGCTGTTTTCGGAAAGGTCACCGAATGACTTTGCTTCCTTGATTTTTTCAGCAACTTCTTTTCTTTTTGTTGTACGGAGTTCAACAAGCTGCGCCTTAAGATCGTCTATCGCAGCTTGGGTAAAGAGAAATTCTTCTGCCATTAAAAATAACATCCTTTCAGATATATAAATCTTTACAATTACAATACATTATATCCAAAAACTCCCCGTATGTCAAGTTATACATAAAAAATTATGCTTTTATTTACATCGGCATTTTCAGAAAGATTCAGTATATGCCGAGCCGTTTCAAAAAGAGTGAAACTTCTGCCTGAATACATAAATATTCTGCACAACGCAGAGGAAAGCTCCGTCATCCTGTTGAATCGATAAACCGCTGCGAGAAAATCGGTCTGATTTATGTAATCGGGGCAGAAACCGAGAATTTCGTCAAAGCCGTCAGGTCTGCCGGGAGAGAATCCGTTTGCGGGTGAAAACACCGTCCTTCCGCAAGACGGAACGGTACCCGTTGTATCAAGAATCACAGCGTTTCTGTCTGTTTTTTCAATATTGTCACAGAGTGTTATACCTGCTCCGTATTCAGAATAAATATTCCTTATGTGCTGAAAATACCTGAATTCATTTTCCGTCACAACGGTTATGCGTGGAGTGTATTTCACGATTCTGCAAAGATACTGTGCATAAGCTCCGTCAGGGTCATTCACAACACAGCCTGCTCTGCCGCCGAGGTAAAAAATCTCACTGAAAACGTGATTTATTGTGTTGAAAAGAAGAATATTTCTGAATTCATTACTGCAGAATTTTTTCACGGGTGCATCAGCAGGCAGAATATACCCTTCGGGAAGAAGCACATTGCGGCTGTGCCTGCCGATGAGGTTTACAACTTCATTCCAGGCAACCCCCTCTTCCCCTGACATCACTTCAATTTCGTAAAAACATTGCCCCTTACCCGTGTTAACGATTCTGACAGCATTTATCGTCCTGCCTTTTTTTATTCTGCGTTTATCTGTCCTTATGATTTTTAGTATTACAAACATCTGAAACCTCCTTGTCTGTAATATATATTTGCAGGAGGAATGGTGTATGACGGGGAGGAAACAATAACATATCAGGATATTCGCAAAAATTAAAATAAAGCTTGTAGGGGCGTTAATCTAACGCCCGCTGCGAAGCAGAACGGCTTTGCCGTTAATTTTCCTTACAGAAAATACACATTCGTGCCGGGGGATGAATCATCGCCCCTACTGTCATCTCAATTAATTTCTGCATCATTGAATTATTATTTGCCGGACCTTTTTGCTTTTTATATTATTTTTCTTGTTTTATACTTGTAAAAAAATTATATACATGTTAAAATTACTTCAAATAGCTTTTTATCAGGAGATTAAAATGAAAAACTTCAGAAAACAGTTATCAGTAATACTTGCGACAATTTCAATAATTTCTGTTTGCTCAATTTTTGCATATGCAGAATCAGCTGAGCCTGAACTTTTTGAAATATACAAAGACCACACAGGTTATACAATGGTTGCAGCAAGAAAAGGTAGCACAAAGAGTGCTCCCGAAAACTCAATTGCCGCAATTCAGAATGCTGAAAACGAAGGTGCAGATATCATTGAAATAGATATCCGTGCAACTTCAGACGGAGTGCTTATTCTTATGGAAGATGAAACCGTCACACGCACAACTTACAATTATGACGAAGATACCGTTGTTGCTGAAATGACATATGACGATATAAAAGACCTTACTCTTCTTATGGGGCACGGAGGCAAAAATGCAGCTGTTTCTGCAGAAAAAGTCCCTTCTCTTCAGGATGTTTTCGATATGAGAAAAAAATCATCATATCTGAGCGTAATCAACAAGTCAAAGAAGAAATCACTCTTTATGCTTGATTTCGAATGGGCACTGAGAGACGATATTTCAAAGCTTGTTGCAGATAACAATATGCAGAATGATGTCATTTTCTACATTGACGATGCATCTGCAGATGAAATCGCAAAATGGAAAGAATCTCTTTCTTTTGAGCCTATGATTATGAGCTATTTCAAAGGCAATGTCATCTTTGCGGCAACAGCAAATGTCAAGGAAGATTCAGCATTTGCAGACGGTATTCACCTTGCAACAAAGAATCCCTACGGTGTGATTTTCGGTAAAAAAGTTCAGAATACAGCTTATGATGCAGGAATCAGAACAATGGCTTCACCCTGTATGCCCGAAATCTGCGGAAGCGAAATGCAGGATACAGAAATCTGGTGGGATAAGCTTGTAAGTGCGGGTTTCAATGTTATTCTCACAGACGATGTAAAAGGTCTCAGAGAATATGTTGACAACTGCGAAAAAAAGGCTATTGAACTTGACTCAGCCATCGGAAGATACATCACAAACTGGGAATTACCCGATTTCAAGCAGGATAAATTCCTCGACTACAAGCGTGCATACACAAATGCTGCCGACAAGGCAGAAACTCTTATGAGCCGTGATATGAGCCGTTCATTCAGCGACATTGCAACTGCCGTGTATGAGCTTCAGAAAGCTGCCGAAGATATCGACATCAACTATGATTTTTTTGAAGACGGTACCGCAGGCAAAACAATCACCCCCGTTACAATCATTCTTGCAATTCTTGCGGTTGCTGCCGTGACAGTTGCAGAAATATATGTTTTCAGAATGAAGAAAACAGAAAAGAAAAAGAGCAGCAAAAAGAATAAATAAGGAGATACCTTTATGGATCGTTCATTATTTCTTATACTCACAATTTCGGCAATAGTGATTGAAACTGTCTTCACTCCCCTGTTTCTGCATTTCCAGAGACCGGGTATCTGCCTTAAATCTTTCCTTTGCAAAATGACCTGCGCAAGTATGTTCCTTGCAGTTGCAGTTATTTCTTATATTTACTCAGGCAATGACTCAGAATTTGCAAAATTTATGCTTATAGGTCTTTCAGCTTCCTGGGTAGGTGACCTTTTCCTTCACGTAAAAAAAGGAAGCAAAGTCACATTCGGCATAGGAATGGCATTTTTTGCAGCGGCACACGTGCTGTATCTCATTTCTTATGCAAAAGCAACGGCAATTCACTTCCCCGACAGCAAATTCCTCACAATCCCTGAAAGTCTTGCTGCAGTTGCAATCATCGCAATTCTCTATGTTGTTATCAACAGCAAGGCTAAATTCGAATTCGCAGCACCGATTATTATTGCATTTGTGGTTTACGGTCTTATCCTTGCAACAATGTTTGTCAAAGCCGCATCTTTCGGAATTCAGTACATAATCGCAGGCAACTCTGTTTTTGCAGGTCTGTGCCTTGCATTCGGCGGTGCACTTTTCTTCTGTTCGGACATCACACTCGTAATTCTTATGATAAACGAAAAACTCAAAAAGAATTACAGACTCAAAGACTTCAACATTGCGTCATATTTTATCGCGCAGACACTTCTCGCACTCTCTGTCCTTAATGTAGGACTCATATAAAGCACACAATACGGAGGTAAAAAAATGAGAGCTATTATTTCAGTTATCGGTAAAGATACAGTAGGAATTCTTGCATCAGTTTCAGCAAAATGTGCAGAATACAACATCAATATTCTTGACGTTACACAGTCAGTTCTTCAGGATATGTTTGTTATGGTTATGATGACAGACATTTCTGCAATCAACTGCGATTTTTCAAAATTTGTTGATGAAATGTCAGCACTCGGCAACGAGAAAAACCTTTCAATAAGAGCAATGCACGAAGATATATTCAACGCAATGCACAACATCTGAGGTGACGGACTTGCTTAACACAAAAGATATTCTTGAAACCATTACCATGATACAGGACGAGAATCTCGATATCCGTACAATCACAATGGGTATCTCTCTTCTCGACTGCTGCCACTCAGACATTGATGTGGCTTGTGAAAAAATCTATAACAAAATCACAACATACGCAAAAGACCTTGTAAAAACAGGTGAACAGATTGAAAAAGAGCTTGGTATACCCATCATCAACAAGCGTATTTCTGTTACACCCGTTGCGATGGTGCTTGCAGCCTGCGAAAACAAAGATGCTGTTAAAATCGCTCTGACCCTCGAGAAAGCGGCTGTAAAGTGCGGAGTTAACTTCCTTGGCGGTTTCTCTGCTCTCGTACAGAAGGGCTTTGCACCCGGTGACAGAGAGCTTATTGAAGCTATTCCCGAAGCTCTTGCCGTTACAGAGCATATCTGCTCCAGCGTAAACATCGGTTCAACAAAAACAGGTATCAATATGGATGCCGTTAAGCTTATGGGTGAAACTGTTGTTAAGGCTGCAGAAATCACAAAAGACAATAACTGCATCGGACCTGCAAAGCTTGTTGTTTTCTGTAATGCTCCCGAAGATAACCCGTTTATGGCAGGTGCATTCCACGGTGCAGGTGAGCCTGACTGCGTAATCAATGTTGGTGTCTCAGGCCCCGGTGTTGTAAGAGCGGCACTTGCAAAGTCTAAGAATCTCGACCTTACTCAGGTTGCAGATCTTATCAAGAAAACTGCATTCAAAATCACAAGAATGGGTCAGCTTGTAGGTACAATCGCATCAGAAAGACTCGGTGTTCCCTTCGGAATCGTTGACCTTTCACTCGCTCCCACACCTGCAGTAGGTGACTCTGTTGCACACATCCTTGAAGAAATCGGTCTTGAGCAGTGCGGATGCCCCGGTACAACTGCTGCACTTGCAATGCTCAACGATGCTGTTAAAAAAGGCGGTGTAATGGCATCAAGCCACGTTGGTGGTCTCTCAGGTGCATTTATTCCCGTTTCTGAAGACGCAGGTATGATTGATGCCGCAAGAAGCGGTTGTTTAAGACTTGAAAAACTCGAAGCTATGACAGCTGTATGTTCAGTCGGTCTTGATATGATTGTTGTGCCCGGTGACACAACAGCCGCAACAATTTCTGCTATCATCGCAGACGAAGCGGCAATCGGTATGGTCAACTCAAAGACAACTGCAGTAAGAGTTATTCCCGCAATCGGCAAAAAAGAAGGCGAAGAGCTTGAATTCGGCGGACTTCTCGGCTCAGGCCCCATAATGCCCGTGAATACATACTCTCCCGAGAAATTCATCAACCGTGGCGGCAGAATTCCTGCTCCGATGCAGAGCCTCAAGAATTAATCAGAATCAAGGGTGTCCGCAAGGGCACCTTTTTTTACAAACAATAAATTGTCGGACTGATTGTACAAACTAAACGTAGGGAACGATGCCCACATCGTTCCGCAAAGTCTGATGTCGGCTCGGGACGGACCGATCAGGGGATCGGTCCCTACATAATAATTGATTGACTCCCAAATAAATTGTTATTTTTTCAAAAAAAACTCTTGACAAACGCAAAAACATCTGTTATTATATATGAGCAGTTGCGGATGTAGCTCATCTGGTAGAGCGCCACCTTGCCAAGGTGGAGGTAGCGAGTTCGAGCCTCGTCATCCGCTCCATTTTTTTGTCAGCACAAAAGTGCTGACTTTTTTTATTGCCTTTTTTACAACACTGCAAAGAAAAGCCTCCGTTTTTTCACGGAGGCTTATTTTTATGCTGAAATTTTATCAGAGTGTATCAAGCTGAGCTGCGACACGAAGAATCTTTCTTGCGTCAAGAGCATTGATTTTGCCGTTCTTGTCAACGTCAGCAGCGATTGCAGCGTCACCTTCAAGAGTCTGAAGCTGAGCACCTGTACGAAGTACGATACGTGCATCGATAGCATTTACTTTGCCGTCACCGTTAACGTCACCAAGCATAAGAGTAATCTTTGCGATTGTGCGTTCTTCTGTTTCACCGCAAGCACATTCTCTCTTTTCAAGACCTTCTGCATCCTGAGTGGGAGCTGTTACAACAACCCATTCACCAAATTCGTGTGCACCTGTTGCGGGGATAACTTCTGTTTCTGTGTTACCGCATTCACAAGTTCTTGTCTTTTCACCGTCTTCAGCACAGGTAGCAGCCTTTGTTTCTGTCCATTCACCGTATTCGTGAACGTGGTCTGTTGTTCTGTCTGCATAAATAAGGCTGTCAGGTGATTCGCCCTTTGAGTTTACAGCTGTGATAACAAATTCATATGTTGTTGAGCTGTCAAGAGAAGAAACACGGTATTCGCACTTAACAACAGCTTCATCATTTACCTTAACACCGTCTACATATACATTGTAGCTTGTTGCACCGTCAACTTCTGACCACTTGAGAGTGATAGAGTTGCCGTCTTTTTCTGCAGTTGCAACATTTTCGGGTCTGACGGGAGCAACATCGTCAACAGAATTCCATTTTGCATAGATAGTTGTGTCTTCTGTTACCTTATCGTTTGCAAAATCCCATTTCTGAGTACATGCTGCGTCCTTATACCAGCCTACGAAATGATAACCGTATGCAGAGGGGTCGATGGGTTCAATCACATAACCGCCAACGGGAGAAAGAATCTGATCTTCTGTGGGAGCTGCGAATACATCGTCATCGTTATTATCAAATGTAACTGTTACGGGGACAAATGTTGTCTTGTTATTATAATTTGCATCTTCGTAACCGATTTTACCGTCGATGTAATAGAATGTGTAATCTGCAGCAATATTTGAGAAAATATTATCGCCTACACTTGCTGCCCAGTTGCCTGTGAAATAGATATCCTTAAGCTGTGTTGCACCTGCAAAAGCACCGTATGCAATAGTTGATACCTTTTTGGGAATTGTAAGAGAAGTAATCTGTGTACCTGCAAATGTATCCTGACCGATGGAGATAATACCGCTGCCGAGAACTACCTCTGTAAGTTTTACACATCCTTCAAAAGCACCTGTTCTGTATTTATCTGTACCCCAGTTTCCACTTCTGTATGTTGTATCATTACTCAATGATGTAACACCGTTACCGATAACTGCTTTTTCAAGTGAATCACAATGATAGAACATTGAAACACCCAATGTTGTTACATTACCGGGGATATAAATCTCTTTAATTCCGTCGCAATCAAAGAATGCATGATCACCGATTGAAATAACACCGCTGCCGATAATAACATCTGTCAAAGCATCACTGTTATGGAAGATTTCTCCGCCCAAAGATGTAACACCGTTACCGATTTCAATTTTTGCAAGAACGGGACAATTCATAAAAGCACCGCGCTGAATTGTAATAACATTGTCGGGAATATAAACATCTGTCAATGCTGTACCTGCAAAACAATCTTCACCGATTGTTCTGACAGCACTGCCTATTGTTACAGTTTTAAGCTTTACACAGCCTTCAAATGTACCTGTTCTGTATTTATCTGCACCCCAGCTGTCGCTTCTGTATGATGTATCATTGCCCAATGTTGTAACACCGTTACCGATAACTGCATTTTCGAGCGAACCGCAATGATAGAATGCTGCAACACCTAATTTTGTTACATTACTGGGAATATAAATTTCTTTAAGACTATCGCAATCATAGAATGCATGGTCACCGATTGTGAGAACACTTTTGCCGATATTGATATCTGTCAATGCATCACAATTATTGAATACCTGCCAGTCAAGAAGCGTCACACCGTTACCGGTTACAACCTTTTTGAGTGAAGAACAATTCATAAATGCACCGGGAGCAACTGTCTTTACATTGTCAGGGATATTAACTTCAAGAAGTGCTGTACCTGCAAAACAATCCTGTCCGATTGAAGTTACAGAAGTACCGATTGTAACACTTCTGAGACTGATACATCCTTCAAACATACCTGTTCTGTATGAATCTGTACCCCAGTTTCCACTTCTGTATGTTGTATCATTTTTCAAAGCAGTTACACCGTTACCGATAGTAGCCTCGACAAGAGAAGCGCAGTTGAAAAATACTGATACACCAAAAGAAGTTACACTATCAGGAATTGTGATTTCTGTAAGGCTGTCACAATTATAGAATACATGATCTCCGATTGTTGTAACTGTTTCGGGAATTATGAAATTATTAAGTGATGTACAGGTAATAAATGCACAATACTCAATTGTCTTCAAAGTTGAACCCTTCTGGAATGTTACAGACTTAAGTGCTGTACAGTCACCGAATGCATAGTTATAAATACAATCAACATTCTTTGCAATAAGAACTGTCTGAAGACCTTTACAATGCTGGAATGCATTTGCACCGATAGCTCTTACGGTTTCACCGATTGTAACGGTCTGAATTGCATTGTTACCGTTGAAAGCTGAATCGTTGATAAAGAATACAGGTTCGCCGCCAAGTTTTGCGGGAATTACAATAGATGAAGCTGTGCCGGTATATTTGACAAGAATCGCACCGCCGCCGTAGTTTGCTTCTTTTGAACCAAGTGACTCTTCATTTACAATGATGTACTTAAAGTCACCTTCAACATTAACTTCATAATTCTTGCCGTTGTACTTATGTGTTTCGGCTGATGCAACAAGTGTCATAATACACATAATTGTTGCCACAATGAAACATACGCCAAGAATTTTTTTAATTGACTTTTTCATTTGACTACCTCCTGAAAGGAAATAATTTATTTTACAGACACCGCTGTCGATGCCTGAAATATCCTGAGTATCACTTTACAGAAAACTGCTTCATATACTTATCAAAGTATTCCTGATATCTGCCTGCTTTTTCTTCCTTGACTGTTCTGAGGTATTCGTGAGCATCGAACATTTCTCTCTGAGCCTCGATAACAGCAACAGCAATATTTGAGCAATGGTCTGAGATTCTTTCGTAGTTTGTAAGCATATCTGAAAGGATGAATCCGAGTTCAATTGTGCATTCACCCTTTGTGAGTCTGTCAATATGGTTGCTCTTGACATGGTCGATTATTTCATCAATAACTTCTTCAAGAGGCTCAGCAATCTCAGCCAGTTCAATATCATCATTCTTAAAGGATTTTACTGTTATTGAAAGAATTTCTGAAATTGCATCGTTAAGATTTTCAAGTTCATCCTTTGCATCCTGAGAGAAAGAAATCTTCTTTTCGTGCATTTCTTTTGCTGTGTCAAGAATATTGCTTGCGTGGTCACCGATACGTTCAAAGTCGTTGATTGTGTGAAGAATCTTTGCAATCTTCTTAAGGTCGTTATCACTGACTTCTTTTTTTGAAAGCTTTACAAGGTATGTGCCGAGTTCGTCTTCGTAACGGTCAATTTTGTCTTCCATTTCTTCAACAAGTGCTGCTGTCTTGTCATCGTATCTGTCAAGAAGTGAAACTGCAGACTTAACACTCTTCTTTGCAAGAGAAGCCATTTCTGCTGTTACTGTTTCAGCCTTTGCAACAGCGAATGAAGGAACTGTCATAAGACGATCATCAAGAAGAACAACAGCTTCTTTTTCCTGAGCATCACGAATGATAAGTTTAACAAGTTTTTCAAGAAGTGATGAGAATGGGAAGAGCATTACTGTTGTGACAATGTTGAATATTGAATGAATAACAGCGATATTGAACGGTTCAACAGCAACATCTGTAAATGCAAACTTGATTATGCCGTCAGCAATGAGCCATACTGTAAGGCAGATAACAGAACCGATAACGTTGAAGAGAATATGCACCATTGCAACACGTCTTGCGTTCTTTGATGTACCTACAGATGCAATAAGTGATGATACGCAGGTACCGATATTCTGACCCATAATGATGGGAATTGCTGCACCGTATGTGATTGCGCCTGTCATTGCAAGAGCCTGGAGCACACCGACAGATGCTGATGATGACTGAATGATTGCTGTGAATACAAGTCCCACAAGCACACCCATTATAGGATTCTTGAAGAATGTGAGAATATTTACAAATCCGGGCAATTCTGCAAGAGCTTCAACTGAATCCGACATAATTGTCATACCGTACATAAGCACTGCAAATCCTACACAGATACTTCCTACATCCTTGTGCTTCTGCTTCTTGCCTGCCATTATAAAAATAACACCAATCAGAGCCACAAGCGGTGAGAAGTTTGCAGGCTTGAGCATACTTATAAAGAAATTTTTACTGTCAATACCTGTAAGTGAAAGAACCCAAGCGGTGATCGTTGTACCTATATTGGAACCCATAATAACGCCGATGGACTGAGAAAGCTGCATAATACCTGAGTTAACAAGACCAACAAGCATAACTGTTACTGCAGATGATGACTGAATTGCAGCAGTTACACCTGCACCGAGAAGGAGGGCAAGGAATTTCTTTGATGTGACTTTTTTAAGCACAGATTCCATTTTGCCGCCTGCCATCTTTTCAAGCCCTGCGGAAAGCTGATGCATTCCGAAGAGGAAAAGGGCAAGTCCGCCCAGCATTGAGACAATTGATAAGATATTCATATTACTTCGCCTGCTCTTTCTTTTTGTCTAACACAAGTTTTTTCACAAGATAAGCTATAACTCCCACGGGAATACAGCAGATTATAATAAAAATGAGTTTGTCCATAGGAATCCACTTAAAGAGATTATCTCCTATGATTGTAAAAAGTATGACTCTTGGTGCAAGTCCTGCAACAGAGAGAATAAAGTGCATCATACCGTTACTTCTGGTTGCACCGAAAAACAGACTCAAAAAGTCTATCGGGAATACGGGAAGAAGTCTTGTCACAAATATGAGCCACTTTTTATCCTGAAAGTTGGTTGCAAGGATTTTCTGCCCTGCTTTTTTGGAAGAAAGAAATCTCTGCACATAATCTTTACCGAGAAATCTGCCAAGGAAGTATGCCGCAAGAATCTCAATTATAATACCTGCAACATTTACCGTGACAGCCAGCCATGTATCAAGAATCACACCGACTGCAACATAAATTACAGATGCGGGAAGCACAAAAATGAGTCCTTTTACAAAATACAGCGCAAGTACCACGCACACTATAACCAGCGTATCATCAAAGCCTGACAACAGCGCTTCTACGTTGAGATTTGACAATTTATCATAATTTACGATTGCCACAACAAACAAAACAAGCGCCACGGCTACACGCAAAAAAATCCCAAGTAATTCTTTTTGCTTTTTTTCCATATTAACCTCATTTTAAGACTATTTTAATATTCATCATAAATAATAACATATATTGATGAATGTTACAATAAGAATAAAAAAAAATATATCAACATTGTTACAAATATAGTGTTTACATCACATTTTATTTGTGATATACTTAATTGGTATATGTAATCAAGAAAGGAGATCAAAATGTCTGTTAAAGATAAAATTGCAAAGGCAGCTCTCAGCATTGCCACAGATAAAGCAATAAAATACATCAAAAAAGATCCGGACAAGAATCTTCCTAAACTGGCAGATAAAGCGATGAATCTGTTCAGCAAAGTATTCCCAAAAAAGTCACTTGATGCAATCAGAAACGGTGCAAATAATCCCGATAACACATATGTAAAACTTGCTAAGAACATTATTGAAGACACAGACCCCGAAATCATCAAACAGCTGATTTATTCATTCGGCTATGAAGCAGGTGTAAAGGGAACAAAGCAGGTTCGTGAAAACAGAGAAAAGTTTGATTGTAATATCCCCTGGATAATTCTTATGGACCCCACAAGCGCATGCAACCTCAACTGTAAGGGTTGCTGGGCTGCAGAATACGGCCACAAACTCAACCTTTCTCTTGAAGATATGCAGAATATAGTTTCTCAGGGTAAAGAACTCGGTACTCACATCTATATGTACACAGGCGGTGAACCTCTCATCCGCAAAAAGGATATCATAAAGATTTGTGAAGACAATCCTGACTGCGTATTCCTTTCATACACAAACGCAACTCTTGTTGACCAGAAATTCTGTGATGATCTCAAGCGTGTGGGCAACCTTTCACTTGCACTCAGTATTGAAGGCACAGAGGAAAGCAACGACTGGAGAAGAGGCGAAGGTGTTTACCAAAAGACTCTTGCAGCAATGGACATTCTCAAGAAAAACAAGATTATATTCGGTATTTCTGTCTGCTACACAAGAAACAATGTGGACTATGTCACAAGTGATGAATTCCTTGATCTTATGGTTGAAAAGGGTGTCAAATTCGGATTCTATTTCAACTATATGCCCGTAGGTCACGAGGCAGATAAGAATCTTATCCCCTCTCCTGCTCAGAGAAAATATATGTATCATTGGCTCAGAAAAGTCAGAAACGGCAAAAACGGCAAGTCAATGTTCATTTTCGACTTCCAGGATGACGGTGAATACGTTGGCGGTTGTATCGCTGCAGGCAGAAACTATTTCCACATCAATTCACGTGGCGATATGGAGCCTTGCGTATTTGTTCACTATTCAGACGCAAATATTCACACTCATACTCTTCTTGAGGGACTTAAAAATCCCCTTTTCACAGAGTACAGAAAGGGTCAGCCTTTCAATGACAATCATCTCAGACCTTGTCCGATGCTTGAAAACCCTGAAAAACTCCGTGAAATCATCAAAAAGACAGGTGCAAAGTCAACAGACCTTATCGCAAGTGAAGATGTTGACACACTCTGCAGAAAATGTGACGAGTTCGCATACGAATGGCAACCCGTTGCGGACGAGCTCTGGGCATCAATGCCTCACCCCAAAACAAGAACTCAGTATTACCGTGACGGCGGCAAAGCAAAAATCCAATAAAAAATCAAGGAGTCGTGCAAACGACTCCTTTTTTGTTTATTTGAAATTCTGTACAAATTAAAATAAAGCTTGTAGAGGCGATGATTCATCGCCCGGCACGAAGTGCAAACACCAACGGTGTTTCAATATCGGAATACGATGAATTGAACGATTTTCAATCGTTATTGCTTTGCAATCGGGCGTCAGATTAACGCCCCTACCGGTTTGTACAAATCAATTAATATACATCATCATTTATTCTACCCCTCATCTCCGCAGTACTCACCCTCTGCGCCGTCGAGATTGTCTGTGCCGCAGCTTATAATTTCACCTGTTTCGGCATCAATGTCATAGTTGTATGTCACTCCGTCACATTCAAAACCGACCCAATAAATATTTCTGCTTCCGTTCTTGTAAATTTCTGCCGAAAGATTCTGCACATCGCTTGTTTTGAGTTTTGCGTGTGTCAATGCGGCAAGTTTTGCATCATCTTTACTTTTTACAACAGTATTAGACAGAAGCTCATTATCCTGAAGCACAGAATCATGGATATCAACTATCGCATCGTGAATGTTTTCATAAAGATTCTCGCTGACATCACAAAAATCGCTTATATCAATATTTTTCTCTTCCACAAGTACAGGAATCTCTGCTATGCTCATCTTCACAAGGTCAGCAGTATTCAGCGAACTGTCTTTTTCTACAAGCTTCATAATAAATACAGCTTTGCCGTATGAAATGTAATTATCATTTGCAAATTTGCGAACTTCATCTGTTACAACAACCGTCTGATTTACAACCTGAGCTGAAGTTTCATTCAGCGTAAGAGCATTATCAATATCATCAACAACAGTTTTTCTCAGATTATCGGCTTTTGAGGTATCATCATTAATAACGGTAACAAGAATTCCGTTGTTTTCACCGTCAAGATATCCGCCCTCAGAAACAGCAGAAACAAGTTCATTGATTGCTTCGTCAAGGTCAGTTTTTTTAAGGTCAAGATTACTGAGAATTGCCTTTGCATCTTCATTTACTGCCTCAACATCAACGACCTTTTCATTTTTATTGAGACTGAGTTCAATTGACGGATTTATATCGATAAGTATAAGCGAATCAACCTTTGACTCCTGATATATCAGTCCGAAAACAAAAGCGAAAAGCAGACAAGCCGCCGCAGGCAGAAGAAATATAGATTTATTTTTTCTCTTTGTCATATCAATCTGTGTCCTTTCCTCCGACACAGAGATTTTTGCAGTTATTTTTTCAAATTGACCGTCAGGAACAATAGATTCAAAAGCAGAATTTATATCATTTTTCAATTTGTTATCCCACATTATTCATTCCTCCGTTTCAGTCCTTAGTTTTTTTATTGCACGGTTATACTTAGCCAACACAGTACCAAGCGGAAGTTCAAGAATTTCAGCCGTTTCACGGTGTTTAAGACCTCCAACCGCGTGCAACACAACAATCTGTTTTTCATCATCACTCAGAATACTGAATAATTTCTCCAACAATAATTTCGAATCAGAATTCTCTACAAAAGAAAAATCAGGCACTTCTGCTGACAAATTATATTCTTCATTTTTTGATTTTTCACGAAGCCTTGTCAATGCAAGATTTCTTGTGATTCTGAGAATCCAAGCCATAGGCTTTCCTTTTGCCTTGTATCCTGATGCATTTGTGTAAACCCTGAGAAAAGTATCCTGCAAAACATCTTCTGCATCATATCTATTTTTTAATATTGAAAGAGCAAAACCATAAACACTTTTTGACGCAGCTTCATAAAGCTCACAGAATGCATCCGTGTCGCCCTTTGAAATTTTTTCAATCAGACCGTCATCAATCGGCCGCTTGACACCGTACTCAGATTGAATCATCAACATAAAAAATGCCATATTTCTGCTCCTTTCATAATATTAACGTAAAAAACTGATGTTTTATTGCAGAAAAAACAAAGACGGATAAAAAATCCGCCTTTCAATTTAATATTTCAACTTCACTCTCAAAATACTGCTCCTGAAAATGGAGAGCATTTTCAATTTCTCCTCTCGAAAAAGACATATCGTAAGGCGCAACGACCCATTTATCTTCATTATCATTGAGTCGATGAACAATTGCAATGAGTTTACCCTCAAATTCAGACAAAGGTTCATTGATTCCGAGAATATAGGCGTCCTGCTCCTCACCGTCACCGGCAATGATACCCGGGGTATAGCCGTAATTAACGGGATAAATCATATCAAAATCAGGGTGTCGGCTGCCGAGAGGTCGGTCAACGGTAACTTTTACAATATTAAAACTCATAATCTGCTCCTATAAATGCCATATCAGGTCTTTTGCAGATATAACTTCATATTCATCAGCATTTTCGCCAACACGGACATAAACATTATTTATCCCTGACTGAATTATCAGTCTTGCACACACGGGGCAGGGTTTTGCACGGTAGACAGAGTTATCATTGCTGACACCTGCAAGGTAAATATCCGCACCTATGGTCAGATCACGGGAACAATTGAGAAGTGCATTCTGCTCTGCATGAATAGCTTTGCACATTCCATACCCTTCCCCCTGATGCATATTCTGACGGATTCTTTCACATTCTCCAACATCACAACAATTCTCAAATCCTCGGGGAGAGCCGTTATAACCTGTTGAAATCACCGTGTCATCTTTAACGATAACTGCGCCATATTTGCGTTTAAGACAAGTGCTTCTGTATGCAAAAGTTTCCGCAACATTCAAATATGTATCAATTTTTGAAATCCTTTTCTTTCCGTCAGGTTTAACCATAATTTTTCTCCCGAATGTTTTATTAATATAATTGTATAGTGAAAAACATACTTTGTCAACAAAAAAAACAGCACCGAAGTGCTGTTTCTTAATTATGCCCTGACAAATACATAATAATTTGTATCAAACCCGCCGAAACGATAATCACCGCTTTTCCACTCAATAATCATATATTGAGTTCCCTTATATTCACGGATTTCATACTCACATGCTGACCAATTCCATTTACGTAGAAGGTAATTTTTAGTCCACGAGATTGTGTCTGTTCCCTCGAATATATCATCTTCATATACACATCTGCATCTTCCTTCAGGAAAAAACTCAATTTCCTTAAAATACAGATCTTCGATATCTTCCTGAGGTAAAGGAAATTCTGATTTATTGCCGAGGAATGAATGAGCAGTCCACTTACCGATTATTCTTTCATCATTGACAAACGGTAAGTTTATATTATCTTTTCGGGCAATCATTTCAGGTGTGTATTCGTGATTATCAACCTGTCTAAGTGCAAGAATCGTAGGATGTCCGCCTCTTGATGCTTCATTTTCACGAAGACTTATAAGCATATAGACATCGGCATCGTTTTTTACAATTTCATAAGGATTATATATTGGATTAATTCTGTATCCGTCAACAACAAAATAGCCTTTTGTCCAACAGAAGCACCAATATTTCGTTCCATTGGGCAAAAAATAAATATACTTCACATCCTCACCGTAGAAAGACATTGTACTGAACAGATCTTCTTCAAAATCTTCACGGACTGCATAATTTCCAACAACTTCCCACTTTCCAATAACCTGACTATCGTCAATAAAGGGAAGAATCGGATCTTCACAATCTGTTTCTTCACCCAGCTTTATAACAGCGCAGGATATTTCATTTTCAGCAACAAAAAACTGAGAAATACGCTGACAATCCGCATTTTTTATGTAAGAATCAAGCTGACAACACAGTTTGAATTTGTCATCACCTTGTTTCACCCTGACTTTTGCCATATCATTTTCAAAAATAACATTTAACTCTGACATAATGTATTCAGCCTCCTTTAGAAATTGCATTGCAATACTCAGCTCGTCAGCTTTTCTGGCAAACATTTCAGCTATTTCATTTTCTTTTGCTGAAAATGAAATAATTCTTTTAATTTCGTGTAAAGTGAAGCCTGCATTTTTCAGAGCAGTTATACGGTCAAAAATTGCCTTTTGCAGTTCTGAATAATATCTGTAGCCGGTAAAAACATCTATTCTTTCAGGAACAAGGAGTTTTTCTTTATCATAATGACGCAGTACAGATACTTTTGTTCCGCAATAATTCGCAAATTCACCTATCTTCATTTTAACACCTCCGTTTTCTAAGGCACCTTATGACTGAATTATAAACCTGAAGTTAGGGTGAGAGTCAATAGAAAATTTAAGAAAAAAGAAAAAACCGTAGATAAAATCTACGGTTTACTATGGGTATGCACCCTCAAAACTGAACAAAGGAATGTGGTATTAGAACCAAATGAAGAAAGGACAAGCCCTCGACCTATTAGTACTGCCTAGCTGAACGTGTCACCACGCTTACACATGCAGCCTATCAACCTCATAGTCCATGAGGGGTCTTACTAGCTTACGCTATGGGAAATCTAATCTTGGAGATGGCTTCACGCTTAGATGCTTTCAGCGTTTATCCAATCCGCACATAGCTGCTCGGCCGTGCCACTGGCGTGACAACCGATGCACCAGCGGTGCGTCCATCCCGGTCCTCTCGTACTAGGGACAGCGCTCCTCAAATTTCCTACGCCCACGACAGATAGGGACCGAACTGTCTCACGACGTTCTGAACCCAGCTCGCGTACCACTTTAATCGGCGAACAGCCGAACCCTTGGGACCGAATTCAGCCCCAGGATGTGATGAGCCGACATCGAGGTGCCAAACCTCCCCGTCGATGTGGACTCTTGGGGGAGACCAGCCTGTTATCCCCAGGGTAGCTTTTATCCGTTGAGCGACGGCATTTCCACTCACATACCGCCGGATCACTAACTTCAACTTTCGTTACTGCTCGACCCGTCGGTCTCGCAGTTAGGCTAGCTTATGCGTTTACACTCTATGGCATGGTTTCCGTCCATGCTGAGCTAACCT
>JAZTWP010000045.1:0-7480 GCA_045636025.1 Acutalibacteraceae bacterium | reverse complement strand
TAAAGTGTTTCAACACCGCCGATCAACTGCTCATACTCGGCATAGCTGTCAAGGGATTGCTTTGCCAGAGCGGTCAAAGCTGTTGCGCCAACCGCAAGACCGGCAGCAATAGTTTTTCCCACCTGTACTGCGGCATGACCTACCTTGGAAAAAGCCTCAGATATTCTGGGATGCGCTTTTTCCGCTTTATCTGTAGTTTCGTCTATCCCGGAGTTTGCCGCTTGATTATCAATGGCAATCGTGCCGAGAAGCTTAAATATTTCCATGTCCCACCATTCCTCTCAGTGGTATAGAAAAAAGGCCGTTAAAAAACGGCCTTTACCTTGTGTTACCTCGCATGGAATGCTGCCACCTGTCCGACAGCCGACCATCAAGGGCCGGGGTCAATACACCAACAAGAGCGTTGCCGTCAATGCTGACGGTCATTTTTGTCAAACGCTCAAGCAGTGTAACTATCTGGTCAAGTGTGGCGCTAATCCATGCGCTGTTTTGCATTGTTTGTTTGCTGCCTTGCAGCTCATTCAAATCCTCTGCCACTTTCGACAGCCATGCTCTGTTGTTTTCCAGAGGAACAACAGCCTCAGCACCGCTGCCCTCAAGCAGACCGACTTGCCCTTTCTCAAGTACACCGCCTTTTGCAAGCCTTGGCAGAGATATTTTTGATAGAGTACCAACGTTTATTCCCGGCAGCTTGTTTGCAAGCCGGATGGCGCTGTTTATAAAGCCGATACCCTTGTTTATTGCGGATTGTACGGTTGATATAACTCGGTTCATTCCAGATTTTACGGCGCTTCCCATAGCTGTGCCCAAAGATGAGCCGATAGATGAGAATTTGCTTTTTATCTTTGTCCACAAGCCGCCGAAAAAGCTGCCCCACCCGGAAAAAACGTTTTTGACCGCTGACCAAGCGGATTGAAATTTGCTGCGGAACCACCCTGAAACACTCCCGAATGTGCCGGTCACAGATTTCCAAATTCCACTAAAAAATGTTTTGGCACTGTTCCAAGCAGATTTAATGCCGTTCCAAGCTTGACGGAAACGGTCACTAAACCACGATTTGACATTTGAAAATGTTTTTGTTATGCCCGACCAAATATCTTTGAAGAACTTGGTCACCGATGACCATGCTTTTTTAGTTGCTGCCCAGGCATCAGAGAATGCTTTTGAAATGGCTTTTCCGGCTGTGGATGCAATGGATTTAATTTTGTTCCATGCATTTATCCAGAATTTGCGGAACCCCTCAACATTGTTCCAGAGGTACACAAAAGCCACCACAAGCCCTGCAAGCAAGGCAACAACCAAGGCTATGGGATTAGCAAGCATTGCGGCATTCATGCCTAAAATCGCCGTCCTGACAACCTTGAGCGCATTTGCCGCCGCCGCCATGATTTTGCCCCAGTTGAGGATAAGCAAGAATGTGCCTATTGCCGTCCCTGCACCGAGGATAACAGCAACCCATTTATCAATGGTGTCACCGTTGTCTTTTACCCATGCGGCAGCGTCTTTGACTTTGTTGATAAAGTTTTCAAGATGCGGCAAGGCTGCTGTTACCATGTCAGCGATTTTCTCTTTTACAGCCGTCAATATCGGCTCACCCACAGCGCCAAAAGCAGCAAAGGCATCTGTCAGCTTTTCCTGAGCTTTCTGAGCAGCCATAACATCTTTGTTTGTCTTTTTATACTGCTCAGATGCTTTTGAGTAAGAGCCGTTCAGCGTTTCCATTATGAGCTTTTGGCGCTCTTGCTCATTGTTGCAAGCGTCAAGCTTCTTTTGAAACGCTTCTTCACTGATGCCTGCCCAGTTGAGCGCATCTGTCAAGCCGCCTGTGAGTGTGCCTGTTTTGGCCGTTTCATTTGCGGCCTCAGTCAAGCCCTCAATAGGTAAGGATTCGCCAAAGGTTGCATAAACGCCGGTGCAAATATCTGTCCATGTCTGCAGCTCTTTTTCGTTTTTGGTCAGCTTTGCAAGGTGCTGTGATGCTTCAACAGCTTGCCCGGAGTCACCGAGAACAGCATTGAGATCAGAATAGGTTTTCTTTGCGGCCTCAGATGAATGGCCGTTTGTCACAAAAGCTGTGTCAAGCTTGCCCATTTCTGTTCTGTATTCTCTTGACCCCTCAATTGCCGCTACCCAAGCACCACCAAGGGCAATACCGGCAGTGGCAATGCCCTTTGCAATCGTGCCTGCTACAGCACCGATTTTCTGAAACGCTTCACTTGTTTTACTGCTTGATTCTTCCGCTCTCTCAGATGTTTCGTCTATGTTTCTGAGTGCGGAATCATTGTCAATGGCAATAGTTCCAAGCAGTCTAAAAAGCTCCATATCTGTCCCCCTCAAGACGTGGGACAGTGTTTGTTGTCACTTTTGCGCAGTTTTGAAAAGATGTTTGATTATCTTGTCAACATCCTCTTCGGTCATGTCAGCATCTTTTTTGCCTGTGTTTGCTGCAGGCTTGCTCTTTGTAACCTCAGCTTTCCAATCAACAAAGGATTTGTCTGAAAAGCTGTGCAAATAAAGCTCCCACATTTTCTGCTCTTCCTCTTTTTGCGCTTCTTCTTTTATGCGCTTGTTTTCAGCAGAAATAAGCTCAAACACAAATTCGCCAAACCGCCCGTTATCAATGTAAAGGCGCATGAATTCTAAGGGACTTGCGTATTTGGAATACAGCAAGTCCCAGAACTCAAATTCACCTATTAGAGCAATTTGGCAAGCACCTTGAAAAAAGATGCGTTCTTTACCTCAGCGAACGAATCATAGATCATCAGGGGCAGAGTGCCGAATTCCATTTCTTTTATTTCCTCAGCGGGAATGCCCGACAGATCGGAATAAAAGGAATAGATTTCATCCCCTGCGCCCTGATCAAGATTTTCAATCATCTTGTCAGCCACATTCAGCAGAGCGGCAATGCCTATTTCCTGAACAGTCTTGCCGTCAGATGCCATCTTCACAACGTCCTTAAATTCTTTAAGGCCGAGCTTGCGAAGAATACGCAGCAGGGACATCAAATCACTGTCCTTGAGTTTGCGCAGTGTATAGTTTCTCTCAATGGTTTCGTTCATTTATAATCATTCCTTTCAATTTTCCCGCTTCGTAAATTCATCAGGATGCTATTTCGCCTGCATTAACAGGAGTCCAACCCTCGGCCTTGTGGATAAAGATTGCATAGGGCAGATTGGTTACGCCGTAAGCAATATCGCTCTGACATTCAAAGGTTGCGGCAAACTTGCCGTTTTCTTTGTTCTTGCTCTCAAGAGGCAGGCCAGAGGTACAAAGGGCATTCTTGAAAACCACAATAAAGGGTCTGCCGTCAAGCAGCTCACCATAGTAGCCAAAGCCCTCATAGAAATGACCGCTCTTGAGTGCGGAAGAAGTAATAACGTCATATTCACCATCAGTGGATGCGCCAACAGTGCCGATGACACGCTTTGCAATGTCGTTAGCGTTGACTTCAACCATAGTGGTTTCCATTACGGCAGTTTCGCCAACCTTGTTCTGCAGCTCTTTGACAGCGACAAGAGCGCCGTCAAGCTCAGGCGCAAAAAACTCAGGGGTAATGGTCAGCTTGCCGCCGTCCTGAGTAGCACCCATGATGCCTGCAAGCATTTCAGTTTCAGTGGGAGGAACCTTTTCATTGTAGGTCACGCCGCTGAAATAAACGCCTGCGCCAAACTGAATACGGGACGGGGTTTCCTGAGTGATGCCGGTTTTGATGCTCATATCAGTTCACACTCCATTCTTTGATACTTAAATTGATCTGAATTCGTTTTAACTCAGCGTCACCCGTGGGAACAATCACGCTGTTAGCATAAAAAACGGCCACAGCCGAACCGTTTTCAGCTATGACCACTTTGCCTGACACTTTGTTAAAATAGTTTTCGATTTTTTCTTTTGCTTCTTCAAGGGCAAGCCATGAGCCACGGCTAAACCCTGTGAGAATAAATGTCGCCTCTTGCAGGCCGTGTTCATATATCGGCTCTGTTTCTGTGTATTCGCCTACAAAGTAGGGGTAAACAACAGGAACAGCGGCATACTCGCCAAAGCCGTAAGCAAGCCCAAGCTCATCCATTGCCTTGTTTATGATTTTCAATGCCAGTGTTGTCATCTGCCAATTTCACCCCTTAAAACTTCCTCTGCACGGCGAATAAGCGCCGATTTAAGCGTTGTGTATGCAGTGTGCAGCGGTCTGTTCGGCTCTATACCGTTTGTGGCGTGAGCATCAAGGCCCTTGCTTCTCAGATAAGCCGCCGTCTGCTTTGCCTCTTGTTCTGTGTAATAGTTTTGTTTGCCTCTGGGTGTGTCATTGCCCTCAACATAGACCCACCAACCTTTGCGGCCGTCTTTGTGTAAGGCATATTCACCTGTGCCAAACTCTTCCCAAAACGCAGACTCATAAGGGCTGCCAACAGCGGCAGTTTTGTCATCTTCGTCAACTGCATATTCCCACAATGACTGTGCAGGCCGACCCTGATATTTTTTAGGCCGGGAATTTCTCTTTGTGGCCGCTTCCAGTTCGCCTGCCGCTTCATACAGGTAAGCAATTGCAGCCCTTTCAATGGCCGCTTTTGCCTCTTCGCTCAGGTCAACAAAATTGATTGCCATATCACTGCCCACCTGTGAAACGCAAATAAAACTCAAGCTGTGAGCCTGTCTGCATTTCCATCGGGTTATCAATCAGCAGCACATCAAAGCGCTTGCCGTTGATAACCATTCGTGAGTTTTCTGAGGAAATCCGGGCATTGAGCGGCACATAATCAGCAACAAAAATGTGTGTTGATTCCTGTATTTTGGCATCAAAAGTGTTGTATCTGGAATCGCCCGACTGTAGATCAAGCCAACCTTTGATTTTTTGAACATCAGCCCACGTTTTCATGTTTTCGCCTATGCCGTTCTTTTCCTGTGTGAACACCTGTATGGTTGCTGTGATGTTGCCGCCTATGCCTTTCATATTCCTAACCCCCTGCCAAAACGTGCCTTTCTGTAGGGCTTGAGGAAGCCCAAAAGGGACACAGGAAAGCCCATAGATGTGTTATCCTTGCCCATATCAAAATAGGTCACAGAATGGCGGCTGATGCTCTCAGAGGCAACGCCAACTTTTTCCCTGTTGTTAAGCTCCCACTTGATGAGATTGACAACACCCATTTTGACATCCTGAGGATATTTGACCTTGGTAAGCACAACACCTGATTCCTCGGCAAGCTGCTCATTAACGGTGATGGTGTTGCCGTCAACAAACACCACAGTTACAAGGCAGCTTTCCATATAATCAGACTCGGTAATTTCCAGAGTGTCACCGGGTTTGAAAGGCACAGGGCCGTTACAAAGCAGTGTGTTGCCGTCATTGGCAACGGCTACGCAGCGAAAAGCACGAACCTGAAAATTGTTGTTCGTGTAAGCTCTTATGGAAAGTTCGAGCGCTTGAAGCATTGCCTCAAGCGCTCTATCTTCTGTGTCTGTTTCGACAAATCGCCGCAGCTCAGGCACAGTCATAATCATGCTTTATCAGTCCTTTACTCAGCGAACTTTGCAAGCACAACCTTGGCAGCGTTGGTCAGGGCAACGCCGTAATACTTGCAAGCAGTAATGTCGGTCTGCTGCTTCTTGGGGAACCACTCAGCATCAACAGTGGTGTCCTTCTTGAGGAAGATGGTCAGTGCAGGCAGCTCATCCTCAGTGTACTCGGTTTCGGCAGAATCAGGCTCAAGCTTGATGATGGGGCAAGTGAAAACCTTGCTTACAGCCTTGATCTTGTTAGACTTCTTAATCCAACAACCCGCAATCTTGCCGATTGCGCCGTTTACGGCAACACCGGCAGCGAACTTGTCAGCAGACAGGAAATCGGGGTCTTTCAGCAGGGCTGCCTCCTGTTTGGGAGAAATGAACATCACCTTTTCAATGCCATCCTCTTCATCCTCAAACTTGGTAACGGCATCAACAATACCGGCATAGCCAATCTTGGCAGTGCCATCGCCGGAAACGTTGGTTGCTTTCAGAGCGGCCTCAAGCACATCATTGTCAACCTTGCCGACAATAGACTTTGCAAGCTGGCTCTCAGCCTGACCGATGGGATTGCCAAGGCCGGAGTTTACAGCCTCCTGAGTGATGCCAACGGCCTTCATTGCCTTTTTGATAGTGAAAGTGGTGGAGGCTGCGGTCATCTGAGTAAGACCAACCTCAGCGCCCTCAGCAACATCCTCAGCATCACCAATGTAGTTCCAGGAGGGAACAGTCTTGGTGTCACCGGGTACGCCCTGCAGAGTGGTGTCTACCTTTGCGTAAGGAGTGATCTTGGCAAGAGCCTCGATCTTTGCGTTAATCATGTCACCCATAACCTCAGGGTTAATCATGTTGTTCATCATAGTAACTGCCATAGTTATCACCTAAACCTTTCTTTAGTTATTCATAGCGTGTTTGTATGCGTCAGGATTTTCATTGTAGATTTTCATCCTTTCCGCATAGGGTTTTTTCAGCAGTGTTTCTTTGGAAAGAGAATCACCGCCGCCGTCACCATCGGGAAGCTTGTTCTCAATGATGTTTTTTCTGCTGTCACCCTCAAAGTGTGCGGGGAGCTGTGTTTTCAGTGCGGCAAGCTTGTCATCCCAACCCTTGATTTTTCCGTTCTCATCAAGGGCAAGCTCCCCCTTTTCCTTGAGCTTGAAAAGCAGATAACCCACATCAGTTGCTTTGGCTTCAAGCAGCCCAACTTTGGCCTCACTTTCGATTTTTGCAGCCTCAAGCTGTGCCTCAAGCTGCTGTATCTGTGTTTCATAGGCAGTAATTTTGCCCTGCAGCTCTTCGTTGCCCTTGTTTGACTGTTTCAGGCTTTCAATAAGAGCATTTGCCTCACTGAGCTGTTTTGCCGTGCCCTCATGCTGTGTTTTGAGCTTGCCATAGCGTATATCAAGGTTTTCCTCACCGGCTGTGAAAATCTTGTTAGTTTTCATATCCTCAAGAATGGCCTTGATATCTGATTCATCAATTCCCCTTGCCTTAAAGAGTTCTTCCAGTGTCATGTTTGTTTGTCCTTTCTACGGCTTTTACGTTTGCCGAACGTTATTTGTGAGTGGATAATTTACAACATCCCTGTTGTTATATGTCAGGCCTCAGCCTTAACATCATTTCATTGCTTTTGCCAGTTTTTCAAAGAGGTCTGTTGCCCACTGATATTTGTCAAGATAAGCCATTGTGCTGTCAGACAGCCCCGCCTTTGACTGGACAATTTGCCTTGCACTCTCACGGCTGCTGTTGGCTTTTACGCCGAAATAATCAAGCACGCCCTGAGCATATGCGGCAGCAAGCTTTTTCTGTTCTGCGGCTGTGTCAAAGCCCAGAGCGTCATTACTGTCAACAAATAAGCCCTCAAGCAATACCGCCGGGGCGTTTACCTGTCGCAGCCATCCAAAGTAATCCTTGCCGCTGCTATTGAGTTTTGTTTTGATGCCTCGGCTTCTCTGTCCGATGGCAACAACCTGTTTTTCAATGG
>JAZTWP010000044.1:0-5613 GCA_045636025.1 Acutalibacteraceae bacterium | reverse complement strand
GGTGATAGTTCCCGTGCCGGTGACCGTTACGCTGTTTTCACCCTCGGCAAACTCAAGCTCTGGCAGTGTATATGAACCGCTGCCCAAATCCCAGATGTTTGACTGCTGATAAACAATGTTCAAGCTGCCTGCTGTTTCAATGCTGATTTCAGGCACAGCACGTTTTCTGCTGTTTGTCAAAATTATCGTTTCTGTGCCGCTCACAGCCTTGCTGAACACAGTTTTTGCAATCTTGTACTTGTATGGCTCACAGTCAGCCTCAATGCTGACCATGCCTATACCTTTTTCAGTTGTAAAGTTTGAAACGTGCAAACGCCCTATATAGTAGAAAAGCGGGTCATCGTCAAGGATGACCCGCATTTTCTTGCCGTGCAGGGCGTTTTTTATTTGCGAGAATTGTTCAAGGAATTTGCTTTGCGGCTCCATAGTGGAAAACGTGAATTTGTGTGTTACATTCTCATATTTAGGCTCACCGAAAAAATCCGTGAGATCAAGGTCACTGTCAGCGCCCTCAACCTCTATTTTGCGTGTTTTCACACTCGGCGAACCCATTTCTTTGGATGCCAGTATAAGCCGGAGATCATCATAAGAATGATAATCACCGAATTTAATTCCTTTCACTTAACGCCTCCTATTCTTCACAAATCCAAGTTGCTCTGTGCTTTTTGCCCAATGAAAAGTTCATAGTTATATCCAATGAAACGGTAAAGCTCGCACTATTACCCGATATTACAAATGGTTTACTCCAAAACGAGGTAGAAAGTGAGCCTATTATAAAGTTTGGGGATCTTTCCAGAATTGCCCTCTTACTTTCGTTGCCGTCAATTACTCCTTGGCTCATGTAACAAACAGCGTATTTGCCAGAGTCAGGCACCGTCATGTCACCCTCAAAAACCAACTCAACACATTTGGTTGTTTTTGCGGCATTGAAACGCTGTGCAAAATCCACGTCATCAATGGTGATTGTGCAGCTTCGTGCATCAGTAGGCGTGAAATACACTGACAGCGCATCCCTTGCGCTGCCACCGCCGCCACCGCCTGCGCCGTAAATGTGAACGGGCATTACAGATCACTCCTTACTATCAACGTGATGGGTATTGATGCTGTGTTTTTCTTGCCAAACGCTCTGATGGATGCTTTGCCATCAGACTGAGTGCCGGGCTGCAGATTGAGCGCAAGATATTCCTTGACCTGGCTTTCTGTTGCCGTGGGCGAAAGCGAGATTTCAACAACACTGTCAGCGGTAATTTCATTGATATTAAACCAATGTGTATACGGTGCGGCAGTGCCCTCCCATAGCGCATTATTGATGACACGATCATCATATTTTGCTGACTTTTTAGACAGCAGAGCCGGGACGCTTTCAATCACAGTGAACAGCGGCACAAGCTCACCAACAGTCAGGCCGTTGATAGGCACACGGTAAAGCGGAAAATCTGCCTGCGATACGTGGTTGTTGATAATATCGCCGCTTATATAACCGGGGTCTTTGGGATTGCTTGCCGCTGCCGTGCCCTTGATGACTACAAGGCTGCATTCCTCAACGCCTGTTGATGTGTTTTTCTGATAGCGTGCAACTATCAGGTCATTTCTCTGAGCGCCCTGAGCGCCGTTTTCAATGGTCAGGTCAATATGAGAGTTCTCGGCAAGCCTGACATGACGGCCCTGCATGAGCAAATCACCGTCATGCACTCTGACTGTGTTGCTTGATACAACAGTTGCCGAAAGTTTGTTTCCACGGTCAAGCACATAGCTGCCGCCGCCGAGTATGGCAGCATTGAATGAGCCGTGATCTTCGGCAGTGATATGAGCTTTGCCGCCGTAACCTGTTACAAGATGCAAGTTGCCCATGTTTATTCCCCCACTTCGTAAGATATTGTGATTTGTCCGTTTTTGATGGTCACTATCTTTTTGATAATCTCAGCAGCTACAGAGATTTTTGTGACGTTATCATATGCGCCAACAATGTCACCGAGGCCGTAAGCGTCAGATGTGTCATCAAAGTCAATGGACAATTCGTCCTGTGCCCACAGTTCCTTGAGCTTTTCTTTGCCGCTTGATTCCAGTTCTTCAACAGATTCAACCGATGAATAGTCATAGACATCTGCATACTCATCAACGCCAAACTCGGTCTGCACGTTGCTTATGTTGCCGTTTTTGTCAGCATACAGATGTATGACCGTTCTGTTTTCAAGCTCACCGCTGCCAAGGCAAATAAGGTGATTGACCGACTTGTAATCTTTTTTCACCCTAAAAGACACCTGATCTGAGTTAAATTCCTCATCCTGTGTGTAATCATGCTTTGGCACGGCTGACAGTATCACTTTGCCGTTTTGGAATGTGAAGCGCAGTGTTGCATTGACGGTTTTGAGCATCTTTATGATGCCGTCATAACCGGCAATATACCTGTTCATTTTGTAAGCGCCGATAGTCAGCCCGGAGTTGTCGGTTGACGCTTCAAACAGGCCACCGAGCGAAAGCCTTGACAGCAGAGAAGATATAACGCTGTTTGCCTCGCCGCTGACTATCAGATAAGCCATACCCGCATCAGGCTGTATGATTTTTGAATTCAGCAAGCCTTGCCAAGTGCGGCCCAAATATGTGACCTCTTTGCTTTCTGTGTCACTCTTTATGCCGTCAATAATGCCGCCGTATTCTGTGCCCTCAATGTACAGGTAATAACCCGCCTCGCAGCAGTGCGCCTCAGATTGGATGCACAGCTCAAAGTTGTTTTCATCTTTGCCAAAGGCAAGGTCAAGCTCATAGTCTAAGATAACGCCCACATCTTCTTTGAACGTATTCATATAGATCAAGTCCATTTCGGTTCAGACCTTTCCTCAAGCAAAATCACGTCAAAGGCAAAATCACCGTTCCACGAAACAACATTGTTTCCGGGCGGTATCTTTTCAAACACATAGGAATCTCTGTCCCTGTTGTTGAATTGATTTGTCACAGTGCCGTTGTTAGCAGTCAAGAACACCTTTTTTGTGGATGCATCAATAGTGAGATATTCATTCTCATTAACTGTGCAAAACACCCTGTATGTGTGCCCTGCAATGCTGACGGCGGGATTGGTACACGGGCCATAAATTACAAGACGGAAATTTGATGGCACAAAGCCGGTGTTTTTAACCGTTTGTGTTGCCATGTCGCAAAAATAGTCATGCGGAAAATCCATCTTGTAATCAAGCCACGGGCTTGCGCCGTCAGAGCCGACAACGCCGTAATTGGTTTCGGTTTCCCTTGTCCAGTAGGGAAAATCTGTGGTGAGCGTCAGTGTCAGATTCAAATGCCGTTTTGTGAGCAAATAATCTTTTTTCTGCGATTTGGTTACAAAGCCTTTGAGATAATAGTCACCCACTATGATTTGACCATGTTTGAGCGCAAGCACATCCTTTTCGGCAATCTCAAACAATCTGTTTTTTGCCGCCGTGCCCTGTTCCTCGGTGTCACACATGATGATGATGGGCAGCTTCTTTTTCTGCACATCATAGTCAAAGGATGATATTTTGTTGTTTTTCTTTGTTGCTTTCCACTCAAAGTCATGCAAGTCATTTGTGTCAATGTAGATGCCATCAACACCAAACTCAAATACCTCATTCATGTGGTTTTTGTATTTCAGTTGTTCAAGCATCAGTTCACCGCCTTTACAAGTCTTGCAAACTCTCTGTTGTTGACATCAAACTTCATAGATTTGAAAGCATCGGTCAGCGCTTCCGGCAGCATATCAATGAGCATTTCAAGCAGTTCATTGTTTCGCTCAAGCAGCTTATTGTCACCGCCTATGGCTGTGTTCATGTCCCTTGCAACAGCATTTATCCACGCTTTGTTTTGATCAAGGGGAACAACAGCCTCAGCACCGTTACCCTCAAGCAAACCGACCTGTCCTTTTTCAAGAACGCCGCCCTCTTCAAGTTTAGGTATCAGCGGAATGTTGATACCCTTGCCGCCGATCAGAGGAAGCCAATCAGGAAGCCTTATCTTGTTCAAGCCGCCAATGAGTGAGTTTATCATGTCAATAACAACATTTATTGGAGCTTTTACAATGGTTATAATGCCGTTCCAGATACCTTCAAGAATGCTGACAATTCCCTGCCACGCTTTCTTAAAGTTGAGCGTGAAAATGCCCGTCAGAAAATCGGTAATGCCTGTAAATACAGGCTTGAGCGTGTTGTTCCAAAGGTCTTTGATTGCGCTAAAGCAAGTGTCAATGTAACCCCGTATATAACCCTCAAACACAGTTTCAAATATGGGCGCAAGAACATTTTTGAGAAAATTGCTGATAGCGTCAAAACACGGTTTCAGATTGTTGTTCCAAAAGTTTTTGATGTCGCTGAAACACTGCGAAACAAATTCTTTTATCTCGCCCATTTTTTCACTGAACGCATCACGGACGATGCCGATGCAGTTTTGTATCATGTCCCATATAGGCTGACCAATGCTGTCCCACACCGTTTGCAGCACTGTCCACGCAGCTTCAAACACTTCTTTGATTTTTGCAAAAGCAGTTTCAAAGCTCACGCCTGTATTGAGCAGATTGAGGGAAATATAGTCCCAAATTTGACCAAACAGTGATTTGATGGTTTCAAGCAGAGCCGGGAAAGCTGTTACAATCGCCGTGCCTATCTGAGTGAGGATAGACGGGATTTGCTGAATCAAAATTTGCAAAATCTGGGGCAGCGCTGTGATCAAACTTGTCATCAAAGTTGTCGCAATTGTGATTATTGCAGGCAAGACGACTGGTATTTGCTCGGCAAATATTGACAGCAGTTGCGGCAGCGCTTCACACAGACCTTGCAAAAGAGCTGTAGCGCCTGATATAAGACCGGGCAGCAGCGCATTCAGAAGATCGGGAAGTTTTTCGGCAATCAATTCCATCATTGGCTCCATTGCCTCAGTGATGCCGAACAAAATTTCTTCAATTCTCGGCACAATGTTGTCAAGCGCAATTACAACGCTTTCAACAAATTGACCGACAAGAGCTCCAACATCACCGCCACCGGCAAAGCCGGTCAACAAGTTTTTCCACGATGCCTTTGCAGTAGCCATTGAGCCGGAAATTGTTTTAGCAGCTTCTTTGGCTGTAGTCCCGGTTATGCCCATTTCCCTTTGCACAATGTTAATTGCTGATGCGACATCGGCAAAACTGCTAATCATAAGGCTGCCAACCTCAAGCCCCTCCATTTCTTCGGCATCCCTAAGCAAGCGTTCCATTTCCTCTTTTGTGCCGCCGTAGCCGAGCTTGAGATTATCGAGCATAGTGTAGTTTTGCTTTGCAAATCCAGAATAGGCGTTTTGTATGGCTTCCATTGATGTGCCCATTTTGTTTGCGTTGTCAGCCATATCAGTGACGATCATGTCTGCATAATTTGCTGCATATCCCTCATATTCACCGAGGCTATTTGCAAGACTTGCCGCAAAACCGTTTACGGTGTCCATGTATTCATTTGCAGACATACCCGCCGTTTTATAGGCGTTTGAAGCGTTGTCGAGTACATCTTGCTGCCTTGCTTGGTAATCCTCAAATAAGGCCGCCGCAAGTTGTGCCGATGCGCCCGTTGCTTCCATGTATTCCTCAACAGACTTGTATTTTGCGCCGTAAAGTGTTTCAAC
>JAZTWP010000043.1:0-42383 GCA_045636025.1 Acutalibacteraceae bacterium | reverse complement strand
TATCAGCAGGGCGACTTCGAAGCTCTTTACGAAGCACTCGAAGGCAACCCCGTTACAATCCGTTTCCTTGATCCTCCTCTTCATGAGTTCGTTCCCACTGAAGAAGCAGACATCAAGGCTCTTGCAGATGCTCAGGGCAAGTCAGTTGCAGACATCAAGGCTATCATCGCTTCACTTCACGAATTCAACCCCATGATGGGTCACCGTGGATGCCGTCTTGCAGTTACATACCCCGAAAACGCTGCAATGCAGACCAAGGCTGGTATCCGTGCAGCTATCAACGTTCAGAAGGCTCATGCTGACTGGAATGTTGTTCCCGAAATCATGATTCCCCTTATCGGCGACGTTAAGGAACTCAAGTTCGTAAAGAAGGTTGTTGTTGAAACAGCTGATGCTGAAATCGCAGCAGCAGGTTCAGACCTCAAGTACGAAGTTGGTACAATGATCGAAATTCCCAGAGCTTGTATCACAGCTGATGAAGTTGCTAAGGAAGCTGACTTCTTCTGCTTCGGCACAAACGACCTTACTCAGATGACATACGGCTTCAGCCGTGATGACGCTGGTAAGTTCCTCACAGCTTACTATGACAGCAAGATCTTCGAAAACGATCCCTTCGCAAAGCTTGACCAGAACGGCGTTGGCGCTCTTATGGAAATGGCAGTTGCTAAGGGGAAGGCAAGCGGCAAGAACCTTCACTACGGTATCTGTGGTGAACACGGTGGCGACCCCGTTTCAGTTGAATTCTGCCACAAGATCGGCCTTAACTACGTTTCATGCTCACCCTTCAGAGTACCCATCGCTAGACTTGCAGCAGCTCAGGCAGCTATCAAGGAAGGCTAATTCCTCTGAATTTATAGCATAAATAATAATTTCCCCTTGGAGCAATCCAAGGGGATTTTTGTGTTGATATTTCTATTGCGTTATTTTAAGGCAACCATAAAACCTAAAGCGTTTGTGAGTTCGGCGTTTTTCTTGCTATAAAAGGCTGTTCGTTCGGTATTGTATGCAATAACCTGAGTGTTATCTGCAATTTTTGCCATATATGTTTCCATATTTGTTGCCCGTGTTTTTATTTCGTCCAAAGAACTGATTACTCTGGAAGTAGAGGAGTCTAGGCTTTCCAACAGTTTGATCGATTCCTTAATAGCAGAGTAAATCATATATTGATTTTGCTTGATTTCTTCCAAAGATTCTATAATCTGATGTAATTGACTGATAACCATATTCATACGGATTTCGTTTTCATAGAGGTTATATGCACCATGAGGACCCTCCAAGGTGTCGCATCGTCCTGCTGATAAATATTCATAAAGGGAGGAAACAGCCACAAAATTTCTGTATTTTCCATACAAAATGCCATTAGAATACAGTTTGTCTTTTGCTTTATAATATTTCTTAAGTAAATCTTCTGCCACTTTGATTTCATCTTTTAAAATCAAATGCTTTGCTTTTTCTGAAGTGGGTTTGGTTTTTGCAAGCGTTTTTATTTCTTCTTGTTTTTTTAATAATTCGTCATATTTAGATTGTGTTTCTATAAGTTTTTTTTCTAAATCTTCTTTGGCTTTTTCTACTGCAAGTTTGTATTCCTTTTCACTTTGCTTTTTCAATAAATCTACGGTTTCTTTATATATCTTTATATCTGCTAAATATTTTTCATTAGTTAAATTGTAAATTTCTAATTCATTTTCATATTTTTTTGTGAGTGCAGCATTTTCAGCTAGGACTCTCTTTTTGTTAAAAAATCCAGGTTTTGCTAAAATGGGTTCTTGTGGCTTTTTAGGCTCCTTTGGTTTCTCAGGATATGAAACTGCAAAATCTTTAATATTTATGTCTTTTTCAACTTTCTTTGATTTTAATTGTTTCAACTCTTCCTTTGCTTTTTTAACTGAAGCATTATAATCAAATAACAATATTTTTTCTGAAGCAAGCGCATCCTTTTCTGCCTCATAATTTAAGTAGTACAAATATCTTAAGCGATTAGATATAGAGAAAATGTTTTTTTCTATATCCACAATATTTTTAAGATATTCTTTCAGTTTTTCCTTATCCTCAAGTTGGATACTTGCTTCAAAATCATTTGACTTGGTAACATTATACTTATTTTCAAAAGCTTTTATTTTTTCTTCAGTATGTTCTGTACGTTGTATATTAAGGTTACGTTCAAAGTAGGATGAAATTGAGTCAAGAGTATCTTTGTGGTAAACAAGCTGTACACTTTGACTATCTGAAGATATTCTAGAAACAATACCAACACCATTATCAGTAAGAAAATCTGAACCAATTTCAGGTAAATCAGATTCACGCAAAGAAAATTTGCTAACAGGAATATATTCATTATCTGGGATGATGCGAGTTTTGGTAATTGCGGAACGAGCGATGTAGTCGGAATCACTTTTTGTGAACGAGTAAGTTTTATCTCTGTGCTTCAAAACTTGCCCATTACAAAAATGGTGAAATCGATTACTTGAAAGTTTAGAATTACAAACAGGACAAGTCTTTATTTTATCAAATTCTATTATTTCTTTTTCAGTTTCGGAATTGATGTTGTTCTCTTTCCATTCGCCAACCAATTGGCTATTACATTTTTCACAATAATGCACGATAAAAAAGTGGTCTTTTTTTCCTTTTTTTAAAGGTTTGTTATTATTAAACAAGTATTGAACCACAGTACTTACCTCCATTTTACAATTAGTGAGTCTATATTGATTTT
Source organism: Acutalibacteraceae bacterium (assembly GCA_045636025.1). Classification (GTDB taxonomy): domain Bacteria; phylum Bacillota; class Clostridia; order Oscillospirales; family Acutalibacteraceae; genus UBA1081. The sequence continues at coordinate 39,673 of JAZTWP010000043.1, read as the reverse complement.
TACATATTTATTATATCACAAAAACACACCGATGTAAAGAAGCGAGCAAAACAATTCCGGGACGATTCATTGGTTGATTATTTTCCCACTTTGCTAACTGCCACACAGGCAGCAATCGCTGAAATGAAATAATCAACCGATTATTCATTCGGAATAGCAAATAAATAAACAGTCCCCTTGGAGCAATCCAAGGGCATTTTTGTGTTGATATTTCTATTGCGTTCTTCGTTGCACCATAGGTAGCTATCAAGGAAGGTTAATTCTCTGAATATAGCATAATATAACAATCGTCCCCACCGAGCAATCGGTGGGGATTTTTTCAGCTGATCAACACGTTACACTGTACTGTGAAGACTGTCTATCAGGCGCAAAACGTTATTGATTGATTCTCGTCGTTCCTGCATTTTATTGTGCTTCTGCCATTCTTTGTATCGCCTTGTTCCTTTTGCGGGAGGAGGCTTAAGCTTACCGTCGTGAGCACAGATATAATCAATTATATCACCGAATTCATATCTGCTGACATACTGATAATGATAGCCAGGTATACGGCTCCTGAAATCAGTTGGTCGCTCTTCTTTATTCTGATGAAAAAGCTCCAACACCGGCTTATGCTGTGCGTATACAACCTTCCAGCTGCCTTTTCCTGTTGTTATATCAAGGCAATCCTTACCGCATGCATATGTATAATTATTTTTACCATACTTGCCGAACTTCTGATATTTGTCATTGAATCTGTTGCCGATATTGAAGCAATGCTTACAAAGAGAAAATCCCTGCAACACTGCTTTTTTAATACTTTCTTTTTTTCGCAGGTTCTGCTCATCCGTAAAAGACAAATAATGACATCCGTCCACATGCAACACTTTGTTTTTACTGTTTACATTGTAAAAATAACAATACATATTTTCATACTTCTTTCTTTTTGATTTACACCTGATTATTCAGCCAAACTGTATAATCTGTATGATAATATCATACAGAAATATATGTACTATAAAACGGACTTTTAATTTTCTCAAAACTGCAAAAAATACAGCCTCCGGTTTTATTCGGAGGCTGTTTGCTGTTATTCTGAATTATTTTGCGAAGCTCTTGTTTATGTTCTGATTGATTTTCTTGAGAGCCTCTGTAAGAGCTTTTGTGAATGCGTTGGGTGATTCATCTTCAATTACACCTGCATCAACAAGTGCAGCTTCAAGCTCAGCATCAGCAGCATTCCATGCAGCCTGATCAACAATTGTTTCACCGAGAAGCGCTTCAATCTTTGCAATTGCAGATTCTACAGCAGCTTTCTTTTCTTCGCTGATATTGGTCTTGTCTGCTCTTTCCCAGAAAATCATATTGTTACGTGCATTGTATGTGAGTCTGCCTTCATTGAACTGAGGATATGCAGGGTTAGAATAAACATCGTGCATATTGTTATCTGCCATAGCTCTGATTGCAAGGCCGAGAGCAACGTCATTTTCGGGAAGCTGTTCGTGAGCCTGAGCCTTGAAATACCATGTTGTACAAGGAAGAAGGCCTGTTGTTGCGTCTACAACACCGTCGGGTGAAAGGTGGTTGTGAGTGGGATCACTACAGTATGTGCCTACTGCTTCATAACCCTCACCGAGAGTTTCACCGAGGTCTGCGAATGTTGCACCCATTGCAGGTGAATCTGCGTGAATAACACGGTCAGCATTCTTTGTTTTGTACTCTCTGCAAATGGGGAAGAGATTCATATCATAGCAAGCAAGATTGAAGATTTCACAGCCTGTATCACGGAGAGCAAAAAGGTTTTCTTCAAAATTTGCTCTTGCATTCATAAAGTATTCAACGTCTGCGCTGATACCTGCAAGTTCATCATTGCCGTCAAGCCACATTGACTTTGCTTCTTCATAGTACTCATCGGGACAAAGTGCCCAGATCATTGTTGAACGAAGAGCTGCAATGTCAACCAGACCCTCTGAAAGCCCCTTGAGTGCAGATTTGAGCACATCAGTGGGAAGAATACGAAGAACGATGTTGAGAAGGTATGCAAGAGGTGTTTCGCCGAGAAGAGTTACAAGAAGATCTTCATAAAGAGTCTGATCATCATAGAAAACGCTGAGGTTACCTGTGAAGAGGTCACCGATGATATCTGAACCGCCGATAGCAGGAATAACAAATACCATTTTTCTGATGAGTTCATAATCTTCGGGGTATGTTTCAAGGTAGTTGATTGCAATTGTGCCGCCAAGGCTGATGTGACAAAGTTTTACCTGACCGTTGGGTGACTGAGGAAGAACAACATCGTGGATATAGTGATGAAGCTTTTCTGTTTCATACATTACATCACCGAGTGAGTCATAGCCGAAGTAGTAAACATTGTCTGCGCCTACGATTTCGCAAAGCTCCTGAATAGGAAGGAATGTGAAATATTCTTCTCTTACTTCATCGGGAAGTTCGCTCATAGGCATTTCATAGCAGGGAACTTCGATGTTATTGATATAGTTACCGTTGTTATCCTTTTCGATAAGGCTGAGAGCGTCACGTGTACCGTCGTACATAGCTTCAGTAAGCCCCATATCCTGTCTTGTTACGATTGACATAAGCATATTGGGGAGTGCTCTCTTTACAAGAGGCATAACATCGAGTTCAAGGGGCCAACCTGTAACATAACCTGTTTCATCGGGAACCCATTCACCGTTTTCATCAACAAGATATGTATTATTCTGGCTCATACCGTGAACGATGATAACAGGAGTTTCTGTATCGTAATCAGGAACATAAGCTGATGCTTCAGAGTCTGCCGCAAATGCAGTAACGGGGAGCATCATTATAAGTGCAAGAACCACACTTAATACTCTTTTGAATTTCATATTAATTTTCTCCTTTTATATATTGATGTGTATATTTTACCAAATCGTCATAAAAAACTCAATATAATAATAGTACAAGTTTTTTCTTCTTTTTTTGGGCAAATAAACGAAGTATAAAAATACTGAAAAAAACTCCTTATTTTTCTTTTTTGTAATCAATTTCTTTCTTTTTTTTGTTACCATATCATTCGTATATTTATAATTATTATAATATAAATAAATGGAGGTTGCTATATGAAAAAACCTTGCAAATCATTGCTTACTATTCTGCTGGTTATTTCATTGCTTATGTCAAATTTTGCAATGTTAGTAACATATGCGGCAATAGACCCATATCCCGTTGAACTTGCTTTCAACAATATTTTTGTTTTCGAAAAATGGGCAAATCATAAAATCTCGACAACGGTTATGCCTCACGGTGGCAACGGCACATTGGAAACAGACATTGAAAACGGCAGTTTCAGATTAACCAAAACAAATATGGCTGTTACTGAAATTTTCACTGCATTCTCAATGGATACAGTAAACGCATCAGGCAACAGCAGTTATTACAATATGCCTGTTGAACCTAACACAAAATACACTTTCTTCTATCACGTTACGGGTAACATATGGGCATTTACACCCTATGTCTTTTTCTACACAAGCGAAGGATTATATCATAGCCTTGCAGCTTATCCCACCCCAAAATATGAAGACAACACATTTGAATTTACAACACCTGAAAATGTAACATCTATTCAGATCCGTTTTACTATCGGTGACACATCAGAAACCAGACCTGATATGAATTCTGTTTATGCTGATGTCAAGGATATTGCTATCTGCAAGTCAGAAATTCTTCCTCAGCCTGAAAATCTTTTTGACTTTGACTCATGGGCAACAAATGAGTTGACGGTTACCCCCTGGGTAGGTGGCAGCACAGGTACAATAGCACCCGACACAGCAAAAGACAGCGTTACGATTACATCAGACCCAATTGCAAGCGGTAGTCTTTTCACTGGTTTAGGAATTGATACCGCAACAAGCAATCTGGCTTATTATACAATAGATGTCAATCCGTCAACCCCTTATTATTTATCATATAATCTTGATACAGGAACTCTTCCGGGGGCGGTACACTTACAACCTTGGATTGTCGAACTTGATGCAGAAGGTAAATGTATAACATTTTATAACTATGAAACACCGAACAGCGGAATTAATAAATGGAATATTACAACACAAGCAACAACAGAATTTGTACAGCTTGTATTTACTGTTTTTAATAATGCAGAGGCAGTTTCCCGTTCTTGCACAATAAGTGATATTATTTTTTATTACCAGGCAAACTATAACGACAACACCAATAAGGACAAACCTTTTTCCGGGCTGACAGGTCACGCTCCTCGTCAGTCATTTGATTACGGCTATGGTGACACATACGGTACACTTCCCGTTCCGACAAATGTTCCCGACGGTATGGTTTTTGCAGGTTGGTACACAGGTGAAAACGGTGACGGCACAAGAATCAATCCCGACACTCCCGTTCATTACGGCAGCCTTACAGTTTACCCCAAATTTGAACCAAAAGTTGATTCTCTTTCTGTGACAACAATGCCCGCAAAGACAACTTACACACTCGGTGAAAGATTCAACTCCACAGGTCTTGTTCTTACTGCAACAACGGGAGAAAGCGCTTTCAACATCCTCTCAGGATATTACTGCACTCCCACATATCTCACAAGCACAGGCACACAGACTATTACTGCTCACTACGGCGGGAAAACAGCTACTTTCACAGTAACTGTCAAAGCAGCCAATGACACATCAATCCCCGTCAACGGTACTGTAACATCTGTAAAAATTGCAAACAACAAATACACATTAAATTACGAAACATCAGCTTTCAACCGCTATGAATTAACATATTTCTCTGATTCATACGTTAAAGGCACAATCAAATACGGTAATAACGACACAGAAGAGTTCTTCCTTGAACCCTCAGACAACGGAAAGTTCACTTCACTCATTGACGGTTATCTCGATAAAGTTTTCAGCGGTGAGCTGACGCCAAGCAACGAGATAGTTGTAAAAGAAGTTACAACAACAACAAAAACAAAAATCGAATCAATCAGTTTTGAGATTCTCAATAACGACTTCGGTTCTTTTGAGCTTTTTTCTGTCAACACAAGCTTAAAAAATGTCGATACTTCAGCAACAACTGAATTTTTCAACAACAGCGAATACAAAGTCGGTATTGATATCCTCAACGGCGGTGCTGTTTCGGAACTTTATGCACTCAACAGCGGCATTGTTGCCCGAGTTTATAATGAAAACGGCAAAAATGTAACAAAAGTTGACTATGCAAACAAGCTTCCCGGAGGTTATATCTCAGAAAGCAAAGAGGTCAACCTTATCAACATCCGTGATACCGGCCGTTATCTTCAGCAGTCATATTACGGCACACACGAAAAGCCTTATGATCAGGGTTATTATAACAACGCAGACTGGAACTACAACCCCGTTCAGGGCGGTAACGTAGCAAGTGAACCCAGTAAAGTTATTGATTACGAAATAGGCGAAAACTACATTTATGTCAAGGCTCGTCCCCTTGACTGGGCAAAATGGTCAGATGATTTTGCAGACATTATTGAAAGCAAACCCGCAGTAAGAAATTTATTCAAACAAAGCAATCCTAATGAAGTTACAGATTCATATGTAAAACGCTACGGTGAAGATTATATTACCGATACATATGTAGAAGCAACATATGTCTTTGAAGACGGAATGATGAAAGTTTACAACCGTATGGTTGACTATTCAGGACTTCCCACAGCGCAGACAACACAGGAATTACCTGCATTCTACACAATCGAACCTCTTAACCATTACGTATACAATAACGTAAGCGCAGACGAAGCATGGAATAAAGATAATCTTTGGTACGACACAAATCCTGAATTCTGGGGAATAACAGACCAGAAATACTTTGATGCCCATTATGGTGGCGAACGTCCTGTTACAAACCGTGATACTCAGGAACACTGGGCTGCATTTATGGCAAGTGATGACGCAGACAGCTTCGGTATCGGTCTTTACTCACCTGAAGCCACAAACTTCTTCTACGGAATATATCCTCCCATTTATTCAGGTGCAGACAGACATGCATCAACATTGAATCCTGCTGTTGAAGTCAACACTTCATACATTGCGCCTGTAGGAATCAGAACATTCCAAAGCTACACTCCCACAGAATATTCGTATTACATCACAACGGGTACAGTTGAAAATATCCGTAATGACTTCCAGGTTGTGGGCGACAAAGAAGCTGCTGCTGAATTTGCAAAAACAAAGGTTGCAGTTCCCGAAACTGTATATCTTGATCCCGCAAACAACACAAACGGTCAGAAATACGTAAACAACATTCTTGATGCTGATCATTTCTATAACGTAAAAACTGTTGCGGAAAACAACGATAAAATGTATTTCGGTGTTCATTTTGATAATGACAAAGCCGATTCATTCAGCATAAAGCTTACAAATGTATCTGATTCATCAAATACTGTTACATTGAGCGGCTATAACGGTCAGACAATTTCACTTGATGACACAGGTTCATTTATAAAAGATGAAGTGTATAATATTAACCTGAAATCAGCACTCAAGCATAACACAACAGCCGTTGTAAAATGGGAAATTACATTCTACAACGACGGTGCAAAGGTCGGAACAAACACAGCATACACAGTTCTGTATGCACCTGAACGCACAGTCGGTGCTGTTGCTGAGTCAAGAAGATACAGTGATGTTAATAATGAAGTTTCGTCCTGGATTACAGGTATAAACGGAATAGACCACAGCACAAGATCCCCTCTCGGTTCTTTCCATGCCGATGTTCACGACTCAGGTTATTTCAAGAAAGATCCTCTTGCTTATCCGAATGCATCAGATATTCCATCCGGCAACTCCGAGGATTCTCACGATTACATTGAAACTACAGATAAGAGCTATATCAGAGATGGCAATACGCATATTTCTGATGATTACAGCGAAAATGCATATGTTCTTCAGGGTGCAAATGACGGTGAAGACAACTCAAGAACACAGAGCTATCTTGGTTTGCTGACAGTTGACTCATCACGTTACACAAACACAAACCAGATTCCGAATCTGAATATAGGTTTTGATGCTCTCAGAGTCGGTTCTACAAAAAAGAATTCATTGAAGGATTTTGACACATGGTACACATTGGGCACTGTTAATTCATTCACAGCTACTGATGATTATAATTCAACACCGAGCGGCTGGACAAATTACAGTTCACACGATGATATTGCAGGTTCCAAGACTCTTCCCTACAGAGAATCATTAGTTCCTTCATTCAGCGTTTCAGATATTAACGGCAAATATATCCACGCATACGTACAAGGCAGATGTTATTCAAATCTGTTTTCAAAATATGCAAATGCAGGTACTTCTGTCCTCTGTTCAGTAACAGACAAGGGTGCACTCCGTGAAGCTGTTCTTACAGGTCAGACTATCACTCAGGGTGATTACACTCTTGAATCATACAACAACTTCATCATTGCCTTTGAATATGCAGCAACAATTCTCGGTACACCTGCTGCAACTCAGGCAACAATCGACTCAGCAAAGAAATCTCTCAACGAAGCAATTGATGCTCTTGAAATTATTTATTCATTGAAGTATGACAACCATTTCAGCGCTCACGAGTTCGCGCAGAAACCCGCAAGTATGGAAATCAACCTTGATCACGCTTCAATTGTTAACGAAGGCGCATCAATTATCGTAAACAGCAACGGTACTGCATCTGCAGACGTTTACTGCGGTTGGTTCAACGGCACAAGAGCTCTTGATGAATACTTCACAGTTTCTCTTGCAGGCAATACTGAATATGTATTTGAATACGACATCACTTCAGATGCAGGCTATCAGATGCACTTATTCTTCTTTGATGCCAACGGAAATGCAGTAGACATTTCAAACGGAACAATTCAGTATGGTTCTGCTGCTCCCGCAGCCGGCATTTACATAAATGGTTTCTTTGTATCATCAGAAGACGGCAAGACAACAGATAAACACGTTGTTATGAAGTTCAGAACTCCTGCAAATGTGTCATTTACATCTTTCCGTTTCGGAAACAAAAACTCAACAACAAACAAGTCAATCTTCAGCAATATCAGACTTATTGAAGCTTCAAAATATTATGAAGATGTTGATTATTCAAAAACTGAGTCTGTTCACGATATTAATGCTGAATACGGAACACTTCAGACTCTCACAAGACCCGGTTACACATTTAACGGCTGGAAATATGCTGACGGCACAGATGCTTCAGAATCACACACCGCTACAGCGCACAAGACAATCTATTCACAGTGGACAGAAAACAAATACACAATTGTTTATAACGCTAACGGCGGCTCAGGATTGTCAACCGGCGGAACAACTGTCAGTTACACAGATGTTGTAACTCTTAAAAACGGCGGATTCACAAAGTCAGGTTATATCCTTGTCGGCTGGGCAAATTCAGCTTCAGCAACAGCTCCTGATTATCAGCTCGGTCAGACAGTAAGCAGACTTGCAAGTAAAAACAACGCAACTGTTACACTTTATGCTGTATGGAAAGAAATTTCAGTAGTTGACGATGCAGTTGTTGTAGACTTCGGTCTTCCCGTAAAGATTCAGGCACTCAGCAATGACACAGTTCCTGCAAATGCAACAATCTCAGGTGTTGCTTCATCCGTCAATAACGACACTGTCCTTAACAACAAGGCTTATTCTTCAAGTCAGCTTACAGGCAACACAACAACAACTTACGGCAAAATATCTGTTACAGGCTCATACATTGTCTACACTCCCACAACAACAGCAATGGACAAAGAAGATACATTCTATTACGAATGCAAGTCAGGTAACAACTATTACTATGCAATGGTAACCGTCATTCCTGCAACAAACATCTACTATGAAGAATCATTTATGAGCTTCACAGACGGTGCAGTTGAAACAATAGGCGACACAACATACAACGAGTGGACAAGCACAGGTGAGGCAATCACAGACACCATTTTCCAGGCTGCAGACAAACCCGGTGCATCAGCAAGAGCATACGGCTATGATGATGCATATGCAAACAGCTACACATATTCACTCGGCACTGCTCAGGTTACAACAGTCAATCAGAACTCTGTCGGTGACAAAATCCCCTATGCAAACTTCACATTCTACGGTACAGGCTTCAATCTCTACTGCGTAACAAGCAAAGACACAGGTATGGTTCAGGTTGCAATTTACAAAGCAGGAACATCCACTATTGTAAAGAACTTCATTGTAGACACATATTACGGCTACACAGGTGAGGGCGATTCACTTGCTCCCACAGAGGAACAGACAGACAACAGCCTTTATCAGATTCCCGTTATCAACAGAAACGATCTCGATTACGGCAAATATGATGTTGTTATCAAGCCCATTTACAGCCGTGCATTCGATCCGAACTACGATACCGCATCAGGTACAGGCGATTACAGCATCTACATTGACTCTGTAAGAATTTTCAACCCTGCATACAATCCTAAAGCCGGTAGCTATACAAGTGCTGTTGTATACAATGCACACGCTGCAGACGGTGAACTTGCTCCCACATACACAGAAATCAGAGATATGGTTCTTTCAAAAGATGCAACATACGATTCATTCGGAACAAGCGGTGTAATCTTCCTTGACGGAAATGCAACCACAGAAAATTATCTTGCTACATATAAAGCACAGGGTCCCAAGAATGAGCTCTACCTGAGCAAAAATCAGGCAATCGCATTCAATGTCAGCGAAACAGACCTTGCAAAGCTTCAGATTGGTATGAAAGTTGTTTCAGGCAAAGACGCAAAGATTTCTGTAAATTCAGCTGCTCAGAATATCACAGTAAACAGTGCAACAGAAATGTTCTTTGACATCACATCTTACGTAGGCGGTACAATCACAATCACAAACGTTTCAGATGCTGTTGTTTCTCTTACATCTCTCAAGCAGGCATTCAATTCACTTTCAAACACAGAACCTGCAAGCTTTATGGTTTATGAAGATACTCCCATGATGGCTGCTTTTGCAATGAGAGCTTCCATTAACGCTGCAGACCCGTTCAATCCTGAAAACATTGATATGTTCTGGAACGAATCATCAGTCACAGCAGGTGATGATGCAACACTCACAATCACAACTCTTCCCGAAATTGAAAGCATTGTTATTGACGGTATTGAAATCACAGAATTCACAACTGATGAAAACGGCTACAGAGTATGGACATACTCATTCACAACTGCACAGGCAGGTGAATATGCCTTTGATGTCACTCTCAATGATATCTGCGGCAACACAAGCGATATATTCTTCACAGACTCAATAACTGTTGAAAATGCACCCGAAACAGATTCACCCGAAGACGATTCAACTCAGACAGATGAAACTGAAAACGGCAGCAATGCATTAAGCAACATATTCAGCAGAATTATTGAATTTATCAAAAAGATTATCAACTTCATAAGGGGGTTATTTGCATGAAAACTTATACAAAACCTGCAATTGCATTTCAGAGCTTAATGCTTGCAACAAACATCTCTTCAGGCTGTATATATTCAGCAACAGCTAACCCTGCAGAGTGTCCTGTTGAAATCCCCGGCCAGCCCGGACTGACACTCTTTGCTGAAAACAGCGCTTGTATGATGTACTCCCCTGAAGCAGATGGTCTTATCTGCTATCACGTACCCACAGCAGACTCAAACGTATTTGAATCTTAATTCCCGTAAGCCGTATCTTTGATTTTCGATGATACGGCTTTTTCGGACCCGTAAAAAGAGGTAATTCTTGTGAAAAACACTCCCGTTTCAATAAATCCCGTACCCGAAGAGCCTTTGATATCCTCATACCTTCACAACAAGGCAAAGGAAAAGGGCATTCCCGCCTCAGGAACATTTGAAATCACAAGCAGATGCAACTTTAATTGCAGAATGTGTTATGTACACAACGCACAGAGTAATCTGTTAAAAAAAGAAGAGCTCCCTGCCGAATGGTGGATAGAAACAGGCAGAAAAGCTGTTGAATCAGGTATGGTTTTTCTTCTCATAACGGGCGGTGAACCTCTTCTGCGTGAAGACTTCCCCGAAATTTACAAAGCTCTGCACGAAATGGGTCTTGTAATTTCAATAAACACAAACGGATATCTGATTTCAGACAAAATAAAAAAGCTTTTCAATGAGTATCCGCCAAATCGTCTGAATATTTCTCTTTACGGTTCCGACAACGAGACTTACAAGAAATTCACAGGTGTCAGCGCTTTTGATACTATAATGGAAAATATAAAATATCTGCGTGATGCCGATATTGATGTAAGATTCAACTGCAGTATCACACCCGACAACCGTGATGATACGAAAAATATATTCAGAGTTGCAAATGAACTCGGAATACACATAAAATCCACATCATATATGTATCCTCAGGTAAGACTTGACAGCTCTTATGGTGAAAATTCAAACCGTCTTACACCAACTGAGGCTGCAGAGAGCCGTGTAAACTGGTCAATGCTCAGATATTCAGCGGAAGAATTCATTGCAAGAGCAAAGAACATGAAAAACAGAATCAATGAGTATTCTGCCGAAAGCAAAAAATGTACCGAAGGCAACGGTGTTCTTTGCAGAGCAGGAAAAAGCAGTTTCTGGCTGAACAAAAAAGGTGAAATGGCTGTCTGCGGAATGATTGATAAATCTTTCGATGTAAAAACTCTCGGTTTTGAAGAAGCATGGAAGCAGGTAAAATCTTTTACCGCAGAAATAAGACTTCCTGCCGAATGCGCTGTCTGCAATTATCGCCACCTCTGCAATGTATGTGCGGCAATATGCTATACGGAAACGGGCGATTTCTCAAAGAAACCCGACTACGTGTGCGCATTCACCCGTGAAACAGCAAGACTTACTCAGCTGAACTCAGAAAAACTGATTCAGAGTAAAACGTAAAAGCAGCTCCCCACCTTTGAGGCGGGGATTTTGTCTTGCAACCGCACAACAGATGTGATATCATGAAGTCAAATTGACACAGAAATCTGCGCAGGTGAAACATTATGACTTACGACAAAAAACCGAAGATGATACTTTTTGATGTGGGCGGAACTCTTTTTGATGACGGAAAATGTGCCCCCGTTCAAGGACTTGATAAGCTCCGTCTTGCTTCTCTCAATCCTGAAGTCACAACTGCAGAAAAACTCGGTGAATATTGGGATTTATTTATGAATGATGTTTCGGGGCTTACTTCACGGGAGGGAATTATTCTTGAAATTCCGCTGTCGGCTGTTATCAGATATACTGCAATGAATACGGGGCTTCATTTTGATATTCCTATGGCAGAGCAGGAAGAAATTTTTGACCATTTCAACTCATCGAGACGTGTTATTGACGGTGTGCCGGAGCTTCTTGAAACACTCAGATCTCAGGGCATACGCACAGCCGTTATCAGCAACAATATGATGAGCGGAGAGAGTCTGAATCTTGCGATAAAAAGGTTTATCCCCACGGCAGATTTTGAATTCTGCCTTACAAGTGCAGATATTCTTTTCACAAAGCCCTCTGCAAACATTTTCAGCACAGCTCTTTCATATGCAGGACTCGAAGCCTCAGACTGCTGGTATTGCGGAGACAGCATAAAACCTGATGTTTACGGTTCGTCACTCAGCGGAATGACTCCTGTATTGCTCTGCGAGAAATCAGGCCTCAGTTCTGAATTCAGAAGTGATGACAAATGCAAAAAATATCTTGCAGTCAACAACTGGAATGTGCTGAAAAATATTATATCTGAACTCAGCGGCAAATAATCCGAGTGTATTGCAATCACATAAAATATCTGATATCATATTTCCACAAAGGAGTTGTTTATAATGAAAACAATTTTGATTCTTGTAGACGGTATGCGTCCCGACTCATTGACAAACATTGAAAATGCACAGAAAATCATCAGCAATTCTTCTTACACAATGAGCGCTGAAACTGTTTTCCCCTCGGTCACTCTTCCCTGCCACATTTCTCTTTTCCACAGCGTTACACCCGAGAGACACGGCACAACAACAAACACTTATATGCCTCAGGTAAGGCCTATCAACGGTCTTTGCGAAGTGCTCAAGCAGGCTGACAAAAAGTGTGCAATCTTCTATAACTGGGAAGAAATCCGTGATGTTTCACGCCCCAATTCTCTTGCACACGCTTGTTTCTATGCAGGCAGAAGAATCGGCTATCTTGAAGCAGGTGAAAAGCTTACTGATGAGCTTATTGAATATGCAAAAGAATATGTGCCCGACTTTACTTTCCTTTATCTCGGTTACACAGACTGGGCAGGCCACAAACACGGCTGGATGAGTGATGAATATATATCTGCAATACAGAACAGCTGGAATAATATTGAAAAAATTATGACTGAGCTTGGCGATGAATATACATATATCATCACTGCAGATCACGGCGGTCACGACAGAACTCACGGCAGCGAAATGCCCGAAGATATGCTAATTCCCGTTATCATCAGCGGTGAAAAATTTGAAAAAGGCAAAGTTCTCAAAGATGTGAATATTATGGATATTGCTCCCACAATCGCAACACTTCTCGGTGCTGCTCCCGACGATGAATGGGAAGGTAAATCACTTATTTAACAACAAAAAAAGTCCCCGTCATCTCTGACAGGGACTTTCGTTTTATCTGTAAGCTACATTTGCAAAAGCGTCTGATTCAAACATAAGATTTTTATCTGTGGCTGAATTGAACTTGCTGAATTTTACATTTTCAACAGTAACATTTACAGTGTTTGTTTCGTTTGCTGCTGAGAATTTTGACTTCATCGCAGCGTTGTATGTGATATTCTTAAACACGATATTATCTGCTGTGAAATTATTGATGGGCACTGTATCCATATCGCTGATGTCTTCCGTAAATACAACGCAAGCCATAGCCCTGCCGTCATCACGGAAAATCTCGATATTATCAAAAACTACTCCGTCAATACTGCCTTCTGCAAGCTCGATGATAACTGCAAGAGATGCAACACGGTTATTATTCCATGTTGCGTCACGGCAGATAACTGCGCTGTCTTTGAATGTGATATTCTTTATGGGTCTGTTTACTTCACCGTGGATACCGTAACATCTTGCTTTACCGCCCCAGGCAACACAATCTGTGAATGTGATGTTTTCAGCTTTTGAATCAATGGGGCCGCCAAGTGTCTTTACATCAAAAAGGTCATCACCGCTTCGTGCAAAACAACGTTCAATTGTGCCGTTTGTTGAGTTGCAGATTGCAAATGCGTCTGAATTCTGTCTGTAACCGAAAATGTCAACATCCTTTATGCTGATATTGTCACAGAGATATGTAATGAATGACCATTCGGGTGAGTTGACGATTTTGATACCTTCAACTTCGATATTCTTACACTGTGTAAATACAACGCCACGGCGTTCTCTTCTGTCAAGGTGAGAAAGGTCAAGGACACCTCTGCCCACAAACTTGATATTGTCGCAGTTATAGAAATTCACAAAGGGGAATCGTGTCAGACCGAATGCATTGAGACCGGGAGCATCGGGTTCGATGCAGTTGTTTTCATCCTCTTCGCTCATTATGTCATATGCGTGCTGCGCAAGGACATATGACCCCTGTTTCATATAAACAACATAGTCCTTTTCACCCGAAAATGAAGCATAGGGAGTTCTGATAAGTCCCTTTTCAACAACATATACATTCTCTTCACCGTACTGCTCTTTATATGCGGCAATTTCAGCTTCTTCATCAACTCTTTCTCTTACAAAAAGAGTGTAAGCATGTGCCTGAGATGCATTATTGAAAAGGAATGTGTAAATGCCGAACTCATTGATGCTTGCTGTCATAACGCCGTTTTTACAGCCTGCCTGAACATTAAGGCTTTCGGGAAGACAGATTGCATTTCTGATTCTGAAATCCTCTGAATAAAGCTCAATATTGAGTGAGAATTCTTCGCCCTCATCAAGATAGATTTCAGAGAATGAATGGAGTTCACCGTACTGAGTTTCGCCAAGGAAAACAGTTGCCGCATAAACGGGAACTTCTTTATCTGCAATTTTTGCTGTGTAATAGGGAGAAATCACGATGCCGTTCACATCCTGATAACCCTTTGCGCTTTCATAAAGCTCCTTATCTGCATCTGCACGGGATTTGAGTTCTTCCTCTGTAATCCCCCAATCATCAAGGCTCTTTACTGCCTCTGCAGGGTATTCAAGCACATCGAAATCAAGATTTTCGCTGTTGGGTACAATAACTGCGGGATTCATGAATGAAGTTATTGCTATTGAAACAGCCATAAATACTTTGAATAAAAATCTGAAAAGACCAAGCATAACAAGTCCTCCGTTTTTTATTTTTTCTATATTATAACAATACAGTCAGACAAATTCAATAAAAAAATAAATTATTTAATTATTCTTTTACCGTTGAGTTTGCTTGTTTGTTATGATATAATTTTTCATAACATAAGCGAGGTATCATTATGGATAAAATAAAAATCAGAAAAGACAGCAGAATATTATTTATCGGTGACAGCATTACCGATGTCCGTTTCAACTCAAGATTCAGATTCAAATTCAGAGTAAAAAATATATACGCAACACAACTTAAAAAGAATTTCAGAAAATACAGCAAGAACATACATGTTGATATAAATGGTATTGCAAGCAACCGTACATATCATGTATATGACCGTCTGACAAAAGACTGTATCAATCTGAAACCGGATGTTGTAATCATGCTTATCGGAGTTAATGATGCCTGGGAAAACTACGGACCTGAGAATTATCCTCCCCTTCTTCGTCCTATGGAGCCTCACATCCGTGAAATTTACAGAAGACTGAAAACAGAACTGCCCGATGCGCAGATTCTTTACATAATGCCTTTCCTGATTGATGCGGTGGAAGAAAAATTCCCGTTTCATAAAATGCTCGATGAATACCGTGAATTACTGAAAACTGTCGCACTTGAGCACGGTGCAACAGTCATTGATATGCAGAAAGTTTTCAATGAAGCTCAGAAAACAACTGCACCGAAAGACCTTGCCGTTGACGGAATTCATCCCACAGACCTCGGTCATAAAGTTATGGCAGATACAATTGAAAAAATGATTGAATACTGCTGATTTTAATACGGAGAGATAACAATGTATAAAAAATCAAAAAATATCATTTGTCTTTTTCTTACTGTTCTCATTCTGATGATTTCCGTAATACCTGTCTGTGCATCTGACGGATTAAAAGTTGAATTCACAACCGACATTTCATATTCAGGCGATAACTGGTGGGACAGAGGTGTGCAGTACGGCAGAATTCTTGTGCTGAAACATTCACTCAATGAAGAAAACGGCACACTTCTTGCCACACATTGTGAGCTTAACGCAGGTCTTGTTGACCATGCACCGGGATATCCCCTATACAAAAGCTCTGATAACGGAAAAACATGGGAATTTATCACCCGTGTTTCAGATACTCTGACAGGTGCTAATTCCGAATGGAATCCTTTCCTTTTTGAGCTTGAAAAGCCCTGCGGAAATTACCCTGCAGGAACAATTATTCTTGCAGCTTGTTCGATAGACCCCGAACACAACAAAGCGTCTTACATAAGGCTTTATTTCAGCACCGACGGTGGTGAAAATTTCAGTCAGGGTGTTGTGGTTGCAAGTGCAGGCGGTCTTGAAGAGGGAGTCTGGGAGCCGTTCCTTCTTCAGCTTGATGACGGCAGACTTGTCTGTTACTATTCAGATGATTCCGACAAAAACCATTCTCAGAAGATAGTTTACAAAATCTCATCAGACGGTGAAAACTGGTCAGAATCCACAGACATTGTGGCAACTGATATTTTCGCTGAGCGTCCCGGTATGCCCGTTGTGACAAGGCTCGGTGACGGCAGTTACTTCATGGTCTATGAAGTTGTTGACAAAGACGGTATTGATGGCAATCCCGTGTATTTCAGACGCTCCACTGACGGTCTTGACTGGGGTGACCCGAAAGACATCGGCACAGAGCTTATAAATCACAACGGCAGAAAAGCTCTCGGCTCTGCTCCTTACTGTGCATGGACTTCCGTCGGCGGTGAAAAAGGCACACTCGTTGTCAGCGGAACTTTTATGCGTAAGGGTGAAAGCAAAACGGGTACGGATTTATTCATAAGCAATGATTACGGCGAAAGCTGGGTAACAGTTCCTCATATTATTCCCTATACTGCCGATGACCATGTGGGTTACAGCAATTCATTTGCATTTTCCGAAGACGGAAAATATATGTATTCGATAAACAATCCCCTGAATCCCGAAACAGACGGAAAATCAAAAATGGTTTTTGCTCTGACAGATTTTGAAGAAAGCATGGCATCAATTGATATCGAAACAATGAAGCAGAATCACACACCGCTGATTATCGGCATTGTTTCAGGTGCAATGGTTGTCATTACAGTGCTGACGGTAATCTTTATCAAAAAGAAAAAACATTAAAACAGTTCCCTGCTGAGAAATCGGCAGGGAATTTTGCACATATTTTGCTCTGAAACTTTGTCTCATTTCAACAAATCACAGAAATCCTGTTCTTATGCATTTTCTTCTTGAAAATAGTCGGATTAAGGCATATAATCAATGCTGTAATTTTATTAAAATACGGTGAGAATAATGGAAAAAACAAAACAGTCAATTTTCAGACCAAAACTTATTTCCTGCCTTAAAGGTTACAGCGGTGCACAATTCGGCAAGGACCTTACTGCAGGTCTTATCGTTGCAATCATTGCGCTTCCCCTTTCAATTGCACTTGCTCTCGCATCAGGTGTAACTCCCGAGCAGGGTCTTTACACAGCAATTGTTGCAGGTTTTGTCATTTCAATGCTCGGTGGCAGCCGTGTGCAGATTGCAGGACCCACAGCGGCATTTGCTACAATCGTTGCAGGCATTGTTGCAGAAAACGGTTTTTCAGGTCTTGTTCTTGCAACACTTATTGCAGGTATTCTGCTTATTCTGATGGGCGTATTCAAGCTCGGAAGTCTTATCAAGTTTATCCCCTACACAATTACAACCGGCTTCACAACAGGTATTGCCGTTACGCTGATTATAGGTCAGCTCAAAGATTTCCTCGGTCTGACTTTTGTCAACTCCCCCATTGAAACCATGGAAAAAGTGGAAGAAGTCATCCACACAATAGGCACATTCAACTTTGAGGCATTCATTATCGGTGCTGTTTCACTCGCTGTGCTCATTATCTTCCCTAAATTCATAAAGAAGATTCCCCCTTCAATTTTTGCAATTGTGATTTCAGCCGTGCTTGTTAAAGTTTTTGATATGAATGTTAACACAATCGGCTCACTTTACACAATTTCATCATCACTTCCCGTACCTTCAATTCCCTCTTTCTCATTCGATACAGTAAAGGCAATTATTCCCGATGCATTTACAATTGCTGTTCTTGCTGCTGTTGAATCACTTCTTTCCTGCGTTGTTGCAGACGGTATGACCGGCAGCAGACACAATTCAAACACAGAACTTATTGCTCAGGGTGCAGGTAACATTGCATCAGCACTCTTCGGTGGTATTCCCGCAACCGGTGCAATTGCAAGAACTGCGGCAAACATCAAAAACGGCGGCAGGACACCCGTTGCAGGTATGGTTCACGCAATCATCCTTCTTCTTGTCCTTGTTGTACTTATGCCCTATGCAGCACTCATTCCTATGCCCACTATTGCGGCAATTCTCTTTGTTGTTGCTTACAATATGAGTGAGTGGAGAGAGTTTGTAGGCATTGTGAAGAAATCACCCAAGAGTGACACTCTTGTTCTTCTTGTAACATTTGTGCTCACAGTTGTGTTTGACCTTGTTGTTGCAATCATCGTCGGTGTTATCCTTGCAACAGTTATGTTTATGAAGCGTATGAGTGATGTTACTGATGCATACGGCTGGGAAGAAATTGACGAAACCACAGACGAAGCAAACATCAGACTTAAAAAAGTTCCCGAAAATACACTTGTTTTTGAAATCACAGGTCCCATTTTCTTCGGTGCATCAACAAAGATTGCAGACGTTATCAAACACGGCAAAAAAGATGTGCTTATTCTCAGAATGAGAAGTGTACCTGCAATTGATGCAACAGGTCTTCACTCTCTTGAAACAATTATTAAACTCTGCAAAAAACAGAACAAGACTCTCATTCTCTCTCATGTGAATGAACAGCCTATGAAGTCTCTTGAAAAAGCAAAGCTCCTTGAAGAAGTGCTTATTGCAGAAAATATTGATGCCGCACTTGAAATTGCAGAAAGCAAAGTATAAAACAGAAAATCCTCATCGGCATGATGAGGATTTTTTATTATAATTATTGAAAAATGAATGTTGTATGTTATAATAGAGAAAACCATAACAAAGGGTGATTTCAGAATGAAAAAGTTATGTTTATTTTTCGCAATAATACTCATGTTTACATGTGCATTTCCTGTTTTTTCTTCGGCAACAGAAACAGAAAACGGAGGTTACATAGTTTTGGCAGACACTTCTGATGCAAGACTCATTGCGGCAGGCGATACTCTTGCAAAATACATGAAACAGATTACAGGCAAGGAATTCCCCGTTAATAACGACGGAGAAGGGCTGAAATTCACTCTCGGTTATTCCTCTGACATTCCCGACAACGGCTATGTGATTGAAACAAAGGAAAACGAAGTTTCAATTCTCGGCTCAGGCACAAGAGGTGTCATCCACGGTGTTTACGGTTTCCTTGAAAAATACTGTGATTGCGACTGGTACACATCAACTCTTTATTCAATCCCCGAAAACAAGAATCTGACCATTCCTGCAGGTCAGAAGACAGAGTACAAACCCTATTTTGAATATACCGACACAGACTGGAAGAGTCCCCGTGATGTTGAGTATTCCCTTGCAAACGGTCTTAACGGAAGCCCTTACAGAACAATCCCCTCAGAACTTGGCGGCACTGTTGAGTATATCTCAGGATTTGCTCACACTTTAGGTTCTCAGTTCTGCTCAAGAGATACATATTTTGAATCAAATCCCGAATATTTTGCTCTCCATAACGGCATCAGACAGAACGAACAGCTCTGCCTCACAAATGAAGATGTTTATAATCTCATTCTTTCTGAAGTTATGGCACTTCTTGAAGAAAAACACAATCCCGATTCATCTCTGCAGATAATTTCTCTGACTCAGGGTGACAGCGGTGCAGACGCAAAAATGTGTCAGTGTTCAAAATGCAAGGCGATTGACGATGAAAACGGCTCACATTCGGGCACAATGATAACCTTTGCGAACCGTGTTGCAAAGGCTGTGAAAGATGCAGGCTATGACAATGTTGCAATCGACACATTTGCATACCGTTACACAAGAAAAGCTCCATTAAAGGTTGTTCCCGACGATAACGTAATCGTCCGTCTGTGTACGATTGAATGTTGCTTCGCACATCCCCTTGATGATGCAGACTGCTCCGAAAACGCAGAACTTATGGCTGACCTTGCAGAATGGAGCAAAATCTGTAAGCGTATTTATGTGTGGGATTACACAACAAACTATGCCCACACTCTGGGCATATTCCCCGACTTCGGTGTGCTTCAGAAAAATATTCAGGTCTTCCATGAAAACAATGTTGTCGGCCTCTATGAAGAAGGCAACTACTATATGAACGAGTGCGACGGTGAATTCGGTGAGCTTCGTGCATATCTTCTTTCAAAGCTCATGCAGAATCCGTATATTGATTACAGCGCCTGCATGAATGAATTTCTTGAAGCTTATTACGGAAAAGGCTGGCAGAATATCCGTCAGTTTATTGATATGACAATCGAAAAGCCTGTCCCCGAGGGCAAACATCTCGGCATCTATATTCCCATGTACGAAACGCTTGATTTCACAACTGCTGACATAAAAAAGGCTGACACACTCTGGGAAAATGCAAAAAATGAAGCCGAAACCGACGAGCATCTGAACAACATAAAAAGAAGTGAAATATGCTGGAGATACTGGAAAGGCTTCAATTCATCTGACAAAGACAAAACCGAAAATCTCATTGCAGACATGAAAGCATTGGGCATCACAATGGTGTGCGAAGGAGACACACAGGGACCTGATGCTCTGAAATTCTTCAACGGAAAGGCAGACAGTATCGGCGACAAAGTCCTCTTCCCCATTTCCGTTGTTCTTTACGGTATAGCCGCCGCAATGAGCCTTGTGCTTCTTGTCATAGCACTCGTAACAAAGCCCAGACGCTTCATTTTTATCACTCTTCCCGTGCTTATCGGTGTATTCTTTGAACTTTTCGGCTGGCACAGAAGAGCTTACATTCACGGTGTTGACACATCCGGCTACATACTGACTCTTGTGCTTATTGTTCTCCTCTTTGCCTTTGCAGGTGCACTCATGACAAAGGGCAAAAAGAAGAGAATCATCTGCGCTGTTGCAGCTCCCGCAATATGGGGTGCGCTTTATGCGATAACATTCCTTTTGTCCGGTCTGCTTCTTGCAGGAGCACCTGCTTTCAACATCGGCGCTGCATATATCCTGACAGGAATCGAAGGAATAATTATTCTTGCAATTGCAATGACAAACCTCTTAAAAGAAAAGAGATGCAATAAAAAATGAATATCTTATCAATAGGCAACAGCTTTTCCTGCGATGCACAGAGATATCTCCACCGCATTGCAAAGGCAGACGGAGTGACTCTTGAAACTTTCAATCTTTTCATAGGCGGTTGCTCTCTTTCCCGGCATTACAGAAATATGCTCTCGGACGAAAAGGCATATGAGCTTGAAATGAATGGTGAAAACACCGGATTTTTCGTTTCAATGAAAGAGGCGATTCTTAACCGTGACTGGGATATTATCACAATTCAGCAGGTCAGCAGCGAAGCCCCTTATTATGAAACATATCTGCCCTATCTTGACAAAATTGTTGAGTATGTGAGAAAATATGTGCCAAAGGCAAAAATTGCAATTCATCAGACCTGGGCATATGAAGAAAACAGTTACCGTCTGAATACTGAGTTGGGTTACAATCACCACTCAGAAATGTTCAGAGATATTGAATCTTCATACAAAAAAGCCGCAAAGGCTGTAAATGCAGATTTTATTATCCCGTCGGGTGAGCTTTTTGAAAGCCTTATTGAAAACGGAATAGAAAAAGTACACAGAGACACATTCCACGCACATCTCGGAATCGGCAGATACGCCCTCGGTCTTCTCTGGTATAAAGCAATTACCGGTAACAGCGTTACTGAAAACAATTTTTGCGACCTTGACACAGATTATCTTCCCGAAGAGATGATAATTGCAAAAAACTGTGTTGAGTCACTTCTGAAAAAAATAAACAGCGTATTATAAAGGAGCAAAAAAAAATGAAAGAAAAACTTGTGGTTGCAAACATAGGCATGAAATTCGGTATGTCACACGTTGAAGGTGCAATGAGCTGTGATGCAGAAATCGGTGCACTCTGCGACTCAGATGCCGAAGCACTCGAATTTGCAGGAAAAAGATACAACATACCCGAAGACAGATGGTTTACAGACTATCACGATTTTCTGAACAATGAAAATATAGACATCGTAACCGTTGCGGTACCCGACCAGCAGCACGTACAGATTTCAAAGGAATTCTTAAAGGCAGGCAAACACGTACTCTGCGAAAAACCCCTTGCTCTTACCCGTGAAGACCTTAAAGAAATTATAAAAGCTGAAAAAGAATCCGATGCAAGATTTATGGTCGGTCAGATATGCCGTTTCACACCTGCATTCATAAAGGCAAAGGAAATTGTTGACTCAGGCGCAATAGGTGAAATCTATTATGTTGAGTCAGAATATGCCCACGACTATATGTATCTTGTTGATAACTGGAGGTCTGACCCATTAAGACACGGTGTTATAGGCGGAGGATGTCACGCAGTTGACCTTCTTCGCTGGATTGCAGGCGATCCCACAGAAGTTATGGCTTACGGCACTCACAAGCTCCTTCCGCAGGTTTCTTATGACGATGCAACAATCGCAATTATGAAATTCCCAAATGAAGTAATCGGCAAAGTCTTTGTTTCAACCGGCTGTAAGAGAAATTACACAATGCGTACTCTCATTTACGGCACAAAGGGCACAATCATCTGCGACAACACTTCACCCACAATGCAGCTTTTCACCATAGGTGATGACCAGATGGCTCACGACCCCGAAATTATTGAAGTTGAAGTCAACAATCACAATGCAGCAGCGGAATTCAGAGTTTTTGCAGAATCAATAGCTGACAATACTCCCGTCCTTACAGATGCAACAGAAGGAGCAAAGACAGTTGAAGTCTGCCTTGCAATTGTTGAATCTTCAAAAACAGGTAAACCCGTAAATCCCGATTATAATTTCTGAAAGAACTTACTATTTTCAGAAATTTATGATATAATTCAGAAAAAAGAAAAAAGGAGCATCAATTTATGAGTTTCTTACAGATAATCAGACTTCTCACAGCAATCGTTATGATTCCTTATTATCTTTTCAATTACTTTGTAAATAATTATGCATACCCCGTTTACAGTACAGAAGGTGCATATCTTTTCTGCTATTTTGTAGGCAACGAAGTCAATGAGCAGACTCTTCATTTTGCTGTCAGCACAGACGGATATCACTTTGATGCTCTCAACAACAATGAAGCTGTTATCGAGCAGACAAAGGGCACAGGCTGTGTCCGTGATCCCTATATTCTCAAGGGTGCAGACGAAAACGGTAAAGAATGTTATTTTATCATCGCAACAGATATGAATGCTCTTGAAGGCTGGACTTCAAACCACAGTCTTATCACATGGAGATCATATGACCTTGTAAACTGGACAGACGAAACAGTTATCGATATCCGTCAGTTCCCGGGCTTTGAAACCACAAACAGAGCATGGGCACCTCAGGCAATCTGGGATGCAGAGAAAGAAATGTATATGGTTTACTGGGCAAACTCCACAGCAGAAAATGACACAGCAGGTCATTACTACGCTTACACAAAGGATTTCAAGACTTTTGAAACAGAGCCTCAGGTTCTTTTCGGCAGATGGAATGAAACAGACCCCGAAACAGGTGAAATCAGAAATATCCAGTGTATTGACGGTGATATCGTTTACAATGAAAAAGACGGTTACTACTACCTCTATTTCAAAGAAGATCTCACACAGAAGATTGCTTATGTAAAATCAAAGAATCTCACAGGTCCTTACAACACAGATTACACAATCTGTTCACTCAACTACTGGGGCGTTGAAGGCAGTTCAATGTACCGTATCAACGGCACAGATTCATATATGATGATTATGGACGAATACGGGCAGGGTTCATTCTTTGCACAGATGACAAATGACTTTGTCAATTTCAGACGTTTCCAGCGTTCTTCAATGGAAATTGACCACCTCAGACCTCGTCACGGCTCTGTTGTATCAATCACCGAAGAAGAATATAAAACACTCTGTAATCATTACGGAGTTGATAAATAACAATAACTCATAAAAGATGATAGTTAAAACGAATATAACTGAGGCACACTCCGGAAGTGTGCCTCTTTCCATTATCTTTCCTACAAAAACACACAGCAATGTTGACAAATTTTGCATTATAAAATATAATATTTTATATAATGTTTTCATTAAAAGGGTGACCGAAAGTGAAAGAAAAAGGAAAAACTGCAAAATCGAAAATTATACTTGCAATAGTACTTGTTATCGTGTTACTTGTAACAGGTATCGGCAGTTACTTTGCTCTCGCATATCAGGCAAAGCCGAAAATCAACGATAAAACTCTGCCGACACAGCAGCAGGAAAATGCAACAGAGCAAACTACTGAAGAAAAAGAACCAGGTGCGGTTATAAGCCAGAATGTCACAATGTACACAGCTGATGATGCAACAAAAATCAACTCAGAAATCAGCAATGTCAGAATTACCACATCAGATGTTTGTATCAGCGTAAAAAAAGATTCTGATTTCAACGAACTGGGCAAAGGAGACATATTCTTCCTTGAAGGCTCTGAAGAAACACCTTTCGGAGAAACATACATCGGTAAAGTAGTATCAAAAAGCACAGGCAAGGATTCAACAGAATATGTTCTCGAAACACCTATGGTTGATGAAGTTTTTGACGTGCTCACTTTTTCAATGGATGAAACTCTGACTGCGGATGACATTACCACAATTGAAGCTGTACCCGGAGTAACTATTACTAAAACCGATGATTATTCAGGTGAATTTGATAATCCGGTAATGACATCATCAACTCTGCCCGGAGCAACAGCACAGACACTTGACCATAAAACATCTGACAGTATTGTTGCTTCTGATACAGAAAAGAAACCCCTTGAAGGCTCTTTGGGAGACAAACTTTTAATCGACTACACAGTTGATATTTTTGAAATTTTTGGTCTCAACGAAGAACAGTCACCTTCTCAGAAAAACAAAGTATATAAAAAAAATGAATCAGGTCGTATAAATGTTTATACGACAAAAACAGGCAAATGTTACCACAACGAAAATTGTCGATATCTTTCAAAAAGCAAAATTGAACAATCATTACTTTTAGCTGTTGAAGATGAATATAGGCCATGTACTGTTTGCGTACCTCCGATAATTTCAGATGACGATGATGTATTGAGCTTGGAACCCACTCTTGAAATTACAGGAAAAATCGGCTTTGACAGTTTCGATTTCGGTGTCATTTATGATATTAACCTTTTATCCGGTGAAGGAGTAAAAGACCTTTCTGTATGGGCAAATGCAAATTTTGTTCTTGATGCAACACTTAAATCCGAAATCCAACTTGAACTCAGTGCAAGAAAGACTCAATATTCTTTCAGCGATGTAAAACTTCAAGGACTTAAAGAAAAAATGTTCCCTATTGCATTCATTGGCTACAATGGTGCATTCACTCCCGTTGTTTCAGGTAACGATCAAATACGTATGCTGACAGGAGCAGTCCCCATAACAGTCGGATTTATTGTATTTGTAGATATTTATGGAAACGTAAGTCTTACTTCTCAAGTTTCTTTTACCTATAATAAAAACTTCAACGTTAATATGACAATAGTAAGAAACGGAGAGTGGGTATTTGAAGGAACTAAGGACGATGCAGATCCGGATTGCAAATTTACACTCAGCACAGAACTTTCAGGCGATGCGGACATTCATGCAGGAGCATCATTGAATCTATATGTATTCAACCTTAATCTGCTTGAACTTTCTATTATAAGAGTTGGATTTGAAGCAGAAGGTATGTTGGGAATAGAATTTTCAACCGAAGGAACAATAGCTAACAGTTTTTTCGATTATGATAAATATATATATGCAAGAGCATACCTAAAACTATTCGGATTTGATGTAAAACTAAAAGCAAGCGCGTCATTTTTCGGTAAAAAACTAACACTAAGCAAGGATCTATCCTATTCTGAACTACTAACAGATCACACAATACATGAGTGGGGAAAAAAGAACTCCACAAAATACATTGCCGGACAAATGTCATACGCATCAATGACGGCAAGTGACAAAGATGCAATTTATTACAAAGACCTTGACGGTAATCTTATCAGAGAAGAAGACGGTTACAAGAAAACAATATTCAGCCAATATTTCTTCTCTATATGCGGTATCGATGAAACATATCTCTATGTATTGATTCCTGACGATTCAGGTAATTATGACATTTACCGTATTAAAAAAGAAGGCAGCACATACAAAAAGATTGCCGAAGATGTATCCAATTGCCTGACAATTGACTCAACATACATATATTACACACAATCCTTTGACAATAAAGTCATTTACAGATTTGACAGAAGCGCAGAAAAAGAAGAACATTTTTCAACACTCGATTACCCTGTTCAGTTTATGACTGCACAAGACAAAAACTTTTATGTTGTAGCAGAAGATGACAGTTTCTTTGCATCATTCTTCGGCTCAAGTTCATATTGTTATCTGCTTGACAGCGACGGAAAATTAATTGCAGATTACGGTTCTTCTCCCTCTGTAGAAAATTACTGTTACACCCTTGTTTCACAAACCTACTATACTGCAACAAGATATGTTTCAAGCGGTTATTTAAGAAGCACCGCGTCTGAAATGTATTGGGTAGCAAAAGATAAATCTGCAAACGCATTAACAGAAGGTATAAGCGGCTGGAATCCGTCGTCAAAGGGTATCTTCACAACACTTGACAATGATTCTCAGGCCGAAAATGCACTTCCATATCAGATTGTAGTTTTCAATTCTTCAGACGGCAGCAAATCAAAAGTAACAGAAGTAAACAGCAATCAGGCATTCTTCACTCTTTGTGAAAGTTCTCAGGGTGACTGGTACTTCTTTGACCAGACAGATACAGAGCTTCTGCTGTACAAAATGTCTTCTGATTTCTCAAACAAAACACTTGTCAAAAGCTTTTTGCTTTCAGATATGCCTTGTGATCTGGGAAGCTGCGGTACTCAGATCCTCAATGACAGAATTTATTTCTACACTATGACAGACAATAAGACATCAAAAGTACTGCACAGATATGACATCATATAAAAGGAGGAATAATTATGAAAAAAACAGTATCAAAAATCCTTCTTTTATTTGTGACATTATGTATCATTCTGAACACCTCGCCTTTTTATGCCTTTGCAAAAGAAAGTGAGTCTGAAATTGATTCCTCATCATTTTCTGAACCGGACTCATTTTCAGGCACACGACACATTGAAATCACAGCCGATATTTCAGACGTTGAAAACTTCATAAACGGCGGAAGACCAATATTGGATATGGCTGTGAGAAGCAATGCTCCCGAATGGTTATCCTACAACATTCACGCTGTTGACAGAGATCTTCTCATAACTCTTGATTTCACATTTGAATCTCTTGGTGATTATACAGAAAAGGTGAAAGCTCTGCTTACAAATCATCCGACTATCGTTCTGTTTCAGAATGAAGAAGATGAAGATTTCACCTATCTTGAAGGTTTCTCTGCAATTCAGCTTCTGAATTTTGTTCAGCAGGTACTGATTTCTTCAGGTCTGACAACAGAAAAAGCAATGACAGAAATATTTGTTGTAAAAAACAATGCAATCACTATCAATACTGTTGAATATGCATCGGAAGACAAGTCCATAAGCATAAGACCGGATAATTCTGCAATCGTCACATTCAGCAATTTGTCATTAACAACATCTGTTGACAAAAACAATGTATTCAAACGCACAATATCGGTATCAATAGACAAAAGCATCAATAAAAATTCCGATATAAAAGAGCTTACAAAAAGATTTTCAGATACCGGTAAAAAAACAGATGAAACTACTGACGGTTTCACTTATGTTTCTGTGGAATTCACCGCAGTAAATCAGGTAGAAATGCTGAAAAAGACAATGTTCTGCCTTAATACGGCAACCTCTGTTTCAGAGCAGCAGACAATTGATGCAGACAGAAACATAACCGTTGACAAAACAGAGTACATTGATACAGAATGTGTGCTCGACGAAGCAGGCACATTCTCATATGTATTTGAATATCCTTCATACTATGAATCAGTCTCCTCGGCAGATGAAAATATAACTGTAACAGAAACAGCTATTTCTTCCTCAGTCGGTCCGAATATTAATTTTACCTACAAAAGCGGATTCAAGTTTTCAAGCATTGATATAACAACAGATTTATCATCCGCATCAGGAAAAATCAAAAAAATAATAAAATTTTCAGCTCCTGCAGAAATCGCAACAGCGTTCCATGACCAGATTGTGAGCAGATATGAAGAAAAACTTATCAACGGCACAACTTTCAATATCTATGATGAAAACGGTTACAGAAACTATGAATTCATATTTGAAACTTTCTTTTCAAAAGACATTGCGGAATTCACATCTGCAATTCTCGGAGGAGAATGCACTTTTGAACTCACAGACAACTGGTTACCCTACGGCAAAAGTTCAATAAAGGAAACCACAAACATCAAATATGTTGTTGACAAAAAGACACCTGCAGATGAAATCACAAGCAAATATAAATTTTCTTCTGTTTCAAAAATTTTCACAACAGAAAATCTCAGCCTGAACGGCAATTCTGCATCTTTGCTCATTGCTCAGTCTGCATCAACAATAATTGAATACAGACAGCTGAATATTGTCAAAACTGTTGCAGAAGTAATTTTAACAATCACAGCTGTTATCTTACTGATAACCGCAATACGAAAAATCAAAAAACTTATTGACGGCCTGAAAGAAAAAGCCGAAGAAAAAAAAGCAGAAAAAAAACAGAATCAGAACAATTCTCAGACCGATAAGCCTGCAGATGAATCAACACCTTTCTTCTGCCCGTTCTGCGGCGAAGAAGCAAAGTCTGACGATATATTCTGTAATGAATGCGGCAACAAACTTCCCAGAAACTAATTCTCAAAAAAAATAAAAATGTTATTCCAAGGAGGAATTTTTTATGAGTAACGAAACACCCAGAACCTATGTGCCTTTCCAGTTATGGAAAGAGAAATCAAAGCAGATTGAATTCACAGAAGCAACTCCCCTTCTGGGACCCGACGGCAGACTTATTGCAAAAGGTTGGGCAAGACACAATGTGTTTGATTACAACAGAGATTATGTAAAAACAGGTATTATGAGCCGCAAGGAATGGGACTTCTATCAGATTTCTGACGGCAAGTATATGGTTCAGCTCAGCTTCGCAAACATCACTATCGGCGGTTATGTTGCAGCAAAGCTCATTGACCTTGAAGCAGGCAAACAGATTGTTGATGCAACTCAGCTTTTCCTTTTCAGCAAGAATACTCACGTTCCTCCTGCAAAGGGCGATGTTCCCAACCGTTTTGCAGAAAAAATCGGCAAGGCTGAATTTGACTTTGATACAAAGGATACATCAAGAACTCTTTGGTTCAGAATGCCCGTTAAAGACAAAATGGTTGAATGCAAGTTTGAAATGGACATTATGCCCGGACTTGAAAACATTACAACGGTTCTTCCCTTTGAAGGCGATGAAACAAAGTACTTTATGACTACAAAGCAGAACTGTATGCCCTGCGAAGGCACTTTCATCTATGACGGCAAGGCATATGAATTTACAAAGGATACCGCATTCTGTGCTCTTGACTGGGGCAGAGTAAATACTCCTCACGAAATGGTATGGTACTGGGGCAACGGCTCAACTTATGTAACAGATGCAAACGGTGAAAAGCACCTCTTCGGTTTCGAAATCACATGGGCAATCGGTGACGAGAGCAATGCAACAGAAACAGCAATTTTCTATGACGGAAAAGTTCACAAATTCGGTGCTGTTGATGTTGAAACATTCCCCAAGCCCGACAAGTTTATGGAACCCTGGAAGTTTGTTTCAGAAGACGGCAGATTCAACCTTACAATGAATCCCACATTTGACCACCATTCAGATATGAATCTCGGTGTTGCAAGAATGCACACTCATCAGGTTCACGGCAAATGGAGCGGCAACGTTGTTCTTGACGACGGCACAAAAATTGAAATCAACGATATGTACGCATTCTGCGAATACGTTGAAAACAAGTGGTAAATTAATTCAGAGTAGGATTCAAAATCCTACTCTGTTGCTATTTTGTCCGTTTTAAGGGACACTAAATATTATATAGTTATTATATCAAAGCAAGAGGTGACTATTAATATGACAAAAACTGAAAAAATGCTTCTCGATACACTAAAAGAACACTTCTGCAGAATATTTCCTGACAAACCTTTTCAGAATGAATATCCGCAGCCAAATGCAGATAATGAATACTACCTTTACTCACTTTCAGATAATTTGTGTGAACCTATGAGTGCAAAATCATATACCGAATATTATAACGGCAACGGCACAGAACTCAACGGAAAAATGAAAGCTCTGCGTTCATCATCTGCAATGACATACAATATATTCTGTAATGATGAAAAAATAATCTGTCGCGGAGGTTACGGAATCTCTTCCGGTACATATTCATTATCTTTTGAGAAAAAACTGCCTACGCTCAAAACAAACCGTCCGCCTATGGCAAATCTTGATGCATTTCTCATAAAAGATGATAATTCAGAAATTATTGCATGCGAAATGAAGATGTTTGAATGGCTGTCTAAAAATAATTCAGAACTCAAAGATGCATATTCTACGAAAGAATACTACAAAAACGAAAAAATTTATGTTGCTTTTTCAGACCTGATTGACTGCCTGAAAAAGGAAAAAAGCTGCAAACCGAAAATGAATCGATACGATTGTTTTCAGATGCTCAAGCATCTTCTTGCTGTTTATAATTATTGCATTGAAACAAAAGATATAAAAAAATTCACCCTTGTTAACTGCGTATGGGAATTAAACAACTCTATAATTGATGCTGATGTTGAAAAATACAAAAAATACACAGCTGCTCATAAAGAGGAAATCAATGAAGCAAATGAATTTATAAACCTTATATCACGTCCGCTTATGAATGAATTAAAAACAGATGTTGATTTTGAAGTGAAATATATACCTCTTCACGAGTTTATAAAATTATTTGATATACCGCAAGAAAGACTTAAATATCTCAGACGTTATACATTTTAAGAATTCAAAAAAAATCGGCTGAACGGAATTTTCCGTTCAGCCTTTATTTTCGCATTTATTTCTGAGGAAGAAGTTTCTGATTATCAATATCATTCTCAAGGAACTGAGGATAATCAGGATTTGACCAGATATTCACGCCTTCATCATCATTTGCATAGAACCAGTCATAAAGTTCACCGTGGCCGTCGTGAGTTGTGCTGTGAAGCATAGGAGTAACGAACCATGTGTTTTCGGGAAGAAGACAAGTTGAAGCATCAATTCTGTTGTCAGGTGAAATGTGGTTGTGACCGCAGTCGCAAGCCTGAACATAATCTTCACCGAGTGTTTCGCAAATAGGAGCAATTGTGCCGCCTACTGATGCATACTTTGTATCAACTGTTCCGTCTGAGTCATTCTTGCTTGTGGGAACAAGAGGAGTTCTCTGAATGCTTGTGCCTGCAAGAATCATTACGGGTACACCGCTGTCAAGAAGACCATTGAGAATATCCCCTGCCTTCTGCTGAACATTGTAGTGGTATTCATCAATTCTCTGAAGAAGAACTTCGTTGGGTTCGTCACCGAGCATAAATTCTTTTGCGCTTTCGTAATATTCATCAGGAACAAAAGACCAGATACCGCAGTTTGACTTAAATACGGGAATGAGAAGTTCATCAAATACTCTGGGAGCACAGTTATCAAGAATGGGCTGTACCATATTGAGAACATTGCCGAGGAAACCGCTGTTGTAAAGCGCATCAACAAGACCGAGAACAAGCTTTTCTGCAAATCCGTCGAGAAGAGAGGGAAGCGCTGTCTGTGCATAACGGTAAACTGCTTCTGCTGTTATTTCGATTCTGCCGTTGAAAAGGTCACCTGCAACTGCAGTACCCTGAAGAGGACAGCACTGGAAAATAACTGACTTAACTTTAGCTTCACCGTATTTGTAGAGATATGCCATTGTCATAACGCCGCCCATTGATGATGCACGGAGTCTTACTTTTTCGTGGCCTGTGAGTTCAAGAACGTGATTGATGTATGTGTTAAGATCATCTGCAACAACAAGGGGATCTGCACGGAAATCATAACCGAAATAGTAATTACCCTCAGCACCGTGTGTGGGATCTGTGGGAAGTTCTTCCTTTGTTGTGACTTCAGGTGTTGAGTTGCCTTCCTCATCGTTTGCAAGAGCACCGAAAACGCTGTCAACAGCAGGAATAAGCTTATCTGTAAATGCATCGTAATCCTTTGTCATAACAAGAGAGAAAAGAGGTCCGATAAGCTGACCGATAAGTGATACATAAGCACTTGTTTCAGGTCTGAAAATGACTTTTTCATCTTCTGTGCCGGCATTGAGATAAAGTGTTGCACTGCCGAGAGCTGCAACATAGATTTCAGGCTCTTCGCCGCAGGTACATTTGCCGTCAACAATCATTGATTCTTCTGCAGAGGGAATAATCACCACAGAAAAAGCAATAATGAATGTAAGAAGAATGCTGAGTGAAGATTTTAAGATTCGTTTCATAGAAAATTCTCCCATCACTTTTTTTTATAAATATAACATATTAAATTATACTTTTCAATCAGAAAATTAAAATTTCAGAAAACAAGCTGAACAAGAATCATATACAATACCGTTCCGCCAAGAATTGACAGAAGCATCTGTCTTTTCCATAAATGAAGTATCACCACGACAGCAACTGAAATAAGTTCCGGTATGCCGTGTGAACCTGAAAGGATTTCAACGTTTTTAAGGCAGAAAACCACAAGAAAACCAAACACTGCCGCCGGCAGTACTTTGCCCAGATATTTTATAATTTTCGGCATTTCTTTGCCTGCGGGAAAAATAATAAACGGCAGAAATCTTGTCAACACCGTTGCCAGCACAGCCATTGAAATCGTTATTATCTGCTGATTTATTGTCATACTGCCGCACCGCCTTTCTCAAGGGGTTTGCGAAGCAGAAGAAGTGCAGCAAAAATCAAAAGCATAGCAGGAATGATGAATTTGTCTGCTCCGAAAATAAGAAGTGAAACAACAGGCAGAATGATTCCGAGTGCAGAGCTTATATGATTTTTTTCTTTCAGAAGTTGTTCCAGAAAAATAACAACAAACATTGCTGTCATTGCAAAATCAAGACCTTCTGTATTAAAACTTATAAAAGAGCCGAAAATTCCGCCCAATGTCGCACCAAGAACCCAATATGACTGATTAAGAATTGTCACGAAAAACATAAACCAGCCTTTATCAGTGCTTTCGGGGATATCAACAGAACAGTTTATTGAAAAACTTTCATCACACATTCCGAAAATAAGATAAAGCTTTTTTATCCCCGTGCCCGAATATTTTTCAAGCAGAGAAATACCGTAAAAAAGATGTCTTGCATTTATCATCAGAATCATCAGAAATGTCTGAATAGGGTCAAATACACCGAGAAGCATATTTACAAGAATAAATTCCGCTGACCCTGCAAAAACAAGTATACTTGTAAGCATCGGATAAACGAACCCGAAACCCGACACATTCATATATATTCCGTAGGTTATACCGAGAAAAAGAAACCCCGCAAGAATCGGGATTGTATATGGAAAAGCGGCCAGAAATGACCGCTTTATTAATCCGTTTTTATTCATTATCAGAATCCTTTATCAATACTTGCAGAAACTCGCAGTATAAGTCTTGCATCAAGTGCATTTACTGCGTTGTCCGCATTCACATCTGCATTTTTAAGCTGTGCAGAAGAAAGCTTTTCAAGTTGTGCACTGTGTCTGAGTGCAAGGCGGGCGTCTGATGCATTGATTGTGCCGTTAAGGTCCACATCACCTTTTTTAACGGAGATTACATCACCTTTGTCATTCACAAAAA
The DNA here is from genome assembly GCA_045636025.1 of Acutalibacteraceae bacterium. GTDB lineage: Bacteria > Bacillota > Clostridia > Oscillospirales > Acutalibacteraceae > UBA1081. The sequence goes on along the minus strand of JAZTWP010000043.1, from coordinate 5,385 downwards.
CAACATCTGAAACAGACTTCATATATGTGCCTGCAATGTGAGTGACCTTCACGTCAGGATATGTAGGCTCACCTGTGTATGAAAATGTTATTGTGAAAAGTTTGAATGCTTCTCTTGAGTCAGGCTCTTCATTTATAAATGATACGTTAAGTCTGTCACCTGCATCATGAGTGATGCACATATCAAAATCGCCTCTCGCCTTGAATGACTCAAAAACGATGTTTTCAGTATAAATAAAAGAGAAATCACCGTTTGTGATACCGTCCATTTCAACAGCATAGAGGGTATATTCGTATTTGTCACCATCAATGAATTTTACAACGGGATTAAGACCCGGTTTCATCTTGATTCCGTCAACCGGTTCTCTGTAGCTTGTTGCAGATGCAATGTTGCAAAAAGCAAAAAGCATTATTATTGATAATAAAACAGACTGTAATTTTTTCATTGTTATCGCCTCTTTATTATATAGTATCAAAAATAAATTTGTTTGTCAATTTATTATTGCAACAGAAGAAAAATGATGATATAATTAATAACATAACCAAATAAAATCAGTTATAATTGTACATCAGATAATTATTTATTTTTGAGGTGAAGAAATGGAAAAAATCCGTGCAGAAGGCAAAGTCCTTGTTGATGAATACGGCAGAGAAAGAATTTTTCACGGCATAAATGTCTGTGATAAGGGGTGTTTTAATCCCGAAACAGGCAAGAGAGATTTTGAATATGAGTGGACTGACGGCAGACTCGAAAAATTCAAGTCTTCCGGTATGAATATCATCCGTCTCGGTATTACCTGGGAAGCAGTTGAACCCGAAAAAGGCAAATACAACGAAGAGTATCTTGACGCTGTTATGAAAATGCTTGACAAGTGTCACGAAGCAGGAATCTATGCTTACATTGATATGCATCAGGACCTTTATTCAGGCTGGGGTAACGGCCCCGGAGACGGTGCACCTGCCTGGGCTTGCTACACAGACGGATACAAATACACAAATCCCAAGCTTGTGTGGGCAGAGAGCTATTTTATAAGCAAAGCTGTTCACCACGCATTTGATAACTTCTGGCTTAACAACTACCTTGTTCAGACAGCTTATATTGATATGTGGAAACATATTGCCGCAAAGTTTGACGGTCATCCCGCACTTTTCGGTTACGATGTCATGAATGAACCTTTCCTCGGCTCAGACGGCGGAAAAACATTTGTAAAACTTATTGCATCTCTTGTAGGTCAGACAATAACTGACTCCCGTATCAAGAAGTCAAAAATGATTAAAGAAGTGCTCACAAAAGGCAGAGCTATTCACGTGCTTGACCAGTATAAAGCAGACGTTTTCAATGAAATAGTAAACAAGGCAGCTCCCATCGTCAACAAGTTTGACAGAGACAAATATATGCCATTCCTCAACTCTGCGGCAAAAGAAATCCGTAAAGTTTCAAAGGATCCCATTCTTTTTATTGAAAACAGCTACTACTCAAACCTCGGCATAAAATGTGCAGTTACGCCCATTACTGTTGACGGCAAAAAAGAACCGAATCAGCTTTTTGCTCCCCACGCTTATGACCTGATGGTCGATACTCCTGCTTACAAATACGCAAACAGCGGCAGAGTTGAATCAATTTTTGCCCAGAGAAAAAAAGAGCAGGATGAAAACCTCAATATTCCCGTACTTGTCGGTGAGTGGGGCGGATTCTCAGAGGGTACCGAGTGGCTTCACCACATCGAATTCCTTCTCAATCTCTTTGACTCAAACAAGTGGAGCAACACCTACTGGGCATATTTTGACGGTCTTATGGAATCACCTCTCGGTCTTGTTCTCAAGAGACCTTATCCCAGAGCTGTTACGGGCAATATAATCTCCTACAATCACGACAGAAGAGAAAACACATTCTCTCTTTCATATGAGCAGAAAAAAGAATTCTCCGTACCCACAGAGATTTTTGCACACAAGCCCATTACATCTGTTGATACAGACGGTGTATACGAAATCGAAAAACTCGATGACGAAACATCAATCATCAAAATCACAACAGGTATCGGCAAGCACGATGTTAAAATCACATTTGAAGGCGAAGGCTTCAGCTATATGGACCATATGGAAGGTCTTGAATAAAAAAACAACTCCTCACTACAAAGTGGGGAGAATTTTTTATAAACAATAATTTAATAAAATGTTTGCAGAAATTAAAATAAAGCTTGTAGGGGCGTCAATCTAACGCCCGATTGTGAGCAAGCGAACAATAACGGCTCTGCCGTTTTATTTTCCTTCGGAAAATGCACATTCGTGCCGGGCGATGAATCATCGCCCCTACGATATATCAATTAATTTCTGCTTCGATAAATTATTGTTTATCTGAGTTTGTGAATAAAAAGTCCGCTAAGGAGTTTGGGATCAAACCATGTTGATTTGGGAGGCATAACCTTGCCTGCATCTGCAATGTCCATAAGGTCATCGAGTGTTGTGGGGAACATTGAAAATGCAATCTGCATATCAATTGTGCATCTTCTTTCAAGCTCCTCAAGCCCTCTGATACCGCCTACGAAATCGATTCTCTTGTCTGTTCTGGGGTCTTCAATACCGAAAACAGGATTTATAACATTGTTCTGAAGAATAGAAACATCGAGTCTGTCAACGGGGTCTGATTCATCAAATGTGCCGTTCTTTGCGGTAAGCTTGTACCACTCTTTATCAATGTACATACCGAATGTATGCTTCATTTCGGGATGATAAATTGCGTCTTTCTTTTCTATATCGAACTTCTCTGAAATTTCACTGAGAAGTTCATCTTTTGTTTTGCCGTTATAATCTGCAATAAGACGGTTGTAATCCATAATTGCAAGGTCTTCGCTCTTGAAATAAACAGCAAGGAAGAAATTGAACTCTTCCGTTCCGTCAAAACCGGGGTTTGCTTCACGGCGCTTGAGACCGACTCTGACTGCTGAAGCTGCTCTGTGATGACCGTCTGCAATATAAAGTGCAGGAATCTTTTCAAATGCAGCTGAAAGTGTGCTGATATCACTATCATCACTTACAACCCATACTGTGTTTGTGATTCCGTCTTCTGTTACAAAATCATATTCGGGAGCAGTTGCAACATACTTGTTCACAATTGCGTCAACAGCGTCATTACCTCTGTAAGTGAGAAAAATGGGGCCTGTGTTTGCATCGCAGTAGTCAACGTGATTGATTCTGTCTGCCTCTTTGTCTGCTCTTGTGAATTCGTGTTTCTTGATAATGTTATTGATGTAATCATCAATTGATGCACAGCCTACAATACCTGTCTGTGCTCTGCCGTGCATTATCTGACGGTAGATGTAAAGGCAGGGTGTTTCGTCCTGAATGCAGATACCGTCTGTGCTGAGTCTGTCAAGATTTTCTCTTGCTTTGAGATAAACTTTTTCATCATATATATAAGTATCTTCGGGAAGGTCTATTTCTGCCTTGTCAACGTGAAGGAATGACAAAGGATTTCCTTTTACCATTTCTTTTGCTTCCTGACTGTTCATAACGTCATAAGGAAGAGCTGCAACTTTTGCAGCATTTTCTTTTGCAGGACGGATTGCCCTGAAAGGTCTTAAAACTGACATTAAAAATACTCCTTTATGCTAAAATACCGTTTCTGAAATATACTTCACTTTCTGAGAAAGAATATATGCCTGAAACTCCTTTACCTGTTACAAAATATGATGCTTCGGTGAATGCGGGTACAACGACAGCATGAGAAATCAGCGACTGTTCACAGCTTTTGTAAACTTCTGTCTTCTGCTGCTCTGACATAGTGCCTGACAATGAGTTTATAAGTTCATCGTAATTAGAATTACTATACCCTGCAACATTATAATCTGACAACGACATAAATGTTCTGAAATATTCTGCAGTATTTGTTGCCGTTACCGTCATGGGAAGAAATGCAATCTGATAATTGCCTGAACTGAGCATTTCAATTGCAGTTTCTCTGGTCTGAATATCAATCTTGACATCAAGACCGAAAACTCTCTGCCAGAGCTGAATCTGTTTTGTTACACCTTCTGCAAAATCTTCTGTTGTAAGAACACTTACAGTAAGAGAAGTCAGCACATCTTCATTATTTGCCGTTGCGCTTGAGAAATATGATGCCGCCTTTTCCTCGCTGTATTCAACCGCTGTAGGTGAATAGTCATAATAGGGAGAAAGTGAACTCAGAAGTATTCTTTCTGTTTTGCCTTCTATATATTCAGCTGCTGTAAGCATACTTTTATCTGTTACGCTTGCAAAAGCCAGACGAAGGTCTGTTATTGCAAAATCCGTTGATGCGCAGTTGAACCAATAACCCCAGAGAACATCATTTCTTGAAGTCATTGAGAAACCTTCCTTGTCTCTGAACTGAACAGAGTCATAAGCTGACACATAACCTGCATCGTAAGTACCCTTTTCTATTTTTGAAGCAACCGTTGTTGCGTCTTCAACATAATAAACCCATACTCTGTCATTCTGAGCCGTAGATTTACCCGTATAAAGAGGATTTTTTTCAAGTCTTATGACAGAACCTTCTGTCCAGCGGTAAACCATATACACACCGTTGCAAAGCATATATTCCATTGCAAGCCCGTATCTTCCGCGGCAGGCATTGAAAAACTGTTCATTACAAGGCATTGCCGCAAGTCTTGTGAGATAGTAAAGAAAATTGGGGTCTGCCTGAGAAAGTGTGATTCTGAGTGTGTAATCATCAACAGCCTCAACAGCAAGCTCTTCAGCAAGCATTTTACCTGCAAGAATTTCACTTGCATTTTTGATTGAAGCAAGATATTTACCGTCTGCCGCACCTGTTTCGGGATTCACGGCACGTCTGAGACCGAAAACATAATCCTTGGCTGTGACTCTTGTATCAAAATCAGCAGGGATTCTTGATTTTTCAGGGTCACTGTCACTCATTTCTTCTTTTGATGTGTTTGTAAGATACCATTTCGCATCCTGACGCAGACTGAATGTATATGTTAGTGAATCGTCAGATACAGTCCAGCTGTCTGCACCTGCAGAAACGATTTCACCGTCTTCATCAATTCTTACAAGACCTTCAAAACAGTTGTATGCAATAAGTTTTGATGATTCACCCGAAGCTATCTGAGGGTCAATACAAGAAAAATCTTCTGTTACGGGATAATAAAGCTGTGTTTCCGTTTCCTCTTCCTTGCAGGAGGAAAAAACAGACATTATCAATGCAAATATGAAAATCAAAGATATTATTCTTTTCATATAAACCTCCGTAAACAATAATTTATTCGCAGAAATTAAAATAAAGCTTGTAGGGGCGTTAATCTAACGCCCGCTGCGCAGCAGAACGGCTTTGCCGTTAATTTTCCTTACGGAAAAGCACTTTCGTGCCGGGCGATGAATCATCGCCCCT
>JAZTWP010000042.1:0-13541 GCA_045636025.1 Acutalibacteraceae bacterium | reverse complement strand
ATACTGTGCAGAACACAAATGGCTCCTTAACGATGTTCTCCGTGATGAATGGGGATTTGAAGGCATCGTTGTAACAGACTGGGGCGCAAATAACGATAAAGTTCTCGGTCTCAAGGCAGGTCAGGATCTCGAAATGCCCACATCATTCGGCATTGCTGCTGCAAAAATCGTTGAAGCTGTAAACAACGGCGAACTCGACGAAGCTGTTCTTGACACTTGTGTAGACAGAATTCTTGACCTCATCATCAAGTCAAAAGAAAACCTCCGTGACTATGTTTACGATAAAGAAGCTCACCACGCTCTTGCAAGAAAGATTGCAGGCGAATCAATGGTTCTTCTCAAGAATAAAAACAACACTCTTCCCCTTGATAAGTCAAAGAAAATTGCTCTTATCGGTGAAATGGCAAAGAATCCCCGTTATCAGGGTGCAGGTTCATCACTTATCAACCCCACAAAGCTTGACAACTCATTTGACGAGCTGATGAACGAAGGTGTAAGCCTTGAATATGCTCCCGGATACGACAGAAAGTCAGATAAGCCTGCAGAAAACCTTATTGCAGAAGCTGTTGAACTCGCAAAGAATGCAGATATTGCAGTTCTTTTTGTTGGTCTTACAGAATCATACGAAACAGAAGGTAACGACAGAAAGCATATCAGCCTTCCCGAAAGCCACAATGCTCTTGTTGATGCAGTTTGTGCAGTATGCGAAAAGGTTATTGTTGTACTTTCAGGCGGTTGTCCCGTTACAATGCCCTGGCTTGATAAAGTTGATGCTGTACTCAACGGTTATCTCGGCGGTCAGGCAGGCGGCAGCGCTATTGTTGACATTCTTCTCGGCAAGGTCAACCCCTCAGGTAAACTTGCAGAAACATACCCAACAGCACTTGAAGAAACAGCTTCAACTTCTAACTTCCCAGGCAATCCTCTTACAGTTGAATACCGTGAAGGCATCTATGTAGGTTACAGATATTTTGACACTGCAAAGAAAGATGTTCTCTTCCCCTTCGGCTACGGTCTTTCATACACAAGCTTCGAGTATTCAGATATGAAGCTTTCAGCAGACAGCATCAAGGATACAGACACAGTAACAGTATCATTCAAAGTCAAGAATACAGGTGCAGTTGCAGGTGCTGAAATTGCTCAGGTTTATGTAAAAGATGTTGATGCAACAATCTTCCGTCCCGAAAAGGAACTCAAAGGCTTCAGCAAGGTTTTCCTTGAAGCAGGCGAAGAAAAGGAAGTTTCAATCACACTTGACAAGCGTGCATTTGCATATTACAACGTAAATATTCACGACTGGCATGTTGAAACAGGTGCTTTTGAAGTACTTGCAGGTGCATCAAGCCGTGATATCAAGCTCACAGCTACAGTAAACGTTGAATCAACAGTTGCAGCAGAAATTCCTGATTACAAAACTGTTGCTCCCTGCTACTACGGTGCAGACGTTATGGCTGTTTCAGACGAGCAGTTTACAGCTCTTCTCGGCAGACCCATTCCTCTTACACACAGAGACCCCAATGTGCCCCTCGGAATCAACAACACTCTTGAAGATTCAATGAGCGGCAGAGCAGGCGGCAAAATCTGCAGACTCATTATGAAGATTATGGCTATGATGCCTGATGACGGCAACAAGGATATGATGGAAGCTATGGCTCTTCAGATTCCCATCAGATGTATGATGTCAATGAGTATGGGCGTTTTCTCAGAAAAGATGGCAGGCGGTCTTCTCACAATCCTCAACGACCAGGGTACACTCAAGGGCACAGGAAAAATCCTTTCAGGTATCGGCAATGCTCTTAAGAATATGAAGAATCTCTTCAACTCAATTTAATAACTCAAAGCAGTCACTTCGGTGGCTGCTTTATTTTTCTTCTTGACAACCACAAATTATGGTGTTATAATTATTTTAATCAAATACAAACCGTTGAAGCGGAGATAAAGGCAGATAAGCCTTCACAGAGAGCCCGTGTTGCTGAGAATCGGGTAAGAAACATTTGTCAAATGGACCGCGGAGGGTGCAGTCAAATGCTGCAACGTCAGGCACACGTCAGTTGTCAGGGATATGATGGTATCCCGTAAGAGTACGGTCAATCCGTAAATCAAGGTGGCACCGCGGATAAGCTTTTTATTCGTCCTTGACAGAAAGCAATTTCTGTTAAGGACTTTTTATATTTATAAACGGAGGTTTTTTTATTATGAATCTTAACGGCGTTGATTTTGAAACATATTTTAACAATTATCCTGACAAAAAAGGTTACTTCGGTAAATACGGCGGAGTTTATATTGACGACAAATTAAAAGCTGCTATGGCTGAAATCACAGAAGCTTATTACTCAATCTGTCAGTCAAGAAAGTTCATTGCAGAGCTTCGCAGAATCAGAAAGGAATTCCAGGGCAGACCTACTCCCGTTACACATCTTGAAAGGCTTTCAGATGCACTCGGCGGCAAGGTACAGCTTTATGCAAAGCGTGAAGACCTTAACCATTCAGGTGCTCACAAGCTCAACCATTGTATGGGTGAAGCTCTTCTTGCAAAGTATATGGGCAAGAAAAAAGTTATTGCAGAAACAGGCGCAGGCCAGCATGGTGTTGCTCTTGCAACTGCTGCAGCATACTTCGGTCTTGAATGTGATATCTATATGGGTTCTGTTGACATCAAGAAGCAGGCGCCCAACGTTGCAAGAATGAAGATCTTAGGTGCAAACGTTGTTGAAGTAACTCACGGTCTTCAGACACTCAAGGAAGCTGTTGACGCAGCTTTTGATGCATACAGCAAGGAATACAACGATTCAATCTACTGCATCGGCTCAGTTCTCGGCCCCCATCCCTTCCCCATGATGGTCCGTGACTTCCAGAGCGTTGTAGGTATTGAAGCAAGAGACCAGTTCATTGAAATGACAGGTCATCTTCCCAATGCAATTGTTGCCTGTGTAGGCGGCGGTTCAAATGCTGCAGGTCTTTTTGCAGGATTCCTCAATGACCCCGTAGACATTTACGGTATCGAACCTCTCGGCAGAGGTCCCAAACTCGGTGACCACGCTGCAAGCCTTAAATACGGTACAGAGGGCATTATGCACGGCTTCAACTCAATTATGCTTAAGGATGAAAACGGTGAACCTGCTCCCGTTTACTCCGTTGCATCAGGTCTTGACTATCCTTCATCAGGTCCTGAACACGCTTTCCTTCAGGAAATCGGCAGAGTCAAGTATGACGTTATCGATGACGAAGAAACAATCGACGCATTCTACAAACTCAGCCGTCTCGAGGGTATCATCCCCGCAATTGAGAGCTCACATGCAGTTGCATACGGCATGAAGCTCGCTCAGAGAATGGACCACGGCTCAGTACTTATCAACCTCTCAGGCAGAGGCGATAAAGACATGGACTACGTTATCGAAAACTTCGGTATGAGATAAAAAAATAAGACTGCAAGATTTCGTTCTTGCAGTCTTTTTTTATTACAGCAGATTCTTTCTGAGTTCTTCGGGAGATGCAGGGTGGATATATGCAGGTGCAATATCAAAAATTGTTTTACATCCGCAGTTACCCTCTTTTGCAAGTCTGTATGCAGCTCTTGCATAAGCCACAAGAACACTTGATGTGAATTCAGGGTTTGAATCAAGAGTAAGTTTGAACTCTACAACGTGTTTGTTTTCATTATTAAAGCCCGTTGTGCCTGTTCTGAAAACCATACCGCCGTGAGGAATACCCTTGTGGTCTCTCATAAGCTCCTCTTCGCTGATGAAATGAACTGTTGTGTCATAATCAGCAAAGTAGTTAGGCATTGTCACAATCTGTTCTTCAATCGCTTTAAGGTCTGCACCATCTTCAGCAACAACAAAACATTCTCTTGTGTGCTTCTGACGTGTTGTAAGTTCGGGATTTTCACCGTTTCTTACACTTGTGAGAGCTTCTTCAACGGGAATAGTATACTGTCTTGCATCCTTGACACCTGCAATTCTTCTGATTGCATCAGAGTGTCCCTGACTTACACCCTTGCCCCAGAATGTGTAATCATTACCGCAGGGCAGAATTGCCTGACCGAGCATACGGTTGAGTGAAAACAGACCGGGATCCCAGCCGATTGAAATAATACCGACTTTTCCGCTCTCTTTGCATACTGCATCAACAGCAGCAAAATGTTCGGGAATTCTTGCATGTGTGTCAAATGAGTCAACAACATTGAAATACTTTGCCATTGCGGGAGTCTGCTCGGGAAGGTCTTTCGCTGAGCCACCGCAAAGAATCATAACATCTATTTCGTCTGCCATTTCCTTAGCCTTTTCCATACCGTAAACGGGAACATCAGAAACAGTTTTAACATCTGCAGGATTTCTTCTTGTAAAAAGAGCAACAAGCTCCATATCTGCACACTTGGAAACGGCACTTTCAACACCTCTGCCGAGATTGCCGTAACCTGCGATTGCAACTTTAATCATTTATATCACCTATCAAAAAAAATATAGTAAAATTATATTACAGTGTTTTCCGAAATGCAAGACAAAATTCAGAAAAACAATAATTTAGCGAACTAATTAACAATTTACAATGTACAATGTTTGCAGGAACAGCCATTGTTGCAATAACTGATTAATTGTAAATTGTACATTATACATTGTTTACAAAAAAGAAGCCGTATAACACGGCTTCCGTATATTATTTTTCGTAACAGTATGTCTTTATAAATTCTTCTCTGTTCTGTCTTGTGAGAATTGTATCTGTTTCGCTGTCATAAATAACGATACCGTATGCGTGACCGGACTTTTTACCCTTTCTGAACCACTCAACATAGGCTCTTTGCATACTTGTATCCTGAGGAAGCTCATCAAGGGGCTTTCTGTTGTTCTTCACACCGAAAACTCTCCACTGATCACCGAAATCATATGTCCACTTGATTTCAAGGGGTTCAAAGTCAAGGAGGAAGTCACTGATGTTTGACTTTTCGGGCAAAATGTTGATGTTGTCGGGATAAAGAAGCCATGAGTTACAGCAGAAAACGCCGTATCTGGGATCTTTGAATTTATTTTTGAAAAATGCGTGAGCTCTTCTGTAAGCATCAAGTCTTGCTTCGTATGTAAGAGGTCCCTGATTTGAGGGAATGTGCATACCTACAACAAAATCACTGTCATAAAGTTCTACACCGTTTTTGATGTACATATCGCACCAGAAATCTGAATTTTCAAACTGAAGTCTGCCAAGAGCAAAACGGTTCATTTCATAAAAGCCTTTGAACCAGCCTTCAACGAAAGTACCCCATACATCGTAGTTCTCTTTACACTCAATCATCTTTGATTTAAGGTCCAGAACGCTTCTCCAGTAGATTTCTTCATCAACCTTTTCTTTTCTGTACTTTGCAAGAAGAGGCTTTGTACAGTTGAGAAGCAGAACAAAATTTACAGTGTACTTGCTTTCACCGATAAGCTCAGCGAGAGCTTCAACCTTGTCACCAAAGTCACCAAAATTACGGTTTTTAAGCCAGTAAGCTCTGTACATTGATTCATATATCTTGTTTGCCTTTTCGTCGGCAAGGATTTTTTCTTCTGTACGGATAATGACTTCCCTTGCTTCTGCGGGATAGTCATGCTTTTCCATAACAAGTAATGCGTGATTGTAGTTTTTCATAACAGCACCTCTGTTAAATAGTGATGATTTATTTTAGCACGGTTCATAAGATAAAACAAGGGTTTTATGAACATTCAGTTGCTACATTTTTTCAATTGCGTCAATGCAATTTTCCATAATGCTTTCTTTTGTGTCTGCATCAATTTCTTTGCCGATAAGCTCCTGAACATCAATATCGGCAATCATTTTTCCCAACTCAGCATCATACAACTCGCCACGGATATTTTCATACCAAACGGGATATTCATCACAGCCTACAAAGAACATAATATGATAACCGTATTCAGATTCAACAATACCTACAGATCCGTATTCTCTGCTTTCTCCTGAATAATCACCTTCTGCAAAAACCCAGTCCTCAAACGCAGAAATATACTGACCGTCATTTATCATATAAGAAATCAGACCGCCTGAATCTTTTGATCCGCCATCATCTGAATACAAAGCAACAAGTTCAATAAAATAATCTTCATCAACACCGTTTCCTGCTTCTGAATAATAATCGTCAAGAATTGTCTGTGCTTCTGCATATGTTGAGTCTTCAAGCAAAATATGACGTACTTCAGTTAGCTTTGTTTCATCGCGATACGGAATTCCTGTGACAAAAAGAATGTAAACATCTTCTTTATCTGCGCTGACAAAATATTTAAGTTCACCTGATTGTCTGATATAATTTCCGTTATAGTCTGTTTCAAAAAGCCAGTCAGCTGCATCTTTACTTACATTGCTTTCAACATCGCTTTTATCTGTCTTTTCAAGAAGAGTTGCTTTGTCGTTCTGATACACACTATAATCAGCACTGTTCTCTCCAATGGTTTCAAGAACAACTTTCTTGAATGTTTCCTGAGTGTAGTTGCTTTCTGACTTAACCTTTTCGATGAAAGCCTTAGCCTGAGCTTCTTCCGAATAAACACCATTTACAGCTGTGCTTAAAATATCGATTGAGAACCATCTGAAAGAAACAACGTCATAATCTGTCTTGTTTTCATTATAGACTTTTTCTATTTCAGCAACAGAATCACCGCACTGATCATAAACAAACTGTTCATACAGTTCTGCATAAATCTGCTCTTCTGCAATTTTTCTGAGAAGTTCTGATGAAATTTTTTCATCTTCAATCCAATCTTTTATTATACTGCAGCTTTTGAACTCGGCAATTCTGTTATTAACTTCATTTTTATCAGAAAGCTCAATTTCTGAATCAACAGCAAGCTGATAATAATGTTTTACATATGCTGCTCTTGATATTGCATCTTCATAAAAATACTCTGTAAACGGTACTGTTTCACCGTTTTTGTTTTTTGTATTCTGTTCAGAAGGAGAGAGTGAAGCATCGTAACCGGTGAGCATTTTTCCGTAACCTGCACCGTATGTTGAATCATAACTCTGTGACATATTATATGTGGAATAAAACGAAAGAAGATAATAAATTTCTATTTCAGCAGAAAGAGCAATTTCTTCAGCTTCTTCCGGCTTGTTGACATCAGCAGCGTCAACTTCAGGCTCTTCTTCCTTTAAGCAACCCGCAAATGAGAATGCAAAACTTATTGCCAGACATATGCAAAAAATTGATTTTATAATTTTTTTCATTTTATCAGCACCTTTTCGTTTGTTATATTTTTATATTATCACGACAGAAAAAACAATACAAGTAAAAAACAAAAAAAATAACCGTCAGATTCGTGTCTGACGGTTGTATTTTACTGATTATTTTTGAACTGCAGTTTGTAAAGGTCGGCATATATTCCGCCTTTTGCGAGAAGTTCTTCGTGAGTGCCTTTTTCTTTAATTTTACCTTCGGCAACAACTGCGATTTCATCGGCATTCTTGATTGTTGAAAGTCTGTGAGCAACAACAAGAGTTGTTCTGCCCTTACAGAGTTCATCAAGTGCCTGCTGAATGAGAATTTCAGTTGTATTGTCAAGAGCAGAAGTAGCTTCGTCAAGAATAAGAATTGAGGGATTTTTAAGGAAAACTCTTGCAATGCTCAGTCTCTGCTTCTGACCACCCGAAAGCTTGACACCTCTTTCACCGACAACTGTATCATAACCGTTTTCAAGAGTCATAACGTAGTCGTGAATATTGGCTCTCTTTGCGGCTTCATAAACTTCTTCATCTGTCGCATCGAGTCTGCCGTAAAGGATGTTTTCCTTTATGCTTGAATTGAAGAGGTAAACGTCCTGCTGAACGATACCGATATTTCTTCTCAGAGATTCCATTGTGATTTTGTGGATTTCCTTGCCGTCAAGGAAAATCTCGCCCTGTTCAACATCATAGAAATGAGGAATAAGATGACAGATTGTCGTTTTTCCGCCACCGCTGGGACCGACAAGAGCATAAGTTTTACCCTTTTCGATATTCAGGCTTATGTTGTCAAGAACATCGCTTTCATCATCGTAACCGTATGTGACATTCTTAAACTCAATATGACCTTCGAGCTTGTCCACATTCTCTGCATCTTCATCGTCCTTTTCAGGCACGGCATCAATTATTTCAAGGAATCTTTCAAAACCTGTAACACCATTCTGATACTGCTCCATAAAGTTGATAAGTGTTGTGACAGGACCGAGGAAAAGATTTGTGGAAACGATGAATGCTGAATAATCTGCAAACTCAATCTGCTTGTTATAAAGGAAAATACCGCCTGCAAGAAGAACAATAACATTGAAGATATCTGTTACAAATGTTGTTGTGGAATGGAAAATACCCATAGCCTTGTATGCCTTGTTACGGGCATTTACAAACATTGTATTGCCCACTTCAAACTTTTCTTCTTCCTTGTCTGCATTTGTGAAAGCCTTTGTCACACGGATACCTGAAATACTGCTTTCAAGGGCATCATTGATTTCCGCAACAGCGGCACGGCTCTCTTTGAATGCATTTCTCATTCTCTTACGCATAAGACTTGCCACGAAGCAAAGAATGGGAGCGCACACAAAAATGATAAGTGTAAGCCAGATATTGATTGTTGCAAGGTATGAGAATGAAAGAACAATTGAAATTACTGACAGAATGATATTCTCAGGACCGTGGTGAGCAAGTTCACTTATCTCCATAAGGTCATTTGTCATTCGTGACATAATTTTGCCCGTTTCGTTATTATCGTAATAGCTGTAAGGAAGTCTCTGGAGATTCTTAAACATATCACGACGCATCTGAGCCTGCATTCTGACACCCATTACGTGACCTTCATACTGAATGAAGTAGTTAAGCCCCATTCGCACAAGATAAAGTCCGCAAAGCACAAGCGCAAAAGTAATAATCAGATTAAGTTTATTATTAGGAATAAAGTCATTGAGCATTCGTCTTAGTACGATGGGATAAAAAATACCGATAACAGACATCCCCAATGAAGCGAGCATATCAAGACTGAAAATCAGCTTGTGCGGTTTGTAATATGAAATAAATCTTTTAAGCATAACTCTCTCCCCTTTTCAGAGAAATATTTTAGCACATTTTTCCTGAAAGATAAATAGATTTTTGGCAAAAAAAATGCAGCCACCGAAGTGACTGCAAGATTTTAATTTTACCAGTGAGCCTTACCGCAACCGCAGTAACGGTACTGATTCATACCAAAGAGTCTGTAAAGGAAACAGAGAATCTTGTGAATGAACTGCATAAATGCGTTACCGTGACAGTTGCAACTGCAACCCTTTGTAAAGTCCTCTGAGCATATGTCGCAGATACCGTCATAGTTGGCGTCGGAGTGACCGAGAGCATCAACATATGAATCTTTATATGAATCACTGCAATTTGAACATGTATAAACCGTGTATCCCTTTTCAGTACAGGTGGGATTTACAACTTCTGTTTCATAGATGTGATTAATTTCTGTTTCAGAACCGTCTGTACCAATTGTGTGTGTTTTTATATCTTCGCCGTTTTCATCTTCAACAACAAACAATTCAATATCTTCTGTAGTTTCGGCATTGCTTACGGGACTGTACATTTCTTTACCTTTTTCAAGTTTTACATTTTCAAATGTTTTTGATTCGGAAATTTCTTCTGTTGCCAGGTTGCATTTTTCTACAGAGTAAGTCATTGTGCCGTCATCAGTACCAATCAATTCAATATTGAAATCCCTATCACCGCTGACAAAAATAACTTTCTTGTCACCGTCTGTAAGAATAATTACATCTCCGAAATTACTGTCATAATAATTGACTTCACCGTCAATTACCGATGCAATTCTGCTGCCGTCAGTGTCTGTTACAATGACATCCACAGGACAGAGAATCTTTGAAATCCAGCCGAATGTCCAATGTACACCATCATCAACCTTATCCCAGAATGACTTACCCCATTCGTCAGGCATTTTTTGTTGGTCAAAGAACTCCAGATACAGACTCATATTATGGTCTTTAATGGGATTTATAGTACCTTTAGTATCTTTCGTAAACCAATATGTCTGTCCGAATTTACTCCATGAAGTACCCGGCCAAGTAACCCAGCTGAATGTATTTCCGGGAACATACGGCACTGCATCTTCTCGATTACATAAATTGAAGATATTAATATAATTGCCAAAAGATGATCTACAGGCAACATCAGGACAGGCAAAATTATAGTTATAAACAGCTGTGGGACTTACACCGTTTTCCATCAGTTTTACTGACAGTAAATTTGCGACAGCTGCACCGCGGCTGTGTCCCGTGATTACATATTTGATATTTCCGGAAACATTATTATCAAACAACTTTTTAATTGTTGTGTATATGCGTTCTGCAGGTTGCTCAAATCCATTGTGCTTTCCTGTATCTTCATCGCAGTCCCATATACTTAAATTTCCTACCCAGTCTGAAATAGTTGGCATACTGCCTCTGACAACAATCAGACAAATCCGATCACCATTATATTCGGATTGTTTGACACCTATTGAATAAGCACTGCTGTACGGATTAAAAGCACCCTCTATATCATCAAGTCTTTCGCAGAATGGAAAACCTAGAGAAGCATATGCATCTTCTATCTTTTTTTCATTGTATACAGCCTGTGAAAGTGCAGCTGTCATATTTGCAAGTTCGGGATTATATTCTGATGAAAGAGTAAATGATGTAAAATAGTCAATATTCTTATCAAATTTTCTGCCGGCTATAGTATATTCGTTTGTATCCCATTCGCAGATAAAACCGGTATAATTTGTATTATAAATAGTTCCATAACATTCACCCTCGTTACTGAACCATTTATAATCAGGAACTTCTATTACTACACCATCATCACGAACATATGAATCCGGTGCAGAAGAATTGAACAGCCATATATATAATTGCCCCCATATATTCTGTACTGGTTCCTCAGGTGTTGACCAATTTGAGAAATCAAAAGTTTCTCCCGTAACCCACATCCATTTTGTAGAAGTATGGCTTTGTCTATATCCGCCAATCATATAAAACCACTTTGTGGATGATCCGGATAAAAATGTATTCTCAATAAAAGTCTGTTCAGCTTGTGATGTTATTGTTACAAGATGACCACCTAAATCCTCACAATAACTTTTTGCATCAGTCCATGTCATTGAAATATCATATGCCTTGTAATAATGCCCATTAAACATAACTGCATCATCGGGGATTGATACAGTCGCAGCACTTGTTGTCACTGTCATTACACCAGTGGGTACAAGCATTGCAATAATAAGCAACACCGACAGAATTTTTTTTGATAATTTTTTCATACAATTACCTCCGAAAAATATTTGTGATATCCAAATGGATATCACAGCTCGATTTTAGCATACTTTTATAGTATTGTCAAGATATCCAAACGGTTATCGGAGGTTGTCAGATGGGATACTATAAAAGAATTCGCGAACTGCGTGAAGACCATGATTTTACTCAGCGTGAAATCGCAAAAATGCTCGATATGCCTCAGCCTCAATACTATCGTTATGAGCAGGGGTTCCGTGACATTCCCACCGATATTCTCATTAAGCTTGCCGATATTTACAACACTTCAACCGACTACATTCTCGAACGCACAGACAACATAAAACCCATATAAAAACACCCGAAGAACTGAATCCTCGGGTGTGATTTTTTATGCCAGGAAGCCCTGAACGATAACGTTTTCGGCTTCTTCTTCATTCATACCGAATGTCATAAGTTTAAGAAGCTGGTCGTTATTGATTCTGCCGATTGCTGCTTCGTGAACAATCTGTGCATCTGCATTGTTTGCTGTGATTGCGGGAACAGAGCTGATTTTTGCATTATCCATAATGATTGAGTCACACTGAACATGAGCCTTACAATCTGCATTTCCTACTGCTGTGGGTTTGAAAATCTGCTCTGAATTATTCTTTGCAACTGAACGAGAAATAATCTGAGCAGAAGCATCCTTGCCGTTGAGATTGATAATCATATTTGATTCTGCTTTCTGATCATCGTGAGTCATAAGTTTTTCAAGGACAACGTATTTTGCACCCGCACCGAGATTTACTTCTGTATCACGGAGTGTTGAGTCAACACCCTCAATCTGCACCATTTCCATTTCGCAGTATGAATTTTCTTCCATATAAACCTGAGTTACGGGGTTAAGGATTCTTTTTCCTGTACCCTCGCCCTCACCGTAGTGCTTTTCAACATACTTCACTCTTGCATTCTTGCCGATGAAGAATCTGTGAATACCGTCGTGCTCACTTGTGTTACAGCCTGAATTATGAATTCCGCAACCTGCAACTATCTCAACATCTGCACCTTCACCGATGTAAAAATCATTATATACAACATCATTCACACCGTCCTCTGTAATAATAACGGGGATATGCACCTTTTCAGCCTTTGTGAAAGGTTTGATTTTAATATCAATTCCGGGCTTGTCTGTTTTATTGACGATTTCGATGTTCTCAGTTGATTTTCTCTCTACACCGAGACCGTTTTTTCTTATATTGTAAGCTCCCACTGAGGGGATATCTGTTATATCGGCAATTTTACCGAGCATTGAAAAATCGAGTTTTTCCATTTCTGCCCCTCCTTATCTGAAATTACAGCCGTTATCAAATTCACCCATAAGACGAGGGAAAACTTCATCCTTGGGACCCTGTGTTTTAATTTTGCCGTCAGCAATAACGATGATTTCGTCTGCCAGCTGCATAATTCTCTCCTGATGAGAGATTATGATGATACTCTCTTTTCTGTCTGACATCATTGCTCTGAAACTCTCAACAAGCATTGTGAAGCTCCAGAGGTCGATACCTGCTTCGGGTTCGTCATAAATCGCAAGGTCAAGCTCTCTTGCCATAAGTGTTGCGATTTCGATTCTCTTGACTTCACCGCCTGAAAGAGATGTGTCAACCTCACGGTTAAGATAATCCCTTGAGCAAAGACCGACTTTTGTAAGGTATGAACAGCACTGATCTTCGGGCAGTTCTGCTCCGTGAGCAAGACTGAGAAGACTTCTTACTGTGAGCCCCTTGAATCTGGGAGGTTGCTGGAATGCATATCCTACACCCATTTTTGCTCTCTCTGTAACAGACATATCTGTGATATCTGTACCGTTGAAAATAATCTTACCTGATGTGGGCTTTTCAATACCCATAATAAGTCTTGCAAGAGTTGATTTGCCGCCGCCGTTGGGACCTGTTATAACAACAAACTTACCGTCGGGAACAACAAGACTTACATCGTTTACAATATTGACATCGTTTGTACCGTCGTTAACGGTAAAACTGATATTTTTAAGTTCAAGCATATTTTTTCTCCTTGCCGAAACAACTCATTCTGTTTCAATATAGTATTATACAATATATGTAAATTTATTGCAAGAAGAAAAACAATAAATTATTGAAGCAGAAATTGATTGATATATCGTAGGGGCGATGATTCATCGCCCGGCACGAATGTGCATTTTCCGAAGGAAAATAAAACGGCAGAGCCGTTATTGTTCGCTTTGCTCACAATCGGGCGTTGGATCAACGCCCC
>JAZTWP010000041.1:0-8483 GCA_045636025.1 Acutalibacteraceae bacterium | reverse complement strand
CCCTGCTGAGGAGCACACCAGCCGATACCGTGTGTGAAACCTGAAATGTCCTTTACGTCATAAGCCTTAACCCATTTGCCTTCTTCGGGGATGGGTGCGGGACCGTGGTTGGGTCCTTTGTTGACTTTGCACATTTCTAATACTTCGTGTGAATAAGTCATTTTGATTATCTCCTTTCGGTTATTAACATCCGATAAAAATTATCACTTAGTTATTATACAGAAAAAATTTAAGAATATCAATAGTAAAAATATAAATATCGGTGTTTACAAAACAAAAATTTTGTGTTAATATGTATAAGTAATAAAATTTATGAACGGAGACTACATTATGAAAAAGCTTATTTCTGTTTTTTGTGCAGCAGTTCTTTTCATTTCAATGTTCACAATTGCATTTGCACAGGATACAGTTGAAATTCCTGAAGAGATTGCAGCTGCAAAGGCTGTGTGTCAGGAACTTGAAAATATAACTGCATCAGATGCAAGAGATGTTCTTCTTTACTCTGCAGGTCTTAAAAAAGACGATGTGAATGAAAATATTTATGACGCTGACGGTGACGGCATGATTACCGCTATCGATGCAAGAGTATTTCTCAGAATAGCAGCTCAGCTTGAGACTTCAGATAATTATTTCAAGTCAGTAAAATATGATTATTTCCTTACAATGATCAACAGTATCAAACCTGCTGAGTATAAGTTCTATGAGTCTGTAATTGATGAGATTAAGGATGTTACATACAAAGACAACGGCAATGTTGTAAGTGAAATGAACCGTCAGCTCGGTCTTTATGCTGAGTATGACAGCAGTATGTCAGGCTATGATTTCGGCAAAGAACTCACAGCATCAAAAGGTGATAAGAACGCAACATACGCAACATCACGTACAGCTATAAAAACAAAAGATAATTACCCTGTAATCGGTAACGATCTTGCTTGTCTGGCTGCTGTTTCAGACATAAGCAAAGTTGAAATAAAAAAGAATCAGACTTTCACATACACAAGAAAATCTACTGTCGGTGACAGAGTGCTTTATGAAGAAACTGTTACAGGTCTTGATGCAATAACTGTATATTTCAATTCCGAATCAGTTTCACTTGAAGGAAGTCTTGACGGCAGATTTGACAATCTTAATGTTGCAAAGGCTTTCAATTCTCTTCAGGAAGCAGACGTTGAAGAAATGCTTGCAACTAACTCATCTTTTGAAGGTGTAAACGGCATGGAAGATCTTGGCAAATGTGAAATTTCAATGACTCCCAAGACACTTAAGTATGACGGATGTTTTATCACAATTTATTTCTATCCCGAAACAAATGTCCCCGTAGGTACAGTTCATAATCTCAAATATCAGATGATGATGAGAATGGGTATGGATATTGATATTCCCGCAAAAGCTCTTGCAGACGGTGCAATGGGTGTGCTTCTTCAGATTCTCACTCTCAAAAATAACGGTAATCTTCTTAAGGTAAACGGCACTGTTGATATCACAAACACAATGAACGTTGAAACAAAAGTTTATTTCCGTGAAAACAACCCCGACCACGTTATTTACAGATAAAACAAAATAAAAAATCAGGCATCGGTTAATTCCGATGCCTGTAATTTTTTTATTTGAGCATTTTGCTTTTCATAAAGACAATCATTGCTGTGACTGATATTGCAAGTGCACTTACAACAACTATTGTAAAGCCCCATGGACTCTGTGCAAAGGGCATACCTGCGAGGTTTGTGTTCATACCGTATGCACTGAATATAAGTGTGGGAATTGAAAGTACAATTGTGATAACAGAAAGCACTTTCATTACGATATTGAGGTTGTTTGAAATAACAGATGCGAATGCGTCCATTGTTCCGCTCAGGATACCTGAATAGATATTTGCCATTTCGATAGCCTGCTTGTTTTCAACGATAACATCTTCAAGAAGATCAACATCTTCGGGGTATTTCTTGATGATTTCAAGACGGAGCATTTTTTCAAGAATTGCTTCGTTTGAACGGAGAGATGTTGTGAAGTAAACAAGGGATTTTTCAAGCTTGAGAAGCTCGATAAGCTCTTTGTTTCTCTGTGATTTGTGAAGCTCATTTTCAACGCTTTCACTTTTTCTGTCTATATGACGAAGATATGTCAGGAAAAGTGAAGATGTCTTGTAAAGAATCTGCAGAATGAAACGTGATTTCATATTGCTGTAGAAATCTCTCACCTTGCCGTTCGCAAACTGCTTGAGAATGGGAGTTTCTTCACTGCAGACTGTAATAACTGCATCATTTACAACAATAATAGAAAGAGGAATTGTGCTGTAAAGCTCTGTTTCCGTTTCTGTTTCTATTGTGGGAATGTTTACAAGAATCATTGTGTAATTGTCTTCAATCTCAATACGTGAACGCTCATCTGCGTCGAGAGCAGCCTTAAGAGCATCAATGTCAAGATTGTACTTGTTGGAAACCCTGTTGATTTCTGATTCAGAGGGGTTAATAAGATTAACCCAGCAGCCGGGTTCCGGCCCTGTTAATTCCTCAAGGTAGTTGTTCCTTGTGATGTAACAGTTTGTCATATTATCAAATCCTTTCTCGGCCGAACAAAACAAAGCCGTGAAAGGGGATTCATGGTTTTGTTTTATTCAGCGATTCTTCGTTTTGGCGGTATGCCGGTTTCCGGACACGCGTCAGGAACCATTAAGAATCACATCCTTGTTTTTATAAAAATTATGCTTTTAGCACAATATTTATTTTATACCCATTGCAGAACATTTGTCAAGTCAAAATTATAAATAAAAAATGCTCGGATTACAAAAAAATATACAGTAGGGAAATCATCTGAAAAAATAATACCGATAAAATTCTTAAAAAGCAGTAACGGTAAAATTGCTGTTGAAAAAGCAAATATAATATGATATAATAATGCTGTTTGAAAAAATCAAAGAGGCGACGAATTATGATCAAAACCGGATTTGACAACGAAAAATACCTTAAAATGCAATCAGAGCATATAAGACAGCGAATTTCAAAGTTCGGCGGTAAGCTTTATGATGATTTCCACGCATCACGAGTTTTGCCCGGTTTCAAGCCTGACAGTAAGCTCAGAATGCTTCTTCAGATGAAAGAGCAGGTTGAAATCGTTATTGTCATCAATGCTGCGCATATTGAAAAGAATAAACTCAGAAGTGATCTTGGTATTACTTACGACATTGACACTCTCAGACTTATTGATATCTTCAGAAGTATCGGTCTTTATGTGGGAAGTGTTGTAATGACCTGTTATGCAGGTCAGCCTCAGGCAAAAGCTTTTAAGAAAAGACTTGAAGGACTCGGCATAAAGGTTTATCAGCACTATGCCATCGAGGGTTATCCGTCAAATATCGCAAAGGTTGTAAGTGATGAAGGCTACGGTATGAATGAGTATATCGAAACAACACGTGAACTTGTTGTTGTTACCGCACCCGGTCCCGGAAGCGGAAAAATGGCAACTTGTCTCTCTCAGCTTTATCACGACCATAAACGAGGCATTGAAGCAGGTTATGCGAAGTTTGAAACATTCCCCATCTGGAATCTTTCTCTCAATCATCCCGTAAACCTTGCTTACGAAGCTGCAACGGCAGACCTTAATGACGTTAATATGATTGATCCGTTCCACCTTGATGCATACGGTGAAACAACTGTCAATTATAACCGAGATGTTGAGATTTTTCCCGTTGTTAAAGCAATGCTTGAAACAATTTTCGGTGAATGCCCCTATAAATCACCCACAGATATGGGTGTAAATATGGCAGGCAACTGTATTTTTGATGATGATGCGGCAAGAAGTGCATCATGTGATGAAATTATCCGTCGTTATTATACAGCGCTGTGTGATCAGAAGAAGGGTAAGGCAAGTGATGATACTATTTACAAGCTTGAACTTCTTATGAAAAAAGCAGGTGTCACACCCAATGAGCGCAAGGTCATTTCTCCTGCACTTCAGAAAGCAGCTCTTACAGGTCTTCCTGCTGCTGCAATAGAGCTTAATGACGGCAGAATTCTTACCGGCAAGACATCAGAGCTTCTCGGCTCTTCATCAGCGCTTCTTCTCAATGCGCTCAAAGCTCTTGCAGGACTTGATGATGAACTTCATCTCATTTCTCCCGAAACAATTCAGCCAATACAGCATCTCAAGGTTGACCACCTTGGTAACAGAAATCCCAGACTTCATACAGACGAAGTTCTCATAGCTCTTTCAATCTGTGCCGTTACAAATCCCGATGCAGAAAAGGCAATGGAACAGCTGAGCAATCTCAGAGGCTGTGAAGTTCATTCAACAGTTATGCTTTCTCAGATTGATGAAAAAGTTTTCAAGAGACTGGGTATCAATCTTACATGTGAGCCAAGTTATCATTCAAAATAAGAATGTTAAATAATAAAAAGTAAAGGATGATTTATTTATGAAAAAGTTTTTGAAAGAATTCAAAGAATTTGCGATGCGTGGTAACGTAATCGATCTTGCAGTCGGTGTTAACATCGGTGGTGCTTTCCAGAAAATCGTTACATCAATCGTTAATGACCTTGTAATGCCCCTTATCGGTCTTGTTACAAAGGGAAGCGATTTTGCATCAAAGTTCATTGCTCTTGACGGTAAGGCATACGAAACTCTTGAAGCAGCTCAGGAAGCAGGCGCAGCAGTGCTTACATACGGTAACTTCATTGCTGTTACAATTGATTTCATCATTATGGCATTCATCATTTTCCTTCTTGTAAAGGGTCTCAACAAACTTTCTTCAATGGGCAAGAAGAAGGAAGAAGTTGTAGAAGAAGCTCCCACAACAAAGAAGTGCCCCTATTGTATGAGTGAAATCGCAATTGAGGCAACACGTTGCCCCCATTGTACTTCAGTAATCGAAGAGGCTGCAGAATAATATGAATCAGGCTGTAAAAGCAAAGTTACAGCTCGCAGTATCGATGCTCATATTCAGCAGTATCGGAATCGTAAGAAAATTCATACCGATGCCCTCAAGCGTAATTGCATTCGCAAGAGGGCTGATAGGTATGATTTTTTTATTACTTGTGGTGCTTGTGACAAAAAATGCAATATCATTCAAAAATATCAAAAAGAATCTTGCAATTCTTCTGTTGTCAGGTGCGGCAATAGGCTTTAACTGGATATTCCTTTTTGAAGCATATAACAATACAAGTATTGCAATATCCACATTGTCATATTATATGGCTCCGTTTTTTGTGATGATTTTTTCACCGCTGATTCTTAAAGAAAAACTGACCCGAAAAAAGATTTTTTGTCTTGCGGGTGCCCTTACGGGTATGGTTTTTGTTTCGGGAATAATAAATAACGGTATCCCTGCATTCAATGAAATAAAAGGTATTCTTTTTGGTCTTGCGGCTGCTGCGCTTTATGCAACCGTGATAATACTCAATAAAAAACTGGGAGAAATCTCAGCCTATGATAAAACAATAGTACAGCTCGGCTCAGCAGCATTGGTAGTGTTGCCTTATTGTTGTTTAACAGTAAAACCTTCACAGATAACATTCACATCAGAAGCAGTGATAATGATTCTGATTGCAGGTGTTGTGCACACGGGCATTGCATATGTGATGTATTTCAATTCAATGAAAGACCTGAAAGCACAGACCATTGCAATTTTCAGTTACATAGACCCTGCAGTTGCAGTTCTTTTGTCTGTATTCCTGCTTAAAGAGGGTATGGATGTTTACGGTGTAATCGGTGCTGTGCTTATTCTGGGCAGTGCATTCGTGAGCGAAATGAATTTCAAAAAAGCTGAAAATTAAGAAAAACCACGCAGATGCGTGGTTTTTTGCTTATTTCAGTGCGATAAGTATTGTTGCTTCCAAACAATCTTCTCCTGTATGATATGTTACTGTAAGAATTTTATCATCTTCAGAAATTTCAGCATTTGTAATGGCATCAGCAATCGGTGATGCATCGCTTATTTTAGATTCTTGGTAAAATTCATTTTTGTCAAAAATATTTTGAATAATAATATAGTGCACATTATCTCGGTATTGAACATAAACTGTATTTTTATCAAACTCAGTCAGTACATATGAAAATTCATCTGATACGGTGCTTTGTTCTATATTGCAATAAGTAGTGACTTGAGTAGCAAGTCCTGTACCTCTTTGAATCATTAATTTAACTGTATTATCGTCCAGCATATCTATATGAGGTTCTTCTTTTTCAGAATTGTCTGATAAAAGAATATTTCCTGATTTGTCACGAATCTCATAACTGTAAGTAAAATCACCGTTGTATATGACTTTATAATAATCACTTTCATCAATAATTTCACTTGCATAGGAAGCAGTTTCCGTTTGTGATACAGCTTCTGTGTTTTCTTCATTTGTTTTTGATTCAGAACAACCACATAATGTAATAATAACGACAATTAAAAGCCAACAACAAAGTTTTTTCATAAAATCAACATCCTTAATAATAATTTAATTCACAGTACATAGGGAATAATGGATATTTTGCATAAACTCTGTAGGGAGCGATGCCTACATCGGTCCGTTTAAGACTTCATCAAACTTTTCGGAGCGATGTGGGCATCGCTCCCTACACTATATTAACAAAGCTGTGCACAAAATTATTGCTTACTCTACAAATATTATTCCTGCAACAGGCACATTGATTTCCTCAATATCTGCCGCAACAACGCCTTTTTCAACTTCATCACCCATACAGTTGACAACGGTATAATTTTTGTCTTTTGCACCTTTTATGATAAGTGAATTGTACATTGATGCGTTGACAGCAACAGCAAAATTTGTTTTTATATTGACGACAGGATTTGTAAATGAAGTGATTACTGATTTGTCGCCGAGTGTACTGCAGGCAGAGCTGTAATTGCATTCGGGATTTTCTGCTGTGAGCTTGCCGTCAAGAAGAACTTCTTTCCACTCTTTCCAGAAAGAAATATAGTGTTTCAGCATTCTGTAGTGGTCTTTGGGAAGTTTGTCAATTCGCATTGAAACCTGAGGCACACCGTAAAGAATACTTGCAAACTGAAGCGCTGCATTCTCTGCAGTATCATCCGTATTCCACATTATCATATCTGAATGAACCGCAGTGTTGCCTGATGTCATTCTGAGATTGATTACACCAACTCTGTTTTTGAGCGTATCACAAGGGCAGTCACCAACACGGAGCATATTTCCGTATTTTCTGATTGACGGTCCTACATATGACTGACGGAATTCAATGAGTATATCAGGATTGATAGCTGTAAGGGTTGCTCTGACTTCTGTCATAAGAGCGTGAATAGCATCTTCAAGTGACGGATAATCACGCTTTGTATCAGGTTCAAGAGATTTGCCTTTAAGTACAAAGGAATCAATGAAATCGAGTTTCAGACCGTCAAGTTTCCATTCTTTTACAGCTTTTTCGTAAATTGAAACAAGGTAATCACGAACCTTTTTGTATCTCGGATCAAGACCGAAGAAATCAATATCGTTACCGGAACCCTCGAGGAACATATCCTTGAATTCTTCGTATTTTGAAGTGTATTTTCCCATAAAAGGAACAGAATACCAGAGCATAACTTTCATATCAATTTTGTGTAACTCTTCAACAAGCTCTGCCATATCACCCATTTTATTCGGTGCAACAAGCCAGTCACCGCAGTAAGCATAACCACGGTTGTTATCATCTGTCTGCCAGCCGTCATCGATAATTACAGTTTCAAGTCCCAGCTCTCTTGAGGCTTTGCATTCTTTTATAATTTCATCTTTGTCAAGCATCTGATGAAAACTGTACCACAGTGAATCCATAGGCATTTTTGCAGCCTCGGGTACATTTGCAGGAGTGTAACCGCAGTCATTTTCCCACCAATCAGTAGTTTCATAAATGCTGTCATAGTAAGGAATATTACGCATATCAAAACGCACGGTTGCGTTATATGAGCTTACGGGAGATGTGGGTTTTGTAAAAAATTCAATTTCACAGGCAAATGTTGCATCTTCTTCACGAAGCCCTGTATTTATGTTTATAGGTGTGTCAACATCTGAAACTGCTATACAAAGCTTGTTTGTGCCGTTCTGAGAAATAAGTGACTGCACAGGCATCCATGATGCAAGACGGGACTGTACTTTGAGCATACCCCATTCAAAAGCCAGTCCATGAATATCAAGCAAAGACGGATTCCAGGTGGAATGCACATCGCTTGCGCTGAAATTCCACTTGATGCTGAATGCCTCGGGAATTTCGGGAGTGGGTAATGTCATATTGACGGTGAGATAAAGAATGTCACCGATTCTGTTTTCTGTGAGTCTGATGTCGGCAGATTTCTTTCCGCCTGAAATTATGAAGTTCATAATCTGATCCTTTCATAAACAATAATTTATCGGAAATGTTTGAAGAAATTAAAATCGAGCTTGTAGGGGCGTTGATCCAACGCCCGATTGTGAGCAAAGCGAACAATAACGGCTCTGCCGTTTTATTTTCCTTCGGAAAATGCATATTCGTGACGGGCGATGAATCATCGC
>JAZTWP010000040.1:0-12621 GCA_045636025.1 Acutalibacteraceae bacterium | reverse complement strand
ATGGTCAATCAAGTCTCGTGAAGAAGAAATCGAATACGCAGAAGCTCACAACATTCCTCTTAAGATAAACAGAGAAACAAACTACTCAAAGGATAAGAACCTCTGGCACCTTTCACACGAAGGTCTTGACCTTGAAGATCCTGCAAATGAGCCTCAGTACCTCAAGGAAGGCTTCCTTGAAATGGGCGTAGCTCCCGAAGCAGCTCCCGACAAGCCCACTTATGTTACAATTCACTTTGAACAGGGTGTTCCCACAGCTATCGACGGCAAAGAAATGGGCGCTATTGAACTTCTCGAAACAGCTAACAAGCTCGGTGGTGAAAACGGTATCGGTCTTGCAGACCTCGTTGAAAACAGACTTGTTGGTATGAAGTCCAGAGGTGTTTATGAAACTCCCGGCGGAACAATCCTTTACAGAGCACACGAAATTCTTGAAACACTCTGCCTTGACAGAGATACACAGCACTACAAAGAACTCGTTGCAGCTAAGTATGCAGAACTTGTTTACTTCGGTCAGTGGTTCACTCCTCTCCGTGAAGCTCTTGCAGCTTTCGTTGACGAAACACAGAAGACAGTTACAGGTGACGTTAAGCTCAAGCTCTACAAGGGTAACATCATTCCCGCAGGTACAACTTCACCCTACTCACTTTACAGTGAAGAAGTTGCAACTTTTGATGAAGATGATGTTTATGATCAGAAAGACTCAGCAGGTTTCATCAACCTCTTCGGTCTTCCCATCAAGGTAAGAGCAGAACTTTCAAAGAACTGGGATAAATAATTGAATTTATATCAGAGAGCAGGATCTTCTGGATTCTGCTCTTTTTTTGTAACCGTTTTATGTTTTCAAGTGTTATATATAGTGAAAGGAGTGTTTATAATGAAAAAACTCACTGCAATTATTATATGCCTTTTAATAGCACTTTTTCCTGTTGTTTCATCTGCATCTTATTCAACAGGACTTGTTGTTGATGACATTGTTATTTTTGATGCATGGCGTGGTTCAGGTGACATTCAGGTAAAAGTTGATACATCTGATTATTCTCACAGAGTAAATCCGGAAGAATTTGAGTATGTCAGATATTCGAACAACATTGTTGACGAGCATTATTATACTGTTGAATATGGTGAAAACTATATTATTTTCACACTTCAAGAAGAATTTCTTGCATCTTTGAAAAACGGCACATATCATTTGAATATGAACTTTGAATTGAAATCAATCAGATTCTTGTTATATGTTTTCACAGGAAAGGCTGTTGTTGACAATGTAGTGCTGTTCGATTTCGATGATATGAATCCGATAATAATGCAGTTTGACGAATTGCAGGGCTCTGTCAATGGAGACCGAATACCTGTCGGTGCAACACTTTTTGAATCAATTTCATATAACGGTGAAAAAATTGATGAAAAGTTTTATTCCGTGTATGCAGTTATGCAATATACATTCATTCAGTTTGAAAAATCTTTTTATGATTCTCTTCCGGCGGGAATTCATCTTTTGGATATTGAATTTTCCAGCGTAACCGGAATTAAAATCAAGATTGATATACAGCCGCGTAAATTTGCAGGAGATGTCGCAACTGTTTCATACATCAGAGATGGTTTCAAAAAAAGTGTCTGTTATATAGATAATGATTTTTTCAAGGATTATCACGATGCTTTTTTCAAAGAAATGTGTGCGAATTATGCCACTATGACTGAAGCTGAAAAAATTGCCGACGGAAAAATGAAAAACGGAATGTATAACAAAGTAAAGAATTTTATTGATGAAGAGTTTTATCTTTGTCTTTATCTCAAGGATACAGAAGTCGATGCGTCTGCTGTTGCCGGTGTAACAGAAGTGAAATATACAAGTGAAAAATATCCGTGTGCAGTTGTAAAAGTTGTTGGCGGTGGTGATATTGACCTTATCATTGCAGATGAAAATGTTGAATATGTCGGATATGCTTTTGATTTTGCTGCACCTTTCTGGGGGGACCCTGGTTGGAGTATGAAAAGAATTTATACTGCTTCAGATGCACGAAAAGTTCTGAGAATTTCCGCAGGGCTTGAAAAATTTGATTATAATGAAAATTACAGTGCCATTGATGAATATTTAAGATTTTTTGCATTGGATATGGATAATGACGGCAGGTTGACTGCTAATGACGCGAGAAGTGTTCTTCGTACAGCAGCAGGTCTTGATGAAACAAAAGACGTTGTTTATCCGTATTAAGAATATGTTATGCGGACGGAGTCTGAAAAGGCTCCGTTTTTTTGTTATAACACCATAATTTTGCCATTACAATTTATTTATATTTTATATTGAAATGCATATGTAAAATGAGTTATAATATCTGTATATTGATATTTTGAAGGTGATGACAAAAATGAAAAAATTGATAACTGTTATAGCAGTTGTTATGCTTTCTGCTTTGTTTGCTGTCTGCGCTTCAGCAAAGACCGTTAAAAAAGGCGATGTTAATATGGATGACAAAGTCAATGCAATTGATGCACGTATTGTTCTCAGAGCAGGTGCTCAGCTTGATGTGTTGACTGATGATCAGTGTATTATCGGTGATATGGATAATAATCAGAGAATCACAGCTATCGATGCACGATCAATTCTTCGTATTGCTTCACAGGTTGATAAGAATAATGAAACAGTTGAAATCGGTGTTGAAACTGAAGTAAAAAGAACTGAACTTTCAGACGGTTTTGGTGTCAGCACAGATGACTTTATGAAGAAATACGGCGGTATGAGAAAGCTTGATACAACAGACGGCACAACCGCTTACACAAATGACAATGTAACTGTTGTTCATAATCCTAAAATGATTTACACCGGCTGTATCAACTCAATCACTATTGTCGGCGGTGATTATACACTTTGCGGTGTTTATGTGGGTATGTCAAGCTCTCAGGCAATAAAGGACCTGCAGGATAATGACTGGAGAATTTCCGACCAGACAGATACTCAGGTTATCCTTGAACGCAATGCAATGCGTATGAAGGTTTTCGTTGGCGGCGGAAAGATTACATATGCTGAGTATTATATCGGCTTTTCACTTGTTGGCGGCTCAGATGATGACACAACAACTCAGCCTCCCGAAACAACCACACAGCCTCCCGAGACCACAACTCAGCCCCCTGAAACAACCACACAGCCTCCCGAGACTACAACCAAGCCCCCTGAAACAACCACACAGCCTCCCGAGACTACAACTCAGCCTCCTGAGACTACAACAAATTCTTCAAAATATCCTACAGGTAATGACGATTTCAACAGCCTTCCCGACCAGATAAAAGCATACATTGTAGGTGATTTCGCATTTGACGGTTTCCGTTATGAAAAGGGCGAAAAGACTCCCGTTTCAATGATTTTCTCAAACGGCAATGTAAAGGCAACAATGTCAGAAACTTCAAGCAGCGGTTCAAATATTAATGTTCAGATGATTGTTGATAATTCAGGTAAAAGTACAAAAGTTTATCTTGTCAATGAGAAAAATAAAATGTATTGTGATATGTCAACACTTATAGCTGTATTCCCTCAGTTCGGCAGCATCGACACATCAGATCTTTCTTATTCTGCGGTTGATGTGAACAGTGTTGTTGTGAATGTGCGTGAAGAAGTCCTCAGCGGCCGTACATACGATGTATACAATGTTAAGACATCATCATCAGACAGTTGTGATTTCTACCTTGTAGATGGTGTAATCAAAAAAATGATAAATTACGACTCAGTCGGAAATATCAAGAGTCAGATGGATATTGCAAAATTCAGAACAGATGTCAATTCTTCAGAAACTTCTGTAGAAGGATACAAAAAAGCATCTATCTTTGAAGTAGGTAAAGTTCTCGGACTCAGTTGATAACAAAAATAAAACCCGAAAGGCATTGTCCTTTCGGGTTAATTTTTTTATGTCATCAGAAACAGAGCAACCGTTTCATATGCAACTGCGATGAATGCAATTATCATCGGAGCTGTAAGAAGAAATGTTTTTATGAATCTGCCCTGTGATACCGATGCGGAAAACATTGGCGGCATACCGTAAAAACCTTTTCCCTGATTGATTAACGGTGATTTCTTGAGTGAGATTTTTCCTGTTAATCTGAAATACATTATTGCACAGACAATGCCTATGGCAATCATAGCATAGAAAACAACGTTTGCAGCCATCATCTGCTCTGATTCATAACCGTAAACTTCACCAACAAGAGATATCGTTGCGGAAAATGCATTGTTCATAAAATGGATTATGACACCTGTCCACAAAGACTCTGTTGCGATTACCGCATAGCCTATAATTGCACCTGCAAGGAATGCAAAGGGAATTTGCTGAAGATTGCAATGCATCAGACCGAAAATGATTGCTGATGCGATTATTGCAAAACCGTCTCCGTGTCTGCGGAGCATCTGCATAATGATTCCTCTGAGTGCCATTTCTTCAATCAATGCGGGAATTACTGCAATTGCAACATAATAGACGAGAATTCCGACAACTGAAAGTTTAGGAATAGGCAACTCGGGTGTTTCTATTTCCAGACCTGTGACCGAGTAGAAAATTGAATCAAGCACGGAAATGATGATATTTCCGAAAAGGCACAGACCGAAACCTCCGAAAAGAATCAACGGGAGCATTTTTGCTTTTTTCGGTTTGCCCATAGGAATGCTGTCAATCAGACCTTTTTTGTAAGCAATGCGTCCTGCAATGAAGAAAGGCATTCCGATTGCAAAAACAGAATAGATAATATCAAACAGATATTGGAATTCAGCTGAATTCCAGAGTACTGAAAATCTTTCATAATCGAAAGAATCAATATTTTTGAGAATCATCAGAAATCCCTGAAGACCGCCTACTAAAACGGCGGAAAGGCCGATGAATACTATAATTGTAACTGCTGAGATTGTGCTGAGTCTTCTGATTTTGTGCTGCTCCTGCAACCATTCTCCCTGGTCAACAAAATGAGGCGGTTTCAGATTAGGCTTGTTGGGCTGCTGCTGAAACTGATTTGCAGGCGGCATATTGTATCCGCCCGGTTGATAATTCACCTGACCACTCCTTTCTGCTTAAATCTCTGCAAGAATTGAGTGAAGTGCAGATGCTGCAACAGCAAAAGCTTCTTCGTTTGTCTTATAAGTGTAAACTTCCTTTATCTGGTCTGCAGTTCCGCCTTCTTTTTCAAGGTCTTTGAGTCCGTCAAAGACTTTGAGATGCGGTTCAAGAGTGAGGAATCTCTTGCCGTCTTTCTTCTTGAATGCAGCAAGAAGCTCTTTAAGGCAACCGTCACCTGAGCCGGGAGGTACAACAAAACCGTCTGAAAATCTTGCATCTTTGATGTGCATATACTCTGTGTAAGGTGCAAGTTTGTTGTAAGCCTTAAGAATGTCAACTCCGCACTGAATGAAGTTTGCAGGGTCAAAAACACCCTTGATTTTGCCTTCAAGTGCAGTGAGAATATCAAGGCAACGGTCATCTGTATCACCGTAAATGCCTTTTTCGTTCTCGTGACAGCACCAGATACCGTTATCGAGTGAATAGTCACAGAACTTTTCAAGTTTTTCCATAACCTCATCACGGTAGGGAGAGTAGTCTGTTATGCCTTCGGGTATAAAGAAACTGAACATTCTGATGTTTTCTGTTCCGAGAATCTGAGCGAGTTCAACATTTTTCTTGAACTTGTCAAAATGAGGTTCAAAATCATCTGTGATTTCGATTTTACCGAAGGGAGAGCCGAGTGCTGAAACACCGATACCGTTATCGTCAAGTTTTTTGCGGAGCTCTTTTGCTTCTTCAACTGTGTAGTTTGAAAAATTTACTCCGTCAATGCCTCTGGGCTCAATGTGTGTAAGATTGTTGTTTTTGAGGGCGGTTATCTGTTCGTCGATAGTTTTTCCGCCTTCATCTGCAAACGCAGAAAGAATGAATTCTGCCATAAAAAGATACCTTATCCTTTAAGAATTTCTTTATACATTTTAATGTATTCGCCTGCTGAACGACCCCAGCTGTAGTCGCATTCCATTGCACGTTTAACAAGAATCTGCCAGCCTTCTTTATCTTTGAAGCCTTCAACAGCTCTTCTCATTGCGTGAAGCATATCGTGTGCGTTATAAGATGCGAATGTGAAACCGTTACCCTTGCCGTCACCTGAGTCAAAGATAGAGTCACGAAGACCGCCTGTTTCTCTGATGATGGGCACTGAACCGTAACGCAGAGCAATCATCTGTGAAAGACCGCAGGGTTCGCTTTTTGAGGGCATAAGGAATATATCTGAACCTGCATAAATCTTCTGAGCAAGGTCAACAAAGAAACCAAGCTTGAGACCGACTCTGTCGGGGTACTTTGCAGCGAGTTCAGAGAAGAAGTGTTCATACTGCCATTCACCTGAGCCGAGAATAACAATCTGTGCATCAGATGTGCAGATGAATTCTTCAATAACAGCTTTTACAAGGTCAAAGCCTTTGTGACCGACCATTCTTGAAACCATTGCAACGATGGGGGCATCAGGATTGACGGGAAGTTCAAAATATTTCTGAAGTTCAGCCTTGTTCTTTGCCTTTGCTGAGAAATCTTCAGCATTGAAGTTGTACCAGATGTCTTTATCTGTTTCGGGGTTATACATATCGTAGCCCATACCGTTGAGAATACCCTGAAGTTTCCATGCTCTCTGATTGAGAATGGGATCAAGACCGTGTGAGAACCAGGGATCAAGAATTTCATTTGCATAAGAGGGGCTTACAGTTGTAATCTTGTTTGCTGTTTCAATTGCACCCTTCATAAAGTTTACGCAACCGTCATATTCGAGAATGTGAGCATCGTTTTCGGGAAGACCGACAACTTCTGAGTTGAGATCCAGACCATATTTGCCCTGATACTGAATATTGTGGATAGTGAAAACAGTCTTGATGTTTTCATAACCGTCTTTCTGTGCATACATTGTGCTGTAATATGCAGGGATAAGTGCTGACTGCCAGTCATGACAATGGATAATGTCAGGCTTGAAGTCGATTACGGGAATGATTTCAAGAACAGCTCTTGAGAAGAATGCAAATCTTTCTGCATCATCATAATGACCGTAGATTGAATCACGCTTGAAATAGTATTCATTATCAAGGAAATAATATATAACACCGTCTTTACGGAGTTCAAAAATGCCGCAGTACTGTCTTCTCCAGGCAACGGGAACAACAATATTTGTAAGGAACTTCATCTGATCTTTATATTCCTGCTTGATGCCTGAGTACAAAGGTGCAACAACACGGCAACCGATCATTCTTTTGCGTAAAGCCTGAGGAAGAGAACCTGCAACATCTCCGAGACCTCCGCTTGCTATAAAGGGCTTAACTTCGCTGACTGTGAACAAAACTTTCATATTGAAATCTCCTTTCATTTCTGCTGTGACAGAAATTCATCGCACAATGCCGAATAAGCTATTGAACCTTTTGAATTTTTGTCAAAATACATTATGGGCTGACCGAAACTCGGTGCTTCGGAAAGCCTTACATTTCTGGGAATGGTGGTTGAGTAAACTTTCTTGGGGAAGAAACGTTTTACTTCATTTACAACCTGCTGTGTAAGGTTGAGTCTGCCGTCAAACATTGTAAGCAGAACACCTTCTATATCAAGATACGGATTATACATTCTCTTTATTCGTCTTGCTGTATTCATAAGCTGAGACAGACCTTCAAGAGCGTAATATTCGCACTGGATGGGCACGAGGAATGTGTCTGATGCTGTGAGTGCGTTAAGGGTGATAAGACCAAGAGAAGGCGGACAGTCAAGGAATATGTAATCATAATCATTCCAGACTTCTGCAAGAGCTTTTTTGAGAATACTTTCTCTTTCTGCCATATCAATGATTTCGAGCTCGGCACCTGCAAGATTCATATTTGCAGGGATGAGGTCAACACCTTCAAAATCTGTTGTAAT
This sequence comes from Acutalibacteraceae bacterium, assembly GCA_045636025.1. Lineage (GTDB taxonomy): Bacteria > Bacillota > Clostridia > Oscillospirales > Acutalibacteraceae > UBA1081. The sequence continues at coordinate 4,711 of JAZTWP010000040.1, read as the reverse complement.
GATTGCTTCTTTTGCGGTGATTTCGCCTGTGAGCATTTCGTATGATGATTTCTTGATTTCTCTTTTATTTATACCGTAGCCGCTTGTTGAGTTGCCCTGAGGGTCAATGTCAACAAGAAGAAGTTTTTTGCCTTTTGCACCGATGGCGGCAGACAGATTGACTGCTGTGGTTGTTTTGCCGACGCCGCCTTTCTGGTTGAGTATTGAAACGGTTTTTGCCATAATAACAATCCTTTATTTTATAAACTGTTTTATATTATTATAATCGCTAAGGACAATAATTCTTTCTCCGTCTTTGAAAATATGTGTCGGGAGAGGGTGTGAATCAAGTTTTCCGTTTGTGTCTCTTATTGCGAGAATATTCATATGATATTTTGCTCGTACGTCAAGGTCAATAATGCTTTTGCCGAACCAGTCTGAAGGTACAAAAATTTCATAAACGGCAACGTCTTCTGAAATTTCGAAGTAGTCAACAAGATGATTTGAACTGAATTTTACGGCAGTTTTGTATGCCATATCCTTTTCGGGATAAACAACTTCGTCTGCACCGTTTTTGAGAAGGAATTTAGCGTGAATATCTCTTCCTGCTTTGCTTACAACATATTTTGCACCGAGAGTTTTGAGCAGGTCTGTGATTTCAAGGCTTGACTGAAAATCTTCACCTGTGCAGACAAAACAGATATCAAAATTATTTACACCCAATGAGCGGAGGACTTCTTCTTTCATGCAATCTCCTACCTGTGCATAGGTGACGGTGTTCATAATTTCCTGAACGGCTTCTTCGTCACGGTCAATGACCATAACTTCATCACCGAGCTGTGAAAATTTTTCTGCAAGATGTTTTCCGAAACGGCCGAGACCGATAATAAGAATATTTTTCATTGATAATTCACTTCTAACCTATAATAATTTTTTCGCTCGGCATCTGAATATGTGACGGAGCTTTCACTTCTGTGAAAATCATTGCAAATGACATACTTCCTACACGTCCGCAATACATAAGGAGTGTAATGAGTATCTGTCCGAAAATGTTTACATTGCCTGTAACGCCTACAGAAAGACCTACTGTTCCGATTGCAGATGAAACTTCAAAAAGAATTTCAGCAAGTGAAAATGACGGATTTGTAAGACCGATGAGTATTGAAGAGAAAACCGTAAGTGAAAAGTAAATCATTGTTACGGTAAGGGCTTTTCTTACAACATCTTCTTCAAGGCGTCTGCCGAAAATATTGACGTGTTTTGCGTTTCTCATATTTGCCCAACCTGCAAGAACAAGCACAGCAATTGTTGTTGTTTTCATTCCGCCTGCAGTTGAGCCGGGAGAACCGCCTATAAGCATAAAAATGATATTGATGAGGTATGTTGCGGGGGATGATGACGCAAGGTCAAAGGAGTTCATTCCTGCAGTTCTTGCCGAAACTGATGCAAAGAATGAATTGAGGATTTTGTCGGGGATACTCATATGTCCGAGTGTTGTCCCGAATTCGAGAATAAACATAAGTACCGCGCCTGAAAGAATAAGGCAGATACTTGTGAAAAGTGCAATTTTTGAATGAAGTTTGTATTTGTGAATTCTGAATTTATGTGTGCAGAAATCATTCCACACAATAAAACCGATACCGCCCGTAAAAATAAGAATGCAAATTGTAATAAGCACAACGGGGTCGGAATAAAACTGAGTCAATGAGCTGTAAGGTTCAATTGAACCCATAAGGTCAAAACCTGCGTTGCAGAATGCCGACACAGAATGAAAAATGCCGAACCAGACAGCTTTTAACGGTTCAAAATATTTCAGGAAACAGAGTGAAAGCACAACAGCACCTGCACCCTCAAAAAGAAGGGTGCCGATGATTGCTTTTTTTGCAAGGGAGATAAGTCCGCCCATCTGAAGCGCATTTGTGCTTTCTTTGAGAAGACCTCTTTCCCTTATTCCTATTTTTCTTCCGATAAGTACAGATATCAGCGTTATAATTGTCATATAACCGAGACCGCCCACCTGAATGAGCAAAATAAGAACAGCCTGACCGAAAAAAGACCAATGTGTAAATGTGTCAAAGACAATAAGACCGGTTACGCAGGATGCTGATGTTGCTGTTGTGAGTGCGTCTGCTAAGGGTGTCCATTCACCACTTTTTGACGCAACGGGAAGCATCAGCAGAAATGTTCCGATGATGAGAAGTGCAAGATATCCGCCTGCAACGATCTTGGTATATGATAAATTATATAACCGTTTTCTCAGTTTGTTTTCTGTCATTATGAATTAATAAGAGCCTTTACTCTTTTTGCTTCTCTGAGTACGTTTTCGGGAGCGGGACCGCCCTCTGAAGTTCTGAAGCTTACGCATCTGTCAAGATTTACTGCTTCATAAACACCGTCATCGAAAAGCTCTGTGAAATGCTTGTATTCTGCAAGAGGTAATTCCTCAAGAGTTGTGTTTTTCTCAATGCAAAGGGCAACGAGTCCGCCTGTGATTTTGTATGCATCACGGAAAGGCATACCCTTTGATACAAGATAGTCTGCGCAGTCTGTTGCATTGATGAAACCGCCTGCTGCAGCCTTTCTCATATTTTCTTTTCTGACTGTCATTGTTTCAATCATAGGAATGAAAGCTGTAAGGCAAGCCTTGACAGTATCAACTGCATCAAAAATGCAGTCTTTATCCTCCTGCATATCTTTATTATAAGCAAGAGGGATACCTTTCATAACAGTAAGAATTGTCATATTGTCACCGAAGACTCTGCCTGATTTGCCGCGTACAAGCTCTGCAATGTCGGGATTCTTCTTCTGGGGCATAATGCTTGAGCCGGTTGAGAATGCATCGTCAAGTTCGATGTATCTGAATTCGTGTGAGCACCAGAGAATAATTTCTTCTGAGAATCTTGAAAGGTGAACACTGATTATTGAAAGGCAGGATGAAAGTTCAATGATAAAATCTCTGTCAGAAACGCCGTCAAGTGAATTGTGGCAGATATCTTCGAAGCCGAGAAGCTCAGCAGTCTTATATCTGTCTGTAGGGTATGTTGTGCCTGCAAGTGCACAGCAACCCAGAGGTGAACGGGCAGTTCTCTTTTTGCAGTCTGCGAGTCTTTCTCTGTCACGAAGGAACATCTCTGCATAAGCGAGCATATAGTGACCGAATGTTACGGGCTGTGCTCTCTGAAGATGTGTATAGCCTGACATAACTGCATCTGCATACTTTTCACCCATATCAGCAAGAACTGAAATGAGGTTGCAGAGGAGTTCATCAACTGCATCACATTCCTTGATAAGGTTGAGTCTTATATCAACAGCAACCTGGTCGTTACGGCTTCTTGCAGTGTGAAGTCTTTTGCCTGCATCACCGATACGTTTTGTGAGTTCACCCTCTGTGAAAGTGTGAATATCTTCACTTGTCATATCAATTTCAAGAGTGCCGTTTTCGATGTCTGCGAGAATCTGCTTTAAGCCCTCAACGATTTTGTCTGCATCTTCAGCTGTGATGATGCCTGTCATACCAAGCATTGTTGCGTGGGCAATACTGCCCTCAATGTCTTCACGGTACATTCTTTTGTCTGTGCCGATTGAAGAATTGAAGTCGTTTGTGATTTTATCTGCTTCCTTTGAGAAGCGACCTGTCCAGAGTTTCATAGTATTTCCTTTTAATTCAGTAGTATTAGTATTTTGCAATAATGTCACGAAGGAATGTTACTGCATTGCCGATATCCTTTGCGGGATCATCACCGACTTCTCTTTCAATTGTAAGGAAGCCTTTGAATCCGATATCTTCAAGAGCTTTGAGATAGTTGGGGAAGTCAACACTGCCTTCACCGAGAGGTACTTCAATGAATGAATCGTCTTCAACAATGATATCTTTCTTTACTCCGTAAACGATTTCGGGTTCAAGATAGAAAAGCTGTTTGCCGTCTTTTGCGTGTGTGTGAACAATGTAATCTTTGAGATTGTAAACAGCCTGTACGGGGTCATCACCTGTAACCATAACAAGGTTTGCAGGGTCAAGGTTTACACCAACGCCCTTTGAACCGAGTGAATCAAGGAATTTCTTGAGGTTAGCTGATGTTTCGGGACCTGTTTCAACTGCGAAATGAGCATTGATGCTGTCTGCAAATTCAGCAAGCTGGAAACAAGCTTCCTGCATAATTTTATATCTGTCGTGATTCACATCTTCGGGAACAACACCGATGTGAGTTGTAACAACATCTGTTTCGAGTTCCTTTGCCATTTCGATGATTCTCTTTGACTTTTCAATCTTCCAGGGATTGTTTTCTGCAATTGAGAATCCGCCGCCGCCAAGGTCACCGCAGAGAGCAGAGATAACAAGGCCGTTGCTCTTTACAACTTCAAGGAATTCCTTTCTCTTAGCTGTTGTCATATTATCGGGATCCATTTCGCCTCTTGAAGCGTAAACCTGAATGCCGTTTGCACCTACAGCAGCAGCTTTTTTTACAGCTTCTTTAAGATCGCATCTGAATGAGTCTATAATTACACCAATGGGAAAATTGTACATTTTTATCAATCTCCTTTTTATATTTATACATATTAAAGTATATACCTAAATAAAAATAAAGTCAAGTAAACAATAATTTAGCGAAGCAGAAATTAATTGATATATCGTAGGGGCGATGATTCATCGCCCGGCACGAAAGTGCTTTTCCGTAAGGAAAATTAACGGCAAAGCCGTTCTGCTGCGCAGCGGGCGTTAGATTAACGCCCC
>JAZTWP010000039.1:0-3800 GCA_045636025.1 Acutalibacteraceae bacterium | reverse complement strand
GAGCAAGTAAAGGGGATTCCGTTACAAGACCGGTGATGATACCGTCCATAAGATCGGCACCGGCTGAGGTGTAATCGTCCACTTGTGCAATTATTTCCTCATAGCCTTCAAGCCCCGCTTCTTCCATTGCAGATTTAAGCTCTTTAACCAAAATAACAGACTGCTTCTGATATTCTACGGTTAATCGCTGATATTCTGCTACAGCATTGTCGGAAAGGTCTCGGATTTGTGCCATTGTGTCAGCCTTTAAAGGTTCAAGCTCTTCTGTTGCCGCTTCCTTAGCAAGAGCATTTTTCTCTTGCCAAAGCTTCACATATTCGTCAAGCTTATCATCGGACATTTTTAAAAGGGCTTCAATCTCTCCGGTTGCATTTACACCCATTTCCTTAAGCTGTTGTATAAACTCTGCATTTATGTCTTTTGTTTCAAGCTCTGCAATAGCATCGTTAAAATTCTTAAGGAGATTTACTTGAGATTTAAGGTTCTTTTCAAGCTCTGCACCGCTTACCTTGTTTTTCTCTGCAAGATTCCACAAATTAAGGGAGTTTGCAATACTTTCGGCACGGTTCTTAAGCTGTTCATTGTAGTTGTTATTCAGATCAGTTATCGATTTGTTGAGGTCATCCCAAATCTTTTTAACATTTGTTTGGTAATCCGCTTCAAGAGATAACAGCTCCGTCATTCTGTCGGAAATCGACTTACGAATATTATCATTAATAGCCCTTATATTATTTCCGTGTGTCTGATACTGTTTCTGTTCCTCGTCAAAAGCCTTTTTGTTGATGTCCTCAAGCTTTTCTTTACCCTCTGCAATAGCCTTGTTTTTATCTTTCTCAATCTCCGCAAGAGCTTCTGCGTGGGCTTTGTATTCGGCTTCTTTTTCGGCATTGTATTGTGTTATGGTTTTTATCTGTGATTCATATTCTTTGTTCAGATAATCAACCATTTCGTTGAATACACCGTTTAAAGCCTTTTCAATCAAGTGAGCATCTTTTTCAATACCGACAGTAACACCCTGTGGAATTGTTACACCGACTTGGTCTCGGAATACCCTTGAAGGTGAGTGCGAATCGATTATTGCCTTTGCCGCTTTTACAGCTCGGCTCATAAGTCCCTCTAAAGCTGATGTGAGCGACCATTCTTCTGCCTCTGCACCTTTTGCAATGCCCGTGGGGATAGAGTTGCCGATTTTTTTGAATTCGGTTTTGGCATTTTCTGCTTGTTCCCGGGCAGTTTTAACCATTTCTTCGGTAACACCGTCAACACCCTTTTTATAAGCATCTTCCATAAGAAGGGCATTTACTTCTGTATCAATTACCTGTTGTTCCAAAGCCGCTGTTTGTTTTTCGATACTGCCTTGTACTTTCCCTGTAGTAGAAGCATAACCGGAGCTTAAATTATTAAGATAACTGACAGCTTCACTTATTTTTCCTTCCATTATCATTGTTTGTGCTGTCTGATATGCTGTTATATCCTTGTAATATCCCTTTAAGCTTTCGTCAGTTTTATTGTATTCTTTTTTGAGTTTGTCAAGCTCTTGTGATTCTCTTCCGTAGGTAGTTACTAACTCACCTAACTTTTTACCTTCAGACTTTATTAACTCTTCGTTACCTTCTGCGACAGTTTTTTGATATTCTTTCGTAGCTTCGGTAACTTTTTTTTCTGCTTCTTCTACGATTGTTGATTGTTCGGCTATATATTGAGCCTGTTGTGCTCTTGTTTTTTCTGCATTTGCAACCTTGGCTATGGCATTAGCATAATTTTCCTCATACTCAGCCAATAAAATTTGTGATTGTTTAGCAAGCATAGCATCTTTAATACTCTGTGTGAGTTCGCCGTTTTTGCCTATAATTTCACTTATTCGGGTGTACTCTGTGCCGTATGCTTCATTTAACTGTGTCATTATAAAGTTGGCACGCTCTTCGTATCCTTGCTTTACTAAACCATTTGAATCAACTAATTGCTGTAATTGAGGAAGCAAATAGTTTGTCGCATAATCAACATCAGCCATTTGTGCGGCTGCAAGTTCGTGTGCTGCTTGTTTTGAGGCTCTATACATTTCTGCTGCTTCGTGAGTAGCCGTCACATTTTTTCTCTGACTTTCAGTAAGAGAATCATATCCCCGTATTGTTTCAGATATTTTTCCGATAATGGCTGTAGCACCTGTTGTAGCCCATTCCATAGCAGAAGCTTTAAAGTTCGTCCATACAGTTATAACAGGCTCAATAGCCGCCCCGAGCTGTGCTTGTGCCTGTTCCATTCGGTTTGTTGCTTCTCTCGCCGCCTGTGTACTTGCTGTCAGTTCGTTATATTCTTCCGCTGCTGCTTGGTACTCGGTTGATAAGGTATTTGTTATAAGGGTTGCTCGCTCCTGTTCGCTGTTGCAAGCCTTTAATTTTTCATTGAAAGCATCCTCGGAAATACCCGCCCAATTCAAGGCATCTGCCAAAGGACCGGTAACAGCTCCGACCTTTGCTGTTTCGTTTGCAGCTTCGGTCAAGCCTTCAATCGGTAAGCTGTCCCCGAATTTTGCCGTAACACCGGCAGCAATATCCGTCCACTTTGCAACCTCTTCTGTATTCGTTGTAAGTTCTGCAAGGTGATTGACAGCCTCAACACTTCGGTCACTTTCACCGAGAATCTTATAAAATCCGTCATAGGCTTTTTGTGCTGTTTCGGTACTGTGTCCGGCAGTTTTGAAAGCCGAGTTGAGTTTTGCCATATCTTCTCTGTATTCTCTTGTTTCATCTGCAAGAGCAATAAGAGAGCCGACAGCTTCGCCAACCTTACCAATAAGAGCCGTTACACCGTTTGCAACAAAATTTCCTATTGCTACATCCGCAATATTAAAACCTTTACCCGAATCTTTGGCACTATCACCCAAATCCTCAAGCTTTTCCGCTGCATCTTCTGCCTTATCTTCCACACCGTCAAGCTTCTTTTTTATGTCGGAATCATCAGCAACAATTTCTATTCTAACTTCACCGTCTGCCATATAATCACCTCATTTCATTACATCGATTTTTAACATAATCAATCATATTTCTGTTTCTTTCTTCAAGGGTGATTTTAACACCCTTTTCGCCTGTATTTATTTCAATCTCTTTTCTGATCGCTGCTATTCGCTTGCGTTCACCTTTGGGAAGGTCAGAGAGCTTGACTTTTCTGTAATATATCCGGTCTTTGAAATTGCTCTTCTCCGGCAATCCCATCAAAAGACTTTTAAAAGTCCACCAATGCAGATAATCTTTTGATAAATCTATATTGTAATACCGCCAAAAATCGGCGTAGATTGCTTCTTTGTCTACTTCAAAGGAATAAGCCGGCTTATCGTCTTTTGGCTTCTGTGGGGCTTTTGTTTCGGCTTTAACTTCATCACCGCCCCGGAAGAAAAACAAAACCGCTTTGACAGCACCGTCAATTTCCTTCGGGAAGCCCTTGGGGAAAAACGGCTTGCAGAGTTTTAAGGGGTTTTTTTCGCCCCTTTCAACCATTAAAGACAACTGCACCGCCGCCCTGTAGTCTGTTTCAATTTCGTATACTATACCGCCCACAGTAACACTTGTGGGGAGTTTATCAGTTAAGATGTTCATTTTTTATACACCTTCATTAAAAAAATAAAGGGGAGCAAAAGCCCCCCTGTAAGATGTTGTTTACTGCGTAAGTGTTGAGTAGTCAAATTCTGCGGGAGCAGAACCGCTTTTCTTGAGTTCGATATCGATTTCGGCAGAGTTGCCCGCTTCGCCCGAACCATCAGAATTGATTATAATACAGCACTCGCCCTGTTCGCCCTTACCCGT
>JAZTWP010000038.1:0-45282 GCA_045636025.1 Acutalibacteraceae bacterium | reverse complement strand
GTAAGAGTGAAGAAGTTATGGCGGGACACCCGCACCCGATTATAATGGGGTAAGGGGCAAAGCCCCTCCACACCTATTCACTATTACCTATTACTTCTTACTTCAACAATAATTTATCGTTTTACGATAAATTATTGTTTATCTGATTTCAAGTTTATGAGTTTCGTTATCCTTCACGGAGAGTTCAATTTCAAGAGTGCCTTTGAAGCGTTCATTGAAGTTTATCTCTTTACCGTCGAGGAAAACTTTGTAAGCTTTGTTTTCATCGTCATTCATTGCTGCAATGACGGTGATTTTTTCATTATTGCCGAAATATGTGAACTCTGCCTGAAGCTGAGTATTGTCTTCATTGAAAGATGAATTATCAATCCATGTATCAAAACCGACATTGAGAGTACCTGCTTTATGGTAAGCACTTGCCCACATTGTGATGGGAGTTGAAAGTCCGCCGAAGTTGTGGAACCAACCGCCTCTGCCTGTTACAACGTTGACCATTTCAAATGTGTAATAAGAATAGTCAACTTCTCTCTTCCAGACTTCAAGAGCAAGTTTTGCAATTGTGTATGCAAAGTCTGTTTCACCCATATCAAGCATAGATTTCCAGATAAACCACTGATGAGGGAACCATACGTTGCCGTTCCAGTAACCGTTTACCATAAAGTAGCCTGCTGACATATCAACTGCGCTGATACCGTAGGGAGAAAGCATTTCTTTTTCATTTTTAAGGTGAGAGAGAATTGCTTCTTTCTGTTCATCGTTGCAGACACCTGCAATAATGGGATAAATACCGTCAAGACCCTTGTTCTGATTTTCTCCGTCTTCCGTGAGCATAAATCCTGTGGGGTTATAGTCCTTATCGTGAAGAACATAGCTGTAATAACCGCTGTCCTTATCCCATGAATATTTATTGAGTGCTTCGGTGATTCTTGCAATGTCTTCATCATAAGTCTTGACATCTTCAGAAAGTCCGAGTTTGCTTGCAACCATTCTGAGAATCTTACCGCAACGCACAAGCTGTGATGATGAAAGCACGGGAGCTGTTGTATCTCTGATATTTCTGTCCATCATTGCAACCTGAGCAGGATAATCGTCCATACCGCTGGTTGAATAGAAATAATCATAAGTTGTGGTAAGTCCGCTTTTGAGTTTTGCAGTTGTGGAGCCTCTGACTCTGCCTGCAAGGAATTCATAATAGAGTCTGAGTCTGGGATAAAGCTCTGTCATCTCAGACTTGTCATTTCTCTGCTGCATCATTTCAAGGAACTGATACATCTGCACGGGTACGGGTGAACCGTGATGAAGAAATGCAAAGTCGGGATTTGATTCATCACTCAGATAAAGGTCAAGACTGTATGATGAAAAATGCGGAGCATAATCATTGAGTCCGAGACCGATAAAACCTGAATCCCAGGTGTAAAGGCAGTCCCAACGCTTACCGGGTGTATGGTGAATAATGTATTCACCGTGATTGTAAATGGGATATACCGCATTTGTAAGAACCGTTGATCTTAAAATATTGCTTGAAAGCTCATATTTTCTGCCGTCTTTGTTATATCTGATTTCTTCTGAAGCTTCGAGTTTTTCAAGATAAATCTTCTCATATTCTTCTGCCCTGAGATATTCTGTTTCACCCTTTGAAAGCACCGCATACTCAACGTGCTTTGTCTGAGGCTCAACAAAAAGTGTGTGCACTATTGCATTGTGGAAAAATCCGTCATCGCTGTGTTTTCTTGAAAATGCACCTGTGAAACTCTCTGTTACATCATCAAAAGTAACGTCCGAGTTTGAAAGACGAGCTGTCATACAGTCTTCAAGTGCACCTGTTTCAATTTCTCTGTAACGGGTGTTTGCATTGAATGTGCGGAGAGTAAATCTGCCGTCAACATCCTTGAATTCACAGACTGACTTAAAGCCTTTTTCGCATTCTTCTGTTGAGATAACGGGCATAAAGTCGTACTTTACAGTTTCTGTTACGATTTTTTCTGCATCTTCTTTTTCTGTGATGCAAAAGAAGTCAAATTCTGCCGCACCTGTGCCCGTTGCAACAAGTGAGAAATTAAAATCACCCTTTGCAATTTTGCCGAGGGGAACATATTTCATTGAAAGATCATCTGACGGTGCAAATTCAACCTTGATGTCACCAAGCATAAATGTTGCCGTGTTTTTGCTGTTGATGAGATTTACACCAACCATTTTGCCCTGCTGATAATGGATATCACTTGTTCTGTAACGAATTGCAAGCACAGCATTTTCATAATCATTTTTGCAGTTAATGGTGAAAGAAACATTATCACCCTTGACAGCGCCGAAAGGAGGCTGATAACGGTGAGGCATATGCCACTTTCCTGCTCTGTCGCCGAGACCGAAACCGCCTACAAATGCATTGTCTGCGAATTCGCCTTTTTTGAAGCTGTCTGCATTCTGCTCATCCCAGGGACGTTTTTCCGTATAATCATATGTGTTATAATCAAGAGCCTTTTTATACTCGCACTTTTCAGGCAGAGTAAGTCTGCAGTATGTGGGAGAGGGATATTCAACAGAGCTGAAGAAATTCACAAGACAATTCTGGATAAGCTCTGAATTATTGACAATTTCAGTTCTTACAAGAGTGCTTTCATCTGAAAGACGCACATAAGAAACTTCCGCATAGACCTTATCTTTCCACTCAAGGTCGTGACGATATGTAATGAGAGAGTAATCCCCCGTACATCTCCATGGGTGACAACCCGAAGGAAGTGTAACATTGGGGACTTTTATATCTCCGCCAAAAATTGCAGGTACTGTTGTGAAGTCAAAACGCACACCCTTTGCAAAAGCGTGGTCAGCGATTCTTGACAGACCCATATATTTTTTTCCGTAAGGTCCCCATTTGGGAAATGCAGAAGAATATTTCATAAAACAACCTCTTTCGGTTTTTCTCTATTTTAACATAATATAAATACTGATTCAATAATTTGTTTGAAGAATAATAAAACAACAATCCGTATTTTTTATAAAAAAAAGAGAATTATAACTTTGAGGTGCTTTTATGGAATCAATATGGCAACAGTTTTCTCAGAAATATTCATTCCCCCCACTTAAAGAAAACATAAAAACAGATGTGCTGATAATCGGCGGAGGCATTGCGGGAATACTCACCGCATATTTTTTACACAAAGAAAACATTCCGTATGTATTGGCGGAGAAAAATTCAATCTGTTCGGGCAGCACACAGAACACAACCGCAAAAATAACAAGTCAGCACGGTCTGATTTATTATAAATTCCTGCAGAGTGAAGGAACCGAAAAAACTCAGATGTATCTGAAAGCAAACGAAAGAGCAATCAGAAAATACAAAGAACTTTGTCAGACAATTGACTGTGATTTTGAAGAAAAAGACAATTATGTTTACTCGACTGACAATATAAATGTTCTTGAAGATGAACTTTCTGCACTCCTCAGAATCGGATTCAAAGCCGAATTACGGAAAAATCTGCCGTTACCCGTTGAAACGGTCGGTGCTGTCTGCTTTAAGAATCAGGCACAGTTCAATCCGTTGAAATTTCTCAGAGAAATCGCAAAAAACCTGAATATTTACGAAAACACCTTTATAAAAGAAATGGTCGGATGCACGGCAAAAACAGAAAATTACAAAATCGAAGCAAAAAAAGTTGTCGTTACAACACACTTCCCGTTTATCAACAAACACGGAAGTTATTCCCTGAAAATGTATCAGGACCGATCTTATGTTATTGCTCTGAAAAATGCACAAAACGTTAACGGTATGTTTGTTGACGAAAAAAAGACAGGACTTTCTTTCAGAAATTACGGAGATTTTTTATTACTGGGCGGAGGCAGTCACAGAACGGGAAAACACGGCGGAAATTGGGCTGAACTGCGTGAATTTTCAAAAAATAATTATCCCGATGCAAAAGAAATAACATTCTGGGCAACTCAGGATTGTATAAGCCTTGACGAAGTTCCTTACATCGGAAATTATTCAAAAAACACACCTGATTTATATGTGGCAACAGGTTTCAATAAATGGGGTATGACAAATGCAATGATTTCGGCAATGATTCTCTGCGATATGATTCAGGACAAAAAAAATGACTGTGCCGAAGTTTTCAACCCATCAAGAAGCATTCTGAAACCTCAGCTTTTTGTTAACGGTTTTGAATCTGTAATAAATTTTCTGACCCTCTCAACAAGACGATGTCCGCATCTCGGCTGTGCATTGAAATGGAACAAAAACGAACATTCATGGGATTGTCCGTGCCACGGTTCAAGATTTTCACAAGACGGAGAAGTTTTGGACAACCCGGCAAACAATAATTTATCTTAACGACAAATTATTGTAGTGATATATCCGTCTGTGACGGATGTGATATAATTTGACTTCGGCAAATTGTGCGGAAGGGCTTTGCCCTTACCCATTTATATAGCAGCATCTGCCTTAGTGGCAGTGTCTGCTTAATTGTGCATTGTGCATTATAAAAAAACAAGGCACTCCGCAGAATGCCTTGTATGTATACGTTTTATTTATCAGAAAATACCCTGTGACATCATTGCGTCTGCAACCTTGAGGAAACCTGCAATGTTTGCACCTGCAACGAGGTTGTAGCCGAGACCGTTTTCTTCTGCTGCTGCAGCTGAAGAATCGTGGATATTCTTCATGATATGCTTGAGCTTTTCGTCAACTTCTTCACTTGTCCATGAGTATCTTGATGAGTTCTGGCTCATTTCAAGAGCAGAAACTGCAACACCGCCTGCGTTAACAGCCTTTGAAGGAGCAACAACTTTACAGTTCTTCATAAGATATGCAAGAGCTTCATTTGTTGTGGGCATATTTGCAACTTCGATGTAGTAAGGAACACCGTTTGCAACAAGCTGTTCAGCTTCCTTCATGCCGATTTCGTTCTGAGTAGCGCAAGGCATTGCAACGTCAACCTTAACACCCCAGGGTTTCTGACCTGCGAAGAATTCAACACCGAATTTATCTGCATAATCCTGAACCTTATCTCTGCCTGATGCACGCATCTCAAGGAGATAGTTGATCTTTTCTTCTGTAACAACACCATCGGGATCGTAAACATATCCGTCGGGACCTGAAATTGTAACAACTTTACCGCCGAGTTCAGCAACCTTCTTTGCTGTACCCCAAGCAACGTTACCGAAACCTGAAACTGAGAATGTCTTACCCTTAACTTCTTCACCGAAGTGCTTGAGAACTTCTGCTGCGTAGTAAACAGCACCGAAACCTGTAGCTTCGGGTCTGATAAGTGAACCACCGTATGAGAGACCCTTACCTGTAAGAACACCGTTTTCGAATGAACCCTTGATTCTTCTGAACTGGCCGAAAAGGTAACCGATTTCTCTGCCGCCAACACCGATATCACCTGCGGGAACGTCAAGGTTTGCACCGATGTGTCTGTAAAGCTCTGTCATAAATGCCTGACAGAAACGAAGGATTTCTCCGTCGCTCTTGCCTCTGGGGTCAAAGTCTGAACCGCCCTTTGCACCGCCGATGGGAAGACCTGTAAGGCTGTTTTTGAATGTCTGTTCAAATGCAAGGAACTTCATGATACCTGCATATACTGAGGGATGGAAACGAAGACCGCCCTTGTAAGGACCGATAGCACCGTTGAACTGCACACGATAACCTGTGTTTACATTAACCTTGCCTTCATCGTCAACCCAAGTAACTCTGAAAGAAATCTGTCTTTCAGGTTCAACCATTCTTTCAAGAAGACCTGCTTTTTCGTATTCGGGATGATTTTCAATAACGGGTGTAAGAGAAGCAAGAACTTCTGTTACAGTCTGCACGAACTCAGGTTCGTTAGCGTGTTTTTTTGCAACACTGTCAATAACTCTCTGAACATAACTCATAATTATTTACTCTCCTTATGCAGAAAAATAATTCCGCAAATTAATTTTCATAAAAAAATATAATATATTTTATATCTATGAAAAAAAAATTGCAAGAAAAATGTATAAATATTTGAAAATTTATATAATAATACAGAAATTTTTACAATTTATGATTTTTTTTAGAAAAAATGCAATACAAATCAGCCAGATTTTGCCAGAAAAGAAATAAGACCTTCACAACCCTCTGAAATATCGGCAAAAGTCACATCAAAATTCCCCGTATACCAGGGGTCTGCAACATCACCTTTTCTGTTTGCAAAATCCATCATTTTATGCACTTTTGCGTCAGGGTCCCAGCCGAATATTCTTGCAATATTCCGTATATTATTACTGTCCATCGCAATGAACATATCGTATTTATCGTAGTCGCTCTTTTTAAGCTGAACAGCTCTTTTGCCGTCGCAGGAAATGCCGTGTTTTCCAAGCTCTGCCCTTGCGGGAGGATAAACGGGGTTGCCGATGCCGTTCCATATTTCCTCTGTGCTTGTGGCGGAAGATGCAACGAAAAATTCATCTTCCCTGCCTAGTTTTTTAATCATATCTTTGAATATAAATTCAGCCATAGGCGAACGGCAGATGTTCCCGTGGCAGACAAACATTATCCTTTTCATAACACCACTCACTTTCGTGATGACATTATAACACATTATATGCACGAATGCAAAAAGTGAGAAAAAAAATAATAAACTATGAAAAACGGTAGTAGGAGTTTTGTCAAGTGAGAAGTTAGGAGTGAGGAGTTGCGAAACAAGTGCGAAGCACTTCCGACACTTCTAACTATTTACTGTTCTCTACATAAGTATTGCAAATCAATTGATTGTACATTATAAATTGTAAATTGTGCATCATAAAAAAAACAGCAGGGATTTCTCCCTGCCGTTATATTATATTTTTTATCCGCCGTAATCAATAATTCTTCTTGCAAATGATGCCAGGATGTTGATGATTTTTGCGAGATTGTATTTTAAGACATCAAGAGGATTTGTCATATCATACGCTGATTCATCAACAGTAAGTTCTGCATCTGCGGCAGGATTGCCGGGTTCAAGGAATGCTCTTGTCTTCATTTTTGCCTCAAGGACATTTCTGCAAGCCTCACGCAGAGCAGTACCGAAACCTATGGGGTCTGCATTATAGGTTGCTTTCACAAGACTTACATGTGAAGTCATATTCAGGAACCACACGCCTGAGAGAATAGTATCATTGCCGTTATAAACTGCAAGTGCAGGATCCATATATCCTCTGCCTATAAAATTGTTTGAATAGTCAGAAATGACATAGCCGTCATAACCCCACTCTGTTCTCAGCAGGTCAACGAGCAGTTCGGAACAAGCTCCTGCCCAATCAGTGCCGACTCTGTTGTAAGCTGACATCACACCGTGACATTCTGAATTCTTGACGGGAATTTCAAAAGCTTTAAGATAAATCTCACGCAGAGTCTGTTCATCTGCCCAGGTAAATACACCTGTACGGTGTGTTTCCTGATCATTAAGTGCAAAATGTTTGATAGTTGTAACAAGTCCCTGATTCCATGCACCGTTGATAATTTCTGTTGCCATAACACCTGAAATAACCGGGTCTTCGGAGAAGTATTCAAAGTTTCTGCCGCCCATAGGATTTCTGTGAATATTCACACCGGGAGCATACCAGATATCTGTGCCGATACTTCTTGCTTCCTGTCCTACGCTGTCACCCATCCTGTACGCAAGGTCTTTGTTCCATGTACATGCAATTGCAGTTTCACAAGGATACGCAGTACCGCAGTCTGAGTATGTTATTCCGTGTGTACCCTTGACGCATGAGGGACCGTCGTTATCCCATGTTTTCGGCACACCGAGTCTGTCAATTCCGTAAGTCATATAACCGCTGTGTGTAACAAGATGAGTCATCTCATCAAGAGTAAGCTGATCAAGGAATTTATCCATAAGCTCAGGATTTTCATAAACATCCTGAAGCATTATTGTTTCATCATAAGTAACACCCATTTTCGGTGCGGTGCCTTCTTTTACAGGATCGGGATGTTCATCGGGATTTTTCACCTTGTCTGTTGCAACAAGAGTTCTGGCTTGGGGATATGTTGAAACAGCATCTTTTCTTGAAAGAACGGTAAATCCGTTATAAGCGTCATCAAAAAGATTCTTTATTTGCGTACCTGTGACATTATCATTCTTTATAACAACATCTTCTCCGAGAGTGTATGTGAATGAATCAATATGTTCACGCACATTTTCACCCAGAATGATTGTGTAATCGCCTTTTTCAAGCACCCAGCCTTCTGCATTCATATCATAGGATGCCATTGAATCAATATCAAATTCAATTGTGACTGTTTCGCTTTCAGAGGGAGTAAGAAGTTTTGTCTTTGCAAATCCGCCAAGATTTATTACACTTTTCTCGATTGTGCCGTAATAGGGCGCACTGTAATAGAGCTGAACTGTATCCTTACCTGCTCTGTCACCTGTGTTTGTAACCTTAACTTCAGCTGTGATTTTTCCGTTATCGGTACTATAAGAAACAAGTTCTTTTTCAAATGAAGTATAAGACAATCCGTAGCCGAACGGATACTGAACTTTTTCCTTGGCAAACGTTTCAAAATAACGGTAACCTACATAAATACCTTCCTGGTATTCAACGAATTTATCTCCGCTGTCATATTCAAAATTACCGAAATTCTCTGTTGAGGGATAGTCATAAATACTGTATGCAACAGTATCTGCAAGTCTGCCCGAGGGATTGATATCGCCTTTAAGCATCTGACCGACAGCACGCATACCGAATTCACCGGGAATCCACATAATTGCGGCAGCTTTGATTGATTCGTATTCATCAACAAAGCCCATTTCCATAACATTACCGATATTGAAAAGAACGATAACTTCTGAGAAAGTTCCTGCGACCTTTTCAACCATAGCTTTTTCATCATCACTAAGTCTGAGCATTTCAGGAGTAAGGTCAGAATTCTCAGCACTTGTTCTGCCGATAACGATAATTGCTGTATCCGAAAAAGCTTTTGCATTGTTCATAACTTCATCTGTCAGCTTATCGGGATCAAGTTCATTGAGTGTATTTTTTGCAAGAACAAGCTGAAGAAGATTATTAAGAATAGTGTTGCTTGTTTTAGGAATTTCATTTGAAGCACAATATTTCTCATAAAGTGTCTGAAGCTCGGTATTATATTCAATCTGAGCTTCATCAAGTGCCTCATAAAGATAAACAGGGTCGTGGGTAACGATTGCACCTGAGCCTGCACCACCCAGAAGCGGCACAACAGATGCTGCACCGAAAACATTGACTTTTTTGTTTTCAAGAGGCAACACATTATCTTCATTTTTAAGAAGAACGATTGCTTCACTTTCAATATCCACTGCAAGCTGACTTGACATTGCAACAATATCGGGTGCAATATTTCCGCTTACGGCACTTGCCATAAGTGAAAAACAAGGAAGTAAAATCGTAAAAGTCAGAATAACTGATAAAATTTTTCTTGATTTTTTCATTACTGCCAACTCCTTACTATAATATGTTTTATTATAATAAAAATTTTCCGGAATAGCAATATATTTTAAACAATGTTTACAAACAATAATTTGTTGAGCAGGGGTTGATTGATATATCGTAGGGGCGATGATTCATCGCCCGCACACAAAGTGTGTTTTTCCGAAGAAAAAAGCAACGGCAGAGCCGTTATTGTTCGCATAGCTCACAATCGGGCGTTAGATTAACGCCCCTACAAGCTTTAATTTATTTCCTGTAAACACCTTGATAAATTCTGATTTGTACAACGAAAAACGGCAGGGATTTCGCCCTGCCGTGAAAATCATTTATTAAGGTCGTGTTCTTTGATGAACTTGATTGTTTCGTCAACTGTTGTGAATGCAAGAGCAACAACAGTAACTGCGCCGCCGTAGTAGAGTGCGATTTTGCCGCTTTCTGCATCAGCAAGTGCTGCACAGGGGAATACAACGTTGGCAACGTCACCAACAAGCTCATACATTTCGTGAGGAGCAAGAAGGAAGCAGTCTGCTCTGTGCTTTACCTTCCAGGGTTCGTCAATATCAAGGATTGCAGCACCCATAGCATATGTAAAGCCGTTACAGCTTGTAAGAACACCGTGATAGAAGCAGAGCCAGCCTTCATCTGTTTCGATGGGAGTGGGGCCTGCACCGATTTTTGTATTTTCCCAGATTTTAACGGGTGACATAACCCATCTGTGTTTACCCCAGTATGTGAGGTCTTTACTGTGGCTGAGGAAAATATCACCGTAAGGTGTGTGACCTCTGTCGCAGGGACGGATAAAGAGAACAAATTCATCATTTATCTTTCTGGGGAAGAGCACACCGTTTCTTGCAACGGGGTAACAAGCATCTTCAAGCTGAACCCATTCTTTGAAGTCAGTTGTGTATGCGATACCGATTGTTGTGCCCTGAGGTGTAAGGTTAACCCATGAGAGGTAGTATTTGCCGTCGATTTCGCAGAGTCTGGGGTCATAACCTCTGAAGATAACTTCTTCCTGAAGTTCCCAGTTGATTGCGTCCTTTGAATAACCTACAACGAGTGTGTGGTCACGACTGATATTGTCTACTCTGAAAACACCTGCGAAACCGTCACCGTAAGGAACGACTGCAGAGTTAAAAATGCTGTTTGCACCGAAAAGATTATCTCTTGTGATGATGGGGTTACCGTCATATCTCCAGACGGGGTATTTATATCCTTCGGGTTTGTCCTGCCAGGGAATATTAGGAATGTTTGCACCGATAATTTTTGCCATATTTTTCGCCTCCGTTACTTTATGGACTCATTATACAACAAATAAAACTTCCGTGCAACAGATATTTTATATTCTTGATAAATAAATAATTTCATGTTATTATTGAACAAAGTACTCTGCGGAGGCATCAATATGAAAAAATCAAAAAAATCACATAAAAAAGCAAAAAAGATATTTCTCACTTCTGTCATTGCAATTGCGCTTGTTGTAGTGCTCGGCATCACAAACATTGTGCCGTATTTTGCAGTTATCCCCGATATGGTGAAAGTGGGCATAGACTATATTTCACTTGACAGAGTAAAGGATTCACCCACTAAAAAAGATATTCTCAAGGAAATAACAAAAGCTGAAGTTTCACACCCGTTTATCTATGCAGACACAGATGCTTTTGATATGATAAAAAAAGAATACAATAATAATTCATATTCGGAATACACTCTTGCGCTGAAAAATTCGGTAATCGACAATGCAGATGCACTTCTCGACGAATCAGTTTACCCCGTACTCGAATATGTGCTTGACGAGGAAGACAGCATTCTTCCCATTTCCCGTGAAGAAATCAGCCGTATGGTAATTCTCGGCTGTGCATGGCAGATGACGGGCAAAGACAAATATGCCGAAAGAGCAGTAAAAGAGCTCGAAAAGGTCTGCTCCTATGATGACTGGTGCACATCTCATTTTCTTGCAACAGCAGAAATGGCACTTGCCGTTTCCGTAGGTTACGATTGGTTTTTTGACTATCTGTCAGATGATCTCAAAGAGCTTCTTGCTGAAAAAGTTTTTGAGTACGCAATAAAACCTGCACTTTCAAAGAATTATCTCAAAAACTGGTTCACCTGGTCAAAAAACAACTGGAACAGCATATGCTACAACGGTATCGGTGTTGCGTGTATGACATTTGCACAGTATCATCCCGAAGAGTGCGCAGAGTTTCTTGAAATGTGTTACAAGAATATGCCCATCGCATTCGAAAACTTCACTCCCGACGGTGTTTATGCAGAGGGTCCCGGTTACAGCCAGTCAGGTATGAATTCAATAGTCACATTTGTTGCAACCTCAAAGAATTATTTCGGTACTGATTTCGGAATGAGCGAAATTGACGGTTTCAGAGAACTCGGCAACTTCCCTGCTTACATAACAACTCCCACGGGCGTTTTCAACTTTGGTGACAATAAAGACAGAATGTGTTTCTCACCTGTTCTTCATTGGTATGCGTCCGAATACGATTCTCCGCTTCTTGCAGTTTATCAGATGTGGGATGAGCCTGAGAATTTCACTCCCGATACATCGGGCAACACAGAAAGAAGCTCAGGCGGAAGAGAAGATGCACTTTCTCTGCTCTGGTATGACAGAAGTTATACTGCCGATACAGCAGATTTCAGGCAGGAACCTCTTGTTACACTTCTCACCTCCGACTCAGGTCAGGAGCTTGTGCTGATGCGAAGTGCATACCTTGATAAAAACGCTACATTTGCAGGTATAAAATCAGGCTATAACTTCATAAATCACGGTGACCTTGACATAGGCACTTTTGTCTTTGATGCAAAAGGTGAAAGATGGGCAGAAGAGCTGGGTCCCGGAGCATATGACGCACCCGGTTATTTCCTCAACACTCCTGCAGGCGGAAGATGGAAAAATTATTCCAAACGAGCAGAGGGTCAGAATACACTTGTCATCAATCCCGATATGACACTCGATGACCAGTATGTACTGGCAGAAAGCAGCTTTATCGAACACACAAGAACTCAGGAGGGCGGAAAGTGCACTCTCGATATGACAGATGCTTACAGAATGAACGGTGCAACTTCTGTCACAAGAGATTTTGAGCTTTACAACGATTACTCCGCACTCAGAATCACCGATACGGTAAAATGTCTTTTCAAAAGTGATGTTTACTGGTTTATGCACACCAAAGCCGACATTGAAATTTCTGAAGACGGCAAAACCGCAACTCTTACAATCGGTGACAAGCAGATGACTGCAACAAGCCACAAAGACGGCACTTTCTCCGTGATGAATGCGGAAAAGCTCGGCGGTAAATATGAATACGACGACGATTATGCAGACATAAAAAAACTGACCGTACACCTCGAAGATGTAAAGTCAGCAGAGATTGAGATTACGATTGAGTAAACAAGAATTTATCGCTTTAGCGATAAATTCTTTAGATAAGAAATAATAGAGAATAGATAATAATGTCGGAAGGGGCTTTGCCCCTTACCCCATTTATTATGAGCAAAGCGAATAACAAGGTTCTGACGAAGTCAGGTTCTTATATAATTTAAGCCCGCAGGGCTTCCGATTCTATTATCTATTATCTTTTCTCTATTATCTCAATAATTTATCGCTCAGCGATAAATTATTGTTTATCGTCTCACAAACTTTCTTATAACAAACTCAAGTTGAGTTTCGATTTTATCCGCCTGAGAAAGGCGGATTTTATCTTTTTCGCTTGTTTTGTAATAATACGGAGTCATTGCAAAAAGGCTCATTATTTCTTCGCTGCCGCAGAGAGTTACAAATGAAGAAACCGTTTCTTCACTCTCTTTGCGGAGAAACTCGTATTCTGTATCGTCTTCGTTATTTTCATAAGGATTTTCATAAAGGAATTCCTTGAGTCCCCAGAGGTGACGTTTTGCAGGAACAACGGAATAAAGGCAACCGTCTTTTTTAAGGATTCGTGCAAATTCCTTTTCAGAAAACGGTGCACAGATCTGAATTGCAGTATCAACACTTTCATCAGAAACGGGAATTCTTGCGATATTGGCAACAAAGAATATGACTTCCTTATACTTCTTTGCCGCAAGTTTTATCATCTCTTTTGAAATGTCAAAACCGTAAACAGATGCACCTGTGCTGCGTCTGAAAAAGTCGGTATAATACCCCTCACCACAGGAAATGTCAAGCACAACGGAATCTTTTTTTATTTTTCCGCAAAGAGCTTCTGCAAGAAAATCATAATATCCCTTTTCAAGGAAGAGACGTCTTGCCTTTGCCATATCACGGTTATCACCGATAAGCTCTCCTGCCTTGTGTTTGCCTGAAAGCAGATTCACATAACCTTCTTTTGCGGTGTCAAAACTGTGATTATCTGTACACACATATGATTTTTCATTTCTGACAAGCGTTTTGCCGCATACGGGACAAATCAGCATTATATCAACTCCTGATTCTGAATAAAAAGCACTTCACGGCACAAAATTATACCGAGGTGCATAAATAATGGATTATCTTAAAGCATTTTTAATAGGCGGAATCATCTGCGTTATCGGTCAGATTCTTATTGATAACACAAAACTCACCCCTGCGAGAATTCTTGTGGGTTTTGTTGTTACGGGTGTTGTTCTCGGTGCGCTCGGACTTTATGAACCGATTACCGAATTTGCAGGAGCCGGCGCAACCGTTCCGCTGACGGGTTTTGGTGCAACACTTGCAGAAGGCACCAGAAAAGCCGTTGAAACAGAGGGACTCATCGGTGCGCTGAAAGGTCCTCTTACTGCAAGCGCAGGCGGAATCACCGCTGCACTCCTTGCAGGTGTGACAGTAGCCCTTATCACAAAACCGAAAGGAAAGTAAACAATAATTTAGCGGAGCTAAATTATTGTATCAATTCGTAATTCGTAATGCGTAATTCGTAATTTCGGAAAGGGCTTCGCCCTTTAACCCATTTTATAATTAAACCTGTTTATATCGTCAGTGTAGGGAACGATGCCCACATCGTTCCGCGAAGTCTGATGAAACTTCAGGACGGACCGATCAGGGGATCGGTCCCTACAAGGATTGTGCAAATCAATTCATTGTGCAAACATTCGCTAAATTATTGTTTATTATACACCATTTCGGTTCACATTGAAATATTTTTCCGCAAAAAAGTGTTGACAAGCGGAAAAAAAGAGTTATACTATATTTAGCACTCGTTGTGTGTGAGTGCTAAATATATTTTTCAGGTGATATTATGCAGAAAAAGCAATTCAAAGCAGAATCAAAGAAATTGCTTGATATGATGATCAATTCAATTTATACCCACAAAGAAATTTTTCTTCGTGAGCTTATTTCAAACGCAAGTGATGCAATAGACAAGCTATATTTCCGTTCACTTACAGATAATTCAGTTGGTCTTGAAAAAGGTGATTTCAGAATCACAATCACTCCCGACAAAGAGAGCAGAACAATCACAATTGAAGACAACGGCTGCGGTATGACTGCAGAAGAGCTTGAGAATAATCTTGGCACAATCGCAAAAAGCGGTTCGCTTGATTTCAAGAAGAACATGGACGAAAAGAGCGATGTTGAAATCATCGGTCAGTTCGGTGTAGGTTTCTACTCTGCATTTATGGTCAGCGACAAGGTTACCGTTCTCTCAAAGGCTTTCGGTGAAGAGACAGCAAACCTCTGGGTCAGCGAGGGTGCCGAAGGGTACACTCTTGAAGAAGCAGAAAAAGAGTCTGCAGGTACAGTTATCACTCTTTACATCAAAGAAGACACAGAAGAAAACAAATACTCAGAATATCTTGATACTTACAGACTTTCTTCAATCGTTAAAAAATATTCGGATTACATCCGTTACCCCATCACAATGGATGTTGAATCTTCAAGACCCGTTGAGGGTACCGAGGGTGAATATGAATCATTCGTTGAAACAAGAACTCTCAACAGTATGATTCCTCTCTGGAGAAAGAATAAAAACGAAATCACTCCCGAAGAGTATGACAGTTTTTATCAGGACAAATTCTTTGACTTCTCAAAACCTGCAAAGGTTATCCACAGCAAGGTTGAGGGTCAGGCAACATACGATGCGCTCATTTTCATTCCCGAAAGAGCACCCTATGACTACTACACAAAGAATTTTGAAAAGGGACTGGCGCTTTACTCAAACGGCGTACTTATAATGGATAAGTGCCCCGACCTGCTCCCCGATTATTTCAGTTTTGCAAAGGGTCTTGTTGACAGCGCAGACCTTTCACTCAACATTTCCCGTGAAGTGCTTCAGCAGGATTATCAGCTCAGACTCATTGCAAAGACAATTGAAAAGAAAATCAAGTCAGAGCTTCAGAATATGCTGAAGAATGACAGAGAAACTTACAACCGTTTCTTTGAGTCATTCGGTATGCAGCTTAAATTCGGCATCTATGAAAGCTACGGTGCTCACAAAGATACACTCAAAGACCTGATTATGTTTGTTTCTTCTTATGAAGACAAGCTTTCAACTCTCGCTGAATATGTTGAAAGAATGAAAGAGGGTCAGGACAAGATTTTCTATGCCTCAGGTGAAACAAAGGCTAAGATTGATATGCTTCCTCAGGTTGAAGCTGTTAAGGACAAGGGCTACGAAATCCTCTACTTCACAGATAATGTTGACGAATTCGCAATTCAGATGCTTATGGCTTATGACGACAAGCATTTTGTGAATGTATGCGCAGACAAGCTTGACCTTGACACAGAAGAGGAAAAGGAAGAAATCAAAAAAGAGAATGAAGATGCAAAGGATATTCTCGGCAAAATGAAAGATGCACTCGGCGACAGCGTAACTCAGGTGCGTTTTACAAATGCACTCAAGAATCATCCCGCTTGTCTTACAAGTGAGGGTATGCTTTCAACAGAAATGGAAAAAGTACTCAATGCAATGCCAAATGCAAACGGTGTCAAGGCTGAAACAGTGCTTGAAATCAACGCATCTCACCCCATTGCAGAAAAAATCAAGTCACTTGACGATGAAGCGCTCGCAAAGTATGCAAAGCTTCTTTATATGCAGGCAAGACTCATCAGCGGTCTTTCAATTGAAGACCCTGCAGAATTCAGCGCACTCATCAGCGAATTGATGGTTAAATAAAAAATTAAGGGAGTCCTGCGACTCCCTTTTTTTATTCTGCAAGAAAATCAAATGATTTATTTCCGCTGACGGAATGTTTGCCGTCAAAAACATCAATAATAAGATTTTCAGAAGCGTTTACCTTTTTGTAGACGCTTTTTATTTTTTCGTGGGCCTTAAGACTTGCATCTATGGGGAACAATTTGTCTTTTCTGCCCGATTCAATGAGAAGTTTTCTCGGTGCAAGGCTTGATGCAAAGTCATAAATCTCGCCCGTTTTCATTATATCGGGGATATAGTTATCGGGGCAATGCCACATGGACATTATGCTGTCTCTGAAAGTGTTCACATATCCGCTTATGACAATACGTTTTATTCTTTCCTCGAGCACCGAAGCATAAAGAGCAGTAAGACCTCCGCCCGAAATTCCCATTATGCCGAGTTTTTCATTGTCAACGGATTCATCGTCAAAAAGCAGCTGAGCACATTTTAATGCCTGAAAAACACGAAGCGATGCGGTTGTGAGTCCGTAAGGCAGAAGATGATGTGAAAGCTCATCGCAAGAGCTGATGTAAAAAGGTTTTGAAAGGTCTTTTCTGAGTCTTGCTTCGCCGAAGCCGAAAAGCTCGGGAGCAACGACGGTGCAACCTCTTTTTACAAGCTCCACGGCAAAGTTTTTCTGATAATTATCAATGTATCTTATGTGTTTTTTCTTGCCGCTTTTTGTAATGCCGACTATCTGTCTGACTCCGTAACCGTGACCGCAGAGGGCAACAACACCGGGAGTGGGTTTTGGGGCATTTTTCGGTTTCAGCACAAAAACTGCCGTTTTAAGATTTCTGCATATTTCAACGGAGTATTTCTGCAATGTGTATTCGGGATACTCGATACACTCCCCTGCTTTTTCGGGAATCAGCGGAGTACCGTCCTCAAGAAGTGAAAGATTGAAGATATCCTTTGCCCTGTTTCTGATTTTTTCGCAGACAGCCTCAGTTTCCTCACTTGTCACACAATCCGCAAAGGGGTCTGCCGTAAGTTTTTCATAAAGTCCCGCCATAAAAAGGTCGGGAGAATAAGGACTTATTTTCATCACTTCACCCTGATTGTTGCAACGGGCTTTGCACTTCTGCTGTCTGTACCTGCATAGACGATATATTCCTCATCAAGCTCCCATTCACCGTTTTCGGGATTGTAGAATTTAATGTCATCAAGTTCAACTTCAATTTCTGCTTTTTTGCTTTCACCTGCAGAAACAGAAACACGCTTAAAGCCTTTGAGCACTTTTACGGGGCGGTCAACATCTTCTCTTGTGCTGCCGACATAGACCTGCACAACTTCGTCACCGTCTTTTTCACCCGTATTTTCAAGAGTGAAATCTATTTCGATTTCATCACCGTCAAGCTCTGCTTTCACATCTGAAAGTTCAAACGATGTATAAGAAAGACCGAAGCCGAAGGGGAAATGCGGTGTGATATTCTTTTTATCAAAAAGTGTATAGCCGTGATAATAGCCGTAATCAATATCCTTATCCTTTGCACCGATGTGGAGGAAACTGGGATAATCGTCCTCTCTGAATGCAATTGTGAAAGGCAGTTTGCCGCCGAAATTCTTTTTACCTGAGATAAGGTCTGCCAGTGCATTTCCGCCCTCAAGTCCGCTGTAGAATGACATTACAACGGCATCTGCATTATCAATCCAGTCTTTGATGACATAGGCACTACCGCCCATTATGTTGACAATGATTTTTTTGCCCGTGCGTGACATTGCGTTGATAAGCTCCACATCTTCGGGAGGAATTCTGAGACTTGCTCTGTCACCGCCTGACCCTTTGGGCTTTTTCTTCACATTGCCCATATTTACGAGGAATTCACCCTCCTGAAGCCAGTCGCTGCCGACACACACAATAACATATTCACTGAATTTTACTGATTCGGTTGCCTTTGCTGTATCACAGCCGTTATAAACTGTCACATTCTCTGCACCGAATTCATTTTTAAGTCCCTGATAAGGTGTGATTGTATAAGGGCTGAAAACATTACTGCTTCCGTGGTCACCGGTGTTGATTTTGTCTGCATATCTGCCAACTACGGCAATTTTCTTACCCTTTGCAACGGGGAGAGTATTTTTTTCATTTTTAAGAAGCACCATACCCTTTGATGCAACTTCACGGGCAAGAGCTGTATGCTCTTTTGAAAGAATAACTTCCTTGCCGTATTTTTTATCGGTACGAAGCACTCTTATCATACCTCTGAGCACTCTGCCCACAGCGGTATCAATATCATTTTCGCTGATTTCGCCTTTTCTGAGTTTGTGTCCCAGAAGTGAATATCTGAATGTATAGGGCATTTCCACATCCATACCCGATTTAAGGCTTCTTGCCGCATCATAAATGCCGAAGAAGAAATCAGAAATTGTAAAGCCGTCAAAATGCCATTTATCTCTCAATATATCTGTGAGAAGCTCCTTGTTTTCGCAACAGTAAGTGCCGTTTACTTTGTTGTAAGCACCCATTATTGACATTGCGCCTGCATCAACACACTTTTTGAAATGAGGAAGATAAACCTCGTGAAGAGTTCTTTCGTCTGCCTTTGCATTTGCGCTGAAACGCAGGTCTTCAATGCTGTTGAGAGCGTAATGCTTGGGACAGGCAATAACACCGTTGTCCTGCATTGCCTTTGTGAGCGCAACGCCCATTTTACCAAGAAGAAACGGGTCTTCACCGTATGTTTCCTGCGCTCTTCCCCACATAGGGTTGCGGAGAAGATTTATGCAGATACCTGCAAAGTAGTTTGCACCGCCTGCGATGGCTTCTTTTGCAAAAACTTCACCCACACGGTATTCAAGTTCATCATCAAATGCGGCACCTCGGAGCATTGAAACGGGGAAACAAGTGCTGTGACGCATAACGATTCCTCGGGGACCGTCTGTAAAAAGAATGGGCGGAATTTTAAGTCTTGCACAGCCGCCTGCAGGGTATGCTTCACCATTATAGAATCTGCCTTTTGTAAGGAAATTCTTCACGGTAACACCCATTGCGTGCCCCTGAAGCATACGGATTTTTTCAGAAAGCGTCATTTCACCTGCAAGTTCATCTGCAAGTTTTTTCACATTCTCCTCTGTGGGTTCTTTTCTGTAAATCTGTAAAGCTTTTTCAAAATCCATAATTATCCGCCTTTCATTTCACTGAGATATGATTCAAAAGGTCTGTCCGTTTCGGGAACGGGTTTTACTTTTTCAAAATAAACATCATCACCGTCCGTTACGGTAACAAAGTTTCTGTAAGACACATCTTCTGCAATTCTCTTACCCTCTGACACAAAAACTGCTCCGCCTCGGCTACCTGTTTTCTCCATTTCGTTTATAACGGAAATGAGAAGTGCTTTTGCGGAAAGGAGCATATCTCTGTCACGGAAATATGCAGAAATACTTCTGTGACACAAGGGGTAATTTTTAATCTTTTCACTCACCTGAGAAAGAAGTGCCATGCACTTCTCTTTATCACGGACAAAAGAACAACATCTGCTCATTTCTCTTAAAACAAATGAGTAATCCTGAGAATCGTCTGTGACGAAATCTGTTTTTATTCTCTCATATTCTGCCGTGTCAAAGGTGAAAGAAGAGGAAGAAGACAGATTCTTTGCAATATGCTCTGCCGCTGTAAGAGCACCCGTCTGTGTATCGTTGAGTGCTGAGCCGCCGGGTCTTGAAAGACCGAAAGAGCCTGCCGCTTCACCAATGACATAAAGACCTTGCACATCGGTCATATAATATTCATCGGTGTAAATACCGCCGTTGTTGTGCTGAGCGCAGACAGCGATTCTCAGTTTCTGTGTATAAAGATCAATATTCTGTCTGCTGTAAACGGCAATTGCTTTGCTGTTGAGTTTTTCAAGACGTTTTACGGGAGTTTCCGCAAGACTGTCTGTGGCAAGAAGATAATTCTTTGCTTCGTCACTCAGTTTATCAAAATCAAAATCTTCAGGATTCTTTGTGTAATCGAGATAAACTTTTCTGCCACGGGAAGTTTCTGAATGCACCGCAATATCTATTTTTGAAGAAAAATCTGTTCTGTCGGCAGAAAACGGCCATTGATAGCCTTTAAGAAAAACAAAACTGTAAGCTTCGTTTATATCATCAAAATAGTCAAAGAGGAATTCCCTTTCGTTGCCCTCGTCATCGGTGCTCACAAAACGGGGAATAACCTGCATAAAACTGCCGGAAACGTTCCAGCGGAAGTCAACAGATGCCATTCCGTACTGCCATTGTGAGTAATTGAAAAGTTTTGCGCCCGATTCAAGAAGTACACCCGTCATACCGTGCTGAGAAACGGGATAGACGGAATTCTCATAAATGCAGGCAGGTGCACCCGTTGCGGCAATAACATTGTCTGCATAAATGACTTCAAACTCCTGAGTGAGAGTGTTGAGTGCAACAACTCCCCTTGCACGGGAATTTTCTGTTATGATTTTCACCACTTGTCTGTTATCAACAAGCTCTGTGCCGTTTTTGCCGAGTACGACTTCTTCAAGCTTTTCTGTCATCAGTTTTGAAGTGAGAGGCCCCACCGAAGTGGCTCTTCTTGTGTCGTCGTGGTCTGTTTTGTAACCGGGAAACGCACCGTATTCGTCTGTGGGGAATTTAACTCCGTAATTATAAAGTCTCAGGAAACAGCGCATACTGTTTGCCGCTTGTCTGTAAGCCTTTACACCGTCTGCAGAGCCGCCCGAAATCATATCGTTTGCCATTCTGTAGGGGCTGTCGGGAGTTTTGCCGTCCATTGAGATTTTATAATAAGTCTGTTTATCGCTGCCCGTGTTACGGGATGTACCCCAAAGTCTGTTTTCGGCAACGATAAGAATATTTTTTACATCAAGATTAAAAAGGCTGTCGGCAACGGCATAAGCTGCCGCACCGCTGCCTATTATCAAAGCATCATATTTTTTCATAAGCATCTGACATTAAATCCGCCGTCACAATCTATAACTGTGCCCGTGCAGAAATCAAAATTACCTCTCGCAACGGCAACAACACACTTGCCGATATCTTCGGGACTGCCCATTCTCTTAATGGGAGTTATGCCCTCTGAAATGAGTTTTTCATATTTCTCCTTAACCTTTGCCGTCATATCTGTTTCGATAATACCGGGACGGATTTCAATAACAGAAATTCCGTATTCTGCAAGTCTTGCGGCAAAAAGCTTTGTTGTCATTGAGATTCCTGCTTTGGAAATGCAGTATTCACCTCTGTTGACCGATGCTGTATAAGCCGACATTGAAGAAATATTAACGATTCTTGATTTTTCACACTCTTTAAGAAGAGGTACAAATTTCTGAGTGACAAAGAATGTGCCTTTAAGATTGATATCGAGAACATAATCAAAATCATCGGAAGTGATATCAAGAATATCCTTTCTCTCCCTTGGTGCAACACCCGAGTTATTAACAAGCAAATCAATTCTGCCGAATTTTTCACGGGCGAATTCATAAAGATTTTCAATCTGAGCAATATATGAAATATCGCAGGGACAGAAATATACCATTTCGGGATATTTTTCTTTTATTTCAGAAAATCCGTTTTCATTTCTTGATGCAATAAGTACGCTGAAACCGTCTTCAAGAAGTGCTTCCGTGATACCTCTGCCGATACCTCTTGCACCGCCCGTTACAACTGCAACCATTCTTTTCACCTGCCGAGTACGTATTTTTTATAATAAGGCATATACACTTCGCTGTCTCTTACGGGGCAACCTGCAACGGTGCCTGCACGCATAAGCTCAGTACATTTACTGCACTTGAGACAGACTTTGCTTTTATCAAGCTGTCCGTTTTGGAGGAAATCTCTGTAAAATGTGGGGTATGCAAAAGTCATTCTGCCAAAGCCCATAACATCTGCAACACCGTCTGAGAGCATCTTCTCTGCATAATCGAGTGCGTTTTCGCCCTCATAAGTCAGACCCGACATTGCAATTTTCACATCGGGGAATGATTCTTTAAGCTCCTTGGTTACACGGCGGATACGCTCCATGCCGATATTGCCGTCTTCGGGAGAATTGATACAAGGTCTGTTGATATGAGGAATAAGGTAAGGATTGCCGAGAGTGATATCAACAAACTCAACACCCTTACTGCGAAGAATTGAGATTATCTTTTTTGCCTCTGTAAGGTCGATTCCGTCATTCTCTGTAACACCGTAGCCGTAAGGATAAGGGAAACAGTCGCAGGCATTGAATCTTGTGGTGACAAAAGCATCTTTTATGCTGTTTTTCACCGCATCAATGCAATCAAAATAAAGTCTTGTTCTGTTTTCAAAGCTTCCGCCGTATGCACCCTCTCTGTCATAAGCGGAAAGAAGCTCATTGAAGAGATAACCGTGACAGCACTTGACATCTATGCCGTCAAAACCGACTTCTTCGGCAAGTTTTGCGGCTTTTGCATAGGCAAAGGGAATCGTGCTGAGATATTCATCTGTTGCAACGGTGTAAGGCTGATTTTCCTTGCCTTTTTCCCAATGGCTGTTGCGGTATGCAACAATCGGTTCGGGAGTGCCGTGGGGTTTACTGAAACGTCCGCTGTGAGTGAGCTGAACAATTACAACGGGTTCAAATCCGCACTCAGCCTTTGCCGTTTCTTTAATCTCGGCAACAAGAGATTTATAACTCTCTGCCGTATTCTCGTTAAGATAAAGCTGACGGGGATTTGCTCTGCCCTCTGGAGTGACGGCAGTAGCCTCAAACCAGATGATACCTGCCCCGCTTTTTGCAAAACGGAGATAACGACGACGGGTAAGCTCCCCTATAGCACCGCTTTCTTCACCGTCACACCCCTCCATTGGCTGAAGAAGCACACGGTTCGGAATTTTTCTGTTGTATATTTCATATGGAGTGTTAAGATACATAGTAAACCTCTTAAACAATAATTTATCTGCGTTAAATTATTGTTTCAATTCGTAATTCGTAATGCGTAATTCGTAATTTCGGAAAGGGCTTCGCCCTTTAACCCATTTTATAATTAAACCTGTTTATATCGTCAGTGTAGGGAACGATGCCCACATCGTTCCGTAAAGTCTGATGTCAGCTCGGACGGACCGATCAGGGGATCGGTCCCTACAGAGTTTGTGCGAAACAATTCATTGTGCATTATACATTTTGCATTGTGCATTGTTCGCTAAATTATTGTTTTTCTTCGCAATTTTCTTTCTTTGTGCAGAGTCCTTCTCTGAGCTTTTTGCCGAGGGCTCTCATTTCAAGGACGATATCACCTTCGGGTACATAGTAGCAATCACGCTTTGAGAGGATTTTGTATTCAGCTTCTCTGAGAAGCATAACAACAAGTCCGCCTACAAATGCGCTGACAAGAATTATTGCCGCAAGAGGAAGACGGCATGTGAGGAAATCACCTGAGCGGAGAGGAAGTGTGAAGCTCATAAAGATTTCACCCTGCTCAAAAAGTTCAGCGTATGTATAATTTACTGCTCCGTATGTGAAATTCTCTGTGCCGTAACGGGGCAGAGAGCCGTCTGTGTAAGCTGTGTTGACAATGCCGAAAAGAGCTGTAAGCACACCGCCCACTGCTGAGCCTGCCATAAGTCCGGGAATCATTGTGAAAGGACTTCTCATTGCAAGAGGCATTGATGGTGCAACGGTAAGCTTGATGTTTTCGAAGAATGCATTGATGGGGCCTGTTGTTGCAAAGTTGAAATCGTCTGTATTTGTTTTGCCGCCCTTTTTGAAAATCTTGCAGCAGAGCATTCCGAAAAATGCTGTCCAGCCTACTGTAATGAAGCATACGGAGTAGATTGTCACAAGCTGTGCGTTGCCCGTTGCAAGGAATGATGCAGTTGCAACTGAAAATGCAGCAAGAGAAACGGGTCCGATAAGGTCAAAACCGACCATAAGTCCCATAACAAGAGCTGCAAGGATAACATTGTTTTCTGCAAGTGAAGTGAGTGATTCACCGAGAGTCTTTGCAAGAGCACCGAAAGGAATCTCTATGCCGTATCTGATGAGTATGAATGTAAGTGCACAGGAAGCAACGGGGATAATGAGTACAAGCACGATAAGGTCAACGCCCTCGATGATTTCGAGTCCCTTGATTGCTTCGGGAATTGCCTTTATCTTCTTTCTGAGTTTTGCGAGAAGATTGTCAATACCTCTGCCGATGGAGATTTTAGCTGCGTCCCAGCCTGCATAAAGGAGTTTTATGAGAAGTGCGAGCATAACCGCCATAATGAGGTATCCCATATAACCGATTGATGTTGCATCGGCATAGTTTGCAGGAGTTGCAAAGAACATTTTATACATTCCCTCTGCACTCTCTGAAGCAGTTGTGAAGTGGCAGAAATAAACTGACAATGCAAGTGACGGAGCTATGCCCGGAAGTCCTGCAATGAGATAAGAAACAATTACCGCAAGAGCAACAAAGAAGAAGTCTGTTGCCCAGAAAAGTATAAGCCAGAGTGTAGGCTCTGTTGAGGCACCCGTTGCGCCGAGCATATGATATGACTGAAACAGATTCTGAATAACAAAGAAGAAACCTGCTCCGAGTGCACCGAAGAGCTGTACGATAAACATTATCGACGTTGCTCTGTAAATTTTGTCTTTTGTGTCAAGATACAGTTTTTTAACCATTCTTTCCGTTTCCTTTCTCTTCGTAAGTTGCAGAAAAATCATCTGCCTTTATTTCAAGACGGAAGTTTCCTCTGCGTCTGATATAAACAATCATCTGTCCTCTGAATGTATTTCTGAATTTTTCAAAATACCCCGTGAGGTCATCGGGTCTGCCGTTTTCAATGCCGAGAATTTCTGCGTCACCGTCAACCGCGAAGTGAAGCTCTCTGTCATCGGTTGAGGCAACATTTGAGTTTTTGTCAAGCAGTCTGATTTCAAGCTGAAGAATGTCTGACTCGTTGTCATAAGGTGAAAACTCTATTTTCTCTGCCTTTAATGGAGTTATGAGTCTGTCTTCCGCTGAAGGAGTCTTCACATAAAGCTCACCTGCTTCAAACGGAATCTCCCAGCTTATGCACATTTCGTTTTCATCTTTCATTTCTCTGACTCCGAGTGATGTGCCGTTTAAGAAAAGCTCAGCTTCTTTTTCGTTTGTGTAGCAATGAACCTGAATTTTTTCACCCTGCTCACCGCTGTAAACAAAAGTGTCTGTCCAGACGCCTGTTTTCTCTTTTTCACCCTTTGAAACTGCAATTTTAACAAAGGGGGTTTCTGTCCAGAGGGCTTTTCTGCGGTAGAAAAGAGGTTTGGGGAAACCGCAGAGGTCAAGCATACCTGCCTGAGAAATTCTCACGGGCCAGCCTACGCATTCACCGAGGAAATCAATACCCGTCCAGAGAAACTGACCGCATATGTAATCATTATCCCTTACCGCATACCACTCTTTACAGCCGTGACCGTTTTCGCTGCCGAAAATCACTCTGTCGGGGAAACGTTTATGGTCTTCTTCATAAAGATTTTCACGGTAGTTGTAGCCTGAAATATCAAGTGTGTCCGCAAAGCCCGTGCGTGTTGACAGCTCGGGGAATGACATTGCGGAGAGCACGGGTCTTGAAGTGTCAACACCGTGGGCAATTTCAACAAGTCTTTCTGAAATTGTTGTCAGTCTCTTTGCATCAGGTTTTTTGTCGTCATACTGCCTTTCTTTTGCAGGTTTGCCGTTGTCGTTGTTGCCGAGGACTTCTTTGAAAAGCGGAGTCACATACGGGTCATTGGGATAGTCAATTTCATTGCCGATTGACCACATTATGATGCTCGGATGATTTCTGTCACGAAGAATCATCGCCTCAAGGTCTGCCTTGTGCCACAGCGGAAAATCCTCTGCATAGCCATAGCGTTTGGGCGGATACACATTGTGACCCTGCCACCATTTATTCTTTTCGCCCTCCCACTCATCGAATGCTTCATCCATAACAAGAAAACCGAGTCTGTCGCAAAGGTCAAGCAAATCTGATGAGGGCGGATTGTGGGCTGTTCTTATTGCATTACAGCCTGACTCTTTGAATTTTCTGAGTCTTCTCTCCCACACTACGGGAGGTACTGCGGCACCGAGTGCACCTGCATCGTGATGCACACAAACGCCTTTTATCTTCATATTTTCGCCATTCAGGAAAAATCCATCATTCGCATCAAAACGGATTGTTCTTATTCCGAAAGGTATACGGATAACATCTGTTATTCTGCACTCAACGAATGCGTGACATTCGAGAGTGTACATATATGGTGAATCGGGACTCCATAAGTTTGCACAAGGTACTGTAAGTTCAACTTCACCTTTTTCACTTTCTTCTCCCCTGAAGACTACTGTTCTGCCCTCTGCATCTTCAACAACAAATTCAGCCTCGTCACAGCCGAGTGTTTCATATGCAACACGGATAACTGCATTTTCACCGTCAATTTTTTCTGTTGTGACAAACACACCGTCTTTTGCGAAACAGTTCATATCTGAGATTTCGAGAGTCACATCTCTGTAAATGCCGCTTCCCGTAAACCATCTTGAATCTGCAACCTGTTCATGCTCCACACGGACAGACAACACATTTTCACCTGCTCTTACGAAATCGCTTATGTCAAAGGTGAATGTTGAATAGCCGTATGCTCTGCCGCCAAGGTGATTGCTGTTTATAAAAACTCTTGAGTGTTTATAGACTCCACCGAAAGTCAGACGGACTCTTTTTCCCTCTATATCATCGGGCAATGTGAAATGCTTTCTGTACCAGGCTGTGCCACCGCAGACATAACCTGTTCCGCTGGCGTTTGATTTGTCAAAGGGATATTCAACAGACCAGTCGTGAGGAATTGTTACATCCTGCCATTCGCTGTCGTCAAAACCCATATAATCGGCATTCGGCTCATCACCGAGGAAAAACTTCCAATCGCTGTTCAGATTATATAAATTGCCCATAAAAACACCCCTCGGCATTTTTCTTTTAGTATATATTATAAAAATTATAGTGTCAATAAAAATCTTGTATTTTAATAGTTCATAAAGTATAATGGAAATCGGTGATAAAAATGAACGGACTCAGCAGACTTTTTACAGACATAAAAGACGGTCAGAATATTGTGCTTGAAAACAGGATTTACCACGTGCGTCAGGACGATTCTTTCACGAAAGACGGTTATTTCTGCTCCAATACTGCAAAAAAACACGAAAATCCCGATGGCACAAGATATTCTGCAATTTTCCTTAAAGACAAAAAGAATATAACAATTGACGGCAACGGTGCCGTTATTATGATTCACGGCAAAATGACTCCGCTTCTCTTTGACAGATGCGAAAACATAACCGTGAAAAATCTTACTGTTGATTATGCCTGCCCCACAATGACGGAATTCCGTATTATTTCAAACGATAACGGAAACATCGTAATAAAAATCAACGAAGAATGTCTTTTTCATACCGAAAATAACGAAATTGTATGGAAAGGGGAAAAAAATGCAGAGGGTGTACCCTATTGGGAAAGCTATCACACACGTCAGGGCAGATATGTGAAAGTTTTTGACCCCGTGACAGAAAAAAGCATGGACTTCAACAGAAATCACCTTGCTTTTGAAACTCTTGAACAGATTGACGAATACACTCTGAGAGGCACTCTTGTAAATAAAGATGCACCTCTTACCGAGGGCTGTATCGTGCAGACAAGAAGCATTGTCCGTGACCAGACGGGAAGCCTTTTCAACAGATGTAAGAATCTTGAATTCCTGAATCTGAGAGTAAAATTTATGCACGGTCTCGGTATGGTTTCCCAATTCTGCGACGGTGTCCGTTTTGAAAATTGCGATTTTACTCCAAAAGAGGGCAGAACAACTGCAAGCACGGCAGACTTTTTTCAGTTTTCGGGTTGTAAAGGTAAACTTGTTATTAAAAACTGCAAGGCTCAGGGTGCTCACGATGACTACATAAATGTTCACGGCACACATCTGAGAATTATTGAAACAGATACGGCTGAAAAAAGCATTACAGTCCGTTTTATGCACAATGAAAGCTGGGGTTTTCAGGCTTTTGACAAGGGTGACACACTCGAATTCATAAAATGGGACACACTTATCCCCTATGCTGAAACAAAAGTAACGGATTTTGAAAAAATCAACGATACAGACATAAAACTGTGGCTTGACAGAGAATTGCCGCCGATTGAAACAGACAAAGATGTGGTTGAAAATGCCACTTACACTCCTGACCTTTATGTTTCAGACTGCAGTTTCGGCCCCACATCGGGCAGAGGTATTCTCTGTACCACAAGAGGTGAAATAATTATAGAAAACAATCATTTCCGCAATCTCTGGGGGCCTGCGCTTCTTATTGAAGACGATTGCAATTTCTGGTTTGAATCGGGTTACACAAAAAACATCATTTTCAGAAACAATACAGTTGACGGCTGTGAATATGCCAAAATGTTTGAAACTGCACCCGTCATAAGATGCACACCAAAAGTTATGGACGAAAACTCAGAGCAGTTTGTCCACGGAAATCTCATTATCGAAAACAACACATTCCTGAATCCGACATATGACAGACATTCTTTTTGGTTTGAATACATAGAAAATGTAGTAATGCGAAACAACACATTCGACGCACCGTATGATGTGCATACCCACGTGGCAGAAGTGAAAGAGCAGTAAAACGGTGTAGGGACTGATGCCCACATCGGTCCGTCTGAAAATTTACTCAGACTCTCTGATATGGCAGTAGGGGCGATGATTCATCGTCCGGTACGAATTGCAAACACCAAAGGTGTTTCAATATCAAAATCCGATAAATCGAACGATTGTCAATCGTTATTTGTCTGCGACAAATCGGGCATTAGATTAACGCACCTACAGGTCTGTATAAATAAATCCATTGTGCATTATGCATTGTGCACTGTGCATTATTTATCAATATTCATAATTTTCCTCTGTTTTACTATATTTTTTTGTATCACTCTTGCAAAAACGGAAATGATATGATATCATCATTCTATATTATAAAAAAGGAGGAGATGTTGTGGCAGGCAAAAATGTTGATAATCAGGCTGTTACCGACCCTAATCTTGGTTACGTTTATGAAAACAGACGTTACGTAGGCAAAAAAGAGACAATGGGTTTTGTTCTCTGGGATGCGGCACAGAGCCTTAATATCAATACATATTCCTCACGATTCATTACAAACATTGTTAAGATTGACCTGGGTTATCAGACAATTGCAAAAACCATAAACAGCGTATGGGACATTGTGAATGACGTTTTCACAGCCGCAATTGTTGAAAAAACACGTACACGCTGGGGTAAATTCAGACCGTATCTTATGGGTCTTGCAATTCCCGGCTGTATTGCAACTCTGCTTTACTGGCTTATGCCCATACTTTTTTCAGGGCAGCCGGCAATGTCAGTGAGCAAGTTCATTTTCTACATCGCTCTTGAAATTTTCAGAGAAGGTGTAGGCACATTCCAATCAATCGCAAGAACAGGTATGCTGGCAACCATAACGCCGCATCCCGTTGACCGAACGAGACTTATCACCGTGGCAAACTTTGCATCGGGCTTCTTTGGTGAAAAGCTTCCCGAACACGGTATGACAATTCTTCTTGACCTTATCGACAACAGAGTTTTCAAAACAAAATCATCCATTGAGAAACAGCTTATGGGTGCATTCGTCGGTATGGGTGCAGCAACAACACTTATCTCCAGCGGTATGTCATTCTGGTATTTCGCAAACTCTAAAGAAAGAGTTATGCAGTCTGTTGACACTCCCAGCATCAAGGATTCACTCAAGTCAATCATAAACAACAAACCCGTTCTGCTTATGACTCTGTCTGATTTCCTTGCAGGTTTCGGTATTTCGGGCAGCAAGCAGGACTATTACATAGACGTTCTTCATTTTGCGTCGATGACATTGCTTGCAGGTCTTCCCGCAGCACCGCTATCACCCGTTTCATACTCATTCGTTCCCTGGTTCAGACGCAGATTCTCCAGCCGATTCCTTTATATCGTCAGCCGTAACATAGGTAACATTCTCCACGTTTTCGTTTTCCTGTTCGGTTGTATCGGTATGAACTGGAAAGACAAAACAGGCGGTCTGTACAGAAGCAAACTCGCAATGTTCTTCATTATGGCTGCGTGGGAGCTTATCTGGACTCTGTTCTTCGGACTTATGCAGGTTATCGGAACAGAACTTTACAACGAATCAATGGACTACTGCGAATGGAAGAACGGCTACAGAACAGAAGCAATGACATCTGTTGCAAAGGGTCTTGCAGCAAAGGTTTCATCATCTGTCAGCCAGGTTATCACAACATTCCTGAAGAAACTTGTGGGTTACGACCAGAGTGCTTACACAAGCGGTCAGGAACAGCCTGACAGCGTTAAGTTCTATCTGTTTGCGATGTTCACAATCATTCCTGCACTCACAGGCTCATTCGGTATCATTCCGATGCTCTTCTATGACCTCCACGGTAAGAAGAAAGAAATGATGTATGCTGAACTTCTTGCAAGAAGAAAAGATGCATCAATTGCCGCATCAGAGGGTGACCTTGAATCTGTAAAAGCAATGGAAGAAAAGCTAAAATCTATCCGTGACGGTGTTGACCGTTAATAAAATCAAATAAAAAATCAAGGAGCTGTAGAAAAATACAGCTCCTTTTTTAAGCGGATAGAAAAAAAAGATGCAGAACAGACAAATCGAGTCAAAACGACGCATATGCGTTGTTTTGATTTACCCGAAGGCGTACAAAGGTACGTCGAGAGGCGAGATTTGTTTGTAGCATAAAACATAAAAATATCTAAAAATTATGATTTTTATAATTTTAAGGGGATTCTGCAAGTTGAAAGCCTGAAGAATCCCCTTTTTTGTTATCTTGTTTTATGCGGTCTGCGCTTTTTTTACATCCGCTTTTTTATTCTGTTATCATAGATTCCGAAACTTTTCCGTCTGCGGAAATTCTGAAAGTCTTTATTTCCTGAGGATTCCACTCTGAAGCAATCTTCACATTCATTGCAGAGAAATCTATCACGGCTTCTGTCTTTGCACCGTCTGTTTCAACAGCTCTTACAATGATTCCGTTGCCGTCTTCGGCAGACTTCACGGCTGTCACCACAATATTTTCCTTATCAATGCTGATTGCGGAATTTATCTGCGGCAGAGTGCCGTCGTGATGTGTTTCCTGATGTGTCTGAAGAGGATTGTTGAGCACTTCAGACATTCTGAAAAGTGCGGAATTCATCTTTTCGGTATGAGGAACGATTTCGTATGTGAATTCCTGCTGACCCTTGTCAAGGAATTCCATTTCGCTGTCACGGCTATGCTGACCGAAGTGGTCAAGATAAGCACAAGCTCTTGCAATCATCATTCTCAGGTCGTTACCCTTTGCACAGAAACTGTATTTGCTTGTGTTGAGAAGCGCAAGACCTTTTCCGCCCTCTTCTGCAATATCGCACCAGGCGTGACAAGGCTCTTCCTGACCGTTTGCAGACTTTGTGATGAAGCCGTAAGGCATTGAGTATGTGACAGTGTCGTTATTGACATCTGCACAGAAAGAGAGCTTCACGGATTTATACTGTTCATCAAAATCAAGCACGGTTCTGACAGTCAGCTTTTCACTGTTTGCATAAAGTGAATAATATCTCTTAAGCACGGAATTGCCGTAAGTCACAACAGACTTTATTGTTGCTCTGACGGGACCTGACTCAACAAGCTCAAGCGTACCGCCACCGAAACAGCCGATATCGATATTGTAATCAAAAATACGGTGTCCCCAGGTGTCATTTGCTTCGTCATTGCAGACAACAGCTTTGCCGAGAAGTCCCTTTGCAAACTCTGTATTTCCGTTTTTGAGAATATATGATGAAACAGCACCTGTTTCCTTGTCAAAAACAACTTTCACCTTGCTGTTCTGGAGGCTGTTTTCTGTTGCAACAAGGTCTGATGTATATGTTTTCTCCTCTTCTGATTCTGCGTGGTAAAGATAATAAACAGCGTAACCGTAAGGGGGCACTTCTGCTTCAAAAATTGTCTTATTCACGTGGTCACCGTCTGTGTAAGGCGCACGGACTTTCTGAAGAACAACTTCATTGCCCTTTGAATCAAGCACCTTTGCAACACCCTGATCACCGAACTGACCGTATGATTTAACTGGGAAAGAATGGGGATTGAACACAACCATAGGTGAACCTTCACCGTTTCTGTACCACATTCTGCAACGCATTTCGCTGACATCTGCATTGAGGAAGTCTGTTGTTTTGATTCTCCATGAAATACGCTGTGCGGCAAAGGTGTTTATTCCCATTGCAGTTTCACGGGCATAGCCGAAACCGTTTTCGGCATCTTTATATGCATCTTTGATTGAACAGCCCGCAAGTATATCGTGGAACTGATTGAACATTACTCTTTCCCAGGCGGCTTCGAGTCTGTCGTTATGGATTGCGGAGCCTGTGAGAATGTTTGCAAGAACATCAAGCTTTTCTGCAGTAACAAGCTCTGTTTCGGCTCTTCTGTTAAGCTCTTTCACACGGCTGTTTGCGCTGTAGCAACCGCTTGCGTGATGCTGAAGATCAGTTTCAACAAGAGGTGCGGCTACATTCTTGGTCTCCTCAAAATATTCATCGGGAGTGCTGTATTTGAAATCGCCTTTTTCAATGAGAGCATCAGCGTGTGCAAGGTGCTCCTTTGAGGGACCTCCACCGTGATTACCGACACCGAAAAATACCATCATAGGCTGATTTTTGCTGTAATAGTGTGCATCAAGTCTTTCCTTGTGAACATCTCCGCCGTAACCGTCGGGAATATGGAAACATCTGATTACGCTGCCGTCAGGACTCTTCCACAGATGAAGGTCTTCTGCAGGAAGACCGGGCATTTCTTCAAATCTGTTGGGACGCTGATATACATAATTATCGATACCTGACTTTTTGAAAAGCTGAGGCAACATTCCGTTATGACCGAATGAGTCAACGTTATAGCCCGTTTTGACTGTTATGCCGAAATGCTCTTTGAAAAACTTCTGAGAATAGAGCATATGACGGCAGAAAGCTTCACCCGAGGGAATATTACAGTCAGGCTGAACCCACATTCCGCCTACAACTGCCCATCTGCCTTCTTCCACACGCTGTTTTATCTCTTCAAACATTTCAGGCTCAGAAAGCTGAATCCATTTATAGTAACCTGCACAGGCACTTGTGAATGTGTAGCCGGGGAATTCATTCATTCTGTCAAGAGCAGAACGGAAAGTTGACTTCACAAGTGAAAGTCCCTCAGGCACACACCATTGCCACACAGGGTCAAGATGCGCATTCGCAATAAGATAGAATTTTTCATTCATTTTATATATCTCCTTTCAGTTTAACGGAAACTGAATAATAATTCAGCGAAGCAATTTACAATGAATAATTTACAATTTACAATGGGTTGATTTGTACAAACCTGTAGGGGCGTTGACCCAACGCCCGATTTGTCGAAGACAAATAACGATTGAAAATCGTTCGATTTATCGGATTGTGATACCGAAACACCTTTCGGTGTTTGCACATACGTACCGGGCGATGAATCATCGCCCCTACTACCACATCAATCAAATTCTGCTGATTATGCATTACCCAAATCTTCTCGCATAGGAACATCTTCTGCAGAGGTCTTCTGTTGCTTTACGGCAATCAAAACCCTTTACCATAGCCGTTGCACGGTCAGAAGACAGAAT
Organism: Acutalibacteraceae bacterium; assembly: GCA_045636025.1. Taxonomy (GTDB): domain Bacteria; phylum Bacillota; class Clostridia; order Oscillospirales; family Acutalibacteraceae; genus UBA1081. Next base: position 11,116 of record JAZTWP010000038.1, on the reverse strand, counting down.
TTCTTCTATATCTTCTGTGAAAATATTGCCTAAGTTTATAACACCGTCGCTGTCAAGACAGCAGGGCACAACGGTACCGTCGCAGAGAATGCCGAAATGGTCACGCAGACCGTAACAGAAAACGCTGTCACCGCCGTCGGGAGCATCTTTGTCGGGCCAGATGAATCTGTCACCCCATTCAAGAAACATTCTGTTTCTGATGCGGTAACCCTTGGAATTTTCTGTCCATTCCTCGTCAAAACGATTGCGGAGAAAACGAATCACGCTGTCGTTGAGCGTTTCGCCTGCACCTTTATTCCACAATCTGAAAACAACTATAATGCCGTTTTTCTGCGCCTTGTCCGCAAAATCGCAAATGCCCTGCAGATACTTCCGGAAAGCATCTGCCGAGCCGTTTTCAAAACTGTGTACAGATATACTCACCTTATGAATGCCCGACTCAATCAGCTCATCACCGCATTTTTCAAGCAGAGTGCCGTTTGTGGTGATGACAGACCTGAGGCCTTTCTGTTTCGCAATCTTAAGAAACTGCGGAAGCTCAGGATGAGTCAGAGGCTCCCCCATAAGATGATAATAAACATATTCTGTCACGCCCCCCAGTTTATCGAGCACAAGGGAAAACTCCGAACTTGTCATACGTCGATTTGCCCTTGAATGACCGTGACAGAAAGAACAGTTCATATTGCAGATATTAGTAATTTCCACATAAACACGTGAATACATAATAAATCCCTGATAAAACTTTTTATTTTATTATAAAGTGTTTCAGCAGAGATTTCAACTGCAAAATTACTTTGTATTTTCAAGAAGATAATAACCCACCGCAAAAGGAAGCGCCACTACACAAATAAAAAACATATCCATAAACCTCCTGTGAATTTATTTTACAACTTAAGTGTATCACAGAAAGTGTCCAATAAAACACCCTATTAAACAATACCACTCCCCCACGGGATTATTGTTTTTTCTTGATGAAGGAAAATAAAAAAAATCAGGAGCTTTACTTAAAAACTCCTGATTTTATGATTCATATTATGCCAAAAAGCGATTATTCCGAATCTGTTTTCTGCAACTTATTTCTTTTATCAAAATTTATGTTGCAGAAAAAGGTTGCAAAATTGATTGCGGAGATGATACAAAGCGGTTGTGTAAAATTGGAATACCTGTTATTTGTTATTTCAAAGTCAATATTTTTAACAACATCTTACTTTTTGTAAACTTAATAATGTAATATAAAATAAGACATAATGCAAACGAAAAGAAAAATCTGAACAACACCGGAGAATTAAGTGTCCAATATTTATCAATAAGATGATAAATGAAAAAAGTATGCGTGCAATATATTGCAGAGCTTATATTTCTTAATTCCGAGCACATTTCAAGTCTTAAAGAACATTTTGCATTAACACCGATTACAAACAATAATACAGACTGAATAATATATAAGAAAAAGTATTTTTCATACATATTAATATTTTCATACGCAACAGCAAAAACAACAATATTGATAGCAGTAACTGCTATATAAGCCGCTAACAATGATTTAATATTGATATTCAACTTATGCTCCTGCATTGACGCAAATATACATCCGATTGCAAAAAATGGCAAACCGACCAATAATACATTATTTTTCCAAGAAAATGTAAGATAGATCAGACTATTTATTTTTTCAAAAATGCTGTAATCGAAACCGATGGTATAAATATATCCGTAAATCAATCCTAATACTGCAAATGCATATAACAATATTTTCTTTTTGAATACAAGTAAAAATCCTGCCAACAACGCAGCTTCCGCAAGAACCAGCAAATACCAGAAAACACCATAACCTGCAAAGAAAATTCGCCTGAAAAGAATTGCAGCCAAACGTACAAATGACTCATTTTCATAAAGATTAAGATACGTGCTCAGCATTTCAGGCAAACTTATCAATATCCATATCAAATATAGAATAAGCAATCTGCCCGCATATTTAAGAATATATTGCTTTTGATTTTTTTCCGTTACTAATTTGTTGCAAAAAAAGAATCCCGAAACAATGAAGAAAAATGGCACTGCTTGCTGTGAAAAACAGGTCACAATCATATGTGCAATAGGATGTCCCTCTTTTATTTCAACACAATGAATCATTATAACCAGGCACGCACATATAAATTTGAATACATCTATAAGAGGATATTTTTTCGCACACACCTCTTTGTTACACATAAACACTCTTCCTTTTCTTTGCTGAAAATAAAAATGCAACAAACAAACGATTGAATACAATTATTTGCTTGTTGCATAAATTATAAATTGCAATATAGATCTACAATATTTATCAATATTTTTTATTCCCACTCAATTGTGCCGGTGGGCTTGGGTGTGAGGTCCATAAGGACACGGTTGATGCCTTCGACTTCGTTTGTGATTCTTGCTGTAATCTTGTGGAGGACAGCATAGGGGATTTCTTCGATAGTTGCAGTCATAGCGTCTGTTGTGTTGACAGCTCTGATGATTGCGGGCCAGCCTTCGTAACGGCTGTCGTCCTTAACGCCGACGCTCTTCATATCGGGCACTGCAATGAAATACTGCCATACTTTGCCTGCGAGACCTGCGATTTCAAATTCTTCACGAAGAATTGCATCTGCCTCACGGAGTGCGTGAAGTCTGTCTCTTGTGATTGCACCGAGGCAACGGACACCGAGTCCGGGGCCGGGGAACGGCTGACGGTAAACCATATTGTGAGGAAGACCGAGAGCATCACCGACAACTCTTACTTCGTCCTTGAAGAGAAGCTTGATGGGTTCAACAAGTTCCATAGCCATATCTTCGGGAAGTCCGCCTACGTTGTGATGAGATTTAACAGCCTTTTTGCCCTCTGCCTGCTTGATGCTTTCGAGGATATCGGGGTAAATTGTACCCTGAGCGAGGAAAGAAATACCGTCAAGCTTTGCAGATTCTTCATCAAACACCTTGATGAACTCTGCACCGATGATCTTTCTCTTCTTTTCGGGATCGCTTACACCTGCAAGAAGATCAAGGAATCTGTCTGTTGCGTCAACATAAACAAGGTTTGCATCAAGAGCCTTACCGAAAACATCGATAACCTGTTCGCTTTCGCCCTTTCTCATAAGTCCGTGGTTAACGTGAACGCATACGAGCTGTTTGCCGATAGCCTTGATAAGAAGAGCTGCAACAACTGATGAGTCAACACCACCTGAAAGAGCAAGAAGAACCTTCTTGTCACCAACCTGAGCACGTACTGCTGCAACCTGTTCATCAATGAACTGATTTGCAAGCTCAAGTGTGTTTATACGAGCCATAGAATCGGGTCTTTTGTTTGAATCCATAGTATTTCCTCCTATATAAAAAAGAATAATAAACATAAATTTATGCTATATAGTATAAACCTTTTTTTTCACCATTTCAAGAATTTTTTTATATCAATACAGAAAAATTATGTATTTTTCAAAAAAAATTAATGTGAAAAATGACATTGTTCCGTTTTTATCGAAAAAGTAATTACCGCCAAGGCGACAATATTGAGATAACAGATAATAGTTTGTATAAAGCCTGTAGGGGCGTTGACCCAACGCCCGATTGCGGAATGTAATGAAGCAATAACGGTGGAACACCGTTCAATTCCTCGGTTTTCAGTTTATTGAAACACCTTCGGTGTTTGCACTTCGTGCCGGGCGATGAATCATCGCCCCTACTACCATATCTGCAAGTCTGAGCAAATTTTCAAATAAAAAAGCTCCGAGGTTAGTCGGAGCTTTATGTTTTATGCGTTTTTGCCGCAGCACTTTTTGTATTTGAGTCCGCTGCCGCAGGGACAGGGGTCATTTCTGCCCACTTTTTCACCCTTTTTAACGGGGCGGTTCTTTTCTGTGCCGTCACCGCTGTTTGTTGTGGTGGGTTTCATTTTCTGTTCACGTTTTACGTCTTCTTCACTTCTGAGAACAGCGCAGAGAACGAACTGAACTGTGCCTTCACGGATGTTTGTGATCATTTCATCGAACATATCAGAACCTTCGTTTCTGAATGCGATAACGGGATCCTGCTGACCGTATGCTTTAAGGCTTACACCTCTCTTGAGCTGATCCATAGCGTCGATGTGATCCATCCATCTCATATCAACGTTTTCGATAAGAGCTTTATGCTGAAGAGCCTTGAAGAGTTCTTCACCGTATTTTTCTCTCTGAGAAGCAAGTTTTGTTTCTGCGATATCAACAAGCTGATCGTAGATTGCACCGCTGTCTGATTCGCTCACAAGCTCATCTTCGCCAAGGAGCCACTTATACTTTGTCTTAAGACCTGTGATGTTCCAGTCTTTGTGATTGTTTGAAGAGGGGCAGTAGAAATCAACTGCATCTGAAAGGCTGTCAATAATCATCTTACGGATTGTTGCATCAAGGTCAACACCGTCAAGCACCTGATTTCTCTGCTTGTAGATGATTTCACGCTGAGTGTTCATAACGTCGTCGTACTTGAGGACGTTTTTACGCATTGCGAAGTGGTTGCTTTCAACCTTTGTCTGAGCACTTTCGATTGACTTTGAGAACATCTTCATATCAAGAGGCATATCGCCTATGCTCTTGAATGCATCAAGAATTCTTGAGAATCTGTCACCGCCGAAGAGTCTGATGAGTTCGTCTTCTGCTGAGAGGAAGAAACGGCTTGTACCGGGGTCACCCTGACGGCCTGAACGACCTCTGAGCTGGTTGTCGATTCGTCTTGATTCGTGTCTTGTTGTACCGATAATGAAGAGACCGCCAGCCTGTCTTACAGCTTCAGCTTCGCCTGCAATTGCAGATTTGTACTTTGCTTCAAGCTCTGCATAAATGCGTCTTGCTTCAAGGATTTCTTCGTTATCTGTTTCTGCAAAACCTGTTGCTTCTGCGATAAGCTCCTCTGTCATACCTTCCATTTTTCTCATTTCTGATTTTGCAAGGTATTCTGCGTTACCGCCCAGAAGAATATCGGTGCCTCGGCCTGCCATATTTGTTGCGATTGTAACAGCACCGAGCTTACCTGCCTGAGCAATGATTTCTGCTTCTTTTTCGTGATATTTTGCATTGAGCACGTTATGAGCAATGCCGCTTCTCTTGAGGACTTTGCTGAACTGCTCTGACTTCTCGATACTTACAGTACCCACGAGTACGGGCTGACCCTTTTCGTGGCATTCCTTGATAAGGTCGATGATAGCCGCAAACTTTGCGTTCTCTGTTTTGTAAAGAACGTCGGGAAGATCGTTTCTTACCATGGGTTTGTTTGTGGGAATCTCGATAACGTCAAGAGAATAGATTGACTGGAATTCATCTTTCTCAGTCATAGCGGTACCTGTCATACCTGAGAGTTTTTTATAGAGTCTGAAATAGTTCTGGAATGTGATTGTTGCAAGAGTCTTTGACTCTGAACGGACGTTTACGCCTTCTTTAGCTTCGATAGCCTGGTGAAGACCTTCGTTGTAACGTCTGCCTATCATAATACGGCCTGTGAACTCGTCAACAATGAAAATCTGACCGTCTTTTACAACGTAGTCAACGTCACGCTTCATAACGCCCTTAGCCTTGAGAGCCTGCTGAAGATGATGCTGAAGTGTAAGGTTTTCCGCATCCATAAGGTTTTCAAGATTGAACCACTTTTCAGCCTTTTCGATACCTGTTTTTGTGAATGTGGCTGTTCTTGCCTTTTCATCAACGATATAGTCAACAGAATTGTCTGCAACGTCTTCGATATCCTGCTTTGCTTCAAGCTCTTTGATACGCTTTTCGCTGAGAGTCTTTACAAAATCGTTTGCAGTCTTGTAAAGGTCAGAAGACTTGTCGCCTCTGCCTGAAATGATAAGAGGTGTTCTAGCTTCGTCGATAAGGATTGAGTCAACTTCGTCAACAACGGCAAAATTATGACCTCTCTGCACTCTGAGTTCCTTATAAGCGACCATATTGTCACGAAGGTAGTCAAAGCCCATTTCGTTGTTTGTACCGTAAGTGATATCTGCAGCGTAAGCAGCTCTCTTCTCTTCATTCTGAGCACCCTGAACGATAAGACCTACAGTAAGACCCATAAAGCGGAAAACTTTACCCATCCACTCTGAGTCACGACGTGCAAGGTAGTCGTTGACAGTAACGATGTGAACACCCTTGCCCTCAAGAGCGTTGAGGTATGCGGGAAGTGTTGCCACAAGAGTTTTACCTTCACCTGTTCTCATTTCGGCAATTCTGCCCTGATGAAGAACAATACCGCCGAGCACCTGTACGGGGAAGTGTTTCATACCCAGAACTCGCCATGAAGCTTCACGGCAGGTTGCATATGCTTCGGGAAGGATATTATCAAGTGTTTCACCGTTTGCAAGTCTTTCTTTGAATTCGGGAGTTTTTGCCTGAAGTTCAGCATCTGTGAGTTTGCTGTACTCCTCCTCAAGAGCGAGAACTTTATCCCTTATGGGAAAAACTCTTTTAAGTTCTCTTTTGGAATCATCTCCAAAAAGTTTTGTAAGTAATGACATTATAAATTAGTCCTTTCAATATATGTAATATCAGATTTTCTTTTTGCAGAATTGCGACATAGAACATACATCGCATTTCGGTTTTCTTGCATCACAGACAGCTCTGCCGTGAAGCACGGCTCTGTGGCAGAAATCGTTGCTCTCTTCGGGCGGAAGGAGTTTTTTAAGCTCAATTTCAACCTTGTAGGGGTCTTTTGTTGCCACAAGACCGAGTCTGTTTGAAATGCGGATAAGATGCGTGTCTGCAACAACGGCAGGTTTGCCGTAAACATCACCGCAGATGAGGTTAGCGGTTTTTCTGCCCACACCTGAAAGAGTTGTAAGCTCCTCTATTGTGTCGGGCACGACCGAATTATAATCGGAGATGATTTTTTTTGCCATCTCGATGATATCCTTTGACTTCTGCCTGAAAAAGCCGCAGGAATGAATGATTTCTTCAATGTCTTTCACATCAGCTGAGGCATAATCCTCAAGGGTTTTGTATTTTTCAAAAAGTGCGGGAGTCACAAGATTGACTCTTGCATCTGTGCATTGTGCAGAGAGTCGTGTGGCAATGAGAAGCTCAAAGGGATTACCTGCCACAAGTGAACATATCGCATCGGGATAATCTTTTTTAAGTGCCTCTACGGCAAGGAGTGCAATCTGTTTCTTTGTCATCATAGCACATCCAATCCCGCTGAAACACGAAGAATTCTTCTTGCATCAAGTGCTGTTACTTTGCCGTCAATGTCAACGTCTGCAGCAAAGAATGCATCTTCTGAAAGTTTTTCTATCTGCGCAGAGCATCTGAGAGCGAGTCTTGCATCGATTGCATTGACTTTGCCGTTGAAATCAACGTCACCTGCACGGATTTCTGCTCTCTTTGCTACGGTGTATTCGAATTCGGCTGTGTATTCACCCTGAGTTACGGTGACTTTGTATTTGCCGATGGTGTTTATGTCTATTTCGTGATAAAGCTCATAATCTTCTGTCAGCTTCTTCTCACCGCTGTTGTAGACGTTATAGACTTTCAGTCTGCTGAAGTCAGGTGCATCACCTGCATAGCTGCCTACATTTGAAGCATCACCGACTGCGATACCCGTCTGCTGAAGCTCTCTGACTTCATACTCAAATGCCACGTATCTGTCCATATAATAAATACGGGCTGTGTGAAGACCGAGTTGCATATTGTCACACTGAATGTCAAAATCGGTTATTTTTTCGCTTGCGCCGTTGTCATAAGTTGCCACAAGCTCGAAATCATCATTATTGAATTTCTGACCCTGATAAAGCACAAGAGCCGGGGGAAGTTTCTGCAGTTTAAGGGTCTTGACCGTTTTGCCTGAAACGTAAATATTGAAGCTTGCTGTGATTTCGGGATATTTGTAAGTGATTATAACGGGATATGTACCCGGCCCCAGAGTGGTTGTACCCTCTGTAACACCGCTTAAGGTGTATTCTTCGGGAGAAAGCTTTATGCCTGCGCCTGAATCTCTGCCGTCGCTGAAATAGGCTGAAACTTCAAGTCCCTCAAAGCTTACAGCTTCGCCCTCGATGAAAGTTGTCTTAAAAGGTCTTGTGATGACGATTCCCGTAACGGGGACTTTGACAACATTTATCATATAAGTTGTGCTGAAACCGCCATAGTAGATTGCAACTTCTTTTCTGCCGTATGTGTCAAGGTCGGGGAATGCCACCGTATAGCCTTTTACGGGCATTGTGGAGCTTTTATCGTCATTGAAAACAAGTGAAACTTCAAGACCGCTGATATCTGCGCTGTCTTCACCCTCAACAAACTCCGTTACTGACGGAAGACAGGTGACTTTAATACCCTTTGCACCCTCGATTTTGTTTTTGTCTGTCACGGCAGGTTTACTGCTGACGTATTGAGTGCCGTCTGTAAGGTCTATCCAGCCGTAAACCGCATTGTATGTGGTGTAGCCGAAATTACCCTTAATACTGATGACGTTGAGATATGCACCCTCCGGAGCAATTGCGTTGTAGTCAAGAGTTGCCTCGGGTGACGGATAAATCATTGCACCTTTTTTATCTGCCACAAGGTATGAGCCGACGGAAAAAGTGCCCTCTGCAAAAGAGGAAAACGCAAAAAACGGCACCGCAAGAACGATGCACAAAAATATTGCAGAAATTCTTTTTAACACGGCAACCGCCTCCCCTTTTTCGCATATATAGTTATTATAATATATTATAGAGATTATGTCAAATAATATATATAATAAAATTATTAAAAATAAATTGAAAAGGGCATCGCAAAGCAGAAATTGATTGACATGGCAGTAGGGGCGATGATTCATCGCCCGCACACGAAGTGTGTTTTTCCGCAGGAAAAAGCAACGGCAAAGCCGTTATTGTTCGCTTCGCTCACAATCGGGCGTTAGGTTAACGCCCCTACAAACATAAGCTTAATTCCAACAAAAAACCGTAGGGGCGATGAATCATCGCCCGGCACGAAGTGCAACCACCCTAGGTGTTTCAATTAATCAATTTATGCAATTGAACGATTTTCAATCGTTATTTGTCTTCGACAAATCGGGCGTTAGATTAACGCCCCTACAGGTTTGCACAAAACAATTACGCATTACGAATTATCAATTTCTCCCCATAATCTCAAGGGGGTCCTGAATTTTGCCGTTGACGGTTATTTCAAGGTGAAGATGAGGGAAACCCTCTGCATTCTCGGAGGGAATACTGCTGAGGGTACCGAGCATATCATTTTCAGCAACAAAAATATCCTCTGCAATATCGTCTGAAGCAATCACACCGCAGTAGGTTGACTCAACACCGCCTCCGTGCTCCACAACAATCACTCCGCCCATAACGGGATCTTCTCTGATTTCTTTCACAATGCCGTCTGCAATACACTTGACGCTGTCACCGTATTCGCCCCTGAAATCGACTCCGTTGTGAGTGCGCCAGTCCGCAAGAGCCTCGTTATAAACGGGAATGCCCTGACTGTAATCATTGCCGATATCTGTGCCAAGGGGCAGAGAATAAGACACGGGAGCACCTTTTGTTGTACTCTCTGTTGTGCCCTGAGTTGTGACAACCGTCTGCTGTGTAAGCTGTGTTGCAGGCACAATAATTGTGATTTTATCCCTTGTATCAGGCTCGTTTTCCGCCTGCGCTTCCACACCTTTTGTCTGAGTTTCAGGCACGGGAAGAGTTGTGGGCTGAGTATTGGTTTTTGCATTGTCAGACACCGCCACCGCCAGCACGGCAAAAATTACCATACAGGTACCGAGAGCAAGGACATATTTTTTCATTTTAGAATTCATATCGGTCACATTTTCTTTATCATCAGTCATAATTTTACCTCACTTTGATTTGATGATTCTATTTTGTGCCGTATGAAGAATAATTATGCAACGCAAAATGCGTACAAAATGAAAAAAGCGGTGATATAAAATCACCGCCTGAGTTTACTTATTTGATTAAGCTTCCTTTTTCTTGCTGAGAACGATGAAAGCACCTGCTGCGATAGCGCAAACTGCGAAAGATGCTACCATACCGTTGTCACCTGTCTGAGGGATATCACCTGTGTTGTTGTCACCTGCGGGAGCTTCTGTGGGAGCTTCTGTGGGAGCGTCAACATCATTGTCACCTGCAGGAGCCTGAGTTGTGGGAGCCTGAGTTGTTGTGTCGTCTGCGGGAGCATCACTGCCTGAACCGCCGAGACCGCCGATGAGTGAACCGATGTCAAGACCACCGAGGATATCTGTGATACCGCTGAGATCCATATCACCGAGGAGGTTTGTGATCATGCTAACGTCCATACCTTCGAAGAGGCCTGTGATAGCACCGAGATCCATACCGTCAAGAGCACCTGTGATAGCGCTCATATCCATACCTGCAAACATATCCATGAATGATGCGGGGTCAAAGTCTGCGAATGCACCGCTTATTTCGCCTGATTCTGTTTCAGCAGCAAATGATGTTACTGAGAAAGAGAAAGCAAGAACAAGAGCAACGAGTACTGCCATAATTTTTTTCATAACTAAACAATCCTTTCAGATTAAAAGATTCAAACACACGGAGATTCTCCTCCATTACTATGCTAATAATACTCCAACAAGACACTTTTGTCAATCGTTAAAACAAAATTAACAAATTTTCGTCAAAACAACAAAAAAGTATCTTTTGTATATATAAATTTTGCACAGAAACACTACATAATAGTACTGTTTTTTACTGTTTGTTTATTATACACCGAAAAACGTAAAATGTCAATAAAACAAGACACAAAGTAATAAAAAAATGAAACCCGGCAATACTGATACCGAAAGGAGATTTCACTATGGAAACTTATGACAAAAACGGAAGAAAAGGCAGAAAACATTACCCCGAGGAACAGAGAAAAATCTGGAACAGCATCAGCGATAACGGCATTGTCAGCGATGTCCTCGGCAGCTACTCGGGAACAGACAGCGAAGACGAAGAACCGGTGCAGGATGCGGATGATTTGTAAACAATAATTTAGCTTTGCTAAATTATTGTTTAAGTAATAGGTAAGAAGTAAGAGTGAAGAAGTTATGGCGGGACACCCGCACCCGATTATAATGGGGTAAGGGGCAAAGCCCCTCCACACCTATTCACTATTACCTATTACTTCTTACTTCAACA
>JAZTWP010000037.1:0-16064 GCA_045636025.1 Acutalibacteraceae bacterium | reverse complement strand
TATTGCAGATGTTTTTTGCATCTTCAACAATTGTTTTATATGTAGTCTCATCAGTTTTTTCGCTGTCGGTCTTTCCGAGCCATACACGCACTGAGGACGCTTTCATAGCAGATGCTATTTCACAGATATTCTTCCATTCTTCTGTTTTTTTGCTGCCGATACGGTAATAGCTTCCGTATGAGCTGATAGCAATACCTGCATCATCACATAGTTGCTTTACATGTAAAGCTGTTTCAACATCTTTAACGTGAATATCTCCGCCCCATTCGATACAGTCAACTCCTGCATCTACGGCAATTTTAACAATTTTCTTAATATCTCTGATGTTTCTGAAAGTTGTTGTGGTGAATCCAAATTGCATAGAATTACCTCGGATTTTAACATATTTATATTAATTTTAACATATGTAGATTGATATCACAATAACAAAATAAAAAACTATTTGTGAAATATTATCGTATTGTTTTTGTCGATTCTGCTCCGTTTTTTAGTTTTAGTATATCTGAAATCCCTGTAAATAGCAGGTTTCAACCGTTACCGGTGGTTCCACATCCCACTGTATTGTCATCATACCGAGGTTTTCAGCGGCGGAGATGGTTTTGTTATCGTATGCTCCTGACGGTGTTCTGAAAAGGGTGGGAGAGTGTCCCGTGATATTTCTGACTGTTTCATTGCATTTCTGAATATCAAGCACAATTTTTTCATAGCTTAGTGACGGCATATCTTTGTGTGAGTATGAATGATTGCCTATCTCATGCCTTGCGACATAAATTTTCTGCACTTCTTCTGTGTAATCATCAGCCCATGAGCCAAGGAGAAAAAATGTTGCCTTGACATTGTAATTGTCAAGAATTGCAAGAATACTGTCAATATCCGAATTACCAACGGCACAGTTAAAAGTCACCGCAACCTTGTTTTCAGGCGTATCAACATTGTAAATGGGTATCATTCTCGCCTCACCCGAAACTACATCAGACAGTGTGTGTGCCGTCAGCAATATTCCGAATACAACAATCAACAGCACAAAACCTGTTATAATAACCGATTTTAGTTTTACGGACATAATTTTCATTAAACACCTCTGTAATTTATATGCTGATAAAGGTGTTAAGATTAACTAAACAAACAATCAAGCAGGGGAGTGATCCCCTGCTTGATTGTTTGTTTATAAGATTAGTTTCTTACCGACTACTATATGTGCATTTGTTTCTTCTTTGAGAATTAAACTGAAAACCAATATAGGAAAATTCTGAAATATAAAAATGCTAGCAAAAAATACAAAAAAAATGTAAAAAAATTATATTGTATTATACAAAATGTTATATTATAATAAAATGCAGACATAATAAAAAACAATATTTAATATTGGAGTGATAATATGGACAGAAAAAACTCTCATATAATTGTTGTCGGAATTGACGGGGCAGGCTCGTTTATCAAAGACGCCGATACACCGAATTTTGACCGCATTTTTGCAAACGGAGCTGTTACATATAATGCGTTATCTTCAAGACCTTCAATCAGTGCAGAATGCTGGGGTTCAATGCTCCTTGGAGTCGGTCCTGAAATACATAAACTGACTAACGGCATTGTAAGCTCAACTCTCTATCCCACAGATTCAGCATTCCCTTCGCTTTTCCGTCGGATTAAAGATGCTTATCCCGAAGCCGAACTCGGTTCCTATTGTGATTGGAATCCCATTACCTACGGAATTGTTGAAAACAATCTTGGTGTTTCTCACGATACAGCAAATGATGACAAACTTACTCCGATTATATGTGATTATATCCGCAGCAAGAAGCCTGACTTCCTTTTTATTCAGTTTGACAGTGTTGATGGGGCAGGTCATAAATACGGCTACGGTACACTCGAACATCTTCAGCGCTTGCACGAAGTTGACAAGCTTATAAACGATGTTTACTCAGCAGCAGAAGATGCAGGTATAATTGATGACTCTCTTTTTATCGTCATAGCTGACCACGGCGGAACAAATCCCGGAAACGGCGAGGGTGGAAGCCATGGCGGATGGTCAGACGGTGAAAAATATGTAACCTTTGCGGCGACTGGCAAAGGTATTAACAATACTGAGATTGAAGAAATGAATATCAGAGATCTTGCAGCGATTGTTCTTTATTCATTCGGAATCAAAGCTCCTGAATTTGATGAAAATGGATGGACTTCACAAATTCCCGATGGAATTTTTAACGACAGTTCAATTCCCGCATATCGTGATATTTCTCATCTTACAGGTGCTGCACCTCGAATTTCAAAAGTTCCGCATACATCCGAACTTATTTAAGGAGTGATTAAAATGAAAACATGGCAAAAGGCAACATTTATCATTGTTCTTGTGGTTTTTATAGCCGCATCTGTTACCATTTCATTTATCTCAATGGCAAGAGCACCGTTTGAATATGAATATCAGACAGAAATAGCGGAGATTCCCGGTAATGAAGGTTGGGTTTTATTTGGCTTTAACGGTAACAACAACACAAAAGAAGTTTATATTGACTTTGTCCGTGATGCAGACGGCAATAATTCCGACGAAACTAAGCCCGTTTCGGCAGTCGGTAAATTCACAATGAATACCGATGAATATGTTGAAGTTATTTATATCGGTAAAGATGTGAAATACATAGACGAAACATCATTCTTTTATTGCAAAGAACTCAAAGCAATAGAGGTTGACGAAGAAAACGAGTATTATACAGATGTTGACGGTGTGCTTTACACCAAGGATATGAAAAAGCTTATTGTCTATCCTATCAAAAAGGTAGAAACTTCATATACAATTCCCGAAGGTGTTGAAAGAATAGGTGCGTGTGCGTTTTATAAAAATGAAACACTTACAGAAGTGAATATACCCTCAACGCTTAAAGAAATCGGTGATATGGCATTTTTTAATTGTAAAAAAATCAGCCTTGTTACTCTTCCCGACGGTCTTGAAAAAATCGGCGGCGATGCATTCAGTTATTGTCAGGGGATGAAATATGTAATGTATATCCCTGAATCTGTTAAAGAAATAGACAGTTTTGCATTCTATTCCTGCTCAAATCTCAAAGAGTTTTATATGGAAGCTGAACGTGAAGATCAGATAACATTTGGTGATAGCTGGCTTCCTAAAAACATCCAAAAGGTTGTCGTAAATGTTGCACCCGAGGCACAGTACGGCAAGACTCGTGACGAAGCAGTTGCAAGAAACAATGAATTTATCAAGGAAGGAGCTGAAAGCTGATGGCAAAATCACAAAGCAAAGAAAAAATGAATATTTTTCAGGAAATGAAAAAGTACTGGCACACTCCCGGCGAGGGCAAGCATGTCCCGTATAAAGAATATTTTTCTATTTTTGCCGCAGTCGGCGGTGATTATACCCTGAATTATCTTAAGAGCTTCCTTACCTTCGGTACGGGATGTTATCTGATTGCATATTACTACGAAATTCCGCTCCTTACATTCAGTGCAATAAATGTATTTTTCATTGCATCAACTTATTTCTGGAATTTTCTGACCATGGGTGTTGATGCAAATTTAGGTTTTCTTCCCCCGAAAATTGAACGGAAATATAATGCGGTGTATCTGACCTTTGCTGCTTTGGGTTTATTGATGCTTATATTTGATTTCTCCTTTATTCTTCCCGACAGCGTTGCCAATATCATAGACACCCGTTGGAAAGGCATCAACAGTTTCAATCTCTTCAAAATTTTCGGTGCTCATTTCCTTACAAACGGTTGGAGCGGTTTCAGAAACATCCTTATAAGAAAGAAGCTCCTCAAAAAGCTCGGCAGATACAAAATTTTCGCATATGCAAATGTTATTCAGTGCCTGATTGTTGTTGTTCTTATCTGTACTCTTCCGCTTTACGAGCTTCCGCTTACAGACAGAGTGTGCACTCTTTATCTTCTTTTCCAGCTTTACACAATATTCAATTACGTCGGCTTTACACAGTCTGTTGCAGATAATATCAGCCCCAACCCGCAAGAAAGACTGTATGTACGTTCGTTCCCTGTCAAAATCAGCCATTTTGTTCAGAATATCGTAAATTTTATTCTTCCGACTCTCGCAGGCGTAATGTTCCTTGACGGCATCAAGAATATTGGAATGTTCAGATACCTTCTCCCAATATTTTTTGTTGCATCATCTGGAGTTATGTTTATAGGACTTCGCAATATCAAGGAAAGAATTCCGATGCCTCCCGTCGAAAATAGGGAATATCTTTCATTCTGGCACTGCGTTTCAGGTATCTTCAAAAACAAATATCTTTGGATTGACCAGATTGCAACCTTGCTTGACGCTCTCGGCAACGGCATGCTCGATATGAAAACAGTCCTTCTCATTTATACCTGGCGTGAAACAGGACTTATCTTCTCGCTTTGTGAAATACTTTTTAAAATTTCAGGCAATCCGGGAGAATTTCTTGCTCCGTGGATAAGAAAGAGATTCCAGTTCAAGCAGCTTATAATTTTTAAGTATGTCGTCTACGCAATCAGAAACGGTGTGTATATTCTTGCCATTCTTTTCCTTGGAAACATGCATATTCTTTGCGGTGTTGCAATCTATCTTGCAATGTTCCTGGCTAATCTCCTTGAATCTGCAGTTGCTATTGCACAGAAGGACACAAAAATCAGAATCACCGATTATCAGATGTATATTTCGGGTGAAAGACTTGAAGAATATCAAAAAATCATCACTTGGTTTACAACACCCATCACAACGCTCGTTTCCCTCATTATTCCTCTTATGTTCTATCGTGTAGGATTCACCTCTGATTGGGATGTGCTTTATATGAGTGATGTCAGAGTTCAGTGTATGCTTATCGGTATTGGCTTTGATCTTGTGGGATACGTACTGATGGCACTCCCGTATCTTTTTATGTGGGATTTTACCGACGAAAAGCACGCTCATGTTATGGAGGTTCTCAAGCAGAGAGCGGAGGAAGGAAACAAAGCAGCGGAAAGTAACGAAGCTCCCGTAACTGTTGAACAGACAACGAATTCAAATGCATAAGGTGAAAGCATGTTGACACTTAAGAAAAATACTATAGCAATCGGTCTTGAAAAGCCGTTAAAAATTCTGCATATCACAGATTCACATCTGCCATTTTATTGTGAAACTGACACAAAAAATATTATAGACAAAGGAAAAACACGTAACGAGAAAAGAAGTGTGCGTAATCTTAATAAGCTGATGAAATACGGCGAAAAAAACTGTGATGTTATCGTTCATTCAGGAGATCTTATAGATTTTATTTCAAAGCCTTGTGTTGAATTTGCAAGAGAGTTTCTGAAAAACGATAAAGTTCTGTTTGTTGCCGGCAATCACGAATACTGTCGTTACGACGGTTCAAAAGAAGATATGGCACATCGAATAAAAAGCCTTGAGATAATGGGCGGTGAGCTTTGTGACGGTATGTTTTATAATTCACATATAGTGGGCGGAGTGAATTTTATAGGTATTGATGATTCGTTTCATCAGGCAGAATACGAACAGCTTGATTTTCTAAAAAAAGAAGTTGAAAAAGGTTATCCGGTTATACTTTTTATGCACGCTCCTTTATACGAAAAAGAGCTATACAAGAAAAGCTATAAATTCTGGAACGGTGAAATCTGTGTTCTTGGTTCCGATACTGATGCTCACCCTGAGGTTGTCGGGGATATAGGAGAGCCTTACGCTTCTACAAAAAAGTTTTATGATTATGTTATCAATGAGCCACAGATTAAGGCAGTTCTTGCGGGACATCTTCACTTTGACTTTGAATGCAGATTACCTGGTGGTGCAATTCAGTTTGTAACCAACCGTGGAGACAGAGGTAACGCAAGAGAGATAACTATTTTATAAAAAGAGTGATAGATATGAAATTTATTAATGTAAAGCAGAATAAAGATGTTTTCGGTGACGGAATTTACGATGACACAAAAGCTTTACAAGCTTGTATTGATGAGTTGAAAGATGGTGGAACTATCTATTTTCCTGATGGTACATACCTCATTTCAGGTGCTTTGATTTTTTATTCGTATCAGCATCTTAAATTTTCAGACAATGCAGTTATTCTCAGAAGTGACAAAAGTGAGTCATTAACTAAATATTTACTTGCTTCTTATTCTGAACCTGAATGGTGTGAATGCAACATCTTTATAGGCAAAATCGATAAAGAAATTATAAAAGGAAAATAGTTTTACACTTTTTTTGGAGGTAATAAAATGAAAAACAAGAAAAAGATTTTACTCATTGTTGTTTCCGTAGTTGTTATTCTCGGAATTATTGCAGGTGCTCTGGCTTTATATTTCACAAGATACCATACAGACAAAAATGACACAGAAGAATTATACAGACAGAATGTTGCTTTAGTTGGCTACGAAAACACAATAGATACTGCATACCCGACGACTGATGTTTACAATATCATCAACGAACATTTTGAATCTGAATTGCCCGAAGGAAAAACTGAAAAGAAAGTGGCTATTATCGGTTATGACGGCTGCCGTGCAGATATTCTTGCAGAAAAACAGGAAAACGGAGCAATTAATTACCTGCTTGATAACGGTGCATCAATCAACCTTACCTATTGCGGTGGTGTAAATTATCCTGCAGAAAACACTCAGGGAACTTCAACTGCTCCTGGCTGGTGCTCAATGATTACAGGTGTCTGGTCCGATGTGCACGGTATAACAGGTAACGGAATAACAAAAACAGTTGAACCAAAAATGATTATGACCACACTTATTGAAGATGATGTTATCGATAACGCTGCATTCATCACAAAGTGGAAAGGTCACTTTACTGATGATAACTCAACCTACAAAGATGAAAAAGCATACTGCGAAGAAAATAACATAGATATTGATTTTAATCTTCGTAAAAATAAAGCAGATATTCATACAGGAGCAATTGAAGAAGTAACAAGTGAGGACTGTGCAGATTTGGTGTTTATCATTTATGAAAACACCGATTCAGCAGGACATGATTTCGGATTTTCGTTCAACAACCCTGTTTACAAAAACGGATTCAGAACCGAAGATGCTTACGGCTACGAAGTAATCAAAGCCATCGAATCAAGAGAAACATATGATACGGAAGATTGGCTCATTATCGTTACTTCAGACCACGGCGGAATCGGCACAGGTCATGGTGGCCCGAGCATTCAGGAAAGAATGACTTTTGTTGTTATGAATAAAGATTGGGACTAAAAGCAAAAAACGCATCACGAATCTGAGTTTATATAAAGAAAAATATGCCCTTCGGGCACTGCAATGAACTAACCGAAAACGGTCGCCGCATGTGTATGGCAAAATCCGTTTTCTTGTGGCATTTTTTTTCAAAAATTGTAAAAAAGTAAATTTAGCTTATTGATATATTGAATATAACAAAACCAAAGACGGAGCAGTAAAAAAACTGCTCCGTTCGTCAGTTTTGTGGCTCAGAAAGACTTATATACAGCCATTTTCAACCGTTTCCGGTGGTTCTACATTCCATTGAATAGTAATTATTCCAAGTTCCTCAGCGGCGGAAATAGTTTTGTTGTCGTATGCTCCTGACGGTGCTCTGAAGAGGGTGGGAGAGTGACCTGTTATATTTCTGATTATTTCGTTGCATTTCTGAATATCGAGCATAATATCTTCATAATTCATAGTCGGCAGATCCTTGTGAGAATAACCGTGATTGCCGATTTCATGCCCTGCGTCATAAATTTTCTGCAATTCTTCTATGTAATCATCAGCCCACAAGCCTAAAAGAAAAAATGTTTTTGCAGTCAGATGGTCAACTGTCGTCAGAGGTAAAGAAAGACATGAAATTGTTGACGAGAGTGAAGTTCCTGCATAGGTTCAGCCCGAAAAGGCTGTTTCAGGGCTTTTTTTCGTCCATTGATGACCCGAGATATATTCTTTTAGGAACAAAGGTTTTTTCAAAACTTGAAACAAAAAAAGTATGTTCAGAGTTTTGCTTGTCCTTCTGTTATCGGAGTCAATAAAGACAATGCGACAGTTCTTGCAAAGAATCTGAAATCTGCAGGCGGTAAATTTGAACTTGTTATCACAAGAAATGAGCAGGGCAGAAAAGAGCTTTTTAAGTGCCGTAAATATTCTTGTATCAATACGAACGAAAAACTGATAAAAAATAAAAAGATTGTAAAATTAAAAAATATGCACTAAAGAACAATATTATTTTGTTCTCTGAAGTGTTAAAATATAATAATTATATATTAATCGGGCAGAGGATAAGCAGATGTTGAAATCCGTAACAAAGAAATACCTTGATAAATCAACAGTAACACATTTTGAATTTGAATTTTTTTGTGATTGTTGCGGGAGTGTAATAAAAACTCCTGTAACGGATTTTGTCAACGGTTTTTCTGATGAAGAACACCTTTCGGATGCAGAGCTTGAAGCAAGAAATATGCTTTATTATGTTGATCACCGTAATGCATATGAAAGAGCGAATATTGAAGCAAGATTTGAACTTGACAGATGTGAAAAATGTGGAGATATGGTCTGTCAGGATTGCTCTGTTTTTGCGGATGATAAAGGACATGTTATGTGTAAGAAATGCATAAAAGAGAATAATTGACAAAAAAACATCCCGAAAAAATCGGGATGTGTGCTTTTACTTATGATTTAAAATTCAGACAGAATTACAGCACCGTCCTCACCGCTGATTGTAACTGTGTAATTTTTTGTTACACCATGCGCATCCTTGTATGATATACCGTAAGCGGGTGTATCTCCGTAGAATGTGAGTGTAACCTCAAGAGGCTTGCCCTCCTGTAAAACATCACGGGAGTAAAGAGTTTCTGTGTCAAAGGTCATATTGCCGTTTTCATCAATATCCTTGATTGAGAGTGAAAGGAAGTTGAAATCAGTAATTTTGCCCTCTGCAAGGAACAGTATTTGTGTTGAATATTCAGATTCATCAACTGTGAAAACAGCGTATTCGTCAAAAGCCTCGGCATCAGCAGAAAACATAGCCACAACTCTTGAATCCTCAGTAACTGTTGTTAATTCTTTTTCTGCAATAGTTGAAAACGGTGTGAGTTCTATAACAGCTTTTTCAGAAATCAAATCTGACTGTTTTTTGAAAAATTCATCTTCGCTGATGTTGAGTTCTTCAGAAACCGCTTTGTCAAAATCTCCTGTTGTGTTGTGATAATATCCGATTTCATAAGAAATTTTATCTTTTTCATAAGTAAACCAGTAATCATTACAAACAAGCTCTGCTTTTTCAGAAAGAGCATATGAAGCAAAAATGCTGTACAAAGCACCTGCAGATCCCTGATAGAAGAGATTTCCGTCATTCATAAGGAAATATGCACTTCTTGTTGTGCTTTCAAGAACAAACACGGGTGAATTATCTTTATATGTATAAAGAGCAAGAATTTCGCTGCCTTTGCTGTCTTCATCAATAAAGCCAACAATGAATTCCGGCACATTGTCACCGTTCAGATCCCTGATTGTGTAGCCGATGCAGTCGAGAGCTTCGTTTCTGCCTCTCTGATTTATAATTTCAATTACACCCATTGTACCTTCATAATCAGCATCGGTGTTATCAAAAAGGGAAGTAAAATCTGAGAGAATGTCTGAATATACATCATTGTAATCAACAGAATTTTCTTCTTTAGTGTTATTTTCTGTGTTTTCTGTATTGGTGGTTTCAATGCCATCAGGTGTGTCATTATTACATCCGCAGAATAATGTAATCAGTATAAAAATCATAAGTATGACAGCAGTTAATTTTGTTCTCATTTCAGAAATCTCCTTTTAATATGTAAAATTATCCGATTACAGTATAGCAAAAAATACAATAGATTTCATTGTACAAAAGTGCAGAATTTTAAGTATGGATTTTTGTGTCTGATTATGTTATATTAAAATACAAGGTGGTGAGATAATGACAAAAAAGGAACAGAACCCGGTTATTTTTGTTTCAGTTGTATTGCTTGTTTTTCTTGCATTGTTTTATGAGAGATTATACGAACAGCTTCCCGTCGGTGTGTCCAGAGCCGCATTCTGTATTTTTACAAATATTTTTGAAATTTCCGCCGTATTACTCTGGTGCGTTTCCGTTAAAAACAGAATTATAAACAAGCAGATTTGCCGTTATCTTATTTATGTCGGCAGTCTTATGTGTTGCTGGCTTGTCATACGTATGATAAAATGGTTCTTTGTCAGCCATTTTGACACCGTTGGACGATATCTTTGGTACTTTTATTACGTACCGATGATACTCATACCTCTTTTCGGTGTATTTATTGCTTTGTTTATCGGTAAAACAGAAGATTACAGTTTACCCCGTCTGTGCAGATTGCTTTATATTCCTGCATTTTTACTTATTGCTCTTATTGTCACAAACGATTTACATAGATTTACCTTTGATTTTCCGAACGGTATTTATTATTACAACAATGATTATACATATAATTTTGTGTTCTATATTACCTGCGGATGGTTTATAATCCTCGGGGCGGTTTTTGTTGTCACAATGATTATAAAGTGTCGTGTGCCCGGCACAAAAGCATTTCAGAAAATGCCTGCTATAGTACTTGCGGGGGCAACCGTTTTCTGGATAATATATTATCTCGGATTCAGAGGTTGCGACCTTGTTGCGATGGATTGCCTTATGATTATAATGCTGCTCGAAAGTTCAATCCGAAGCGGTCTTATCCGTTCAAATCAGGGATACAATGAAATTTTTGAAAAGACAAATATTGCAGTAAGAATTGTTGATAAAGACTATACGCAATATTATTCCTCAGGTAATGCAAGGGCTTATTCAAACAAAGTAATGATGAAAGCTGTTCAGAATCCTTTTGATATAGGTAATATCAGAATATGCGGAAAGCCTATTTCGGGCGGTTATGTTTTCTGGCAGGAAGATATCAGTCAGATCAAGAAACTTATGTATGAACTCAGAGAAACTCAGGAAATACTCAATGAAAATAATGAATTGCTCAGGGCTGAAAATGAACTCATTGAGAAAAAATCACGTATTGATGAAAAGAACAGGCTTTACGACCGTATTGCCCATGATGTTTCCGTTCAGCTTGAAAAGGCAGAAAAACTCATTCTCACAGCTGAGAAAAATCCTGAAAAAGCCAATGAAATTTTCCCCATGCTGTGTGTGCTGAGTGCGTATATCAAACGAAGAGGCAATCTTCTGCTTCTTGGTGAAGATTATTATTTCATCAATTCAAAAGAACTCGGATTCTGTCTGCGTGAATCACTTGATAATATCAGTATAAATAATGTTTATGTGGCTCTTACGGGAAATTGTGACTGCAATATGCCTGTTGAACACGCTGTTCTTATTTATGACCTTTTTGAAATGACAACCGAGCTTCTTCTTGAAGATATGACGGCATTTCTTGTGAATTTCAGCTGCAATAAAAACAGGATTAATCTCCGTCTTCAGATAGGATGTAACGGAAATGTTGATATCAATATGCTCAAAGCTGTTCTGACATCACCTTTTGTCCGTGATATTTCGGCAGAAGATGAAGATGTCACGGTCCTTATTGAATCAGAGCGGGCGGTGACGGCAAATGGTTGATTTTTTTGAGATTTCACACGGAATGAGAATAGGTTTTCTTTCCGTAATGTTTATTGTTGTCACCGCTTCGGTATTTTTTCTGTTATATTTGTTAAAGTCGGAAAAGAGATTTTCTGCAAAAATATCACTTGCAATTCTCAGTACAATAAATACCGTTATTCTGATAATTTACACTTCAGGGATGGATTATTTCTTTTATTCTGATCCTCTGAATAAAAAAACAGAAAAGTTTATGGATATTTCCGTTATTTTCTTCTGTATTCCTGTTGTTATACTCAGTATAGAAACAATTATTCTTATAATAAAAGAACTGAAAATAAGAAGAAAGTCAATAACGGGTAACTCCGTAAAAGAAAGCTTTGACAATCTTCCCGCAGGATTATGTTTTTCAAATCCCGACGGCAGAATACGTCTTTATAATCACGTGATGATTGAGCTTTGTTATATAATTACGGATGCTGAACTTCAGAATGCAGACTTGTTCTGGAAAACACTTTCGCACGGTGCAGTCAGTAAAAATGTAAAACGGCTTTCATCAGGGCAGACTCCCGAATTCAGACTTACCGACGGGAGTACATGGATGTTTGCAAAAAACATGCTTGATGAAGAAAATATTCAGATTACAGCCACAGATATAACACAGCTTCATAATCTGACCGGAAAACTCAAAGAAAAAAATGAGGTTCTGACAGATATGAATGAACGTCTGCGTAAATACGGTGAGAATGTTGATGAGCTGACACGTTCAAGGGAGCGTCTTGAAACAAAAGAGAGAATTCATAACAGTCTCGGTCAGGCGCTGCTTGCCACAAGACACAGCATGTACAGTAAAAATGCCGATGTTTCAGAACTTGTTGAAATGTGGAAAAGAAATATATCCGTGCTTAAAACAGGGAGTGAAATCAATAAAGAAGAATACACTCTTGATGTTCTTTTCAAGGCGGCATATTCTGCAGGAATAACAATTGATCTCAGTGGTGAATTGCCTGAAAATAATGAAATCAGAAAGCTCTTTGTTATTGCGGCAACTCAGGCACTTACAAATGCAGTCCGCCACGCCGGGGCTAAAACTCTTTATATTGCCTTCAAGAATTCTTCCGATACCTGTTCCGTAAGATTTACAAATGACGGCACTCGACCCGATGGTGAAATTACTGAAGGCGGCGGGCTTAAAAATCTGCGTAAGCGTGTCGAAAGAATGAACGGCACAATGCGAGTAACCTCCAAGCCCCGTTTTACACTTGAAATTATTGCCGATAAGAGGGAGGATGATTATATATATGCTTAATGTTCTTATAGTTGAAGATGATTCAATGGCAAGAAAACTTCTTGAAATATATATAAATGAAAGTGAAAACTATCATCTTACACAATCAATTGAAAGTGCGGCGATGGCGGAGTTTTACTGCATCACGAATCATATCGACATTATTCTTATGGATGTATGTACTGCAATGGATGCAAACGGACTTGAAGCGGCAGAAAAAATCAAAAAAAATCATCCTGAGATTAAAATCATAATCATCACAAGTCAGCCTGAGTTCAGTTTTATTGAAAGGGCAAAAAATATAGGTGTTGACAGCTTCTGGTACAAGAATGCAAATGCCGAAGAAATTATTTCCGTGCTTGACAGAACTGTTGCAGGGGAAAATATTTACCCTGATACCACTCCTGACCTTAAATTCGGTGATGCAAAAAGCAGTGAACTTACTGACAGGGAACTTGAGGTGCTGCGTGAACTTACAGGCGGTGAGCCTGATGCAGTAATTGCCGAAAAACTTCATATGTCGCTGAGAACGGTAAAAGCACATATACAGAATATGCGTGAAAAAACAGGGTTCCGTAACAGAACGGAGCTTGCCGTGAGAGCCCGTGAAATCGGACTTGTTATTAACGATAAAAAACAGAATAAATTATATTGAAAGTGCCTTTCGGGGCACTTTTTTTGCACTAAAGTACGATGTTTTGTTTGCAGAAAGGATTTATAATATAATTGATGTATCAGATTGAATACATCGGATTCTTTCAGTAAAGGAGATCTTAAAAATGAAGAAAATTACAGCATTACTTATGGCTCTTGTTATGATTCTGAGTTTTGCCGCTTGCGGTGAAAAAGCAAATGAAAATGAACTATCTACGGGTGAAAATCAGTCAACATTCAATGAAGCAGGTCAGCCGACAACAGAAGCCCCCAAGGCTGTTGCTCTAGCATCAGGCGAATGGGATAACAATCTCGGCAAATTTGCAGTAGCTCTCACAGGTGCTGAGCTTTTTGACGACGAAGAAGGTGTAAAGGCTATCCGTGTTTACCTTGATTTCACAAACAAAGCAGACAGCTACACAACAAGCTTTACAGATGAAAAGAATGATGTAATTCTCATGCAGGGCGAAGAAGAACTTGATGAAACAGATGCACCCTACGGTGAAGATGTTGCCGAATATGGTAATCATAAGAGAAATGTCCGTCCCGGTGTGACAATCCGTTGCATTTATCAGTTTGCTCTTAAAGAAGAAACAGGAACAGTCAAATTCACTCTTACAGCAAAAAGACAGGAAAATGCCGTAATTACATATGATTTTGACCTTGCCGCTCTTCCCGGTGCTCCCGCTGAAGCTTTAGTTGTAAAAGAAATCGCAGCTCCCGATTTCAATAACGGCTGGCCCGAAAGCGGTGCGATAACAGATTATTACTCAGGTCAGGCACAGCATAACCTTGTAATCAAAAATGCTGAATTTGTTGACGGCACAAGAGATACAAAACTTATCAGAGTTTATTTTGATTTCACAAACAATAAGGATGAAGCAACAGATCTTTTCGATGCTGTTGACCTGAGAATTTTCCAGGACGGTATACAGCTTGAAGAAGGTCAGGCAAATGAACTCAGTGAATCAGACCTTGCATTCTCAAGGGATGTTGAAGCAGGTCAGACAGTCAGCGTTTCAAACGTATATGTTCTCATTTCAGATTCTCCCGTGGAAGTTGAAGCAAATGACATCTGGGATGATATGGGACTTGCAAAGGTATTCACAGTGGGATAATTCTTGCACAGAACACAAAAAGACGGCGGAGAAATCTGCCGTCTTTTTAGTATTTCTGCACTAAAGTACAATGTGCTGAAATTTTTTTTAATATATAATTAAGTGGGTAATATTTTTATTATGCTCATTTTATTTATTAAAGGAGACGAAAACCATGAAAAAGAAAATTTTAAGCATTCTTTTAACGCTTGTTATGCTTATGGGCATTTTTGCACCTGCAGGCATATTAACTGCAAGTGCAGCAAGTGTCATTGAAGGCACAACAGGAGCGGGTACAGAGGCAGACCCGCTTATCGTTGATGGCTATGGTGAATTGCAGGCAGCACTTGCATACGACGGAACACTTTACATCGTTGCAAAGAGCTTTCCTACCGAAAAACTCAAATTGCTTGATAACGTTGAGACACCTTTTTTTGAGGTTGTATCAAAGAAAGTTCTGACTCTCAAGCAGAATTTTGACGTTGAGAGCATTGGCGGTAAGAGCAGAAATCTGTTCAGTGTTACGGACGGCGCTGACTTTACAATGATTGCAGACGGCCGCAGGAAAATCAAGCATACATATACTGTGCTTGAGCTTGCAGGTCCCACTGCAAAGGCTGCACTCAAGGGTGAATTGATTATTGAAACCACTACCGATGACGGTAGCCAGAGCTCTTATGCACTTGTAGCACATCAGGGTAATATTTTAATTGACGGTGCTTATACTTCAGATGATTATTTAAAAATCAGCTCTGCAAGTCTTAAGAACAATGCAGCTGTGTTTAAAAACGGTATTGTAGATGGCAAGGTTGCATTAACAGGTACCGCATTCAGGCTTTATCCCGGTTCTGTCGGATTCCTTCGTGATGAAGAACAGGATTTTACTACTGTTCCTAATTTTGGTGCAGCAGAAGTTGTAAGAGAAGATCTTCGTGTTGCATGTATAGGCGGCTTCAATGAGCAGAGCCCTGCTCTTGAGGGTACAGATGCTACTATTACTGCTGCCGAAGAAAAGGTTATTCTCGGCATGAGCAAGAAATACAGCTTCAAGACTACAAATAATACCGGATGGGCAGAGAAGTTTGTTTATACACCCACAGGCACAATTCAGGTTGTTGACAGTACAAATAATCTTATTTATTCTGCTTCTGACAGCGACAGCGGAACATTTGATAAAAACGTAAATCTTAGTCTTGACATTAAGGATATTATCAAAACTCCCGGCAAATACAGAATCATAGAAATCATCAGACTTACAAGAGACGGAAATGATGCTACAAAATATGTTCATATTTACCCCATTGAGGTTGTAGACTTCAATACATTCCTCGGTCAGTCACCCAAAATGCCTGCAGGTCAGACGGAATTTTTCCTTGGTACCGTAAGCCAGGCATCATATCCCATAACATTTTATTCTCATTCTCTTCCAAAGAGTATGGTTGACGAAGGCTATAAATCTATTGCAAAGCTTATGGTTTATACCGTAAAGGATAACAGGTATGTTTACG
>JAZTWP010000036.1:0-23804 GCA_045636025.1 Acutalibacteraceae bacterium | reverse complement strand
CCTCATATTCTCTGCAAGATGCTTTTTTATGCGCCTGAGCCTTGCATCGGGAATTTTAAGGCACTCGGGGATTATACCCGATGCATTTGAGCTGAGCCTGTCGCACACAAGGGCGTCACGAAGCCTCATTCTGTCGGTTTTGTCACCGAAAAAATTATATACCAAAGCGATATATTCGTCAAGCGGAATATTTGCTTTATCTGCAGTAAATTCACCGAACGAGGCAAAAACCGCAAACGGCTCTGCATTGCATTCATCAATAAGATATGCAAGCGTTTTCCTGAAGCGTCCGCTGTTATAAAGACGGTCAACGGCATCCTCAGCAAGGTGCAGAATACGCATTTCCTCCTCAGAGATGCAGTCTGTTGAAATAACCTCATAGGGCGGAGACTTACTGTATTTACAGCCGAAGTCCTCACTTTTTTCACGCAGCTCACTGCCGTGAAGAAGTTTTAAGAATCCCAGTTGCAACATATCGGGTTTAAGTGAATAAAGCTTATTGAAACTCTGTCTGAAAGATTCAAGATTTTCACACGGCAGACCTGCGATAAGGTCTGCATGAATATGAATATTGCCGGCGCTCAGCAGTTTTGTAATTGCATTTTCAAGTCTGGTTGTATCGGGATTTCGATGCACAGCTCTGAGTGTATCGGGATTGAAACTCTGAAGTCCGACTTCAAGCTGAAAGAGTCCCACGGGAGCATTCTGAAGAATTTCAAGAGTGCTGTCGTGAAGCGTACCGCCGTCTATTTCAAAATGAAAACACACATCTGATGGAATTTTACTTCCGTAATTATCAATAATAAATTCGAGGATTTCATTTGCTCTGTCTTTTTTTGCGTTGAATGTGCGGTCGATGAATTTGACGGTTTTTGCACCGCTGTTTGCAAGAAGAAGTATCTCTTTTTTTACTCTGTCAATATCATAAAGAACAAGACCTCCGCATCTGCCCGAAAGACAGAATGCACAGGAAAACGGACACCCTCTTGAAGCCTCAATATATGCGATTCTGCCGTTTAATGAGTCAAAATACTCCTCGCAATAGGGTGACACAGGTTCTTTGTCTGAGATGGCAGGAGGACTTGTTATGATTTTTCCGTTTTCTCTGTAGCAAAGACCTTTTACTGCTGATAAATCTTTATTTTCGGCAATGCAGGTGCAAAGAGCAGCAAAACTTTCCTCCCCTTCACCTGACAAAACAAAATCAACTGCTTCATTTTCAGAAAGAATATCATCCGCATTAAAGCTGACTTCAGGACCGCCGAAAACGATATATGCATCTGTCTTCTCTTTTACGGCAGATGCAATTTTTTTGACAAAGTCAATATTCCATATGTAACATGAAAAACCGTAAATATCTGCATTTTCACTCACAAGGCGGTTTACAATCTTCTCTGCATCTTCGTTAATTGTGCCCTCTACCACTTTTGCGCTGATTTTTTTATCACAATAAGCCCTTACACCTGCCAGAAGGCACCAGGGTGCAAGGGATGAGTGAATATATTTTGAGTTCAGCATAGCGATTACGGTTTTCATTGATTTATCCTTGTTATTACAAAAAACTTGTGCAAGGCAGAATCCCTTTCACAAGCTTTTTATTTTATTAAACTTTCATTCCGCAGGCAGTACAGAACATTGCTCCTGGGGGTAATGTCGTACCGCAGGTTGTACAGAATGCTGCCACAGGTGCCTGAACGGGTGTAACAGGAACGAACTGATTGAGATATGTAAAAATCTTATTCAGATTTTCCTGATTTTTCCCCCAGTCAACAATCTGTGTAGGCATACTGCATTCTGAACGGACAAATACGTCTGTGTAATTGTTGTTGCTCGGATTTATTGTAATTGTAATCTGAATATCTTCACCCCATGATGAAAAAGATACACCGTGGGAAAACTGAATTACAGTACCATTGAATGTAGGAAATTCACTTTTGAATGTAAAACTGTTTGATGACAAGAACATCGGATTGAAAAGCATTTCTCTTATCTGCTGCACTGTCCACTGATAAGTATTAACTCCCTGATTACTTGCTGCCATAATATATACTCCTTCAAGTTTTTATCTGTATTACTTCTGAAATATTGAGTTGATTTTCATTAACGATAAATCTTATATCAAAACCTGCATATTCCACACCAAAGACGCGTTTTTCGTCATTTATATATGACGGTCTCGGGTCAAGAGACAGCATTCTGAGTGCTCCTGACCTTTTTTCTTCGGGCAATGCAGAGAGAAGATTATTTTCATCTGAAACATTAAGTGAATAATCTTTCGTCTGAGAGGTAAAACCGTCTGCCGCATCACTTCTGCAATCTGCAACGGGCACATAAGGTTTGATATCATATACGGGCGTGCCGTTCATCATATCAATTCCCGAAATATAAAGCACGGGGGAATCTTTTTCATCAAAACTTATTTTATCAAGTCTTACGCAGGATAAACCGATGTTATTCGGTCTGAAAGGTGAACGAGTTGCAAAAACACCCATTTTTTTATTACCGCCAAGTCTCGGAGGTCTTACCGTGGGTGACCAATCTTCCCTTTCGGCTTCGGAAAATTTCCATAAAACCCATATATGAGAAAATTCTTCAAGCCCTCTGAAAGCTTCGGCCACTCTGTATTCGTTTTCAAAAACAATTCTGCCTTTAAGCTCGTTACAAAGTCCGCTCTGTCTCGGCACACCGAATTTTGTATTGAAATCGGTTTCAATATAACCAATTATTTTCATTATACACCAAACATTCTGCCGACTTTAAGAATAGCTGCCATTGTTTTGGAGTCCTGAATCTTGCCGTCCATTACCATATCCACAAAATCTTTGAGAGGGATTTTTACCACATTCAGGAATTCGTCATCATCTGTATGAGCCTGACCGAAAACAAGATTCTTTGCCACATACATATGGATAATTTCATCTGTATATGCAACTGACGGATACAGCCCGCCGATGTATTCGATATCTGCACACTCAACACCTGTTTCTTCGCTGAGCTCTCTTTTTGCTGCAGTAAGAGGCTCTTCACCTGCATCAAGTTTGCCTGCAGGAATCTCAATTGTAACTCTGCCGATGGGATATCTGTACTGTTTTACAGCAATAACTTCCATTTCATCAGTAACAGGGACAACACATACTGCGCCCTGATGCTTGATATATTCTCTGACAGCATTATTGCCGTTGGGAAGTTCAATATCATCTTTATAAACGTGAAGAAGTACTCCGTCAAAAACGTTTTTTGAAGAAATCTGTTTTTCAATAAGCATTTCGTCATTCATTACAATACACCTCTTATCAAGTATGATGTTAATATATCACACCTGCCCCAAATAATCAACTTTTTATTGACAAAATAAAGATACTTTGATAAAATATGTTGGCAATCAAGGAGAGTTGTCCGAGTGGTCGAAGGTGCAGCACTCGAAATGCTGTGTGGGGAAACTCACCCAGGGTTCGAATCCCTGACTCTCCGCCAGAAATACCGCAACATAAATATGTTGCGGTTATTTTATTTTTATGCTATAATATATTAAGGAGGTTGTTCTGAATCCGACCCGATAATCACTTCCTTACCTGACTATAACAGCCGTGTTTTTTACACTTCAGGCGGTTTTCAGGATTATACCAACTATGCAAAGTACACCTACGAATCAATTACTGCTAAGGATTTTGAATCCTCAGAATATTTCTGTACAGCAACTGCTGACGACATTGAAGAGCTCCTGATATACATTGATAATTTTGAAGAATGGATTGAAACAGTCGGTGGTGAACTGAAAGAAAATTACGACTTTGATAGAAGTATTATTTCCGAAGATGATTTCTTTTACATTAAAACAAAAGAAAGAGAATCCGTCGGACAGGCTACATACGACAAATATGACAATTACACAATATAATATTATTTTGATACAAAACACACAGATACTCTACTACTTTCATAACAACATATAACGGAGAAACTTTATATGAAATTTAACGAACTTGAATTTTTTGCACAGCTGAAAAAAAGACCGGCTATTTATCTCGGAACACAATCACTGCTTCATTTAAGAACCTTTAT
Organism: Acutalibacteraceae bacterium; assembly: GCA_045636025.1. GTDB lineage: Bacteria > Bacillota > Clostridia > Oscillospirales > Acutalibacteraceae > UBA1081. The sequence goes on along the minus strand of JAZTWP010000036.1, from coordinate 19,742 downwards.
TTTCGGAATGTATTATGCTTTTGATTTCCACTCAGAAGATGACAATTTCTTTTATTTTCATTCTTTTATTCAGTAGTATCATGAGAACAAAATAAAAGATAAAAACGGATATGCCTGTTGGTGGAATCACATCCTTTACACCTGCGGCAATGATGACAAATATGCATTTTCCTGCTTTTTCAGTCTTTTTGAAAAATATCTCAGTGAAACATTTCAAACACAGTTGCCCGAGATACAGTAAATAAAAACAACTTTATCTTAAAGTTGTTGTTTTTTTCGATACAAAGGAGATAATCAATATGACAGATAAAGAATTAAGAGAAATAAAAAAACGTTTCAGAGCCAATAAAAACAGCATTTTCAGCGTTAAGGCGTGTTTTGTGAACAACAACCGTGAGATTGTCAAAATTTTTGAACAGCCACTTGCAATCTGTTCTGAAGATGAAAATGACAAGCTCCTTTCAATAATGAAAAAGACTCTTTCAGGCGGAATGGGTACAAATCTTCTGAATCTTGAATTTTCACCTCAGCAGGTTATGGAAAGCGAAGAGCACAAGCTTCTTATGACTCTTAAAAAGTCTGAGCTTAAAGATGATGAAGCACTCGCTGCTCTATTTGAAAAAATTGCAGGAAGCATCAGCATTGACGGCAACTATATTATTCTTGCCGCAAGTGACAACTATGATGTTTACTCATATTCAAAAGACGGTGAAAAGCAGGATTCTTCAGAAGTATTTTCATACTTCGTATGCTGTGTATGCCCCGTAAAACCGCTTAAAGCAGGCATCTGCTTCCATTCAAGCGACAATTCTTTCCGTGCACTTGCAGAACAGATTATGCTCGGCAATCCCGAACTCGGTTTTATGTTCCCCTGCTTTGATGACAGATCAACAAACATCTACAACTCACTTTACTACACAAAAAATATTGCTGATATTCACCCATCATTCATCAAAAATATTTTCGGTGTGGAAGTGCCTATGTCTGCGCCTGAACAGAAAGACACTTTTGACAGCTGTCTGCGCGAAACTCTTGAGGGCGAATGTGATTTTCAGGTTGTAAGAAGTGTTCATGACCAGATTGCGGAAATGGTTCAGGATCACAAGGATACCAAGCAGGAAGAACCTCTCAAGCTCTCAAAATCAAACCTTAAAACAGTTCTCGAATACTGCGGTGTTGATGAGGAAAAGATTGATAAATTCGGTGAAAAGTTTGAAGAACAATTCGGCAAGAATGCAGAACTTGAGCCTAAATCAATTGTAGACACAAAGAAATTTGAAGTCAGTATGGCGGACGTTTCAATCAAGGTCAACCCCGAAAGAACAGACCTTGTTTCAACACAGATTATAAACGGTGTCAAATACATAATGATCTGCGCAAATGACGCTGTTGAAGTGAATGGGGTTAAGATTGATATATAACAATAATCGCAGAAATTAAAATAAAGCTTGTAGGAGCGTAAATCTAACGCCCGCTGCGTAGCAGAACGGCTTTGCCGCCCCATTTTCCTTATGGAAAATGCACATTCGTGCCGAGCGATGAATCATCGCCCCCTACGATATATCAATTAACTTCTGCTGTGCAATAAATTTATTATATACGCAAAAACGGAGCGACTTGCTGTCGCTCCGTTTTGTATTTTTAATTCCAGTAATCTGTTTTATGGGGAAGGTCAATATCCTTTGCCTTAAAGACGGGATCTTTGCCCTCTTTGCGCTGTTTCACATAGTCATTCACAGCTCTTACAGCATATTTACCGAGTATGAATATAACCGGCATATTGATAAGTGTCATTGCGCCCATTGTGATATCTGCAATATTCCAGAGCATATCTGCGCTGAGACCTGCACCTACAAAAATAACAATTGCAGCAACAATATGATATGCATTCTGAACTTTCTTTGAGGGAACTTTTTTGAGAATATGAGCTACACACTGGTCAACATAATAAAGATTGCCAAGAAGTGTTGTGAATGCAAAAAGAAGCATTGCAACTGTAATAAAAATGGGACCGAATTTACCAAGTGTTGTTGACAGTGCTGCCTGCACATAAGGTGCGCCTGAGATTTCTGCTGAAGGTTCAACACCTGAGCACATACACATAAATGCTGTTGCAGAGCAGATAAGCACAGTATCAATAAACACTGAAAGCACCTGAACAAGTCCCTGCTTTACGGGGTGCTTTACCTCTGCAGATGCTGATGCGTTGGGAGCAGAGCCTACACCTGCTTCGTTTGAGAAAAGACCTCTCTTGATCCCGTACATTATGCAAGAGCCGCTGAAACCGCCGAAAATTGCCTTGAGGTCAAACGCTTCTTCAAAAATCTGTACAAATACAGAAGGCAGAGTTTTAATATTAAGTACAACAATGAGAAGTGATATCAGCACATAAGCAATGCCCATAACAGGTACAAGAAAACTTGTGACTTTTACGACTCTTTTGCCACCGCCGAGAAGACAGTAACCCACAACAACAGCAATGAAAAAACCGATAATCCATGGCATTACTTTTATATCAGACACTATCAGGTCATAGAATGAATAACCTGAAAATGTTGACTGCAGATTGTATGATGCAAGCATATTGAATCCGAATCCGTATGTAATGATAAGGAAAACAGAAAATACAACTGCAAGAGGTCTGCAATGGAGTGCCTGCTCAATGTAATATGCAGGTCCGCCGTAACAACCGTCGGGACCTTTTTTCTTATAAATCTGAGCTAGTGTACTTTCAATAAGAGCAGATGCACTGCCGATTATTGCAATTACCCACATCCAGAAAACAGAGCCGAAACCGCCAAGGCAGAGTGCTGTTGAAACACCGATAATATTGCCTGTGCCGACTCGTGATGCAGTTGATACCATAAGCGCCTGGAATGAAGAAACACCTTTGCCGTCCTTCGGTTTTTCGGTAACAGCCTTAATTTGTTCACCAAAAAGTCTGAACTGTGCAAATTTTGTGCGGAAAGTGAAATACAGACCCCCCACAACAAGAATAATAATCAGAATATAACTGTATAACGCATCGTTAACAGATGATACCAATTGTTCGAACATAAAATTTTCCTTTCTGAGTTACTGCGAGCTATTATACTATAAAGACACTTATTTTTCAACATAAATATACATATATTTTTCTTGCCTTTTTATTATTTCTGTTTTATAATAAAAATGGTGATATTTATGGACAATAAAGAATGGTTCAGAAATGCCGGATACGGAATGATGGCACATTGGGGGCTGTATTCCCTTCTTGCAGGCGAATACAAAAACCGCCGTGTCAACGATTATGCCGAATGGATTCAGAGCTTTATGGCTATTCCGAATAAGGAATACGAACTTCTTGCAAAAAGCTTCAATCCCGTTTATTTCAGCGCTGATGAATGGATAAAACTTGCTAAAGACAGCGGTATGAAGTATTTTGTTTTTACTTCAAAACATCACGACGGCTTTGCAATGTTTCACTCAAAGGCTGATAAATACAACATTGTTGATGCAACACCTTTCGGAAGAGATGTTGTGGGTGAACTTGCAGAAGCCTGCTACAAATACGGTCTGAAATTCGGTCTCTACTATTCTCAGGAGCTTGACTGGCATCACTTCCACGGCGGAGGATATGATAAATTCTCAGGCTGTTCAGGTGTTTCATGGGATAACAGCTGGGATTTTCCCGAAAGGGAGAAAAAAGATTTCAGCATCTGTTTTGAAGAGAAAATCAAACCTCAGGTCAAAGAGATTCTTACAAATTACGGTGACTTGTGTCTTATCTGGTTTGATGTACCCCACACAATCACACCTGCACAGAGCCTTGAACTCAATCACCTTGTCAAAGAATATCAGCCTGATTGCCTTATCAATTCACGAATCGGCAACGGTGCATACGACTACGTTTCACTCGGTGACAATGAATACCCCTCGGAAAGACCCGAAAAACAGGAAGACATTGACCCTAACAGTCTTGACGGTTTCAAGTACTCCCCTTACGGTCTGTACGAAACTGCAGGCACTCTCAATTCTTCATGGGGATTCAAATATTATGATCAGAACTGGATTTCTGCAGAAACTGTTATTGAGCGCAGAAACAGACTCAATTCAATGGGAGTAAATTATCTTCTCAACGTGGGACCTGACGGTCTGGGAAGAATCCCCTCTTTCTCTCAGGAAATATTACTCAAAGCGGCAAAGGAGTTTTAATTTATGGATATTATGCAGGCTATGGCAGAAAGACATTCTGTCAGACGTTATCAGGAAAAACCGATTGAACCTGAAAAAATTGCAGAAATTCAGAATGCAATTGATAACATCAATGAAAACACAGGGCTTAACATTCAGCTTATAACAGATGAGCCCGAAGCTTTCACAGGTGCAATGGCTTCTTACGGTCATTTTTCAGGCTGTTCAAACTACATTTCAATCTGTTCCGAAAACGGCAGAAATGAAGAAATCGGCTATTACGGTGAAGAGCTTGTGCTTCTTTGTCAGATGCTCGGACTCAACACCTGCTGGGTTGCTCTCACATTCAGCAAATCAAAAACAAAATACACCTGCAACAAAGGTGAAAAACTCCAGATTGTGATTTCTGTCGGTTACGGTGTCCATAACGGCAGAGAGCACAAAAACAAACCCCTTGATGAACTTTGTACGGTGAACGGTGAAATGCCAGACTGGTTCAAAAACGCTATGGACGCTGTTCTTACTGCTCCTACGGCAATGAATCAGCAGAAGTTTCACTTTACACTCGTTGATGATAACAAAGTTAAAGCAAAAGCATTGTTCGGACCTTATTCAAAAATGGATTTAGGTATTGCTAAATATCATTTTGAACTCGGTGCGGGCGGACACGAATTTGAATGGATCTGAGGTAGAGAATTATGGCAAAGATTATCGCATTTTTCACGGCTATTATGACATGGTTTACTATGATTTTTAATCCTGCAGTACCCGTTGAAGGTATATTTGCGGAAACAGAAACAAAAGAACAGGTAGCATTTGACGAAGGTGAATTTATTTTCGGAGAAAATGATATTATGGTTTCACCCGACGGTGACGACAACAATGCAGGTACTCCCGATGCACCCGTAAAAACTTTTGCAAGAGCTAAAGAACTTGCAAACACAAAAGACGGCGAATCGGTCACTGTATGGTTCAGAGAAGGTACATATTTTATTGAAGAGACAACTTTTACCGCAGAAGATAAGCAGAATGTACTTTATCGTTCATATCCTTATGAAGAAGTTGTCTTCTCAGGTGCAAAGGCAATTTCAGACTGGACTGAAACCGAAATCAACGGTGTGAATGCTTTTGTTACAGATGTTGAAATCAACTCTGAAGACGATTATTTCCGTTCACTTTTCAAGGGCAACAGAAGACTTGCACGTTCACAGTATCCCAAGAATGATGTTTTCAAAATTGCAGACCCTGCAACAAATGAAGGAATCCCTTCAGAATGGAATGTTGAATTCTTCACACACGGTCTTGCTTTTTATGCTCACAAGGAAAATGTTCTCAATTTTGCAAACATCGGCGATGTTGAAGTGAAAGTCATGCACTACTGGTGCGATGAACATCTTCCGTTACATTCTGTTGATGTTGAAACAGGCAGAATAGAAACAACAAAACCTACCGCAATGACACTCAGAGTTGATGACAACTATGTTTTTGAAAATGTAAAGGAAGCACTTTCACTTCCCGGTGAATGGTATCTTGACAGATCCGAGCAGAAGCTTTATTACATCCCCGAAGATGGCGATACAGTTGACAACACCGTTCTTTATGCAGGTATTACAGAACAATTCCTTACATTCAACAATGCAGAAAACATCGCATTTCAGGGTATTGATTTCATAAACTCAGACTGGAATCCCGTTAACGGTGCTTTTTTCAATAACGTCTTTGACGAATCACATCCTCTCTATAATAATATAGAACTTGGCGGTGAACATCCTCAGGCGGCATACGAAGTACCTGCAGCATTCAATATTTCAGCATCAAAGGGTATCAATTTTACAGATTGCCGTTTTGAAAACATTTCATACACAGCAATAAAGTTCAATAAAGCATCAGAAAACTGCAACATCACAAGCTGTATGTTCAATGAAATCGGCGGAAATGCAGTATTCATTGACGGTGATTTCGTTGTTCCCGCAACAACAAAGAATATCAATATTAAAGACTGTCACATCAGCTATTACGGCAGAATTTTTAATAACGCTATCGGTATTCTTCTCACACATGCAATCGATTGTGAGCTTTCAAATAACGAAATTCATGATGGCTGGTACACAGGTGTTTCAGTAGGCTGGAACTGGGGCTATACAGACAACTCAACAAACAATATTCAGATAAAAGACAACCTTATTTACAACATCGGCAACGGCTGGCTTTCAGATATGGGCGGTATCTACACACTCGGCATTCAGCCCGACACCGTCATTTCAGGCAATATAATCTATAATGTCGGTTGTGACGAAGGTGCTTACGGCTACGGCGGTTGGGGTATCTACCTTGACGAAGGCTCAAGCTATATGACAGTTGAAAATAACCTTGTTTACGATTGCTCTTCACAGACATTCCATCAGCATTACGGCAAGGAAAACATTGTAAGAAACAATATCTTTGCATTTGGCGGTGAAGGTCAGTTCATTATAACAAAAAATGAAGACCACAATTCACTCACACTCACTAACAATATTCTTGTCGGTGATAATACTGTAATGTATAAAAACTCAGTTAAGAAAGATTGGTTTGTTGACGACAGCAACCTTTACTGGGATTACAAAAACGGCGGTAATGTTTATTCGGGCGATTCAACAAAGTTGTTTGAAAGACATACTCTCGTTATTATGACAGCAAGAGGTTATTACAACAATGCAGTTTACGAGAACCCTCTCTTCAAGGATGCCGCAAACAGAGATTTCACCCTTGCAGAAAACAGTCCCGCACTGGGAGCAGGTTTTGTACCATTTGAATACGATGCAGGTACACTCACAAAATTCTGATAACAAAAAGTCCCGAAATTTTTCGGGACTTTTTTTATGAAATTCTGACCAACACAAAACATTCATTTGACATAATAAATTTTTGATGTATAATAGTATAGGATAAACAAAAAAAGGAGATTTATAATGAATATCCTTGTTCTTAACGGCAGTCCCAAAGGTGATTACAGTATCACACTTCATACATCACTTTATCTTCAGAAAAAATTTCCTGAACATAAATTTGAAATACTTCACGTAGGTCAGAAAATAAAAGCAATCGAAAGAGATTTCAGCGAAGCGGAAAAAATGATTGCTGCCGCTGATGTTCTTCTTTTTTCATATCCCGTTTACACATTCATTGCAACCTGTCAGCTTCACAGATTCATTGAGCTGATGAAAGAGCATAATGTTGATGTAAAAGGTAAAATTGCAACTCAGATCACTACATCAAAGCACTTTTATGATGTAACAGCACACAACTACATTCAGGATGTCTGCAATGATATGGAAATGAACTATATCAGAGGACTTTCTGCAGATATGGAAGACCTTACAACAGAAAAAGGTCAGAAAGAGGCTGAAAGTTTCTTCAAACACTTCCTCTGGTGTGTTGAGAAGAAATACTACGAAAAGTCTCTCACACCCAAATATGTGCACACTCCCGTACCTGCTACTGCAATTGAAAACAGCAATGAAGACAAAAAAGGTAAGGTTGTTATTGTTGCAGATATCAAAGACGGTAACGCTCAGCTTACCGGTATGATTGACCGTTTCAGCGCAAAACTCGGCGCAAAAACAAGACTTATCAACATAAGAGAATACCCGTTCAAAGGCGGTTGTCTCGGCTGTTTCAGATGTGCATCTGACGGTGTCTGCGTTTATAAAGACGGATTTGATAATTTCCTGAGAAATGATATTCAGACTGCAGATGCAATTATCTATGCATTTGAAATTTCAGATCACTCAATGGGGTCTGTTTTCAAGATGTATGATGACCGTCAGTTCTGCAACGGACACAGAACAGTTACAATCGGTATGCCCGTAGGCTATCTCATAAGCGGTAAATACTCTGCAGAAACAAATCTTCAGACTATTCTTGAAGGCAGAGCGCAGGTAGGCGGCAACATTCTTGCAGGCATTGCAACTGACGAAGAAAACACCGACTATGAAATTGACAAGCTTGCAGATTCACTTGAATATGCGATTGAAAACAAAAACACACAGCCTCAGAATTTCTACGGTGTAGGCGGAATGAGAATTTTCCGCGATCTTATCTATCAGATGCGAGGTCTTATGAAAGCTGACCACAAGTTCTTCAAATCTCACGGGCAGTATGACTTCCCCCAGAAGAAAAAAGGTATGACAATGCTTATGTATCTTGTAGGTGCAATGAATTCATCAGAAAAGATGAGAGCAAAAATGGGCAACAAGATGAACGAAGGAATGGTAATGCCTTACAAGATGCTTATTGATAAGATGGACAAGAAATAATTTATCGAAATAGATAGGAGTTAGAAGTTAGGAGTTAGGAGTGTCAGAAGTGCTACGCACTTGGTTCCGCTACGCTCTATTAATGGGGGCCCTGAAAGGCGTAAGCCTTTTGGGGAGAGGAGAAGTAACGAAGTGAATGAACTTTTCGTGCTTGCACGAAAACGATTGATACGAAGTTTACGACGACGAGGGGTAAGTGGTGAAACCCTTTCATAAACTCCTCACTCCTCATTTCTCACTTCTCTCTTGCCCGACAAATTCTGATTTATAAAGGAGAAAATAATATGGATTATCTTGGCAAAGAAATCAAAAAACTCGGTTTCGGTCTTATGCGTCTGCCTATGACAGGTAAAGATATCGATATTGAGCAGACAAAAGTAATGGTCGATGAATTCCTTGCAAACGGCTTCACTTATTTTGACACAGCTTATGTTTACGGTGAAGACGGTGCAAGTGAAAAGGCTGCAAAAGAAGCTCTTGTAAGCCGTCATCCCCGTGAAAGTTTTCAGCTTGCATCAAAGCTCCCCATCTGGTGCTGCGAAACAAAAGAAGACCTTCAGAAAGTTTTTGATATATCTCTTGAAAGAACAGGCGCAGGATATTTTGACTATTATCTGAATCATTCTCTCTCTGCTGACAAGCTTGATAAGCTTGAAAAACTCGGAGCATGGGATTTTGTTGCCGAGATGAAGGAAAAAGGTCTTGTAAAACATATGGGATTCTCTTTCCACGACACAGCAGAAGTTCTTGATGAACTTCTCACAAAACATCCTGAGCAGGAATTTGTTCAGCTTCAGATAAACTACAATGACTGGGAAAGCAAAAGTGTTCAGTCAAGAAAATGTTATGAAGTTGCAAGAAAGCACGGAAAACCCATTATTATTATGGAACCCGTAAGAGGCGGTGCTCTTGCAGAGCTTACACCCAAGAGTCAGGAGATTTTCAAAGCTGTAAATCCCGATATGTCAATCGCTTCATGGGCAATCAGATTTGCCGCAGACCTTGACGGTGTTATTACTGTTCTCAGCGGTATGTCAGACACTCAGCAGATGCGTGATAATCTCAGTTATATGACAGATTTCAAGCCTCTGAATAATGAAGAAAAAGAAGCAATTGCAAAGGTCTCTGATATTCTCAGCACAACGCCCACTGTCCCCTGCACAAACTGCAAATACTGTGTTGAAGGTTGCCCTGCAAATATCAATATTCCCGAACTTTTCAAAGTATTCAACAGACGTAACGTCTACGGTGCTTATGAGCAGACAGCAAAACGTTTCAATGAAATTGTAAAAGACAGCGCAAAGCCCTCCGCTTGCATCGGCTGCGGTCAGTGCGAAAGCGTTTGTCCTCAGCATATTGAAATAATTTCTTTACTTACCGATGTAACAAAAGAATTTGAATAAGGAGAATTGATTTATGAGTAACAAAAATAACAGTATACGTCCTTTTGGTATGAGAGACAAACTCGGTTACGCAATGGGTGATATGGGTTGCGGTTTCTCATTCCAGCTTCTTGCAACATATATGCAGCTTTTTTACTGCCAGACAATCGGCATAAAAGCTGAGCACTATGCGGCAATCATCCTCATTTCAAAATTCTGGGATGCTATCAACGATGTTCTTATCGGCAACATGGTTGATACAAAACGAATCAGTAAAAAAAGCAAATTTATGCCCTGGATATTACTTGGCGGTGTAATGCTTGTAGGCCTTACAATTATGGTTTTTGCACCTATCAATGCTTTCGGATATCCTGTTAAAGTGGCTTGGTGTCTTATTTCTTACTGTTTGTGGTCTGTTGCATACACAATGGTAAATGTTCCCTACGGATCACTTCTCTCTGTTATTACAAGTGATATGAACCAGAGAACATCACTTTCCACATTCCGTTCAATCGGTGCAGCAGTACCCGGTGTTCTTGTAATGATTGTGCTTCCCAAAATTGTATATCACAAAGAAACATTGCCTGACGGCAAAGAAGTTTCAACACTTATCGGTTCAAACCTGTTTTTGGTTGCTATTGTTCTGTCTGTTATTGCAATGATTGTTCTCTGGGGAACAACAAAACTTGTAACTGAACGCGTGAATACAACATCTTCAGGCAGCAATGCAACGGGTGCAAAGGCATTTTTCGGAGCATTCAAATCATTCTTCACAAACAGACCTATGGTAGGTGCAACAATTGCAACTGTAGCCTCTGTTGCGCTTTTTAACTCCACAATGTCGCTGAACAATATGGTTTTCCAGTATTTCTTCAACGATACTGACCATATGGCAATTGCAATGGTGGGCAGCTATGCACCTATGGTCGTTGTTATGGCGACAATAGGCAAGATAACAAAGAAATTCGGCAAGAAAAATGCGGTTGCATATTCAATGCTTGTAAGTGCTGTTGCAGGTCTTGCAATGCTGTTTATTCCCATCAAGCCTGACACAACGGGTATGATAATTTATGTTATTGAACTGATGTTCCTCAATGTCGGTAACAGCGTATTCCAGATTGGTGTATGGGCAATTGTAGGCGACTGTATTGAACTGAGCTACAGAAAGACAAAAAAGAACGAGGAAGGTACACTCTACGCTCTTTACTCATTCTTCAGAAAGCTTTCTCAGGGTATCGGTCAGGCTGTTTCATCACTCGGCCTTGCAGCTATCGGCTTTAATGAAGGTGAAAATGCTATTCAGCCCGACACCTTCGGCGGTGATGTAAAGAAGCTCTATTTCATACTTCTTTTCGTCGGCTCACTTGTAGCTTTCCTGAGCATGACATTTGTTTATAACATCACCAAAGAACAGGAAATTGAATTCAGCAATCAGCCTGAAGTTACAGAATAAAACAAAAAAAATCTGACCACCAATAATTGGTGGTCAGTATTTTTTTACTCACTCAAGCTGAGCTGATTTTCGAAGAATGATTCTTGCGTCAAGTGCATTAATTTTGCCGTCTGCATTCATATCAAGATATGCTGTTGCATTTTCGGGCACAATATCAATCTGAGCTGCCATTCTGAGGACAAGTCTTGCATCAATGGCATTTACCTTACCGTCGCCATTTGCATCACCCTTGAGGCTGTAATCAAAGATTTCTCTGCTTTCAATTACTTCTTCACATACCATACAAGATTTCTGTTCAAGTCCGGGTTCACCGGGTTTTGCGTCTTTTACAACAATCCAGTCATCTTCAATGTGACCTTTTGCTTTACTTACATCATCTTTATATGAGTAGCCGCAAGCACAGGTATACATTGTATATCCGTCTTCGGTACAAGTGCGATTCTGTTTTACGATTGTAAAATTATGTTCAATTGCAGGAATTTCTTTCTGCGCAATTGTCACGTAACTGCATACAGAGCAATGTTCACCGTCTGTAAGACCTGATTTGCCGTGTGCTGCAGCGTAACCTTTATCGGCAACCTTTGAATATGCGTGATCTGAAATGTGAGTTTCAAGCACTTTACCGTTTTCATCAAAATAGTAATACTTGCCGTCAACTTTAATATTCATATTTTTACCGTAAATTCTGCCTTCGCTGTCAAAAGTATAAGTAACACCATCAATGACCTGCTCACCAGTCACTGCGTATGTATCTGAATTGAAATAATAGATAACACCGTCTATAATCTGCCAACCCACAAGTCTTTCATAGTTACCCCAGTAATAAATCTTACCGTTTTCTGTTTCAAGCCATGAGCCTCTGATGAGTCTGCCTTTAGAGTCAAATGTAAAGTATAAATCACAATCGGTTGAAGAAATTGTATACATACCGTCGGTTTTATTCTTATCATATTCCATTGTGTCACTGTTTTCCTTTGTTGCCATTTTCATTCCGTATGTTCTGTCAAAGTAATACCAGTAACCGTCTATCTGATGCCAGCCACGCTGTTTTTCACCTGCGATATAATAGAAAGTGTAGCCTTTATTTGTGTAGAATGCACCTTTTACAAGCTCACCTGTTGTTTTGTCAAAAGTATATGTCTTGCCGTCGCTGAGTTTTACCGCACCTTTGACGGGGAGTCCGTCAGCACCGACATAATACATTCCGCCTATCCATTTATTGGTTGTGAGTGTACCATTCTTTTTGACATGAGCAAAAGAAGAGAGTTTGCCGAATTCATCAAATGAGTATGAATATTTGCCTACTTTTACAGTACCTTTTACAAGATTACCTTCCGAATCGAAATAACATACTTCACCATCACAACTATACCATTTATTTTTAAGTGATGACTTTTCAAGAAGTCCTGTTTCTGAATTGAATGTGAAGTCTTCACTGCCGACAGATTCTGCACCTCTGACGGGAAGACCATCTTCACCAAGATAATATTTTGTACCGTACCACATATTTGTTTTGAGTTTGCCGTCAAAGTCAACTATTGCAAATGACTGAAGAATGCCGTTATCATCAAACAGATAATTATAACCGTCAATAACCTGTGTGCCTGTCACAGCCTTGCCGTCTGCTCCGTAATAACTGATTTTTCCGTCTTTTTCTACCCAGATATTCTTATCTGAAAATACATTGGTATCTACATTTGAATAAATAAGAACTGCTGTTGAAACTGTTCTTTCAATACCGTCTGAGGGAACACTTCTCAGGTGAAGATATGTGTCTTCTTCACGCTGTGAAACAAAAGATGCAGAGCCGCCGCCGTCAAGAGAAAGGGCATCAACACAACCCAGAGCAATCATTTCAACCGCAAGTTCATGGAATGTCTGACCGCAGGAAACGGGTGCCTGTCTGCCGTCTGAAACGAGAAAAACAATTGTTTTTCCGTCTGCTTTGATACCTACAGCTGTTCTGGGATGCTGTTCAACACCGTATCCGCTTGTTTCAACAGCAGGAGCAAATGTGCCGTTTCTTACAATAACTTCAGGACCACCGAGCCCCTGAGCAATATTATCAACAACGGGGTCACTTCTGTCCATAATAATGGGTGTGCCGTCATCAAGAATTGCAAAATAGGGCCAATTTTCGTTAATATTATAATAATTACCGTTCATTACAAGTGTGCCTGTGGGTGCACCGTTACCCATATTGAAAAAGTCACCGTTGACACCTGCAACAACTTCAAAATCCTCATTGCCCTGTACGTTTTTATAGTATTTTTCAACACTTACAGCCTGCTCACGGACAGTCTGCATACCCCATTCGGGAGTAGCAGCAAGATTGTTCATATAATTCTTGTAACTTGTAAGAATGCCGATTTCAGGATTGCTGAGATCAACTTCAAGCACATAACTCTTTGTCTGATTTGTGCCGTCATCATTCTGTGTAACGATGTATGATTCTTTTACACCGGGAGCAATAAGGTAATCATCTTTAGTTATAAGAGTTATACCGTAACTGCTGTAAATTTCACTTACATCAGATGCGGCAGCACATATACTCATAAAGACAAAAACAATCATAATAAAACATAATGAAACAAAAATGTTTTTTATGGATTTTTTCATACCGGATCATCCTTTCATCTTCCGTTTTTAACAAAAAAGCCCCCTTGGAGGAGGCTCTGAAATTACATATCGTAATCTTCTTCGTTTTCCCAGTTATGCCATACGTTCTGAACGTCGTCGTTATCTTCGAACATTTCAAGCATTTTACCCATATTCTTGATATCATCGGGATTATCAAGTCTTGTGTATGTTGAGGGAATGTATTCTGCTTCTGCAGAAATTGCAACATAACCTGCTGCTGCAAGTGCTTCACTTACAGAACCAACGTCGTTAGGCTGTGTTCTTACTTCGAAAACATCTTCTTCATCTGTTACAAGGTCATCTGCACCTGCTTCAAGAGCTGTTTCAAGAAGAGCATCTTCGTCTACACCGTCTTTTTCGATAACGATGTTACCCTGACGGTTGAACATAAACATAACTGAGCCTGACTGACCCATATTTCCACCGTATTTGTCGAAATAATGACGCATTTCGCCTGCTGTACGGTTTCTGTTATCTGTAAGAGTTTCAACAATAACAGCAATACCGTTGGGGCCGTAACCTTCGTATACGCACTCTTCGTAGTTTGCTGAATCACCGTCACCTGATGCCTTTTTAATAATTCTTTCGATATTATCATTGGGCACGTTTGCAGCTTTAGCCTTTGCAATGATATCCTTAAGCTTTGAGTTACCTGCGGGGTCGGGACCGCCGTCACGTACAGCAACAGCTATCTCTCTGCCGATTTTGGTAAAGACCTTTGCTCTTTGATTATCGGTCTTTTCCTTTTTTCTTTTTATTGTACTCCATTTGGAGTGTCCTGACATAAAAATCACCTTTACATAAATTTTATCTTATATATTTTACCACCATTTTATCAGTTCGTCAACAGTCTTTTCTTCTTTTTATTTTTTATTTATTTTTAACATATTTTTCCAAGAAATAATATTGACATAAAAAAAATTTCGTTTATCCTTAAAATATAAAGGATGTGATTCCAATGGTTTGAAAAATAAAATCTAAAAAATTTATTCAAATAGGAGGCATTATAAAATGAAAAAGATTATAGCAATATTACTGTGCCTGTTTATTAATATATCAATGATTGTTACAGCTTCAGCAAAAAGTACAATTGATGACTATTACATAAAATTTGATGTATGGCAAGGTAGTGGAAATGCGAATGTAGTGATAAAAGACACAAACGGCAATTCATCATTAAATGAACAGCTTCGATTTGAAAATTTTGAATATCTATTTTATAACAATAGCAAAATCGATGCAAATTTTTATACCATAGATAATATTGACGGAATGATAAATCTTACACTAAAAGAGGATTTTCTTAATACCCTTTCCGATGGTCATTACTATTTTGATGCCGCATATACAGAAATAACAATACGTCTCTTGTTATATGTTGCAAAAAATAAAGTTGAACTTGAAAATTTGATACTTGCAACAAAAGAATGGAATGGTTCATCCATCACATTTTCTCTTTCGGATATTAATTACCCTCTCACAAGAGAATTGTTCAACCAAATTACAATTGATAACAAAATTCTTGATTCAGACTGCTTCAATTTAAGATTTTTGGGGCATTTATGTTATATTACATTTTATGCTGATTACTTAAAAACTCTTCCTTTGGGAACATATCAATTCACTGTGGATTTTGAGAATGTACAAGGTATCACACTGAATGTGGAAATACCGGACTGCCAATTAAAAGGTGATGTAAACGGAGATAACGAAATAGATGCTGCAGATGCAAGGCTTGCATTACGTGTCGCTGCCAAATTGGAAAAACTTACAACAAAAGCAGAAATCGCTTGCGATGTAAATGAAGACAATACTGTTAACAGCATTGATGCAAGACTTATTCTCAGAGTTGCAGCAAAACTTGAAAGATTCTAAAAGTCAAATATAAACAACAGATATCAAAAAAAGTTCTCTATTTTAATAGAGAACTTTTTTTTCTATCTTTTTCGTGATGCCATGTAGTCATCAAGTATCATAACTGCAGAAACAGCGTCAACAACGGCTTTTCTTTTTTTGCCTCTTGTGTTTGTCATATTCAGCGCATTGTGTGCTGAAACGGTTGTAAGACGTTCATCATACATATCAACCGTGAGACCTGACTTTTCCTGAAGATTTGCCGCAAACTGCTTGCAGGCATCTGCTCTGAAACCTTCTGATCCGTCCATATTTTTGGGAAGTCCCACAACAAACATCTGAACATTTCGTTCTTTTGCAAGTGTTATGATTTTTTCAACAAGAGCATCTGCATCTCTCTCAGTAACAACTGTAACAGGAGATGCGAGAATCTCATTTTTATCACATACGGCAACGCCCGTTCTGACATCACCGTAGTCAACTGACATAATAATCATAAATTATTCTCCCGCAACGATATCTGCAACATTGTCACCATCAGCAGGAGGTGTTGTTGTTTCTGCCATACCTGAACAAGCTGTGCAGGTTGAGGGAACTGCATCTGTCTTATACCAGCCTGTGCCGCCTACAGCACAATTTGAACTTGCAATAAGACCTGACTTTGCACAATATGATTTTTTAACGATTTCATCACTGAACTCAAAATCCTTTGCAGGAAGATTCTGATGAATCTCGTTCATAATATTCTGATAAAGCTGACCGCAGTAGTTGGTTGAAAAATCAAGTTCTTCTGCGTGTTCTGCGTAACCCATCCATACGGAGCAGACATAATAGGGTGTGCCACCGATGAACCAACGGTCTTTTTCGTTTGATGTGGTTCCTGTTTTTGCAAACATATCAAAGCCTGTGACTCTGTATGCTCTTGCTGTACCGTCTGATGCTGTTGCAACAGTCTGAAGCATTTTATTCATAACGTCAGCTGTGCTTCTGTCCATAACCTGTTCACCTGAGTCATTTCTTGTAAGGTAAACCTTTGAGCCTGAGCTGTTTGTTACTGTGTAATAGCAATAGGGCTCATAATAAACACCACCGTTACCGAATGTTGAATATGCTGCACACATTTCAATTCCGTAAACACCGTGTGTCATACCGCCTACAGCCATTGATGAATAAGTCTGATCGTCCTCTTCAAGTGAAGTGAACTTGAATTTATCAATAAGCCAGTTATAACACCTTGAAATACCGAGTTTATTGACAATCTGCGCAGGTACGGTATTGTGTGAAGGTGCCAGTGCCTGCTGAAGTGTTTCATATCTGTCTTCAGCACCGGGGTCACCACCGTAGTTAAGAGGCCATCTTTCACCGTTGATCATAATACCGTAGTTCTGAACTTTGGGATATGACCAGGTGTACATATTACTGTCAATAGCAAGTGAATAAACGCTGAGAGGCTTGATTGATGAACCGGGCTGACGTCTTGAATCGGTTGCGATGTTAAGGCTTCGTGCGCCCTGCTTCTCGCCCGCCTGACCTACAATACCGAGCACTCTGCCGCTGTAGTCCATAATAACCATACTTGACTGGACTTCCTCACCGTAGGAGTTTACGGAATCGGGGAATCCTTTACGGTTATAATACATATCTTCCATTGCTGCCTGAATCTCTGTATCAACGGCAACGTGGATTTTCAAGCCACCGTAATACACAAGACGCCATGCATCATTATATGAATAATCGCTTGTTACCATAAGGTCATTGATGACTTTATCGATAACATAGTCAACATAGTAGCTCTGTACTGCTTCTTTTTCCTGAGTCTGACCTACGTTGTTTTCATCAACTTCGATCATATCATCAGTGATTTCGTCTTTGTCTTCATCCTTGGGAACATAATCATCATCAGTTGTGAATATAAAATCATACTCGAGAGCTGATTCATATTCTTCCTGAGTGATATATTCCTGCTCAAGCATACATCTGAGAGCAAATTCACGTCTTTCCTTATTCTTTTCGGGATTGAGAATAGGATTGTTTGCTCTGGGAGCCTGAGTGATTGCCGCAATACATGCACATTCAGCAAGTGTAAGCTCGTCAACATCTTTACCGAAGTAATATTCAGATGCTGTCTGAACACCGTAGCAACCTGCATCAAGGTAAAGAGTATTGAGATATGCTTCAAGAATTGTTTCTTTTGAATAATGCTTCTCGAGATTGAGGGCATTCTGAATTTCCTTGAACTTTCTGATGAAAGTTGTCTGTCTTTCACCTGTAAGGTTCTTGATAAGCTGCTGAGTGATTGTTGAACCGCCTTCACCGTGATTGGAAGGAACAACCATAACCGAGATTGTTCTTCTCCAGTCAACACCTGAATGTTTTTTGAATCGCATATCCTCAAGAGCAATGAATGCATCCTGAAGGTCCTGAGGCATATCACCAAGATTAACCCATATACGGTTCTCTTCACCGTGAAGTCTTATAAGTTCAACTTCCCTGCCGTGGTCATCAAGTGTGTAAAGGATTGTTGTCTGACTCTGATTGAGTTTGTACTCATCAAGGTCAATGGCAACGGGACCGTTAACAAAGTCTGACATATATTTAAGCACATAAATGCCTACTGAAGAAACAGAGAGAAGTCCCACAAGGAAAAGTGAACACATAAGAATGAAGAATCTTCTTGTTTTCTTATGTTCTTTTTTCTGTCTTTTCTTTTTTGCGGGTTTCTTCTTCTTTTTCTTTTCGTCAGATTTTACCTTTTTGTCTTTTGAAACTTCTTCCTCAACTGTTGTCTGTCTGTTTCTCATGCCGAACAAATCAACATCGGGAACTTCATCAATATTCACATACTTTGTCGGTTCATTGACAATTTCTGAATTTTCAACGGGTGTATTTTTATTACCGCCGACTTTGCGGCTGTTTTCATGCCCTGTTAAATTCTCGTTATTTATATCGGACATTTATTTCCCTCCCGTATATAATCAAGAATAAAATTATTTTACAAGATACTGCATTGATATCCAGCCGATCTGACCGTTGTATTCTACAAGACCCCAGCCACTTGAAGAACCTGTTGAATCGCTGTTGTAAACGTAAATAACTTCAAGCTTATCACCGTTTTTGAAGCTGCCGATCTTTTCTGCACTTGCATCGGGAGCACGACGATAGTTAAGGTTGTTGATATCGCCTGTGCTTACTGTGTAGAAACCGCTGCTGCTTACAGGAATCTCTGCATCGGGAGCATCTGTTGTGATTTCAACAATATTTGAAGGCTGTTCTGATTCGATGGGGTCTTTCTTGTCTTTCTTTGCAATACCGTTGATGATAAGTGCAAAAAGAATGATAACAAGAACTGCAGCAACGCTGATGAGAATTATTGAGCGTCTGTCTGACTTCCTGAGCTTTTCAAAAAGTTCTTTTGCCTTGTTGATAACAAATGCGATAAACTTAGCAGTCTTGTCTGCTGCAACCTGTAAAAATTCCTTTACTGAATCCATTTTTGACATATTTTTAACCTCCGGAAAGTAATTATTTTCTTAGTGTAAATTATAGCAAAACAATTTATTAATTTCAACAATTTTAACAATATTGTAATTAATTATTTTTATATTTTTTTGATTTTATTTATATATAAATAACAAACCAACTTATGAATAAAAAAATCAAGGCATAAGCCTTGTATGTAATCCGTCATAGACGGAATGCAATCATCATAAAGTAATGTATGTAATCCTTTTGCATAAAGGTATGTAATCAATCTGAAAAAAATACACTTACGGTGATGCCATACGACTGCAGCGATTACATACAAAGCCTTCGGATTGAATAAAAAAAACGACAATCTTCAATAGAAGACTGTCGTTTTTTGGTGACTCAGCGGGGATTCGAACCCCGGACACCCTGCTTAAAAGGCAGGTGCTCTGCCGACTGAGCTACTGAATCACGGTT
>JAZTWP010000035.1:0-31700 GCA_045636025.1 Acutalibacteraceae bacterium | reverse complement strand
TGAGGGGAAATATTCTTTAATCGCAACCTTCATATCGAGTTTAAGGTCACGGCCTATGTATGTGATACCGAATCCGCCTTCACCGAGTGCAGAGCCTATATAGTATCTGTCACAAAGAACAGTGCCGGAAGCAAGCTGATGTGCCGGAGCGATATAATTCTGAGCTTTTCCGCATCTGTGACAGTTTGTTTCACCGTCATTCAGATGTGCCATGCAATAAAAACAATAATTCATATGCAAAGCCTCCGAAAATTAATTTATCTGAAAAATTTAAGATACAGAATAATAAATATATGTTACCTTACCGCTGACAGAATCTGTGTTGACAATAACATTGACATTGCCGCTTGCAAGTGAATATGAAGTCTGATATTCGTCAGCAGAAATGGAATCCCAATTGACTCCGCCGTCTGTGCCGTCATAAACTGCGTCCATAACGATTCCGCCGGGCAATTCTGCTGATGCGGTACCGCTGTAAATCTGCACAGCAGTTACAGTACCGTTGAAATACAATGTGGGAGTTGCTGAAGGAGCTATTGTAAGGTCAACAGTCATATCTCCCTTTGTAATATAAATACCTGTGTAATATTCGGTGTCAACATACTCGCTGTTTGAGTTGTAGTCCCAGCCGTTATTAACAAAATCAGAGACCTCGCAGGGCAACTGATAAACAACACCGTCGATTTCTATTTCACTTGCAAGAATATCGTTGCCGAGTCCGACTTCAACGGGAGCTGTTGTTTCAACATCTGTCACAACTTTTGTTTCTTCATCATTTCCGACATTGACAGAAGCACCTTCTTCATCTTTGTCTTCATCGGGATCTGATAAATCTTCATCATCTTTGTCTTCATCGGAATCTGATGAATCTTCATTATTTTCAACAACTGTTTCTATACCGAGAAGTTCCTTGATTTCGTCAATAAAGATGAAACCTGCCACACCGATACCTGCAACAAGAAGAAGTGCAATGATTGCGGCAATGATTCCGCCTTTCTTTTTCTTCTTTTTGGGCTGAGGTTTTTCTTCAGCCGCAGGTGTCTGATTTACGGGAGCACTCTGCACAGGAGCAAGTGGCATCTGCTTTCCGCAGAAAGGACAGAATGTTGAATCATCGGGTATATTTGCATTACAGAATTTACAGTTTGCCATTTTTTCACCTTTTTATAAAATTTATGCTCGATAATCTTCTATTTCTATCAGATAAACATATCCATAATCATCAACACGAACACATACTGAATAATCTTCACCGACATAAACATAATGCCTTTCTCCGTATGATGATGGACCAAATAAAGATTCGAGCTGATTATTCACCTCTCCAAGAACAACATCTGACGGTAAAGATACGGGAACAAAACATGAATCTGAACATACCGAAATAAAAAATACTAAACAATTTTCAAGAGGAGCGTCATCGGCAGATTCATTTGAAATATAAACTTCTATGCTGCTTGTTCCTTTATTTAACATCACATAATCTCCTGAGTTACCAGGCATAAAACTATCCTCATAATCAATAGTCCAGCCATTGCTGATAAAGTAACTGACAGGAGTTTCATAATCATAAACAACACCATCAATTTCAATATTACCTGACGTTACATCATTACCAAGTTCTTTATACGGTGCTGTTGTTGCAACCTCTGTTTCTTCGTCAACTCCGACAGATGTTGAAACACCCTCTTCACCTTTGAAATCGTCATCATTGTCTTCGTCTTCTGCTGTTGACTCTTCTTCCTCTTCTTCATCGATATTTGTTTCTATACCGAGAAGTTCCTTGATTTCGTCAATAAAGATGAAACCTGTAACACCGATACCTGCAACAAGAAGAAGTGCAATGATTGCGGCAATGATTCCGCCTTTCTTTTTCTTCTTTTTGGGCTGAGGTTTTTCTTCAGCCGCAGGTGACTGATTTACAGGAGCACTCTGCACAGGAGCAAGTGGCATCTGCTTACCGCAGAAAGGACAGAATGTTGAATCATCGGGTATATTTGCATTACAGAATTTACAGTTTGCCATATCTAAAACCTCTTTTATAAAATTACAGCAATTGCTGTGTTATTATCGTTTTTATCGGGTTTTCTCTGCATAAGCAGAGTTCTCATTTCATTTATCCATTCTTCGGGATTGTCTGTTTCACCAAGAATTTTAATCATTTCTTCTTCATAGACATATTCCCAGAAACCGTCTGAGCAAAGAAGGATTGCACTCACATTCTCCGCAGGTATTTTTTTGACATCAACCGTAAGATTATCACTTACACCAAGTGCTTTTGTGAGCATATTTCTGTCTTCGTGATTTCTGATATCTTCGGGCTTGATTTCACCTGCAAGAACTGCCATCTGCGATACGCTGTGGTCAACACTCTGGTATACAATTCCGTCCTTGCCGAACATATAAATACGTGAATCACCCACGTGAGCACACTGAATACCGTCGTATGAAATATATACAGCGGTGATTGTGGTTTTCATTTTTTTTGCAGAAGATTCCTGAATTCTCAGAATTTCTGCATTTGCGGCAACAAGAGCCTGAGAAAGATCGAAAGACTGCGGTTCAAACAAAAACTGATTTTTCAATTCTTCCACAGCAGTTCCTGATGCTACTTCACCTGCTTCAACACCGCCGAGACCGTCAGCAACAGCAAAGAGCACACAGCCGTGAGATTCCTCTATAACAAGAGAATCTTCATTGTTTGCTCTGCCGCCGACATTTGAATATGCCGAATACTGCATAATCCATTACTCCTTAATTGATTCAAAAACAAAATCTTCGTTAGCAAGTCTGATGATATCACCGTCTGCAAGCTGATAGCTTTCTGAAGGCACAAGCTCTTTGCCGTTAAGATATGTTTTATTGAGAGATTCGTTATCAACAACAAGATATTTACCCTGCTTGAAAATAATTGTTGCGTGTTTTCTGCCGATTGAACGGTTATCAGAAATCATAAAGTCAGCACTTGTTTCTGAACGACCGAGAACAAAAATTCCGGGAGTTACAAATGCTTTTTCACCTGTCTTTTTTCTCACAATTCTGAAATTCTGAACTGAGCCTGCATCTGATGCCATAACTGTGGGATTATCATCTTCAAAAGTAAGACAAGCAGTCTCTTCATACGGTGTTTCAACGGGAGTTACAACAGGGGCATAAGAAGGAGCAACATTCATAAATACTTCAGGTGCTGCTTCCTGAACAACCACTTTGTGACCGCACTTTGTGCAGAATTTAAGACCGTCTGCCAATACCGCACCGCAACCGAGACAGAATTTTTCAACCTTTTCTTCAGGTTGTGACACGGGCATTACGGGAGCTTTGCTCATAGGTGTTCCGCAGATATTGCAGAATTTATAACCGTCAGGCACAACGGAGCCGCAAGCTGTACAAACTGTTTCTTTCGGAGTTGCAACAACAGGTGTTTTTTTACTGTTCATAGGTGTTCCGCACTTGTTGCAGAATACAAATTCAGCGGGAACGATTTTTCCGCAGGAGGGGCATTTTGCCTCAGCAGGCTTTTTATCTTCTTTAGGGAATGCGCTGAGAGTTTCATTGAAATTCAGAGCTGACGGTGCTGAATCAGCAACTTTATTTCCGCACTTGGTACAGAACTTGTTTCCTGCAGGAATTGCAGCACCGCAGGCAACACAGATTTTATCCTGAAACTGAAGCATCTGAGCACTATATTCGGCATTGAGTCTTTCCTGCTCTGCAATACGCTCTGCTTCAAGCTCAGCGATACGACGTCTTTCTGATTCGGCAATGCGTTCTGCTTCTTCCTGCTCAATACGGATTCTCTCTGCTTCTGCAAGACGTGCAGCTTCAAGAAGTTCAGCCTCGAGTCTCATACGAGCTTCTTCTGCGGCAATTCTTTCAGCTTCTTCAGCTTCAAGGCGGAGTCTCTCTTCTTCAGCAAGACGCGCTGCTTCTTCAGCTTCAAGACGCAATCTTTCTTCTTCAGCAAAACGTGCTGCTTCTTCAGCCTCAAGGCGGCGTCTTTCTTCCTCAGCAAGACGCGCTGCATCAGAAACAATCAGTCTGTTACCGCATACAAGACAGAATTTCTGTCCTTCGTCTACTTCTGAACCGCAGGCTGTACAGTAAATTGACTGAGCTTCAGCTACGGGTTCTTCAACAACAGTTTCTTCAGCCGCAACGGGAACATCATACACTTCATTTACTGCAGGAGCAGCCTTGCACTGTGCCATTTTGCTGTCGTTATAAAGTTTTGCATAAAAAGCATCATCATCGAGCTTGTTTTTATAAACAAACGGGAATCCTGATAACTGCATTTCAAGACCGAGAGGGATTTCAGCATCATCTGTCACAACAGTAATAATTGACTTGTTTTTATTTACTGCAAAAAAGATTTCTTTTCTGAAAAACTGATCTTCCAACGATGCACTTGAGATAAATACCATGCATACATCGCAATTGTTAAGATGCATTGCTTTGACATCAGCTTTTTCATATTCAGGGATATTGTCATCTGCAAACCAGACTCTGTATCCGTCATTGATAAGTCTTGAAATAACCGGATCTACAGAATATTTATCCTGATCACTGCAGCAGATACAGATATATTTTTCGTTTCCTTCGTAAGCACCTGTAAAATTAAGCATATTATCAGTCTCCTTTAGGCGAAAATTTGCAATTTATATAATTTTTATACATCATATATGAAAAAACCATATAATAACGGACTATAATATATAATAATATACCTTTATATTACTTTTTTCAATACAATTTGACATTTTTATTATATTTATTTTAATAATTATTATAAAAAATTGCCGAAAAGAAGCACCTCTCTTTTTTTAGAGAGGTGTAATAAAAATTCATATTACTGTATAATTATAAAATATTTCAAATGGCAGTGAATTATTCTGCATATTCTGCAATATAAGGTAAGTTTCTGTATTTCTCACCGCAGTCAAGACCGTAACCGATAACAAAATAATCGGGAATTGAGAAGAGGACTCTGTCTGCAACAAAGTCAACAACATGTCTTGAGGGTTTGTCAAGAAGAGTAACAACTCTGAGAGAAAGAGGATTTCTCTCGTTAAGAAGAGCAACAATATCTTTGAGAGTTCTGCCTGAATCTATAATATCCTCAACAATAATTACGTGGTATTCGCTGATATCGTGATCAAGATCCATAACAATGTTGACTTTGCCTGATGATGATGTGCCGTTGTAATAACTCTTAGCACACATAAAATCTATTTCACAAGGAACTGTGATTGCACGGCAGAGGTCTGCCATAAATACAAATGCACCTTTGAGAACACTTACAAGAAGAATGGGGCGTCCGTCATAAGAATCGCTTATCTCCTTGCCTACCTTCTTGATTTCAGCTGCAATTTCTTCTTCAGAGATAAGCACACGTTTTATTCTGTTGCTGAACTCCTGAGGAATATTAATATCTGCCATTACAGCATCTCCTTTTTATGTAATCGTTTATAGTGTCATTATATAATACTAATCATCAAATTTCAACATTTTTATTAAAAATACACCATTATTTGTAAAAATAAAAGTCCGGTTAATTAAGGCTTGTTTCCTTGCATTAACCGGACATTTTAATTTTTATGATGTATAGACGCTACTGTCTGCCACGGGGATATGATAACAGATTGAATCATTTCCGCCCGGTGGTGTTGAATCACAGATTGAAAAATCAGAAAAGATTGTATAACCAAATTCTTTATCCAGCACAGCACATTCATAAGGCTGGAAATTGGAGCTGAGGAAAGCGCAACCGCTTGCAATACTATCTGTTAATTCAAAACTGTCAAACATTATCTGCGGTGAAATATATGATTTTTTCATATTTTTTTACACTCTCCTTCCTTTAAGATAAAAGATTGGTTATAAATGCAATAATCTTTTTGAAGAAATCTGCAAGTCTTGCAAAGAAACCTGTTATTGTGTCAAGAAGTGATGAATTATTTTCATTATCATCGCCATCCTGCTCTGTATCAGTAGTTGCATTTTCAACTGTTACTGTAATAACAACAGATTCCGATGCTTCATAACCGTTTTCGTATGCGCCCGTTACTGAGAATGAATATGTTCCAGCCTCTGATGTATCAAGAGTGACATACCACTGTTTAACATCCTCATCATCGATTATTTCAACAAAGCTTTCGATTGATTCGGGAGTGATGATATTGCCGTTTTCATCTCTTATAACAAGAGTTTCAACATCTGTTGAAGTTGTGACTTTAAGTGAAATTGACTCACCTGCAGTGACGGTGTCATTTTCAAGAACAATGTCATCTTCTGTTATTTCAAGGTCTGCATTCACGGCTCTGAGTGAAGATCTTGCCATTGCGAATGTTGAATAGTTTGACATAAGCATCAGCGGTTCATCTTCAACAGTCTGAACACCACCGTTTGCAAGGTTTTCGTAATAGCCGATACCTGCTGATGGGAATGTCCACTTGAGATTTGTGATTGAAATTATGCCGTCTGTCAGATTCTGGATAACAACCGTACCTGATGTGTAATAAGTATTACCGTCTGCACCTGTTACGGGAGTCCAGTTAAGCTGCCCCTGACTCTGAGCTCTGAGAAGAGCATCAATTGAATAATAAATATCAGTTGATGTTCTGATTGTTTCAGAAGCGGTGTAAGCGCCTGCTGTTGTTGCATAAGAAACAAACATTTCGGGAGTTTCTGAACCCACAGCCTTAGCACTGATCTGCACATCATCAGGAATTACAGATGCCCAGATTTCAAATGCGACTGCCTGATTTTCAAGAAGATACAATTCATTGTTGGGACCGCCTGCTGTATACTTTGAAACATCATCATTCTCTGAGATACCGTCAATGAAGATAATACCTTCGGCAGATGAACCGTCATTTGTGAGCTTGTTTGTGCCGATAAGCATATTACGGAGCTCAATGTAATCGGGATTTGCTTCTTTATCCTGAGTATATGCATAAGAAATTGCGGAATTTGTGATTGTGTCACCTGCACCAGCGGGGTCATAGATTCTCAATGAGTCAACATAGAAATCATATGCACCGTCTTTCTGCATATCCATTCTTGATGAATACATAGGTGTGATTGTGACTGTGTAAACACCGTAATCAAGGTCAGAAATCTTGACAACGGGAATCTGATAAAGAGCATTGTCTTCTTCAACAGCATTTTCTATAAGCCAGCCCATTGCGTAAGCAGGTTCAAGATTACCTGTATTTTCGGTAACGATTGAGCCGTCTGCTGCATAATAAGAGGGAGTCAGAGTATAGCCTTTATCTGCTGTGAAATACAGAGGTTTACCCGTATCAACAAGAGTTTCACCGCCATTTGCACTTCTGAAAAGCTGACCGTAAGTGTAGCCGTAATATGTGTTTACGGTGTGATTGCGTATCTGCTTATTTTCAGAATTCTTAACGGTAATATTGATTGTACCGGTGTCTTTTGATGTTACGCTGATAAGGTCAAAACCTGTACCTGCGAATGTGAATTCAGCCTTCGGCCATGATGCCCCTGCTCCTCCGCTGTATGAAACATTGGGATTATTCTTTGTGCTTACAGTTACATAATTTGCTGAATATCCGCTGTACTGAGCACAGGAATCGTATGCGCTGTCATAACCGTAGTTATTTGAATCAGCTTTACCCGGCTGGTCTGCATTCTGATAGATTTCACCTTTTATTACACCCGTGGGCAGGGAGTTTGTTGCCTCCTGCCATACACCGTAATTGTAGGTATTTGCCTCACCGTCAGGAATTGTACCGTCTGTATAGGTAATACCGTTGCCGTCAAAATCATCTTCGTAATAAATTGTTGTTGCAGGAATGATTGTGACTTTTTCAAAGGCATAATATACAGTATCATCCTTGTATGTCGGGTCGTGCTCTACCTTTGCACACAGATATATGCTTCCAGCATCGGTAAACTGCATCGTCTGCGGAGCATATTTCACAGTACCCGACTTGTTGATATAGTACGTACCGAAGTTGCCTGCAAATTCAAGATTTCCTGAACTGCCGAAGCGTGTTACTTCACTTTCTGTAGGCTCAGTGAACATAACAAGTGAATGAGCACTTGAAGGAACTCTGTTTGTTACGCCGATGTAAGTGTATGTTGCGAATTCATAACCTTCGGGAGCAGAAACAACGTTATTTTCCTTTACGTCAAACTCAACGGGAAGACCGTAGTCAACAACATAAGCCTGGTCATTGAGCTTTACATAGTCAGAAATCTTCTGAATGTTGAACATAAGCTTACAGTTTGAGTCTGTTGAGCCTCGTTCAAGGTAATAGAATGTGAATGTGTGCTGTTCACCGTCAGTTGCAATCTTGTTGAGGTACTCGAGCGCAGCCTGATTTCTTGCACTTATAGCACCATTCTCTGCACCGTAAGTATAAGTTACACCTTCGTTGTATGCATTCGTTACAGCACCTGTTTCAACGTCTGCAATATACTGATATGAAATGGATTTCTGAGTGAAGTTGATATTTGAATATCTTGCACCGTGAAGACCGCCGTTATCAAGAACAAGCACATCATCAATGTAAACAAGAACGTCATCGTCTCCGGAGAATTCAAATACGATATCGTTACCGTCACCATAGTGACCGTTTGAGGGGATGTAGAACTCAGTTGTAAAGCTCATACCGAAATGGTAAATTGCATTTTCCTGAGTTGTCATATTCGCATTTGAACCGTCAAGTCTGTTATTGAAGGGGAAGAATCCTCTGCCGTTTGAAATGACGTTGGGACCTGTAACCTTACCTTTATCACTTGTGTTATCAATTTCAGTAAGCTGTGCAGTTGCAGTATGTGTTGCATCGTTATAGCTTGCCTGGAAAACACGGTCAGTATCAGCTGAATCGTAAACATAAGTGTTAACGCCGAACATATTCGTGTATTCAACAAACGGGAACTGAACGTTCCAATGATATTTTGCATATGTTTCAGTGGGATTACCGAGTTTTGTTGATGAACGGATATCACTCTTTGAGAAGAAATCAGGAACATATACACTGATATCCTCAAGAGGAGTGAGTGTTATTGTAACACTTGAATTATTTCGTGTAACAGCTTTGGTAAGATTGCTGTGAAGACCGGCAACATAGGTATCGTTGTTCTGTGAATCGCTTGACTGTGTTGTATTGATGTATCCGAGAGTATTGTCATATGCTGCGTGGCTTGAGGGAAGACCGTTTTCATCAAGAGTAGCACTGAACAATCCCTGAACGGAAGCACCGTTGTTATTACCTCTGAGACTCGCATTATTAAGGCTTGACCAGTCGTCCCATGTACCGGGTTTTTCCCAGATATTCCAGAATGTATCATACAAGTTGGTAACTTTTGTTCCGCTTGATCCGACTGCATATCCTGTGAATGCAAGAGAATAAATCTTTGCATATTCATAAACAACCGCTTCAAGTGCAGATTCTCTTTCATCATTGTTTGCCCAGGTTGCAGAATCATAACCGATAATAGCTTTTATCTGGTCAAGAATTGCAGGAGTAGCATAAATGACTTCAAACATTTCCAGATAAGTGATTTCATTGAAATCAAGACCGCCTGATGAGAAATCTGTTGTAGGTGTGTAACCGTACTTATAAATTGTTGCGGGGAAAGATGCCTTTGCAATTTCAAGAGCAGCTATTGCGGCATCAATTGCATCAATCGCTGCCTGCCACTGAGCATTTGTAGTATCATTATTATATGACTCAATACCGTTTTTGATTACAAGAAGCAGGTTGTTATATGATTCATCAGAATAGCTTCCCTGATCAAGTTCAATAGCCTCGTGGAGCTTATCGTAAAGATTATGCTGAACAGTATTATTTGTAAGTTCACGGTCAAGGCTGAAAAGTCTGAGGTTATTGTTTGTATTCTTATTTCCTTCCCAGTTGCCGAATTTATTACCTGCATCACTGTTATAATGATCAACATACTGATTTGACTTTGAGGGATGTGAAATATAAATATTACCTGATGCATCAGCTTCAACCACAAGAAGAGTAGGATTACTTGTGAGTGAAAGTGATGTATTTGCAGTTGTCATTAAAAGGTACTGACCATCATTGGTAGAAATGTAATAATAATTGTCTGTACCGCCCACAAGAGCAAAGTTGAGCTCGTATGCTCGTAAAGTTGTAATCTTGTTGTTTTTTATTGTTACACCTGATACTTCAGCAAAAGCACCTGTTCCTGAAGTTCTTGTAATATCCATTATTTCAGTATCAGTATTGCTTGTCTGTGCAGCGTCACCGTTTTTCTGAGTAATGATATATCTGCCGTCTGCTACGGGAGCATACCAATCAACAAGCTTACCGTTTTCTTTGCGCTGAAGTCTGAGATCACGACCGCCTGATGACTTACTCTCCTGATATGCGGAAACATAAAGAGGAACAGACTTGGTTATAAGATTATTATCATATGCTTCCTGACCGCAGAATGTAATAAGATGGTCTGTTCTTGTTGTATTTCTGAACTTGACAAGTCCGGTTGCTGAGTCAATCTCTGCACTCCAGTATGCTGCTTTTCCTGAGTAGCTCTGTGTTGCGGACATTTCACAGTTATCGTTATTTCCGGCATTGGGAATATAAAGATATTCTCTGGTGCCATTATTAAGACGTGAAATAAGATAATTGCCTGAAGCTGTATCACGTTCTATCCGCCATGTATCTGAATCTGCATTGGGTACAGCATTTGTTACGGCCCAACCCATTCCGTCCCAGAATGTTCCGTTATCAAATACATATGTATTTGACATAACACCCCAACAGCCATCAGTACCCTTATTGTCAACATCAAGAGAAATAACATATTCGCCATCGGGAATAATTGTTGTGCTTGTCTGTTTTGCAGTATATCTCAGGTATTCTGCCTGAGCACCTGCGGGAGGAACAAGATTTGAAATCTGATTTTCGATTGTAGGTCTGAGATTGATGTATTTGAGAGCATCATATGCTTTGTTGATTGTCTCAGTTGCAGTAATCAGCTCAGCTTCAGTTGCATTGTCATCAATATATACATTATAACCGTTCTGCATTGCCTGAAGAAGTGCTGTGTAGGTTGCATTTGTATACAGTTCCTGAGATGTTGCAGCACCCTTCTGAAGTGCATCGTAAAGAGCTTTTCTGACTGCATCTTCTTCAATTTCTTCCTTATAAAGAGAATACTTTTTGTTGTTGTCCGTTGCATTACCTGAATACGAACTGAAAACAAAAGCTTCTGCAGAGAAATGATCAAGATAATAACTACTGCTGTTTCTGAAAGCAACAGTTCTGTCAGAATTTATTACAGCTGTGAGAGCCTGCGGAGTTGTTGTGTATGTTACGTTATTATTTGAATTAGCGATATTGATATATAAGCCGTCTGAATTCTGCAGATAATAAGTATCACCTGAAACATGAGTGATTGTGATTTCATTTTTTTCATTTGTTGAAATCGTATTTGTGCCGGGGCTTGCAGATTCTCTTGTAATACCGTAAACTGTATTTCCTGCAGTATTATAAGCTGTTTTTCCGTTCCCTGTCAAAATATAATTCTGATTATAGATTATATACTGACCGTCAGGGATAAGTGTTCCTGATGTCGCAAGATAACGAACATATTGGGAGGATGCCGGAGCAGGTGGCTGAAGACCTGCAATATCATCTTTGAGTGTGGGGCTTACCTCGTTCTTTTCAAGAGCATCAAAAGCTGTGTTAATAGCATCAACTGCAGCATTCTTGTCTGAATCTGATACTGCATCATTGCCATACTTTTCAAGACCTGACTGAACAGCATCAAGAAGGTTTGCATAAGATTCGTCTTCATAAGCGGCAGGATTTTCAGCCAATGCCTTTGCAATAGCATTGTAAAGAGCTACATCTGCTGCTGATGATGCATCAACTCTGCGGTAGAAATTATGCAGTTCATTTGAACCTGTTGCATTATTGATATTCTGAACATATTGACAGAAAAATGTTGCATCTGAGTCATTGAACAAATTAAGAAGCTGAGCATTATTGGATGCTGTAAGTCCGTTATAAACTATTGCCTTATTATCACCGGATACTTTACCTTCACCAACAAACAACTCTATCGGTGTATCAGATTCTGCCACAAGACAGTTTGCTGTTGTTATAATATTAACATATTTGCCTGTAGACAATCTGAATGTATATCCGCCTGATAAATCACTGTTTTTTATTGTTATTTCATTGGCAGCATCTGTCCTCAGAATGTTACCGTCAGGAGTTGCTGACTGACGAACAAAACCTGTTTTTGAAGAATTTGAATTTGCAGAATATTGAGGGGTCATAACATATCCTGCTGAGTTGTAAATTATATACTGCCCATCTTCAAGAAGTCCGACAACACCGAAACGTTCAACTTCATTACCCTCAACTGTATAAAGCTTGAGAGCTGTACCTGAAGCACTTACACCTGCAGTATTTGCAGAAGTTGCAGAATATGTGATGAAGTTTGTGCCGTCACCGATTTTTACGGTGCCGTTTGTCAGTACAACATCAAGCTCCTGGGGAACAAGAGAAATTGTCGCTCCGTTTGCGTTAATATTCAGGAATTCATTTGTAACATTTATACCTGTGAAAGAAATTGTATATTTACCGTCATCATTACGGTTGAAATACCATACCTGAGATGAAGCAGAAGCCGCCGCACCGCTTGTCTGCAGTGTGCCTGAAGCGGCAGAAGTTGTGCCGAGAGTACCTGTTGATGTTGTACCCGTAGTATCTGCACCATAAATGATGTAGTTACCTGTGGGAACAGTTGTCACAGCACCTGAACCGAGTGTGTAAAGCTCATATGCAACCTCTGTCACGGGTTCTTCAAGAGCATTGAATGCCTCTTCAAGGAATTCATAACGAGCCTGATTGTCAAGCTTGCTTACATCAACTGTCTGATCAAAGATTTCTTCAAATTCGTCTGTAAGTTTATCGTTCTTTTCAGCTTCAGATGTAAGACCGATTGACTTGTAAGGAAGATCTTCGGGAGCAACAGTAACGTTGATTTTACCTGCGTTTTCAGTTGACTGAACGATAATAAGAGCCTTACCGTTGAACATCTGAATCTCTGCAGATGTGTCTGAAAGAAGAGCTTTTGAGCTCTGGAATTTCTTATCTGTTGCTGCGTTACCGTTATCAACTGCGGCAATAATTCCTGCACCGCTGTTGCTTGTAAGTGTAACATTGAGTTTACCGTTATAGTCGTTTACAAAGTTACCGTTTTCATCCACAGCAGTAACTTCAATGTAATTAAAGCTGTCACCGTCTGCTGTGAGTGTTGTGTCATCATTCCATGCAGCAACAGTGATGTTTGCGGCACGGTTTGAATAAACCTTCTTTGTACCGATTGTGTCTGTAATTTCCGCACCGCCCTGTGACTGATAAGCTTTAAGGGTAAGTGTAGCGGAAGAATCATATTTAACCTCAAAAAGAGGATAAAAGTTATGGTCGTTTGAATCTGTAAGTGTGCCGATTTTACAAAGTGAAGAATCAACAACAGTTTCGGTATATGTTCTGTAGCTGAAACCTGCGGCTGTTGTATGTGTTGTTGCTGTTGCCTTTGCAATTACGTTTCCGTTATAAAGAAGCTCCACATAGGGTGCATTTGTGTAAATTGCAGTATCAACATAACCGCTGCCGTCAACAACAAGGTTTGAGCTGTTCCATGTGCCGGGAACAAGATGAAGTGTTGTTTCATCTGTATTCCAGAATGCACTGTAGAGCCATGCAGAGTCCTTATAAAAACCTGCAGTGTCGATAGGACCGAAATATGATGAGTTGGGATATGCATAAGGGCTGTTAGCTTTTTTATATGCATTCCACGGAGTAGGTTCGCCTATATAGTCAAAGCCTGTCCAAATGAATTCACCTGAGAACCAGTCATTTACTATTGTATAATACCATGCATCTGCGGCTGTATTACCCCAACCTACCTTTGAAGCATCATATGCACTTATCTGGTAATCAGCTGAACTTGCATAATTTGCATAATGTTCATATATTGTTGATGAATTGAATGCCTGATAAGAATGAGGATATTTATAAACACCTCGGCTTGAAAGAGCAGATGCTGTTTCTGTACCGACAAAGGGCATTCCATATGATGCGTGATTATTAAGATAAGATGTAAGATTGTAGTTACCGCCGAAAATATCCATATAATTATCTATGGACTGTTTGCCGCCTTTGTTGTTACCCCAGAGAATCGGACGTTCATCAAGACCGTCAATGATATTCTTGAGATCAGAAGCAATATCTGTTGCGCCTGTATCGTCAAGCTCGTTACCTACGTCCCATACAAAGATACTGGGATTATTTCTGTCACGAAGAACAGTCTGCTTGACAACAAACTGATACCATTTAAGACCTGTACCGCCTATAACTTTGTTATTTGACGCAATTGCTGCTCTGAAATTGGGACCAAAGTCATAGGTATTACTGTTTTTGCTTGAATACCAGCCGTCAAACATTTCCTGCATAAAGAGAATACCGAGTTCATTACAGATGTCAATATACATTTCGGGGAAAACGTTATGCGCACCTCTGATTGCATTTACGCCCATACCCTTAAGTATTGAAAGCTGACGGTAAATAGCATCATACTCCTGAACAGCACCGAGACCACCCTGATCAAGATGCATACAAACACCCTGAAGCTTGAGATTCTGACCGTTGAGTGAGAAACCTGATGTCTGACTCCATGAAGACCATGTGTAACCGAAATCTGTTACATATTCATCAAGGATTTCACCGTTTTCTTCAATTTTGACATTTGCTGTATATAAATTGGGGGTGTCTAAAGACCAGAGTGCAGGTGACTGAACTTCTGCTGTAAGATTTACGGTTGTTTTTGAACCGCCTGATAAAGAAATTGTTTTTGTTTCTGTTGTAGCAACAATATTGCCTGCCGCATTTCTGATATCTGCAACAATGTTTACAGTTTCAGATACATTTGCATCGTTATGAACTTCAATATTTACCTTTGTTGTACCGTCTGTACCGTTTGAAGCTGCAAGGTCGGGTGTTGTGACCTGAGTGCCGTAAAGTCCCACGTGAACATTACGGAGAACAGAAAGTGTAACATCGCCGATAAGACCTGAGCCTGAATACCAACGGCTTGAGGGTATGTTGTTAACAACCTTGACTGCAACAACATTCTGAGTTGCACCGTCAAAGTAGAGATAGTCTGAAATATCAAATGAGAAAGAGTTGTAACCGTTGAAGTTTTCACCGATTTTTGTTCCGTTTACATATACAGTTGTTTCCTGATATGATGCACCGAAATTAAGAACAAAAACTCTGTCCTTAACGTTTTCATTAAGGATAAAGCTCTTACGGTACCAACCTGTTCCGCCGGGCAAGCTGCCGCTTTCACCCTCAGTACCGATTGTTGTGAAATCCTGAATGATACTGAAGTCGTGAGGAAGGCTTACATCGGCCCAGGATTTGTCGCTGTAGGCAGTTGAATATGCACCTGCAACATCACCGTAATTGAATTTCCAGCCCTTATTGAAATTAAGCTCATATCTCGGCTCATCTGCAAGCTGATCACCGCTGAGTTCTTCAGCAAGGGCAACAAGAGCCAATGCCGGAATCGATGTAAACACCATCAGCAAACTGAGGAAAACAGTAAACAGCCTGGTGCCGAGATTTGTCTTTCGATTTTTCATAAAAACACCCCAATAAAAATTCTTATAAAAAAGGTTATAACAATACACATTAACATACATAATAATAATATCAGAAAATACAAACAAAATCAACAAAAAAACAACAAATTTCAAAAAAAATACCGACAACGGTAAAAAACCGCTGTCGGCATAAAATTTTGTTAAATTTTATCAGGAAATGAATGCGTGAGCCGCACCAAGTTCTGCAGATGTGAATTTGCAGTAAATATCAATGGGGATACCCTCTGCACAACT
The DNA here is from genome assembly GCA_045636025.1 of Acutalibacteraceae bacterium. GTDB lineage: Bacteria > Bacillota > Clostridia > Oscillospirales > Acutalibacteraceae > UBA1081. The sequence continues at coordinate 15,781 of JAZTWP010000035.1, read as the reverse complement.
TTCACTTATCGCAAAACTGTTTTTAGAGAAAGTAAAATCACTGCCGAGAATGCTCTGAAGAAGATCAAGGTCAGCCTTAACGATACAAGAACCGTAACCGCCGTTGTATCCTGTTATTGCAAGAGATATTGTAGGTTTCATATAAGATTTCACGTTAAATACCTCCTTAAGCGAATAATGAATTAATGAATGAAAGAATCTTTTCAAAGAAAGCTTTGATTGAATCAAAGATCTTTGCAATTGAATCAACAAATGATGTTGTTGTATCTGATGATTCGGGTCCATTCACTTCAGGTGTTTCAGCAGGAATATCCTCTTCTTTGCCCATATTGTCATCGGGATAAACTTCGGGAACATCAGGCATAGAATCGGGATCAACAGGTGTCAGTTCTTCAGTTGAAGGTTCATTGGGGATCACTTCTTCTGAAGGAGCAGCCATCATCATTCTCATACGGGGAAGAGCTGACATCATCATGGGAGCAATACCGCCGTCAACAACTTTTATATTGCCCACGGCAAGAAGACCGTCGCCGATATTCTGAATTGTTACAAGACCGTTTTCAACATAATTTGTAATATCATAATACATTTCTGTTGAACTTGAAACAGGAATCTGAGCACTGCCGATTTTTACAGTTGTTGCTTTGCCGACTGCACGAAGGCTTATCATTGTTTTCTGGAAGCCTTCTGTAACATTGAAAGCGATAGCACTGTTCTTGTTGCTGAGATAAATCTCATTCATCGGAACTTTTGAACCGGGTGTACCATAGTCTGAGAAGTCAATTGTTTCGTTTGTATTGCCTTCAACATAAGCAACAAGGTTATTGCCTGTGCCGGAAACAATGTCACCACCGGTTGCAAGACTGTTCATTACATTATAATATGATGAACCTCTTTCTGATTCAACATAATCACCGGACATACTGCCCATGGGATTGTATACTCTGAAACCGTCAAAGTAGTTCTGAAGTGAATCAAGGGGTCTCGATGTTGTATCGTTTGATGAACCGAGAGCAAATGTGCTTACAGCAGAACCGCCTGCACCTGTGCCGCCGTTGAATACTGAATTTGCATCAGCAAAGAGAACTTCAATATCTTCACCGAGAAGCTCTTCCATACCGATATTTTCAAGAACTGCTTCAGCAACCATCCATGATGTATCGGGAGAGTAGAAATTGATTACTTCATCTGAATACAGAGACATTGTCATAGGTCTTGCATTTACCATAGATGCAAGATATGCAGCTGTGATTTCAACAGTATATGTGCCGTAATCTGCATTTTCATGATGAATAACGGGAACCTGATGAAGAAGACCGTTTGTAAGGTAATCTGTGTCTGTATAATATGTATCAATAATATATATCTTTTCAACCTTACCTTCACTGTTTCTGATTGTTACAACCTGAATACCGGTTTCGGGACCGCAGGCAGAAACAATATCAACTGCTGTACCTGTGTAGCTGAATGAAAGAGTTTTGCTTCGGTTATCTGTATCAGAAACAGAAGTCATCAATGATGAACCATTTGAGAATTTACCTATATTATTATTGTATACTTCATCATAACCGTAAACATCATTTTTTGAAGTAAGTGACTGAGATACACCGGAGGGTGTACCGTTAGTCTGCCAGTTCACACCTGCAGTTTCAGTTTTTACTGTTGCAGAGCCTTCTTCATAAAGAACGTTTGAAGCAGGAACAACATTGATTCTGAACCAGTCATATGTTCCGTCGTCACGCTGAATAAGAACATAACCCTTTGATCTTGCTTCCTCACCTGATGCATCAGGCTGGAGAGCATAAACAAGATCCTGATTACCGTTTGCAAAGCTGATGATTGCATCACTGTCTGCAGAATTGAGTTCTGTTTTATAGGTTGACTGTTTGCCGGGTGTTGTGTCAACAGAAACAAGAGTACCGTTAACATCCTTATCGAGCATCTGAGTACCGAAGTCAAGAACATAAGTATACTCGGGAACATTGATAATATTCATCGGGTATCTCTTTCTTGCATCGTTTCTTGCAAGAAAATCGTTGTTAAGATAAAGACCTGTTGTCTTGTCGTCTGTTGCGTTAACGTTTTCAAGGTCTGCATCAGGTTTAAGAGTAAGACCTGAGATTGAAACAACAAACTTCTTACCTTCGTGTGAAGTTGAAACATAATTTTCTGAGAAATTAAAGCCGTTAACAGTAACAGTATAGTTATTGTTTGTGAAGTTTGCAGTTATATTTGATGAGTTTGTTGCCTTATCATCATTAAAGTAGAGTCTGTCAAGACCGTCATATGCCGCAGGAATTTCTTTATATGAAATTTTATAGTTTGACATATCAAAAACATTGCTGATATTTTCACGGATGATTGTATTATTATCAACTTTGAGATATGCCTTTGTGCTGTTTTTAATAGTTGATTTGATAAGTGAGTTTGCGAAACTTACATCAGCTTTTGCATAGTAATTAATATCTGTATGCTTATTTCTTTCACCTGAAGCAGTAAGACTTTCCGCATTGATATAGTTTGATGATGAATAATCAAAGAAGTTCTTTACATTGTTTGAATTTTCATCAACACTGCCCACTTTGATTGTATAGACAAATGCACCGTATTCTTTACAGTCCTTTGCCATCTGAATAGCATTGTTTATTTTGTCAGTTGTGATATCCTGACCTGTTGTTATCAGGAAAACACAGGCAGCTCTGTCACCTGCGGCAGTATAATCCTGACCGCAAAGGGCAAATGTATTTGCAGCTCTGGAAAGACCAACAGAAGGCTGTGCAACATTTCCTGAAGAAGTCAACGCATTAACCTGGTTTCTGAATATTCCGAACTGCGAATTATTGAAATAAATCTTTGACCAATCTGTACCTGCAACTGATGTTGATGTTGTAACAGAGCCGGAGCTTGAAACCATATATGAAGTTGCATTTGTTGAGTTGTTGAATGTTACAAGAGAAATACGATGATTTGTATTATCTTCTGCAATACAGTAAGACATTTTTTCAACAAACTGCTTTGTTGCTTCAAGACGTGTAGGAGCATCAGTTGTATAGTAAGATGCCTTTACATATATACCATCTTGATTATGAGTATATTCCATTACTTCATAGTCTGCTCTTTTGCTTGTTGAGTTTCTTGAGCTATGATAGTCGGTTCTGTATCTGTCAGCATTAACATCAGCCATAACAGCAGCTTCATTTGCCCATCCAAGATTCTGCTGATTTGCAATGAATGCTTCATCTGTTATTCTGTAAGATGTATCCTGTGCCCAGTCTGCACCGCCGGCAAAGTTACCGTGAGTCATAAAGCCGAATTTTGAAAGTCTGTAACATCTCTTTGTTATGGGATGTTCAGCCCAGAGCCAGATATCTCGAGTATAGCTACTATCCCTCTTATTAAATGCAACATGAATCTGACCGAATTCACCATCAGGGAACTTAAAATAGAAGTTGCCGGAATGAGCAGTATTATAATTGCTACCTTCAGAAAAAAAGCTGTCAGATTTATCGCCACATGCCTGATTCATTTTCAGAGGGCTCCAGTTACTTTCTGTACGATAACCCTGACCGTCGTATGTTGTACCTTCAGTATCAACAACAAAGATAAAGTCTGTGGGTCTTTGAGCAACATCCATATACTGAACAGCCGCAGTTGCGTATGTTTCAAGGTTAAGAGTATATGTACCGTCTGCCTCAAGAACTGTTTCAAGTCCTGTGTAAACGTCTGTTTCAAGTGTTCCTGCATAGGGATCGGGAACTTTCATATAGATACTGAAATAACCGTATGAATAAGCAGGAATAGAGCCCATAATATTGCTTCCCTGACCGGGGAAAATTCCAAGGGCATCTGTATGGAAAGTACCCTTGACTTCTGTTGCGCCATTATACACAGGAACATAGTTTGTGATACTATGATTCAGATAATACTGTGTGAATACATCAAGACCGCTGTTGATTGTGCCGTCATTACACCAGATATAACTGGGTTGTGCACTATTGTCTGAATTTCTTGTATTTGTTGTGAAAAGGTAGAAACTTCCTGCCTTGTCTGAAGGAATGATACCGATTTTTGATGTATCACTGCTTGACATAATAAATGCACGTTCATTGAATGTAAGATTTGAATTTGTAGCGAAGTAGAAGTCCTTATTTTTAACAATCATACTTCCGCTTGCTGAATCATATGTAAGATTCCATCTGATTGATTTCTGATTATCATCAGTTTCATTAAGATAAATCACATCATACTCATTGTAATTATCATCAATGATTGTGTCTGTTGAATAACTTGTGATAGGATAACCTACAATACCCATTGAGTCACCGGTATTTACAAAGTTATTCTGTTTGGGAAGCTTTGCACCGTTGTATCCGCCAAATGAGTCAATAGCATAAAGAATATTCTTCTGTGAAACAGGGTCTTTTTCTGCTGACTCATAAACGAGGAGATACTCTGTATCTGAACCCTGAATCTGTGAAAGGTCTGTTACCTTCTTGTAATAAATTGAAGAAACTTCTTCAGCAGGGCGTTTTTCACCAAGAATTGCATGCTGGTCAATTTTCCAGATAACATCAACAGGTTCTGCACACTTACTGCTTGAATCTTTACCGTTATAGTTCCATGCTGCACTTTCTGCAAACATATACAGATAGTCATTCATAACGCAGAGTGCTTCACCCATTGCAAGAATATCCTTGTTACTTGCACCTGTGTTTTTATCAAGACCGAACTGTGTAACGTTTCTGCTTTCAACAAGATGACAGTTTCTTGTTCTTCCGTTAACTGAAAGAGATACTGTACCGGGCGCATTGATGTCAATATCACCAATTGCAAGAGCACGGACATGTGTGCTGCCGGTCATATTTCTACTCCATGAACGGCTCATATAAATCTTGCCCTTGTCAACCATCGCATACTGAATCTTGTCAAAAGTATTATCAATAGCAATAGCATAAGTGGGGTTACCTTCACAACCGATACCTTCGTACTGTGAATCAGGTGTAAAGCCCTCTGCAGGAGCATATTCTGATACAGAAATATCAGTAATTACAAAATCACGGTCTGCAGAAATAGCATCCTGGTCAAAACGCAAAGTATATGTACCTGTGAAACTGCCGTCTGTTGACTGTGTTGTAGGCCATGAGCTGTCTGTACCTTCTGATTTAAGACCTGCAGTGAAAACCAATTCATAATGGAATCTGCCGTCTCCGATAGGTGTAATCTTAAGATCTTTTGCAAGTTTTACATCCATATGCTTACCGTTTGGCGCAAACATATAAAAGTCTGTGTCATTGTTATAACTGTTTACAATGAATTCAAATTTATATTTTGCACCCTCTTTGAGAGCCATCTGTGCAAAATTCTGAGTAAATTCACCTACAGGTGTACCACCGTATTTGATTGAACCACGGATTTCAGCATTTGAACCGTTATGGTTTGTTGCTGTATATGTCATTTTAGAACCTGAGATTTCAGCACTTCCTGAAGGTACAGCAATAACCACGTGATTATAGTTCTGTGAAAGATAATACCATTCTTCTGCTGATGAATTACCTGCAAGCTTATAACCTAAAAGCATACTGTTATAGTTTGCATTAGCAGGCTGATTATAATCGTAATCATCGTTTTTGAGATAGAAGTTACCTGTCCAGAGAACACCTTCATCATAACAGCAGTATGATGTATAAGCATTGTTCATTTCTCCTGCACAGTTAATGCTGCCCTGAAGTCTGATATCTTTTACAGTACCCTTAGCAACATTCATTTCTGAAAGAGGGACATAACTGATTTTTGAACCTGAATCAGCATAATAGAAATTATACTTTGAAGCCGCAATGCCGCCGCCGTGGCTAGTATTTACAGAACCGTCTGCATCAAACACTCTGAACAATGCAACAAACTCTGTTGTAACAGCGTCAAGAGCATAAATTACTGAATTCTTTCCGCTGCCGCTTGCATCGTAAGCGGAAATAAGAATCCATTCCTTCTCCTCCCAATATGTCATACCCTGGGGGGTGTAGTCATCACTTGATGACAGACCGGGAATAACAAAATTTGTAGGCCAGTTGGTATTGCTGTCACCGAAATATTTCGCACGGTAACCTGCATACACATTCTCATAATTTGACACAACTCGTTTCTGTGTGATTCCGCCGAGAGTTATGTCTGCCGCCGATGCTTCAATATCGAAGAGTGATGACAAATCACCTACACCGGCAAAAACACTGAGTACCATTATTGCACTGAGCAAAAATGATAAAACTCTTTTTCCTGTTTTCATCTTAAATTACCTCCGTTTTTATTTTCAGAATTAATTAAGAAATTTTCGCATAATCTGTGATATTCCTCTGCCTTTTTGCAGGCATATTCCGGAATACCGCTGAATTCACCCGTCTCCGCCTTTGAAACTGCCGCACACACATCACAATAATTTCTGTGCTCGCAATTCCCGCATTTTACGGGTAAATTTATATTTTCACGCATTGCACGGATATTCTTCCATGCCGCGTCAAAATCCGCAATCTCACAAGCAGGTTCATTCATCATACCGCAAGGGGTCATTTTACCATCCCACGTTACCCAGAATGTGCTGAGACCTGCTCTGCAGTTGATTTTCTCACCGCAGTCACCGTCAATCTGAGGTGTATGCCGCTTATCTCTGAAATCAACTATGTATCTGCAGAAATCTTCATCACCGAGATGATGTTTCTGCCACTCAAACTGTGCCTTTGCCGCTTCTGCCGCATCAAGTCTTACCGTTTCACCCGATGTACGCACGGGAGAAAACATATAACTCACCGGCTGAACGGGTACGCCGAGCTTCTTTGCAAAATCATAAGCCGACAAAGCATCGTCTTTGTTATAAGGTGTGATGCTGTAATTAAGTTTCACATTGATTCCTGCCGAAACACACTTCATAACAGCCGAAACAACTTTTTCAAAAACATCACCGTTACCGCAAAGCTTACTGTATGTCTCTGCCGATGTGCCGTAAAGCGTGATATTCAGCCTCTCGGGCGGATACTCCGTAAACAGCCTGATTTTATCATCATCCAGCAGGACTCCGTTTGTATTGACGGTAACCATCATTCCGCTTTTAACACAATATGTATAAATCTCATCAAAATCACGGCGCAGAAGCGGTTCACCGCCCGTGAGAAGAAGAATCAGAGTCCCCTTTTCTTTTGCCTGACGTGCAAGGGACAACCACCACTCGGTGTCTTTCTCCTTAGCACAAGCCGAAAGGTCATTCTCTTTTCTGTGAATGTAGCACATTCTGCAATCAAGGCAACAACGGGCTGTAAGCTCGAATGTGCCCCCCAGAGGTGTGCCTGATTCACCTGCTTTGGTGAACAATCGGTTCATATATAAATCAAGATTTATTTCCAACTGCTCATCCCCTTAAATTTATCAGCCGTAAACGGCTTTTTTAAGCACCGAAACTGCATCTGCATCAGGTGTGCAGGACAAATGATAAACCGGCACTCTGCCGAGAATATCAATCAGCACATCAACGCATTTTGCCCTTTCATCGGGTGCGATGTAATCAAGATAGATGTTATCCATAAGCATCTGCAACGCTGTTGCACCCTTAACCTGTACAACCGTGTTTTCTTTTGCCTGTCTCAGAATCACTATTGCACGAAGCGGTGATGAAACATTGTGACAGATGTTACTCGTTCCGCAGAACGGAAGCCCGTGGACAAAAACTCCGTCTTCCTCAGCAGAAACACCTGCCTTGTCACCATTAATGATCTCTGCGCCCTCATATTTCTCCCACAGTGATGCCTGAGTGCTCTTACCCGTTCCGCAGGGTGCAGAAAAAATTATTCCCTCGCCTTGATAACAGATATACGATGCGTGAAAAAGCAATGCCATTTTCTCAAGCAGTAACCGACTAAGTGAAACCGTGCTCCACATATACCGACTGTCCATAAGAACATTGTAATTCCTGCTGACAATCTCTGTTTTACTGCAGATTACATCATCTGCGGTGAAAACAGTTGAACTGCCGCTGTCCGTGCCCATATTCTCATAACGTGTAAGCTGAGAACCATTGCTGTAAACGGAAACTCCGTCAAATGAAGCAATAAGCTCACCCTGCGGCTCCGGCAATTCATCCCTTTTAATGCAGGTAATGCTGATATCTGCCCCGTCATCATCTGATTCAAACTTCTTCCACAAGTCATTATCCTCAGGAAAATAATCAGCAGAAACACATATCTTTTTGTTACACAAAAAATAACATTTTCTCATAATTGAATATAATCCTACATTTTGGTACTATATATTATATACTTATAATGCAACAAAGTCAACAAATTTGATTTTTTATACATAAAATTTGAAATTTTCTACAAAAGCAACAAAATATTTTTCCAGATGCAAATAATATTAACATTTTAACAAAAAAAAGCACCACGAAAGGTGCTTTTTACTGAATTATTTCCTGAGTTTTTTGAGTACTACGCCTGCAGGCAATGTGAAAATCACTGCAATGACACATAAAATATTGTGAAAACTTGCGATATCGGTGATGTTCATTTTTTCAGGAACACCCACAAAGTAGTACACAATTGCAATGTAAGCAACCATCAACGGAAGAAGTATTGACACAAGCTTTGTTGTTGAAATCTTACTTGCATTGAATCCGAATCTGACATTAAGAAGCACAACAAGAGTAATTGCAAGAACAACAGCAATAACTGTTGCAATTATCTGAACATCAGAATCAGCATAGCGCTCAAGCACGGGTCTTACAATACTGATACCAAGCATAAATACAAATCCCAGTGCAAACTTCAGTACATCAGAAACCTTATCGGGCACTTTTGCAAATGAAAGTTCAGGCACATTTTCGCAGTCTTTAAGTGTAAGAATAAATGCTGTAATGATTCCGCCTGCAATAAAGCCCGTAAAGAATTCCCAGCAGCTCCAGGGATAAATGAAATCAGGCCATGTTGCACCGCTCTGCATATGATATCCGCCGTTGCCGAAATAGAAAAACAAATCTGAAACCGTAATTGAAAATGCAAACGCACAGGACACAACAAAACCTGTTTTTGCACTGATTTTATCTTTGATGATGAATCTCACCGCAAGAAGTGATGCCGCTGAGCGGAATACTGATGAGATTATCTGAATCATTGAAAAATAATGTCTTCCGCCGAGGATTTTTTTACCCCAGGATACATTATCAAAATGCTGAAGATAAACCTTGTAGACATCGCCTTCGATACCTGCTTCTGCAAGTCCTTGTTCAAAAAGATCAACTGCTTCAGGCTGGATAAGGTTAAAAATAAAGTGTGAAACCGTTGCCTTTGTCACAAGATCTGTTATGTAAAAAACAGCAATAAGTATAATAAAATCCTTGATTTTCCATTGTTTGTCACTGTAACCTCTGCCGAGCATTATGCCGAAAATTGTGGCAACTCCGAAGCCGAGACTGAGCATAAGGAAAACTGCTGACCACACAGACACATACAGCCATGACTCACCCTCTGCCTGCGGTTGCTGCAGCACACCCGTTATCTGATTGAGAAGTGTTCCCCAGGCAGGGACAGTCAGCATAAAAGACAACGATGTGAGTGTAATCCAGCTCATATCAAGTTTTTTGCGTTCACCTTTTACAAGAATGATGAACATTGTGAATACAAATCCGGCATTGAGCAATCCCCATGATGAACCCCAGCCGTTTTCGCCTCTGACACGCCAGAGGAAACCGAGAAGCATTGCACCTGCCAGAACAGCAAAAACATTAAAAAATTTATTGTTTTTTACCTTTTCCATAACTTCACCTCATTTACGTATTTTATTATATATTCGCTGCAGAATTAAATCAACATTATTTTTTATAAAAAACAAAAAAAATGCCGTCTTCTGACAGCACCGAACAAATTTATAATACCACAAACGAACTGCGAAGTCAAGATTTTTCAATGACATAGTATACAAAATCTCCGCTTTAACTAAATATTTTTAGTCAATATTGTACAATTTTACATCTTGAAATATGATTTTTTGTGTGCTATTATATAGACACAGAGAGGTGATACCGATGTACAGGTAAAACTCCTTAAGGCTCAAAATTCCGGGTGAGCCGAATGACAAACTGATGCAAAAAAGTATGGCGGAACGACTTTCTTCCATGTAACAGAAAAGGGAACAAATTTACTGACAAACAAACTATATATCAAACATAAAAAAATGTTCCGTGGTATAAAAAAAGCATCAGAAAAATCTGAAGAAAGAGCAGGTACACAAAATGATGCTCGATACAAAGAATGATCAGAGATAACCCTCAACTGCAGGAAATGGAAAGCGGTTGAGGGTTATTTCTTTGCGATTATACGAACGGCAACAAAAAAAGTGCTGTCTTCAGGAAAACTCAAGCAAAGAGTCCGCCTTTTCAGCACCCAACATATTTATAATAGCATAAAACAAAGCTTTTGTCAATATTTTTCAATAGCAATGTGCACAAAATCTACGCATTATACAATTTGTTTTAAGTAAATTTATACAAATTTACATCTTGAAAGACTGTATAATCTGTGCTATTATATAGACACAAGGAGGGGTGATACCAATGTACAGGTAACACAAGGCTCAACAAAAAAAATAATGAGCCGTAAAGATACTTTTCCCAAAGAAAATCCAAGAACCAAAAAAGTGTTTCTCACTCTACGGGATTTACATAGATAAAAAAATGCAAGTTTCAGGTCAGGATTTCCGATAAGAAAGAGTATCACAGAATTTATGAAAGGAACGGTGCAAAATGAAACTTGATTTCAAAAGTGAACAGAAGTAACCCTCAACTGCAGGCAAGATCAAAAGCGGTTGAGGGTTATTTCTTTTTTCTTTTGAAATGTTATATATTTTGTTGAAAAACACACTTTATTATGATAAAATATATTCATTATTTACCTTAAGAGGTGTTAAAATGAAAAAACTTTTTTCAAAGTGTTGGTTTGTTCCGTCAGTAACGGCAGCGGCATTAGCTTTGCTCATTTACGGAGCATATGCTTTTTATTACGAATTCAATGTTACGACTGAAGGCGTTTCAGGTATCGCCTATTCAGTATTGGCAAGTATAGCCTGTGCATGGATATTCTTTGTTTTCATTGATTCAATATTTGTTTACAGCTCAAATATCATAAAAGGCATAATCGCAACCGTTCTGGGTGCGGGATTTTTTCAGGCAACACTGTGGATAACCAATTCAGTTATAAACACAGACTTTCTTGCACATGAACGTGTTATCTTTACAACACTTATGATAACATTTGCTGTTGTGAGTATTCTTCTCCTTGCAGCATTTATTCTCAGAACAAGAACCGAAAAAACATCAATAAATATTCTTACGGGAATTGTTCTCTTCTGTATTTCACTCGGTGCACTCTATACATCATCAGCAAACGAAATAAACAGATATATTGTTCAGCAGGATATGAAATTTGAAGCAGTTGATGCTTCGCAGATGGCAGTTTCAGATGCTGAAAAACTCCGTTGCCGTGAATGGTACAATACAAACATTCTTCTTAAAAACGGCACAACAACTCTCCCCTACACATTTGATGTGGGCGGCAAGAGCATCAACGATGATATCGACAACTGGACAATTGATGTTTCGGAAGAAAGCGAAACAGGAAAAGTACACAGAGGCGGTAAAACTTCTTACATTACTCTTACACACAAGACAAACGGCATAAAAGCTACAGTTGAAGCCACTATCTATGAAGAAAACGCAACCTGCGAATGGACAGTATTCATAAAGAATGAAGCAGAAGAAAATTCAAAAACAATTGATAATTTCTATGCTTTTGATAATTCAATAGACACAGGCAAGGCTGAACTTTACTACTCAAAGGGCAGTAACGACAGCGCCGACGACTTCTCTCTCATAAAGAAGAATCTCTCTTCATTAAACAGCACTTTCGGCAGTGACGACGGCAGACCAACAGATTCATACCTTACATACTTCAACATTTACGGTGAAAATTACGGTGCAATTCTCAGCATCGGCTGGACAGGCCGCTGGGAAGCAAAGCTCAGACAGAATGGCGACAATGTTGATATCAGAGTAGGTCAGGAAAAATTTGATGCTTACCTTCTCCCTGCAGAAGAAGTGCGTTCACCTCTCGTTTCACTCACATTCTATGAAACAAAAAATCCTCTCAAGGGCTTCAATATGTTCAGAAACTGGGTGCTCGACTGCGTATATCCCGAAAACATTGAAAGCACATACACAATGCTTGAAATCGCAGGCCCTCATTCAGTTGAAACTTCACAGCAGATTCTGCAAACACTCAAAAACACAGATGATTCTGTTTTCAATGAAACAGATTATTTATGGATGGATGCAGGCTGGTATACCAAACCTGATAACAATTGGTATGAAGGTGTCGGCAACTGGACTCCCGACCCTGCAAGATTCACAAACGGCATTTCACAGCTCGCTGATTTTGCCGAAAGCAAAAACAACGGTCTTGTTCTCTGGTATGAAGCAGAAAGAGCAGCAACCGGTTCAGAGCTTTACAATAAGGGCGCAGAAAATGAGGAATGGCTCGTTGATTCTGATGACGGAAACTACGCAATGTGGAATCTGGCAAACGAAGATGCACTCAATTTCCTGACAGAATACATCTCAGCATCTCTTATCGAAAACGGTGTCAGCGTTTACCGTCAGGACTTCAACTTTGCTCCCGACAAACTCTGGGATAAAGCAGACAGAGAATTCTACGATGGCAGAAAAGGTATCTGCGAAAATCACTATGTAACAAATCTTTATAAATATCTTGACAGACTTTGTGAAAATGTAGACGGTCTTATTATTGACAACTGTGCTTCAGGCGGCAGACGTCTTGACCTTGAAATGACAAGACGCAGTATCCCCATCTGGCGAAGTGACTACAACTGCGCTGTAAGAACAGACATTTATGAAGCAACACAGTCCCAGACTTACGGTCTCTCAATGTGGCTTCCCCTTTCAGGAACACTTAAATATACAGGCAACGAATACCAGTCAAGAAGTTCAATTCTCACCTGCCATCTTGATACATTCGGCACAATTTCAAGTGCAGACAGGGGAAACTATACTGAGCAGAGAAAGCTGATGACAGAAAATTACTATCCTCTTGAAAGCGGCAGCTACAGCAATGAAAAAATCCTTGCAATGCAGTATTCAAAAGAAAACGGTACAAAGGGTACAGCTTTCATCTACAAACGTGCAAATGTTGAAGATACTGAATACACACTCAGACTCAACGGTCTCAATTCCGCTTCAACATACAAAGTCTATGACTATGACACACCGGGCAATATCTTCTACTACAAAGGCGCAGACCTTATGAATGAAGGTATCACGGTAAAACTTCCCGAAGGCGAAAAAGCTATCATCTATATGTTCAGCGCTGTATCATAAAAACATAACACAACAGCCGGCTGTTGATAAGGAAACACCTTACCGACAGCCGGCATAAATTTTGCATTTTTATATATTTCTGAGTCTTTCGTATTCTTCTTCCGTGATTTCAATCACACCGCCGTGTTTGAAACCGTAAGGGAAAGAAAATGCTTCGTCGCTGCGTCTGAAATCGGCATTGCCGAAACTGTCTGAAACAAAGGGTACATAGCCCATTTCTTCTTTTGCACAGCCGAAGAAATCAAGCATAAGACACCATCTTCCGTCAGGCAGTACAAAGCTTGTGGGAGCCTCGTATGAGCCGGGACGAGGAATCTCTTTGTCCATATACTCTTCAAAAGCCTTGTCGTGCTCAAATGGACCGTAAAGGCTCTTTGATGTGGCATGCATATTCATCGGAGGATTTGATGAATTCTTGTAAAACAGATGATATGTATCCCCTGCTTTTACAATGTGTGAATCGAGAATTTCATTATCCTTGGTGAAGTAAAGCTTCGGCTCTGAAAAAGTCTCAAAATCCTTTGTGGTGCAGCAATAAATCGACATATGCGTGAAATTATCCTCTGCAACAGTTGACCCCCAATGGATAAGATACTCTTCATTTTCTTCATCAAAGAAAACTTCAGGTGCCCACAGACAGCCGAAATCATCTCTGCCGAAATAAAGAAGTTTCTGCTCTGAGAAATTCACAAGATCATCTGTCTTCCACATACACAGACACTTACTGCCCTGACTGTTGAGCTTTTTCCAGTCAACATTGTAATTTTCATCAAAATGATATGTAATACCAAGGTCAGTTGTGATGATAACAAATCCGCCTGTGTGAAGACGCACAATTTCAATGTCACGGCAACCCTTTGTGCCCATTGTGCTTGTAAGCACGGGTTCTGCACCGTTTACCTGCTCCCAGTTGAAACCGTCACGGCTTACGGCAAAATAGACCTGCTCACCGTCGGGAGTGATTTTTTCTTTGAAATGAGTAAATAAATATGGCATAACTGCTCCTTAAAGATACATTCTGTTATAACGTGGGCTGATATCAAATGAGCCGTCAGAATTGATATCGGTGATTGTAACGCCCTGAATCCAGTCTTTTTCGCCCCAGCCTGTCTTTTCCTCAATAGTATATGTTTCGTAACCTCCGCACTGGCTGTAGACAAGATAAACACCGTCATAGATTGCACAGAAATCATTGACGTGATCGTGACCTGAGAAAACAGCCTCGGTACTGCCGAGCTTTTTGATAAGCGCAAACATACCGCTGTTGATTGCTGATGAGCCTACTGATTCATAAACACCGCCGTAAAGAATCTCACACTTGTCTGTAAAACAGAATTTGCCGTTTTCGTCCTGACATACGGCATTTTCATACTCTTTAAGAGGAATATGCATATACATAAATGACTTCACGTCACCATACTGCTCTTTGAGTGCATTCACCTTTGCCTCATACCAGTTCATCTGACTCTTTTTAAGGTAGTCATAACAACCGATTTCGGGAGGAACATTCTGCTCTGCACGGTATTCATCAAGAATATCTCTGCCCGAGTCAAACATAAACAGAGTTTTGAGAAGATCATTTTCCCCCTTGAGAATATTGATACAGTAGTTGCAATAGCCAAACAGGTCTTCCCTGCCCTGACGTGCAATACAATGGGGGAAAGCTGTCTGGCACTTCATAATAAGCTCTTTGAATCTGCCTTTTTCTTCTCTTGCTTCGTGATTACCGAAAACAAATGCCCAGTAAACACCGACTTCTTCCATAAACTCAGCAAACTCAACAGCATCACGGTGCTGATATTTACCGAGAATAATGTCACCTGTAAGAATAACAAGGTCGGGAGTGGTTGCTCTGATATGATTCATAAGCATTCCGATACACTTTTTGCGCAGTGCCGGGTCGTCACCGAGATGAAGGTCAGTTGTTGAAAGAATTCTGAAACCTTTATCAACAATCTTACCGTCTTTATCAGTTTTTGCAATTGTTACGCTTTCTTCATCTTCACAGATAATTTTCACATCTGTGCCGACAGCTGTTGTGCCTGCTGTTCTGATAAAGTTTGACTTTGCAAGTTTGCCGCCTGTGATATCATAAACAGCATTACCTGCACCGATAATAGCTTTGTTAAGATTTATTCTGAATTTTTCATAGATAATATTCATAAAAAAACACCTCGGAAAGATTATATAATCTACCGAGGCGGTTTGTCAATGATTTGATAAACAATAATTTATCTGCGATAAATTATTGTTTAAGTAAGAAGTAATAGGTAATAGTGAATAAGTGTGGAAGGGGCTTCGCCCCTTACCCTATTATAACCGGGTGCGGGTGTCCCGCCCTAACTTCTTCACTCTTACTTC
>JAZTWP010000034.1:0-1995 GCA_045636025.1 Acutalibacteraceae bacterium | reverse complement strand
ATTGCAGGAATCGTTGATTTTGCAAAGAACAATGATATTGATTTTGCTGTTGTTGCTCCTGATGATCCCCTTGTACTCGGTGCTGTAGATGCACTTAATGAACTCGGTATCAAGTGCTTCGGTCCCCGTAAGAATGCGGCTATAATCGAAGGCAGTAAGGTTTTCTCAAAGAATCTTATGAAAAAATACGGCATTCCCACAGCGGAATATGAAGTATTTTCAGATATGGATAAGGCTCTCGAATATCTCGAAACAGCTCCCATTCCCACAGTTATCAAGGCTGACGGTCTTGCACTCGGTAAGGGTGTTATAATCGCAGAAACAAGAGAAGATGCAAAAAAAGCTGTTAAGGAAATGATGGAAGATAAAGTTTTCGGTGAAAGCGGAAGCAATATCGTTATTGAAGAATTTCTCACAGGTCCCGAAGTTTCAGTTCTTTCATTTACAGACGGTAAAGTTGTTGTTCCTATGGTTTCATCAATGGACCACAAGAGAGCAAAGGACAATGATGAAGGTCTCAATACAGGCGGTATGGGTACGGTTGCTCCCAACCCCTATTACACAGCTGATGTTGCTGCAGAATGTATGGAGAAAATCTTCATTCCCACAATGAATGCAATGAACGCAGAGGGTAGAACATTCAAAGGCTGTCTCTACTTCGGTCTTATGATTACACCTAACGGCACAAAAGTTATTGAATACAACTGCCGTTTCGGTGATCCCGAAACTCAGGTTGTTCTTCCTCTTCTTGATACAGACCTTTACACAATCTTTGAAGCAGTTGCTGATGAAAGACTTTCAGAGATTGATGTTAAGTTCAGAGATGAAAATGCTTGCTGTGTCATTATGGCATCAGACGGTTATCCCTCAAAGTATGAAAAGGGTTATGAAATCACAGTTGATGCAGATATGAACGGTGAAATTTATGTGGCAGGTGCCGTACTTAAAGATGGTAAGCTTCTCACAAACGGTGGCAGAGTGCTTGGTGTGACCTGCACAGCTCCCACACTCAGCGAAGCAATTGACAAATCATACGGTGAAGTCGCAAAGGTTCACTTCGGCAATGCATATTACCGTAAGGACATCGGTGCAAAAGCACTCAAAGCTAAATAAGGGTGAATAAATATGGTATATAGAATATTTGTAGAAAAGAAAGAGGGACTCGCTCACGAAGCCAACTCCCTTAAAAATGAAATCAATACTCTCCTTCAGATAACATCACTCAAGGAGCTTCGTCTTCTTAACCGTTACGACGTTGAAAACATCGAAAAAGACCTTTTCGATTATTCAGTAGGCACAGTTTTCTCAGAGCCTCAGCTTGACACAGTAACAACAGAGCTTGAAGCAGGTGCAGATGATATCGTTTTTGCTGTTGAATATCTTCCCGGTCAGTTTGACCAGAGAGCTGACTCTGCTGCTCAGTGTATCCAGATTATCTCTCAGGGCGAAAGACCCCTCGTAAGAACTGCAAGAATTTATGTAATGCAGGGCGATATGACAGAGGCAGAAGTTGATGCAGTCAAGAAGTATGTTATCAACCCCGTTGAAAGCCGTGAAGCTACAATGGATAAGTTCGATACACTCAAGGCTGAATACACAGTGCCCGAAACAGTTGAAACTCTTCACGGTTTCAATGACCTTGATGCAGACGGTCTTGCAAATTTTGTAAAGAATTACGCTCTTGCAATGGATGCTGACGATATCAAGTTTTGTCAGGATTACTTCAAGTCAGAAAACAAGACTCCCACAATCACTGAAATCAGAATGATTGATACATACTGGTCAGACCATTGCCGTCATACAACATTCCTCACAACAATTGACAGCGTTAAGTTCGAAGATGCTCTTCTTCAGTCAGCATATGATGAATATGTTGCTGTAAGACAGGAGCTTGGCAGAACAAAGCCCATCAATCTTATGGATATTGCAACTGTAGGTACACGTTACCTCAAGGCAAAGGGCAAGCTTCCCAGAATCGACGAATCAGAAGAAATC
>JAZTWP010000033.1:0-136993 GCA_045636025.1 Acutalibacteraceae bacterium | reverse complement strand
TGCGGATGTAGCTCATCTGGTAGAGCGCCACCTTGCCAAGGTGGAGGTAGCGAGTTCGAGCCTCGTCATCCGCTCCATTTTTTTTATATAAAACAAAATACGGCGCTATAGCCAAGTGGTAAGGCACGAGTCTGCAAAACTCTGATCCCCCGGTTCAAATCCGGGTGGCGCCTCCAAAAAATAAAGACCATCGAAAGATGGTCTTTATTTTTTGTGTTTGTGTCCGCAAGTACACAACATCGTTTGACCGCTTACGGTCAACATCATTTCGAGCGGAGCGAGAACATC
Source organism: Acutalibacteraceae bacterium (assembly GCA_045636025.1). Classification (GTDB taxonomy): domain Bacteria; phylum Bacillota; class Clostridia; order Oscillospirales; family Acutalibacteraceae; genus UBA1081. Next base: position 136,705 of record JAZTWP010000033.1, on the reverse strand, counting down.
GTTGTCCGCTTATGCGGACACAAAACGATGTGATGCTTCGCATCAACGATGTTACGGCTGTTGCGTAAACGATGTTGGCATTCGCCCAACGATGTTGCACTCCGTGCAAATGCTTGTTTTGAATTATGGCGTTGACAAACTTTAAAACGCAGTTTATAATATATTTTAGAAAACATAGTGAAAATGTTTCCTGAAATAGTTCTTTTGAAGGTGTACTTATGAATGATAGATTTTTCTCTGAAAGTATTCAATATCAAGCAGTTCTATCTAATTTAGAACAAAATAATGGACAATTAAAATGTGCTTTTTGTGGTAAGAATCTTTCGTCAAAATCTGAATGTCATTTTGACCATATTTTGGCATATGCAAAAGGTGGAAAGTCGACTTTAGATAATTGTCAAATATTATGTATGGATTGTAATTTGTCAAAAAGCGATAAAGAAATGCATGACTTTTTGTTGGAGGAAAAGGCAAAAAGATTTATGTCTGGTGAAAACATTGATAGCAATATAAACACTGCATCTCAGCCAACGATAGTTATCAATGAAAAAATGACAAAAGAAAAATTTGATACAATAGTTGGGGAGTTTATAAAGAAAAACGGCAACATAAGAAAAGTTGATTTTACGAGAGATAAAAACGGACTACCCTCTGTTGCATATGTTACAAAATATTATGGTTCAATGAATGAATTAAAATTGGCTTTTGGAATAGAACCTGATGTTGTTTGGACTAGAGATAATATTTGGGAGCGTCTAGTAGAATACTCAAAAATAAATCCTGAATTCAAGCAAAGCGATCTAGTTAAAGCTAATAATCTCCCATCTTTGCCTTGTATTCTATCTTATTATCCAGAATATAAAAACTTTAGCGATATTAAAACGGCTTTGGGTTTAGAATTAAACTATGAACTATGGTCAAAAGAAAAAGTTGTTGTTGCATGTAAAAAATATCTAAAAACACATAATAAAATAACACAAAGAGATTTACGAAAAGAAAATGGTTTGCCAACAACAAAAGTAATATACAATTTCTTTGGTACTATGCAGCATTTTCAAGAAGAAATAGGGTCTGAAGTTTCAAAGAGACAAGAATTTATTTCAAAAGAAGAAATTTTGGCAGCAACAGAAGTAATTGTGAGCAAAACTGGTACAATTTTTGAATCAAGAACTGCATTTCTTGAAGTGTTTCCATATAGTTTATCAGTAATTATACATCGTTTTGGCGCTTTTGATTTGTTTGTTGAGCAGGCAAATATTAAACTTTTAAATACAAAGAAAGCCAAATACACAAAACAAGAAGTTGATAATAGCATACTTGCATATTTGAAAGCCGGAAATCTTATACCCACAGCGGCAAAACAATTATCTGCGCTTAATTTGCCGTCGTCTTCAACAATTTTGAGATTCTACGATGATTGGAAAGAACCATTTGTTATTTTTACGAAAATGATAAACTTCACAAGTAAATAAACTGAATTTTATCAAGAAAATCAGGTTTTCGCCCAGTTCTTTTTCGGACACGAATGACAAAAAATAAAAGCAAGTCAAAAGACTTGCTTTTATTTTTTGGAAACTAAGTTTGCCTTGCGGCAAGTGAAGTTCACTTCGTGAGTGAAGTTGCTGACGCAGTGAAGTTTGCTTCGCAAGTGTTTTGGCAAACTTAACATCACTTTGTGCGTTAGCACAAAACTTCACTATGGCGAAAGCCATAACTTCACATCGGCTTTGCCGATACTTCACTCTATACACCCGCACCCGATTGTAATTTTAGATTATGTGTGATATAATTTTTTTGATAAATAAAATCTGATAAAATAGGTGTGGTTTATGAAATACAAAAAGCAAAGAGGGCAGCATAGAAAATTTAAAGCGTTATGTAATAATATAAATCAGATATGTTATTTTCAAAATGTAGACTGTCCATATGAACATTTTCATGTTCCCAGTGATCCATTTATTTCATCTCCCAAAACTAGTGGAAAAATAAAAACTGCATTCTGTAAAGCTTGGCTTGCTAAAACAGTTGAAATTATTGAACACAAACCCTGTAACCTTCCTTTTTGTAAAGTTGTTGCGGTTATTGATGAGAGAAATCTTTGGAATTCTCAAATCATTATTTTTTATGATGAAAACTACTACGATTCTTTTTGGTTAAGAGATTCGGTGGAACAAACTTGGACTCCGGTTGTCAAACAAGATAAATCATTTATCAAGGAACGACACATTGCATCAAATCTTAAGGAAAAAGGTTATTATGAAACCATTACTGATTTAGATTTCACTTATAAAACAGTATTATGGTTTTATGGAGAAGTTAAATAAGCGTGTAAATACTAATGTGTTGACATATGGTTCTAAAATGAGACGTACTGCCAAAAATCCCATTTGCGTTCAGCAAGTGGGATTTTACTTTTTACTTCTTACCTCTTCACTATTCCTTCATAAAATTTTTGGATGGGATTTTTGGAAAGTAATAAGTAATAGGTAATAAGTAATAAGTATTTTCGCAAGGCTTCGCCTTGCATTTTTTATTTTTAAGTGATATAGTTAAGTCAAGAAGGGTGGTATTTTTATGGCAGATAGTCCGTTGCTTACAAAATCTAAAGAATTTGCTTTACAGATAATTAAAGTTTGTAATTTTGTAAAACAAACCAAAAAGGAAACTGTTCTTACAAATCAGCTTATCCGTTCAGGAACATCTGTTGGCGCAAATATCCGTGAAGCTTTTTACGGACACGGAACTGCTGATTTTATTGCCAAACTTCAAATTGCTCTGAAAGAGTGTAGTGAGAGCGAATATTGGTTAGAGCTTTTAATTGAAAGCGGTTATTATGACAATAAAGATATTCTTGATAAGTGTATTGAGGTTAAGAAGTTACTCGTATCCTCAATAAATACTGCAAAAAGTAAGTTGAACAAATAATCAAGGTGGTATTGTGATGAAAAAAATTATAGCGATTTTAATGTGTTTATGTATTATTCTTTCCTTTACTGCTTGTGGAGGTATGTCAATATCAAATAGTAGGTATAATGAAATATCAAACTATGTTTTAGATAATATTGATAAGCTTTCAACAGAAAAAGAAATTGAGTTTTTTGATTATGATGCCACAGGATTAAGTATTGGTGGAGTTTATTACGGATATTACTATACTAATGGTAATGAAGTAGTTGTTCCTGATTTCTATTCGGGTAATAATCTGGGCGAGAAATATGAAGATGATGGAGGAACATATTTCGGGAAACCCAATAATGGTACAGATTGGTGTTTCGTAAAACAAATCACAAATAATTGGTATTATTATGAGCTGCACTGGGGATAAAAAACAAATATTGGTGGTTCTAAAATGAGACGTACTTCCAAAAACAAAGGACTTCTCAGGAAGTCCTTTGTTTTTTGTGTTTGTGTCCGCAAGAACACAACAGCGTTACGAGCAAAGCGAGTACTTCGTTTGACAGCTTACTGTCAACTTCATTCCGCTTGCGGACATAAAACGAGGCTGCCTGACGGCAAATGAAGTGGCTTCGCCAATGAAGTGTGCCTACGGCACAGCGAAGTTGCCCTTCGGGCAAACGGATTCAACATCCATACCCGATTGTAATTTGGCGTTATGTATGATATAATCAGTTCTGCAAATAAGAATTTGTAGTTGTTTTGAATTTTGATAAATAGAGTTGTAAACAAAAAATTCTAAGTCAGAAGACTTGGAATTTTTTTGTTCGTTGCGAAAGCAATGGATAAATGTGTTGAAAAAATGTATTTTATTTGGTATAATTAATCTATTGGACTACAAGGAGATATATGAATGAAGAACGATGCAGTAATTATAGCTCTTTCAGGTAAGGGCGGCGTGGGTAAAACCTCTGTTTCCGCTACTATTGTAAAGCTTCTCGTCGAGGCTTATCCCGATAAAAAAATACTTGCTATTGACGCCGATCCTGCTGTGGGGCTTTCAACTGCTTTGGGAATTGATGTCGGAATTACCATTGACGATATCCGCAAGGAAATCGTTTCTATAGTTGAGGACGGAAATACCAGAGCAGCAATTGAAGTTTTAGGAGATGCAAGATATAAAATTTTCGATGCTCTTACTGAAACTGACAGCTTTGCTTTTATTGCTGTCGGCAGACCTGAAAGTGCAGGCTGCTACTGCAAAATCAATGCTTATCTGAAAGAGGTCATCAGTCTTCTTTCAGCAGATTTCGACTACGTTGTAATCGACGGCGAGGCAGGCGTTGAACAGATTAACCGCAGAGTTATGGAACAGGTTACCCATCTTCTTCTTGTTACAGATGCCAGTAAGAAAGGCACACAGGTTATCAGCACCATAAAAAGTGTTGCCGATGAACTTGTTATGTATAAAAAACTCGGTGCGATAGTAAACCGTATGCCTGATGAGAGTGTTATACCTCATATAAATACAAACGGAATTCCTGTTTTATCCTATATAGAAAACGATAAAAATCTGGCAATATATGATATAGAAGGAAAAAATATCACAGAACTTCCCGAAGACTCCAACGTAGTTAAGGGAGTAAGGGAAGCTCTTGAAAAATTAGAAATATTATAAGGAGAAGGAAATGAAGGACTTAAAGCATCTTTATGAATTTGAAAAGCTTTTGCAGGATGCCAATAATGACCTCGTACAAAAAGCTAAAGAGGAAGGCGGTATAGCTCTCGGTTATACCTGCTACCATATTCCTGAGGTTATGCTTAATTGCGGAAATTGCTTTTCCGTGAGACTCAGGGCACCCCGTACAGGTTCTATGGATATTGCTACCTATTATATGAGCAACTTTCTTTGCGGTTACTCAAAGGCAATACTTGAAAGAGCTATTGAGGGTGGCTATAACTTCCTGAATGCGTTGCTTGCTTCTGAAACCTGTTCGGAAATGAACAGAACTGCAGAGCATTTTGAGTTGCTTAAATTGGTTCCGGATGAGAAATTTTTTCTGACTTTTCTGGATATGCCCTTTAAAATTGAGGAGCATACAGTAAGACATTATGTAAAGCAGACAAAAGTTAAAATTCTTGATAAGCTCAATGAAGTGTACGGTATTGATGTTTCGGATGAGGCTCTTCTTAAGGCTGTTGAGGAGCACAACGAGGTCTGCCGTATTATGACGGAAATCGGTAATTACCGTAAAGAGGATAACCCCAGAATTACAGGATATGAGTATCATATTCTTAATCTTGTTACATATTGCTGTCCGAAGGCTCTGATTCTTCCTGCTCTTCGTGAGACAGCCGAGGAGCTCAGAACAAGAGAGCCTGATGCAAAAAAGAATTTCAGAGCAAAAATTGTCGTTGTAGGTTCGGAGATGGATGACCCTGAGTTTACTTCACTTATTGAAGACAGCGGAGCTCTGGTTGTTGCTGACAGATATTGTTTCGGAGCTCTTCCCGGCAGACAGGAAATTATAATTAATGACGGTGAAGACGTACTTACACAGATTTGTATGCATTATCTTAAAACAAGTCAGTGCCCCCGTTACATGAGCCATGAAAAGGTTCAGGAACGACGTGATTATGTCAAGGCGCTTGTTGAAGAGTATAACGCGGACGGCGTTATGTATGAGCAGCTTAAGTTCTGTGAATACTGGGGATACGAAAGAGCACTTGCATCTTACGTTATGACGAATGATTACGGTGTACCCACGGCGGCTGTCGACCGTCAGTATACAGCATCAGCCTCAGGACAGCTTCGTACGAGAGTTCAGGCTTTTGTTGAAAGTCTTGAAATCAAAAAAATTCAGAAAGAAAGGGGTGTGAAAGATAATGGATAATTACGGTAAGCTTTATAAAGAGCATACCGCCATACTCAAGCACAGAGAGTGGCGTGGCTTCAAGGATACGATGTACGATTATTATCGCTGGCTTGTTAACTGGAAAGATATGATCGTGATGGTGCTTAAGGCTCCCGTGTCAACTGTCAAGGGTATCTGGAGATACCGATGGATGGCATCCTACCTTTCAGCTCCTTCTTTTGTTGACCGTCATGTTGCAGGACTCAGAGGAGCTCATCTTCGTATTGCTCATCTTCATTACAATATGATTGTTAAGCACACAACCAAGCTTATCAATATTTCATTGCGTGCAGATGAAAAAATCAATCCGGGCAATAAGCTTTCAAAAAAGATTATTCTTATGGATGAAATCGTACCGAATGAGGTTTTTACCGGTTTTCCTAATCTTATACCGATGCCCTTGCAGACTCTTCCTATTTTCCTTTCATCTATGGTTGACCAGCAGATAACACCTCCGTACCTGGAGGTTGTTGAAAGCTTCGGTGTTCCTGCTGACGTTTGTCCTTTGCCGAGTGCTGAGGCGGGTGTTGCAATTGAAGACGATTATCCGAAAATGGGCTGCTGCATGATCGGTACGAATATGCCCTGTGACGGTTCAATTATGAATTCCTCATTCCTTGACAGAAGACTTAACCTTCCTACTCATTGCTTCGGCATACCTCTTCGTTATGACGGTGATGATGTACAGGAATATGCAGTTGATGAGATAAAGTCTCTTATAAAATTCATTGAAGAACAGACCGGTGAAAAGTTCGACTGGGATGCTTATTTCAGCAGAATGAAGGACTACAATAAGCAGCTTGAGTATGAAAGACAGAAATGGGATATCAATAAAACACCTTATCCTCAGATGACTGGTGCAGCCTTCTGGCTTTACAGAATCTTCTACTTTAATCTTTCGGGCGGTTCAAATGAAAAATTCCTGAAGGTTGATGAAAAAGTAAACAAGATAATGCTGAAGGCTTACGAGAAGAAAACCCCTGTTTCAAAGCATATGCGCCACAGAGCAGTTGTCTGGTCCTGTCCTGCAAACTATTATACAAGCTTTGCAAACTGGCTTGAAAACTGCTGGGGTATGAATGTTGTTATGGATATGGAAACAATGATTTCATATCTTGAAATTGATACCGAGGACAAAGAACAGTCCATTAAGGATCTTGCAAAAACATATCAGCGTTCGATTATGCGTAAGCACACCAAGGGCGGTTACCGTAATGTTGTTGATGAGCTCTGGCGTATAGTTGAGGAGTACAATGCAGATACGGTAATTATGTACGATCAGATTTCATGTAAGGGAATGGACGGTCTTACAGGTATTTTTGATGATCAGGCGAGAGAAAAGGGAGTCAATTTTATCTGGGTGCGTCAGGATCTTATGGATCCGAGAACAATTTCAAGACGTGAAATGAGAGAGCAGGTAAATAAATATATGCAGACAGTTCTTCAGGAGGAGCCCGTTGATGCTTCACTGATGGATTCTGAAGACGATTTAGCTTGGTAAATAAAAAAAGGAGATTGATTATTATGAAATATTTCGGTGGATGCGACGTAGGTTCAACCTATACAAAATGTGTGATTTTGGATGAAAACGGTAATATTGTTGCCAATGTTACAAACAGAAGTAAAATTAATCCCGTTCAGAGCGCACAGATAGCACTTGACGATGCTGTCAGCCAGGTAGATGGGCTTAATAATGCAGAAGAGCTTACATATCTTATCGGTACAGGCTACGGCAGAAATAAGGTGCCGTTTGCTGATGAGAATATTTCTGAAATCAGCTGTCATGCTATGGGCGTACATGTAACAAACCCTGAGGTAAAGGCAATCATCGACATAGGCGGTCAGGACGTAAAGGGTATAGCAATTGATACTGACGGTACTGTTAAAAATTTTGCTATGAACGATAAATGTGCTGCAGGTACGGGCAGATTCTACGAAGCAATGGCGAATGCTTTTGAAATGACCCTTCCTGAATTCTCAAAGCTTTCTCTTCAGGCTAAGAATACAATTCCCATTACAGCTCAGTGTACGGTTTTCGCAGAGAGCGAGGTTATCTCTCTAGTAGGTGAGGGTAAGCCGATGGATGAAATCGCTGCAGGTATTCAGCTCGCAGTTGCAAAAAGATGCTTTGTAATGGCTAAAAAAGCAGGCGCAACAAACAGCATCACTCTTACGGGCGGTTGTGCAAAGAATGACGGTCTTAAAGCAGCTATTGAAAAGGTTCTTAAAATCAAGGTTGTTGAACTTTCAACTGATCCTCAGCTTATGGGTGCTCTCGGTGCGGCTGAATATGCAAGACAGAAAGGTCTTGCTCAGGTGAAGTAATATGGAAGTTGTTTTAATTATAATTGCTGTTATACTTGCTCTGTTTCTTATCACTTTTGCAATATATTGGTTTAATCTTGATATGAAGCTTGTCAGGGTCGTTTATGATTGGCTGTGGAAAAACAGGTATGACAAAATGAAAAAGGATAAAAAATTGTAATGGAATTTTTTGATTCATTAATCTGTGAGGTGTCCGCGTTGACGGATATCTCACAGAAAATAAATTATCCGTACAATAAAGATTCCGTATGGACGGATGTAGGGTACAGTCAGGTTGTTTTGCGACGGGATACGGCTTTTGAACTTGATGGTGTCGGTTTTAATCTTGTGACATCATCGGATATTGAAGACGGTATCACAGTAATAGGTCGTGAGCTTTGTGATATAAAAAAAGATTGCAGCTTTACCCGTATTTCTCTTGTACAGATAGATGAGCAGGAAAGTGAACAGAAAGCATATAACCTTATCAGAAAAGTGGAGTATGTCAAGTATCACTATTTCCCTGACGGTTATATGATAAGAACATCTTCCCGCTCTCATAAAGAAGCGGTGCGAGTGTCTAAAGACGCTGTTAAAGCAGGAATAAGCTTTCAGCGCGTAGGGAATCTGCTCATTGACAAGTATAAGGAAAACTCAGCCGTAAAGGCTGTGAGGGTAATATTCATAACCTCAGATGAGGCAGACCACAAGGCCTTTGAAGATATTGCTCAGAAAAACAATGCTATTACCGAAACTCTCAATCATATAATGAATAGTGTTAATTTTGATTGCGATACCTGCAACCTTAAGCCTGTATGCGACGAGATTGATGGCATGAGAGAGCTTCATTTTAAGAACAAGGGAATGTGATTATGGAGAAAAAAGAGATCATAGCTTTTTTTGATGATATGGCATCGGATTGGGATGCTATGCAGGTCCGCAACGAAGATGTAATTGCAGGGATTTTGCAAAAGGGCGGCATCATCGGGAAAACAAAGGTGCTTGATATTGCCTGCGGTACGGGAGTGCTCTTTCCGGACTATATAAGCCTTGGTGCCGAGGTTACGGGTATAGACATATCTGCTAATATGGCAGAAAAGGCAAGAGAAAAATATCCCGATATAAAGGTAATATGCGGAGATGCAGCTGAATACAGCTTTGAAGATGCCTTTGATGCAGTTATGATTTACAATGCATTTCCTCATTTTACAGATCCTGAAAAGCTTATAAAAAATCTCTCAGCTGCACTCAGGGAAAAGGGTAGATTTACTGTAGCTCACGGTATGAGTGAAAAAGAGCTTGAAAAATGTCACTCAACCGTTGCAAAGGATGTTTCTTTACCGTTGCCGTCGAAAGAACAATTATGCGATATGATGTCGGAGCTTTTTGATGTTGATGTGATGATATCGGATGAAGAAAAGTATATTGTTTCGGGATTAAAAAAATAGTTTACCATGATAGTGAATCAGCCGTCAGTTGTTAACCGATAGTTTTCAACTGACGGTTGATTTTCCTGTTAAACGGATATTCCGGTGACTACCTGTTTCAGGTGAATTTTTTATGTTAATAAGTGACAGTTGACTGATAAAAAATAAATGTTGTCATAGTTAACAATCAAGGTTAAATATTTTTGATGAATGTAACAAATTTTTGCTTATGTATCGATTTTATGTTGTGTTTTTGTGTTGTATATGTTACCATTATGTTAATAAAAATATGTGATGCAATCTGTGTAATAGTTGATTGGCAGATCTTAAGGTGATGTTTATGAAAACAAAAATCTTTGCTTTTGCAGGAAAAGGCGGCGTAGGAAAAACGTCTCTTTCTGCGGCTTTTATACGGATATTGTCTCAGTGTTTTCCCGATAAAAAAATTCTTGCCGTTGATGCCGACCCTGCTGTCGGACTTTCGACGGCTTTGCAAATTCATCCGACTCATACTCTTGATGATATCAGAATTCAGATAGCGGAAAATATTGAGCAAGGACAAACTTCACAAGCTATAGAGCTCTTAAGTGAAGCTAAATTTCATTTGTTGGATTCGATTGAGGAGAAAGGCAATATTTCTTTTCTTGCAATAGGCAGACCGGAGTCGGCGGGTTGCTATTGCAAGGTGAATGCATATCTTAAGCAGGTTATCGAAATGCTTTGCGAAAATTATGATTTTGTGGTTATTGATGGTGAAGCGGGTATAGAACAAATCAATCGACGTGTGATGGAAAATATCACTTACCTTGTGTTGGTAAGTGACGGAAGCAAAAAGGGTATACAAGTAATTTCTACTATTGAAGATGTAGCAAGAAAGCTTACAAGCTACAAAAAAAGCGGAGTTATTTTCAACCGCACAAGAAATACCTTTGATGCAGATTCTGTTACAGATATTCCTGCTGTGCTTTCGGTAATCGGAGAGGATGAAAATCAGGCAGAGAATGATATGCAGGGAGAAAGTGTTTTTAATTTGTCTTCTGATTCCCATTTGTTTTGTGGTGCAAAAAAAGCATTGTTTTCACTGTTGGAGGAAAACTGATTATGAAAATATTTGCTGAAGTAACAGAAAAAATTATGGCGTTGCTGCCTGAATTTGCTGATAAATCAGTTTTATATGATGAGAAGCTTTGTGCCGAAAACGGTGACAAAAATGCAATTTTGTTCCGCAGTGATATGGCTTATGAATTGGGCGGAAGCGGAAAAGCATCTGTCAGCAGTATAGTTTTTACGAATTTGCCGTCTGTGCAGGATGAGGTTTTTTTGTACGGACCCGACTTAAGCGAAATAAAGAGAGATACACCCTTTGCTCATCTGACTTTTGTCAGTCTGAAGCAAAAGAATGATGAAGAGCTGACTTGCGAACAGCTTAAAAATATAGGTTTTACTGCTTTTCAGATTTATCCGATGGGCTATCACATCCGCATTTCGCCTTCAGCATCGAAGGAGCAGGTGCGTGTGGCAAAAGCTTCTTTACATTCGGAAAATCCGTTGTCGTTTATGAATATCGGCTGCAGTCTGATAGAGGCATTTAAGAAAAATGATGATGTTGAAGCGGTAAGAACAGTTTTCATCACAAAAGAAGACTTCAATTACAGAGCGCTTTCAGATCTTGCTATGAAAGCAAAAAAAATTACTGATGCAGTACACAGCACGTTACAGCTTGATGAGCTTGACTGCTCATCGTGCAAAATGAAGCCGATTTGTGACGAGGTCGAGGGCTTAAGGGAATTACATTTGAAAAAAGAAAGGGAGAAACACTGATATGGAACATAATCATCACAGTCACGCACACGACCATTCAACCAACGAGGAAACATTGGCATTGCTTAAATATATGGCACATCACAATGCTCATCATGCAGAAGAGCTTTTAGAAACTGCAGCCTCTCTTTCTGAAAAAGGAGCAGAGCTTATAAAAGAGGCGGTTAAGCTTCTTAATCAATCAACTGAAAAAATCAATCAGGCGATAGGGGAAGAGGAGGAATAAAAATGTGTCTTTCGTCAATTTATAAAAAAAGTGATGAGGAGAATATTTTTCTCCTGAAAAATGTTGCCCGTGTTATATGTAAAGATGATGAACTTATCGTTTATGACCTTATGGGTGTATGCACAAAAATAAAAGGTGAAATCTGTGATATTGACCTTATGGAAAATACTATTCTGATAAAGTAAAAAAGCAGATTCCAAGCAAAAAAATAATGTTATTGTGTTATATAAATCAAAGAAAGGCGGATTAAAAAAATGAGAGACCTCAAACACCGTGTGTTTTTTGAAAATCTTCTTGAAGAGGTAAAAAATGAATTGGTGGATAAAGCCTTGGCTGACGGCAAGCTTGCACTCGGTTATTCATGTTATTATGTACCTGAGGTGCTTATGAATCTTGACGGTTGTTTTTCCGTGCGTCTGAGAGCTCCCGGTGTAGCCGATACTGCTATTGCTACATATTATATGTCGGAAAAAACATGTATGTACTCACGCAGCATTCTTGAACTTGCAATTGAGGGTGGATATAATTTCTTCTCTGCACTTCTGAGTACAGAGACCTGCGGAATGATGCACCGTTCTCACGAGCATTTTGAGATGCTCGACCTCGTTAAAGAGCAGAATGAAAAGTTTTTTGTTTCTCACATGGATGCTCCTTTTGTAACAAAGGATTATGCGATAAAGCATTATGAAAAACAGCTGAAAAAGCATATTCTCGACCGATTAAACGGGGTCTATGGTGTTGACGTTTCAGAAGAATCCTTACGCAAGGCAATTGAAAAGCACAACGAGCTTTGCCGCGTAGTTACTGAAATCGGAAATTATCGTAAGCTTAAAAATCCCCCACTTACGGGCTACGAGTTCCATCTTATCGAGCTTGTCAGTGAGTGTTGTCCCCATGAGCTGATTATGCCTTATCTCAGGGAAACTCTTGAGGAACTGAAAACAAGAGTTCCTGATGAAAACCCCTGGTACCGTGTAAGGGTTGTCCTTGCAGGCGGTGAAAACGATGATCCGTATTTCACAAAGCTTATTGAGGATTGCGGAGCATTTGTTGTTGCAGACAGATATTGCTTCGGCTCACTTCCGGGAAGAGAAGAAATAGAAATCCGTGACGGTGAAACTGCAATGAATGCGATTGCCAGACACTATATTGAAACTAATGAGTGCCCGAGATTTATGAATCCGGAGAAGGTTCACGGCAGAAAGCAGTATCTCAAAAAACTTGCCGAGGATTATAATGCAGACGGTCTTATCGTTCAGCAGATGAAGTTCTGTGAGTATTGGGAATATGAGCGTATGTACTGTCAGCACGTAATGGAAAGCGACTATAATCTTCCTTGTATGGGTATTGAAAAGGAATATGTAAACACTTCAACGGGTCAGCTGCGTACTCGTTTCCAGGCCTTTGTTGAAGCTCTTGAACTCAAAATTGCAGAAAGGGGAGAGCAGAATGGCTGATAAGAAAAACTTCGGCAGCAGAAAGCGTTTTTATAATGGTTATGAGCTTGCCCGCTACAGAAAATGGAAGGGATTCAAGGATTCCTGGATTGATTTTAAGGAATGGCTTGTTGAAAAAAAGATAAGCGGTGAGCTTCTCAAAGCTGACCCGGTCCGCGCTTTCAAGGCTCTTACATATTATCACTGGATGGCACCCTATCTCGGAAGCGGCAGTATGGTTGACCGTACTATTGACGATGCTCACGGTGAAGCCTTAGTTATTGCTCACAAATATATGCAGTTCCTCCTGAAGAGCAATGTAAAGGCTTTGATTCAGATTCTCAAGACAGATGAACGCTTCGGTGAAAATGAGTATTCTAAGAAAACCGTTATTTTTGAGCAGGATGCATCTCCTATTCTTATTGGCGGTTTCCCGAATCTTCAGAATGCGGTAGAAGAGCCTTATTTCCACATTCTTGCTACTGCTAACGATCAGCATGCAGGCCATTACTTTACAGATATTATTGATTCCTACGGACTTCCGTCAGACTCCTGCCGAAACTCCTCTGCAATCTGCGGTGTTGCCATAGATGACCAGCTTCCGTATTACGGTGCCTGTCTTATTACAAGTAACGCTCCTTGCGATTCTTCGGTTATGAATTCGGCTATTGTTGAGCGCCGCCTTAAGGTGCCGTCAATTCAGGGCTGTACACCTATGCGCTGGAAGGATGAGGATACAAGAGAATATGCGGTTGCTCACGTTAAAGAGGTTATTAAATTTATCGAGGACTGTACAGGCGAAACCTTTGACTGGGATGCTTTCTTTGAAACAGTCCGTCAGTACAACGAGGAAACACGTATTCAGCACGAACTTTGGGAGCTTGCAAAATCTCCGTACTATCCCGTGCCGAGTGTGCCTAACCTGCTGTACCGTTCATTCCAACTTTCTTTCTCCAGCGGTCTGAACAAGGAATGTGCAAAAATCGGCAGAGAAATGCTTGAAATCTGCGAAAAATGCGTTAAGGAAAAAATCAACGTCCGTCCTAAGACGCGTCACAGAACACTAGTGTGCGGTGCTCCGTCATCATACTATATGCATTTTTCTACATGGATGTATGAGTGTTGGGGTGTAAATACTGTTGCTGTTCTCAATAATATGTCCCACCACGAGTTTATCTCCGAGGATGATAAGGAAGAGGCACTCTGGGGTGTTGCTCAGCTTTGGGAGCAGGCAATTATGCGCCGTCATCTTGTCGGCGGATATGAAAATCTGCTGGAAATGTTCGAAGAATACGAACGCTTTAACTGTGATATGATTGTCTTTTATGATGATATTACCTGCAAGGGTAGTAAGTCTATGACAGGTATGATTCAGGATATTGCTAATCAGCGTAATATTCCCATTGTATGGATTTCTCATGACCTGATTGACCCGCGTGCTATTCCCCGTAATGAAATGAGAAAGCAGTTCAACGACTTTATGTATACAGTTATGAATGAAAAACCGCTGGATGAATCTCTGCTTGATTTTGATGATTCCAAGGGCTGGTAAGGAGGAATAAGTATGGGTATAATAATCATAATTCTGAAGATAATTGCTTGCATTGTTGCGGTTGCAGTTTTCGGCTTCGCACTTATTCAGGCAGTATACTGGCTTAATGTTGACAATAAGATTATGTATCTGTTGTACAGAATTTTCAACAAAATAACCGACAAGGTTCCTCGTGACCGTCACTTCTGAGTTTTTATAGTTTTACTTATTTTTTAAGCATGTAAGTTGAATTTATTATGGTTCACTTTTGGAAAGTACTGCCAAAAAAAATTCGACAATCTTCGACAGAAGGTTGTCGATTTTTTTTATCCAATCCGAAGGATTTGTATGCAATCGCCGTCAGGCGTATGTAATCAGCGAAGCTGTATGTCATCACCGTAGGTGCATTCAATCTTCGGATTGATTACATTCCGTCTTGCGACGGATTACATGCAATGCTTCTCATTGATTTTTTGACACCCGCACCCGATTGTAATTATGTATATGGTGTGATATAATTAATTTAATAAATATAATTTGAGAGGTGCTTATTTTATGGACAGAAAAGCTTTTGACAATGAACTTGATAATTTGTTGGGTAGAGCAGAAGCTTTAATTCCTGAAGAAAACTTACCGGATTTGCCATTTATGGATTTAGCACCTGATGTTCATGATTGGTATGAGTTTGAGCATAAGATATGGGAAATAGGAGAAGAAATAAGACAGTTCCTTTCTGAAAACAAAAACAAGCTGAATAATAACCAAATTGACCGAATTGTTTCAATTTGCCTTGATAAAAATGCAAAGCGAGGCAGGCAAAGTTTTGTTATGTTGTTAGGGAAAAAGATGTTTTGTGAATATGCTGAACAGATAGTATCACTTCTTAATGACGATGATGTAGACGGACAAGTAATCGATACTTTATATAAAATGGGTGCAACAGGATATTCTGATTTAATTGAACCGTTTCTTACTCATAATCGTACTTGGATAAAAAACGAAGCTAAAAGATATATTCAGAAATACACGTAGGATGATTTTTTTTGTGGTTCTAAAATGAGACGTACTCCCAAAAAATCGACGAATTTCGACAGAAGTTTGTCGATTTTACTTTTTACCTTTTCACTAAAAAATCGTGAACGGAATTTCAGTGAAGAAGTAAGAGTGAATAGTGAAGAGGTAAGGTCGCCTTTCGGTCAAACGAATTGAATTTTGAGAGTGGTACTATACACTTAATATGAGGTAACGTTAGTTGATGGCGAATTGTATAGTTTTATTGTTTGATTTAATTTCCGCAACATTATTTGAATGGTCAAAAAGCTCATTTCAGAAATAAATTGAAAGAACATAAGAATATAGAATTTCTTTATTGACATATATATTTTACTGTGTTATACTTTTACTCAGTTACCTGTGAAACTGTCGGAATCTTATGAAACCGATAGCGGAGGAGGCTCTGGAGAAGTCCATTCAATTGGGTGCCAAAGGTGCAAGGCGGAAACGCTGAATCTCTCAGGCAAAAGGACAGAGCAGAATATATATAACTTTTATGTATGTTTTGCATTTTTTTCAGACCGCCTTTTTACAGGGCGGTTATTTTATTTTTATTGGAGAGATTACAATGGAAACACTTCTCAAAATTGTCCAGACAATCAATATGTATCTGTCTGACTACATTCTGATCATTCTTCTTATCGGTATCGGATTTTTCTATACTGTAAAGACAAAGTTTGTTCAGGTGCGTTGCTTCGGTGAAGCTATGAAAAAGACTTTTGGCGGACTCTCACTCAGAGGCGGCAAACAGAAAAGCGGTCTCAGTTCATTCCAGGCTCTTGCAACAGCAATTGCTGCTCAGGTAGGTACAGGCAATATCGTCGGTGCCTGTGGTGCTATCCTTATAGGTGGTCCCGGTGCTATTTTCTGGATGTGGGTTATTGCTTTCTTCGGTATGGCAACAATTTATGCTGAAGCCGTTCTCGCTCAGGAAACACGCAAGGTCAATGAAGACGGCAGTGTTGAAGGCGGTCCCGTATACTACATAACAAAGGCATTCAAAGGCAAAGCAGGTAAGGCTCTTGCAGGTTTCTTTGCAGTTGCGGCTACACTTGCTCTCGGCTTTATGGGTGCAATGGTTCAGTCAAACTCAATTGCAGAAACATTCAATACTGCATTCGGTGTACCCGGTTGGATTGTAGGTATTGTTGTTGCTGTTGCTGCAGGTTTCATCTTTATCGGCGGTGCAACAAGAATTGCATCTGTTGCTGAAAAGATTGTTCCTGTAATGGCTCTTCTTTACATAGTAGGCGGTCTTATAATTCTTGCAGTAAATATCAAGAATGTTCCTTCAGCTTTCGGTATGATTTTCAAGTATGCATTTATGCCTCAGGCTCTTTTCGGCGGTAGTGTAGGTGCATTGCTCAAGCAGGCTATCAGCCAGGGCGCAAAGAGAGGTCTTTTCTCAAACGAAGCAGGTATGGGTTCAACACCTCACGCACATGCTCTTGCAAATGTTGAAAAGCCCCACGATCAGGGTGTTATCGCAATGGCAGGTGTGTTCATTGATACATTTGTAGTTCTCACAATGACAGCTCTTGTTGTTATTTCAACTCTTTACACAAAGGGTGGCATTCTTGCTACAGGCGCTGCAGATGGTGTTACAAAGGCTAATATGGCTCAGCTCGCATTCGGCAGTGTCTTCGGTGAAAAGGGCGGTAATATCTTCGTTGCAATCTGTCTTCTTTTCTTCGCATTCTCAACAATAATCGGCTGGAATCTTTTCGGAAAAACAAATATGGTTTACCTCTTCGGTAAGAAATCAGAAAAGATTTATGCAGCAATTGCAGTTATCTTCGTATTCCTCGGCTCATGCCTTTCAAACGACCTTGTATGGGAACTTACAGATATGTTCAATCAGCTTATGGTTATCCCCAACGTACTTGCACTTGCGGTGCTGTCAAAACTTGTCGTTGGCAAGGTGCGTAAAAAGAAGAAGTAATAAAATAATAAAAACTCTTACAGCAGAATGAACTGCTTGTAAGAGTTTTTTTGTTTTGTTTTATATTGTCAGTTTTTGAAGTGTTTTTGGATTTTATGATATATGTGCTATATCGTGCATTTTGCGGATGAAATACCTGAACAAAAAATGATATTAAACCATAAATCTGTGAAATTATGATTCTGTATGTTCTGTGTTTTTGATGTGTTGTTTTAATATAAGATTGATGTATTGAGATAATGCTCTGTCATCATTTTCTGTTTCTGTTTTTATTTTTTCCAAAACATCATTATCAATTGTTATACTTATTTTATCTTTTAAAGGTTTCATACTTTTATCACCTCTAAAAAACAGTATAAGATAAATCGCAACAAATATTGACAAATAACATAAAGCAGAATAAAATAAGATTGTATCGCAGGAGGGATAGGTTATGAAAAATTGTACAAAGTGCGGAAAAGAATTATTTGATGAAGCTGTAATATGTCCCGGTTGTGGTTGTCCGGTTGAAATTCTTAAACCGATAATTAAATGCGATTACAAATTAAAACTCAGCAAAACTAAAATGTTTGTCATTGCAGGGTTTGTTCTGGTTTGTCTGGGCTTTTTCAGTTGGTTTTTCAGTGATTTGGTTGATATGATTTTTGTTGTTATTATGGAGCTGATTGTATCTGTAACAACAAAATCACTTCCAGGTATCAGTTTGTATCACGCATGTGAAAATATCGCAAACCATCTCAGCATTGTATGTTTTTTTGTAGCTGAATTTCTTTTTGTAATGCCTCGCTCCAAGTTTAATTCTTCTTTTAAGACTGAAAATGCTGTATTGTATATGAATAATAAAGCTCAGTATAAAAAAGATGCGAAAGAAAAATGCAAAAAGTTGGAGGATGAAATTCCGTTTTTCAAAATATCAGTGTATTTTGCAATAATTTCATTGATATTGTTTGTTATTTCTGTCTTTATTCCTTCACTCAGGTTAATAACAGGATAATGCCAATCGGAAAGCCGCTTTATGCGGCTTTTTTTATGAAGTATACAAAATTTAATGTCAATTATATCAAAACTTATGTTGACATATACAAACAAACTGTTCTATAATAACTATATATAGCTTTTCGGAGGGATAATATGGGTCAGAAAAACAATTCCGACAAAAAGTACGGAAAACTGATTAAAATTATGCAGATTGTTTCTTTTGCATTTATGCTTGCAATGGTTGTAATGTGCATAGTTTTTATGAAAAAGAACAATATTTCAGTAAGCAATGTTGATGTGCTGACACAGTATCTCACAGGCGGCACAATTGCTGTTGCGCTTATTATAACTGCATTCAGCATTGTCAAATCTTTTGCTCTTATTTTTCCGCCTGCTGTACTTTTTGTGCTTTCGGGAATTGTATTTGACAATCTGTGGACAGCAGTGCTTGTCAATGCCGTTGCAACCGCCTGCAGCCTGATTCTGCCTTATTTCCTCGGCAGATTTATGGGTGCTGAAATGGTTGATTCTCTCAAAGGCAAGTTTAAGGCAATAAGCAAACTTGACAGCTTTGCAGGTGAAAATTCATTTGCGGTTGTGTTTGTATTTAAGGCGGGCGGACTTATGCCCTCTGACCTTTCAAGCCTTATTTTCGGTGCAATGAAAATACCTTTCGGCAAGTATTTTCTTGCGGCAAATCTCGGAATGCTGATTCTGAATGTTCTCTGGACAATTCTCGGAGAATACGGAGACCTTTCAAATCCGCTTACATTCCTTTACGCTCTTCCGGCACTTCTTTTTGCAATTCTTGCATCTGTGCTTATGAGCAAAAAACAGAAGAAAAAACAATCAGTAGAAACTAAGGAGGCAAACAAATGAAAACTTATGACGTAATTGTTATCGGTGCAGGTAACGGCGGTCTTGCAGCTGCTGCAAACTGTGCAAAAGAAGGTCTTTCAGTTCTTCTTCTTGAAAGACATAACATTCCCGGCGGCTCAGCTTCTTCATTTGTAAGAGGCAGATTTGAGTTTGAACCCTCACTTCACGAACTTGCAGGTATCGGTGACGAAAAAGAAGTCGGCACAATCGAAGAAGTGTTCAACCGTATTGATGCTGATGTGGAATGGTGCAGACATGATTCCACATTCCGTCTTGTTGTTCCCGCAAAAGAGGGTGACAAGGATGCGTTTGTCAATGAAGACGGTGTTCTTGTAACTGTTGATGCACGTATGCCCGTGGGTTTTGAAGCTTTCTCAAGAAAGCTCGATGAACTCGTTCCGGGTTCATATGAAAGCAGCAGAAAGGCATTTGATATGTCAATCAATATGTTCAAGGCTTTTGAATGTCTTGAAGACCCTTCAAAAATTCCCGGTTGTCTTAAAGATGTTCCCGATATTATGACTATGGTTTCTCACACAATGAAAGAAGCTCTTGATGATCTCGGTATGCCCAAGAAGGCTCAGGATATTTTTAACACATACTGGTGTTATATGGGTTCACCCGCATCACAGTTTGACTTCCTTTACTATATGTGCGTTCTTCACAGCTATGTAAGAAGCGGAACAGGTATTCCTAAGTACAGAAGCCACGAAATGAGCCTTGCAATAGATAAGAAAATCCGTGACTTCGGTGGTGAAATCTGGTATAACTCAGATGTAACAAAAATCATAATGAAAAACGGTAAACCTGCAGGCGTTGTTATCAACGGTGAAAAGGAAGTCTACGGTAAGCAGTTTATCTGTAATGCTTATCCTTATAAGGTTTTCACAGAGCTTATGGATAAGAAAGATGTTCCCGAAATGCAGCTTAAAATGCTGCAGGCAAGAAAAACTGCTTGTACACTCACAACAGTTTACCTCGGTATGAACAAAACTAAGGAAGAGCTCGGAATCACAGACTATTCTGTTTTCATTGCTCCCGATTCAGACTCAGACAAGCAGTATGAAGCAGCTCAGAATTATTTCAGCGGTTATTGCATCATCAACTGCCTTAACGAAATTATTCCCGACTGTACTCCCGAAGGCACAAGCCAGCTTTTCCTTACAACAATGACATTCGGTGACGTTATGAAGGATATCAGACCTCAGGACTATAAGAAGTTCAAGACAAAGGTTGCAGAAGATATGATTGAAACCTGCGAAAAAGCTCTTAATATTTCAATCAAGCCTTATATTGAAGAAATCGAAATTGCACTTCCTCCCACATTTGCACGTTATCTCAACACACCTCTGGGTACACCTTACGGCTATATGCTCGAAAAGTGGGATAGTATGCTTCCCAGAACAATTCAGTATGAAAAAGACCAGCCCTTTGATAACTTCTGGTTCTGCGGTGCAACCCAGGAGAGAGGCGACGGCTACGGCTGTGCATATTATACAGGTGAAAAAGCCGCAGGAATTGTGGTTAAAAAGCTGAAGGAGGGCAAATAATATGGCTAAGCATTTTAATAACCTCAAAGGTTCAAAATTCTTAAAAATGCTTCCTGACCGTCAGTCAAGATTCAAGGAAGCAAAGGCTGAACTGCCTTCATTTTCAGATAACGCAACTGCACTTGCAAAGGCACTTCATCCCAAGAGACAGTATCTTAAAGTTGCTGATGTGAAGGTTATGGCAGAAGATACAAAGAGCTTCACACTCGTACCCGACGAATCAAAGGGTACAACTGCACTCGCATATTTCGGTGCAGGTAAGTACCTGACTGTTTTTGAAACAATCGAAGGAATGCCTGTAACAAGAGCATATTCAATTTCATCTTCTCCAAAGGATTCACTTGAGGGGAAATATGTCCTCACAATCAAGCTTGTGGAAGGCGGACTTATGTCTCAGTATATATTTGATAACTGGGAAGTGGGCAGAGAAGTTGAAGTTTCTGCACCTGCAGGTAATTTTGAATATCAACCTCTCCGTGATGCAAAAAAAGTTATCTGTCTTGCAGGCGGCAGCGGTATCACTCCCTTTGTTTCAATGGCTAATGCAATCAATGACGGTGACGAAGATTTTGAGCTGACTCTTCTTTACGGCAGCAGAAATTATGATAATATTCTCTTCCGTGACGAACTCGCAGAGCTTGAGAAGAAATGCAACAAAATCAAGGTTGTTCACGTACTCAGCGATAAGGATGCAGAAATTCCCGAAGGCTGTGAAAAAGGCTTTATCACAGCAGAACTCATCAAAAAATACGCTCCCGAAAATGAAGCATATTCTGTTTTCCTCTGCGGACCTCAGCAGATGTATGAATTCGTAGATAAAGAGCTTGAAAAACTTGAGCTTCCCAAAAAATATATCAGACACGAAATGTTCGGTGAATTCCATAATCCTCAGAATCAGGCAGATTATCCTGCAGGAATCCCCGAAACAGTCAGAATCACCGTTACAATTCAGGATAAGACATATATCATCAAGGGTAAGTCAACAGATTCAGTTATGCAGATAATTGAACAGAACGGTCTTGCAGCTCCTGCAAGATGCCGCAGCGGTGAATGCGGATTCTGTCATTCACATCTGATTTCAGGTAAGGTTTATGTGCCCAAGCACCTTGAATACCGCAGACTTGCAGACTACAAGTTTGATTGTATCCATCCCTGCTGTTCATTCCCCCTTACAGACCTCGAAATCAACGTACCTCCTGCAAAATAAACAACAAACAATGCCGTCGGGAAACCGACGGCATTGCTTATAAACAATAATTTATCGCACAGCGATAAATTATTGTTCATCTGTTCAACAGCCATACTCCTGCATTCAGGTATCCTGCAAATGTTACCCATACTGCATAAGGAATCTGAAGATATGTGGCAGTTTTGTTGATTTTTGAGTATCTGAATATTGTCATTATAATGAGAATCAGCAATGCCACAAGCCAGATAAACGAAAACAGAAATGCTCTCAGATTAAAAAAGATTATGCTCCAGAAAAAATTAAAAAACAGGCTTAATCCGTAGACATTAAGTGCTTCTTTCCGTTCTTTCAATGAAGCTGTTTTTGTTGTGAAAACCATCGCTGCACTTATTCCCATCAGAATATAGAGAATTGTCCATACAATCGGAAAAAGAATTGACGCAGGTGCCAACGGAGGAGTTTTTACAAAACTGTAAATATCCATATTGTTTCTTGTCAGAAATGCAGATGCAACACCGATACCAAGTGAAATTGCGATTGATACAGCATAGATTCTGATTTTTTGTTTCATATCAGACACCACCTTGCTGAATATATATGACGGTTTTCTGAAGAGTATGTTTTTTGAATATTGCATTTTCAGGATAAACTTGCTATAATAATTTTATAATGAGGTAATTTAGGGTATATTAAAAATACAAATAAAATATACAAAGATTTTACCATATTATTTTTCGATTTGGCAGAAATGCTGATTGATAAATTTTTCACAATATAATATAATAATTATTGTGTTAAAAAGTAAAAAAATTCTTTATATAAAAGGAGATTTCAAAATGAGCGTTTTAAACAAAAAGACAATTGAAGACATTCAGGTTGCCGGCAAAAAGGTTCTTGTACGTTGCGACTTCAACGTAAAGATGGAAAACGGCGTTATCACAAGTGACAAGAGAGTTGTTGCTTCTCTTCCCACAATCAAATACCTTCTCGCAAACAATGCAAAGGTTATCCTTTGCTCACATCTCGGCAGACCCAAGGGTGAATTCAACCCCGAATTCTCAATGGGCCCCGTTGCAGAGTGCCTTTCAAAATATCTCGGTATCGAAGTTAAACTTGCTAAAGACGTTGTAGGTGAGTCAGCTCAGGCTCTCGCTGCAGAACTCAAGGACGGCGAAGCTATGCTTCTTGAAAATGTTCGTTTTGAAAAGGGCGAAACAAAGAACGACGAAGAACTCAGCAAGAAGTTTGCAGCTCTTGCAGACATCTTCGTAAACGATGCTTTCGGTTCAGCTCACAGAGCTCATTCATCAACAGCAGGCGTTGCAGCTTTCGTTGAAGAAACAGCTATCGGCTACCTTATGCAGAAGGAAGTTGACGTTATGGGTAAGGCTCTTGAAGATCCCGCAAGACCCTTCGTTGCTATCCTCGGCGGTGCTAAGGTTTCAGACAAGATCGGTGTTATTGAAAACCTTATGGAAAAAGTTGACACTCTCATCGTTGGCGGCGGTATGGCATACACATTCTTCGCAGCAAACGGTCATTCAGTAGGTACATCAATCTGTGAAGAAGACAAGATCGACCTTGCTAAGAATATGATGAAACTTGCAGAGGAAAAGGGCGTTAAGTTCCTTATCCCCGTAGATAACAGAATCGGTACAGAATACAAGCCCGACACAGAATGTGAAGTTGTTGACAGTGACAAGATTCCCGACGGTTGGATGGGTCTTGACATCGGTCCCAAGACAGAAGAACTCTTCGCAGCAGCACTTGAAGGTGCAGGCACAGTTATCTGGAACGGACCTATGGGTGTTTCAGAATGGGACAAGTTCGCTTCAGGTACAATATCAGTAGCTAAGGCTGTTGCAGCTGCAACAGATGCAGGCGCAGTTTCAATCATCGGTGGCGGTGACTCAGCAGCAGCTGTTAAGAAGCTCGGCTTCAATGACAAGATGACTCACGTTTCAACAGGCGGCGGCGCTTCTCTTGAATTCCTTGAAGGTAAAGACCTTCCCGGTATCGCTTGCATCGCAACAAAGTAATTGAAAGGGTATTTACACAATGAATAAAGCACTCCGTAAAGCAGTTATCGCTGGTAACTGGAAAATGAATAAAACTCCCGCAGAAACAAAGGCTCTTATTGCTGAAATGAAGCCCCTCGTTGCAGGTGCAGACTGTGACGTTGTTCTCTGCGTTCCTTACATTGACGTTTTTGCAGCTATGGAAGCAGCAGAAGGTTCAAATATCAAAATCGGTGTTGAAAACTGTCACTGGGCAGAAAGCGGTGCTTTCACAGGTGAAGTTTCAGCTAAGATGCTCAAAGAAATCGGTGTTCCTTATGTAATCATCGGTCACTCAGAGAGAAGACAGTACTTCGGTGAAACAGACGTTACTGTTCAGAAGAGAACAAGAGCTGCTCTTGATGCAGGTCTTACAGTTATCCTTTGCGTTGGTGAATACCTTGAGCAGAGAGAACAGGGCATCACAGAAGAAGTTGTTCGTATGCAGACAAAGATCGCTCTCGGCGGTGTTGCAGAAGCAGAACTTGACAACATCATCATCGCTTACGAACCCGTTTGGGCTATCGGCACAGGCAAGACAGCTACAGCTGAACAGGCTAACGAAGTTAACCACGCAATCAGAGTTTGCGTTGCTGAACTTTACGGTCAGGCTGCAGCAGACAAGATGGTTGTTCAGTACGGCGGTTCAATGAACGCTGCTAATGCTGATGAACTTCTCGCTCAGGAAGATGTTGACGGTGGTCTTATCGGCGGCGCATCACTCAAGGCAGAAGATTTCTCAATCATCGTTAAAGCTGCTTCAAAATAATTAGTCAAGATTTCGGGCAGGGAACTCCTTGCCCGTTTTATTTGGAAAGGATAAAAAAATGAAAAAACCTTATGTTTTATGTATAATGGACGGCTACGGTTCAAACCCCGGAGCAAAGGGCAACGCAATCGAGTTTGCAAAGACACCTTGTCTTGACAAGCTTTTTGCAGAAAACCCCAACACACTTATCGGTGCATCAGGTCTTGACGTTGGTCTTCCCGATGGTCAGATGGGTAACTCAGAAGTTGGTCACACAAACATCGGTGCCGGCAGAGTTGTTTATCAGATGCTCGTTAAGATTTCAAAGATGATCAAAGACGGTGAACTTGCAAAGAATGCAGAGCTTTGCGCTGCAATGGAAAATTGCAAGGCTAACAACTCAGCACTTCACCTCATGGGTCTTCTTTCAGACGGCGGTGTTCACAGCCACATCGAACACCTTTTCGGTCTTGTTGAAATGGCTAAGGAAATGGGCGTTGAAAAAGTTTATGTTCACGCTATCACAGACGGTCGTGACGTTTCTGTTGAGTCAGGTAAGGGCTTTATGCAGGATTGTCTTGACAAGTTCGCAGAAATCGGTCTCGGCAAGATTGCTACAATCTCAGGCAGATATTACGCTATGGACCGTGACTTCGCTTGGGACAGAGAAGAAAAGGCTTATGCAGCTATGGTTTACGGCGAAGGCAATCAGTGTGACTGCCCCGTAAAGGCTATGGAAGAATCATACGCAAACGGCATCACAGACGAATTCGTTCTTCCTGTTGTTATTGATAAAGACGGTATGATCAAAGAGAATGATTCAGTTATCTGCTTCAACTTCCGTCCTGACAGAGCAAGACAGCTCACAAGAATGTTCGTTGATCCCGATTTCAACGGCTTCGAGAGAAAGAACGGTTTCTTCCCCGTGAAGTATGTTTGTATGACTCAGTACGACGCATCAATGCCCAACGTAACAGTTGCTCTTCCCAACGAAGACCTCACAATGACAATGGGTGAATACATTTCATCACTCGGTATGACACAGCTCAGAATCGCTGAAACACAGAAGTATGCTCACGTAACATTCTTCTTCAACGGTGGTGTTGAAGCTCAGTTCCCCGGTGAAGACAGAATCCTTATCAACTCACCTGACGTTGCAACATTCGACCTCAAGCCCGAAATGAGTGCTTACGAAGTAACAGACGCTGTTGTTGAACAGGTTCTTTCAGGCAAGTATGATGTTATCATCATCAACTATGCAAACTGCGATATGGTTGGTCACACAGGTATTTTCGAGGCTGCTGTTGCTGCTGTTGAAGCTGTTGACGAATGCGTAGGCAGACTTGCAGATGCAGTTGCTAAGATGGACGGTAAGATGATTATCACTGCTGACCACGGTAACGCAGACAAGATGCTCGACGATACAGGCGATGCATTCACACCTCACTCAACAAATCCCGTACCCGTAATCACAGTCGGTTGTGACTACAAACTCAAGGAAGGCGGCAAACTCTGTGATCTTTGCCCCACACTTCTTGATATTATGGGACTTGCTCAGCCCGCAGAAATGACAGGCGAGAGCTTACTTATTAAGTAATTTTCATCTTATAAAAAATTAACCGCACCGAGTAATCGGTGCGGATTTTTGCTGTTGACATTATATTTTGATTGTTGTACTATAATTTTATCACAAAAGGAGGTTTCGGTATGAAATCAAAACTTGTTAAACTTATACTTGCAATGACAATTACTGTTATGTGTCTGTTTGTTGCAGCTTTCTCTGCAAATGCGGTATTCCTTGGTGACGTTGACCTTAACGGTAAGGTAAATGCCATTGATGCGAGAAAAGTTCTTCGTCATGCGGCAATGATAGAAATGCTTGATGACAGTCTTTTTGCAAGAGCAGACGTAAATTTTGATAAAAAAATCAATGCTTCAGATGCTCGTCTGGTGCTCAGAGTTGCATCACAGCTTGATGAATTCAAAGAGAATGATGATATTCTTGTTGAACAGATTGAACTTGCCGAATACAATGGTATCAAGGCAAACAAACTGCCTTATACTCTCAACGGGCTTAAAATTGAATCAATTTCTTATGACGCAGCAAAACATAATGTGAGCGTTGTTGTAAGAAACAATACAGGTTATGCTGTTGATAGTTCATCTTATTTTACATACAGAGTTTATGACTCAGTAAATGTTCTTATTTCAGAGCGTACAATGCACGTGTACAATATGAATAACAACGAAGCTTGTCTACTTGAATTCAGTATTCATGAAGATGCTGCAAAGGTTGTATTTTTCAAGAATGAAGTTGAAAAATGTTCTTATGTGCCTTCTTACAATATGACAACTGTTGATGGTATTCAGGTTAATGCAATGCCTCTTGATCTTAACGGTGTTGTAATCAATTCTATCACTTTTGACAAAAAATATGAAGAAGCTGTCCTCAGCGTTTCAAATAAAACAGGTATGCCTATAGCAGGCACATCATACATTTCTTATAAAGTTTACAATAACGACGGTTATATTGTTACTTCAAGAGATGTCAGCCTTGAAGAAATGAATAATAACGAAAATGCACTTGTTGATTTCTATTATGACGCGGGTCTTACAAAGATTGTTTTCTATATGTCAAAGGTATATAAGAGTGATTCTTTGTATCAGGGCGAAATGGTAAATATCGATGGATTATCCGTCAATAAGCTTCCTTACTCAACAAACGGAATTGTTATTGAAAGTGTAACTTATGATGCAAAATACGGCACTGTAAGTCTTGTTATTAAAAATAACAACAATTTTGCAGTAAGTGATTCAACAAACATTGAATACAAAGTTTACAATGCAGATAATTTTGTTGTAAAATCATCTTCTGTTTACACAACTCATCTTAATGCAGGTGAAAAGTGTTTAAGAACAATTTCTATGCCTGAGGGCGCAACAAAAGTTGTTTTCGGTAAGGGAACTTATAAAGAGACAGACACTCTCAATCACGGCACACTTTCTCAGTATAACGGAATCACTGTAAATGCATTGCCTTACACAACAAACGGTATGAAGATTGAGAATGTAGCTGTTGACAGTAATCTGAGAATGAATGTAAAACTCCGCAATGTTTCAGGCGGTGCAATTTCATCATCATCCTGGATAAATTACAAGTGCTATGATGCAAACGGTATTATTGTCAAGGTCGGTAGTGTTGCAGTTTGTGACCTGAATAACAATGAATCACAGATTACAGGATTCTACATTACCGAAGAAACAGTAAAGGTTGTTTTCCTTAATTCAAAAGCTGTTGCAAGAGACGTAAAGAAGATATTCAGTGTTGCTTCTGTAGACGGTGTTCAGTTTAATGCAACACCTGCAGATTTCTATGGCATTACAATTGAAAGTGCAAGAAAAGAAGTTTCTTACAGCACAACATACATCTGTGCAAAGGTTATCAATAACAGCGGAAGCAATGTCAAGGATTCATCATTTTTCTATTATGAATGCTTTGACAGTGAAGGAAACATCGTTACGTCATCAACCGTAAATATTCCCCGTCTTAATATGTATTATGAGGGCGAAGTAAGAATCAGAGTTCCCGATAACGCCGTTAAGGTTGTTATCTACGATGCAAAAATTTATACAGTAGAATAAAATTAACCGCACCGAGTAATCGGTGCGGTTTTGCTGTGTTATCAGTAAAAACTCAGGTTGCTGTCCATATAATCATACCAATTGTTTGTATAACCGAAAGTGATTTCTTTTTCTTCTTCAAGTCCTGCCGATGTTCTCAGAGCAAGTCT
Source organism: Acutalibacteraceae bacterium (assembly GCA_045636025.1). Lineage (GTDB taxonomy): Bacteria > Bacillota > Clostridia > Oscillospirales > Acutalibacteraceae > UBA1081. Next base: position 107,963 of record JAZTWP010000033.1, on the reverse strand, counting down.
TGCATCTGCTGCCGTTATCGCACCGTCAAAGTCCATATCGGCACAGTAATAAAATCTTTTAAGCTCTTTTTCAGGCTTTTCAATTCCTGCGGCACATCTTAAAATGAGTCTTGCATCAACAGCGGAAACCTTGTGAGGATTGAGAGGATTGCCGTCTGCATCCCAGCCGTCTTCCTGTCCTCCTTCAACATTTCCCAACGTGAATGTTCCCGTTACTGCAAGTGAAGAACCTCTGATTGTGAAAAATGCATCACCGATGAATCTGAGTTCTTCAATCTCTTTGATTATGTCTTTGTTTTCCTTATCTATTGCAACCACGGCAGAAAGCACAGTATCTCCGACATAAAGGATTTCGTCTGCGCTGAAATATTTTTCGAGTACAGACATATTGTAGTCATGCATTGCACCCTCATACTCGGGAAGATCCACAAACTGGTCAAAAATCAGGGTTACATAGTTAATGTCTGCGGTCATATAAGTGTCAGCGTAATAAGAAATGTAATTCAAATCTGTTATGTAGTCAGCAAACTGCAGATATACTGCAGTGCTGTGCTCAAGCAGACCGTTATAATAAAGCTTGTAATAAGGGTTGTCAAGCATTCCTTTGCCGTTTCTGTTATAATCGGCAGTTTCATCAGAAACCCAGGGTCTGTAATCTCCCGTATATCTGCCTATTCTTTCTGCTGAATCAGGGAAAAACGGAAGTGAATAGTAAATAAAAGCAGGTTCACAGCTGAGAACATATTCGCATTCTGTAAGCTGTTTATAAAGTTTTATAATGTTTTCTCTTGTCTGATATTCTTCTTTAAGATGGATTATAAGAAATAATTCCCAGTCATTTTCCGAATAATTCAAATTGTCGGGATTGAAAGGGAAGGGGACTTCAACATTTTCAATCATTTCAGAGCCTAATTTCCCGGGAGTGAATTCTTCAAATGAATACTCATTTTTGATTACAGCATAAATATATCTGAAAGAGAAGCCTGCTTGTGTTTCTTTATCGGTATGTTTTTCGGGTGTATAGTCTTCGGCATAAACGGGTAATGAAAACATACCAAGTATGAGTGTTATTGCAAAAAGAACAGATAAAAATTTTTTCATAAAAATACCTCCTGTTTCTTATGTAAGAGAAGCTGCAATTTTAAGCAGTATTCTTGCATCAATTGCGTTTATCTTTCCGTCAGAGTTCATATCTCCTCGCTGTTTTATAATTATTGAGTAGCTTTCAAGTTTTGCCGAATATCTGAGCACCAGTCGTGCATCGGCAGCGGTGATTTTTGAGTCATTGTTGACATCGCCTTTAAGAAACGTCTTTTTATATTCAAACTCTTTTTCAAGGTTTACCATATCTGTACCGGCTTTCAGTTTCAGTTTGACTCTGTATGTTCCCTCTTCGTCAAGGTTGTAAGTTATTGTTTCCGCGTGATATCTTTCGCTGAATGTGTCGGTCCATTTTACGCTCAGACTTTTCCAGAATGGTCCTAACAACTTTTTTTCAATTGTGATGGTTGCTGTTGCAGATTGCGTGAAATTGTTTTTCAGCGCTACGGTGTAAAAAACAGTTGCCGCTCCTTTTTCAGAAATATAAAAGTTGAGTGTTGCATTATTGGTGTACATATATTCAGGTTTAACACTTGGTGCAGCTGTGTCAGTTGAACTGAGATTACCGCCTAATCCTGCTTCGGGGAAACAATCACTTATCCAATCGTTGTCAACAACAATTTTTGCAGAAGAATTCACAGAAAAAACAATCATCATCAGAAGTGAAAGTAAAATTAAAAAAATCCTTTTCATTTTGCTTCTCCTTTAGAGCTTTGCCGCACAGCGAAGAATCGTTCTTGCATCTGTAGCGGTAATTCTGCCGTCTCTGTTTACATCTGCTCTGTCAAATTGCTCTGCAGTGTATTTCTGGATCATTGCTGCAAAACGCAAAGTGAGTCTTGCATCAATTGCCTGTATTTTACCGTTTCCGTCTGTGTCGCCAATGATTTTTTCATTGCTGTTATAAGAAAAATTAATAATTTTTGTCATTTGTTCTCTGTTTACGTTGAAGATAATTGTAGCTCTGTATTCCCCGAAAGAATCAACATTTACAGAATAATCACCGGTTATATAGTTTTTATTGCCCGATGAAAAAACGTCATTGCCTACATCTTGCCAAAAGATGCCGAGTACTTTTTTTTCAATAAGAATGTTTGCTTTTATATTCTTTGGTATTGCTGATGCGGAAAATGTTATATATGCAACCCCGTTTGAAATAAAAAATGTGGAACTGACCTGCTGGAAAGATGATGTTTGCGGAATTGTTGGTAGTAAAGTGGAATGTTCTATAAATAAACTTTCATCGGTTTCAGATGTTGATGCATAAGCAGTAACCGCAAGAGAAAAAACATAAATACAAATCAGAAAAATGCAGATAATTCTTTTCATAATTTTCCACCTCGCATAGTTTCAGCCATATCAATGAGATATTCGGCAGACAATTCACCGAAATGGTCAATGCTGAATGTGTATTTATCGGTATTCCACAGAATCAGAAGATATCCCTCTTCCGAATAAACTTCATACACAATTCCGCTTCTGACAATTTCTGTTTTTTCAAGTCTTTCAGCATCAACACTGCTTTTTGTCATTCCGTCACCCTGAGAAAGAATGATGCTGTTTTCCTGTGCGTTTTCATACACGGTTATAACAGAATGTTCATTCTGAGTTTTGCTTACCTGACTGTATCCGTCAGGAATAATGGTGAAAGCGAATGGTTCTTCAATTCCCTGACCTGTTATAATGTCACCTGCGTTTTCATAACCGTATTCCATTTCAAAATGAGTGTAATAATATTCTTTGAAGATGTTTATAACTTTTTCTCTTACCTGAGCAACAGATAAAACTGAGATTGCAGAAAAAAGGAAGATGACTGCTGCCGCAAGTAATGCATATTTTATATTATGTTTTTTGCGGTGCTGAGTTTTCTGCAACAGCTCATCCATCTGTTTTAAGAACATTACGGACGGTTCCCATTTTTCATTTTCACAAGCAAGATTTATATTAAAAAACTCCTCCTGAGCAGATTCAATCAGCGCTCTCTTCAAAACTTCACTTGCCATCTGCAGTCATCACCTCCTCTGAAAGTGCAGAAATAAGAATTTTTTTACCCCTTACCAATTGCTGTTTTACCGTGGATTCTTTTCTGTCCAGCACATCAGCAATTTTTTTGACAGGCATATCCGTAACATATCGCAGATACAGCACATCACGGTAGACATCATCCATATCCCGTATAATTTCAATAACATTTCTGTAATCAGCAGAATTAAGAATTTCCTCAAAAGACTTCTCGTCTGCCACATCATAAAGGTCATCAATGTTAAGAAAATCGTTCGCACGGCTGTTTTTGCGCGCAATGTTAAGAGCCGCATTTTTTGCAGCTTTTATGCAGTAACATTTTGCCTTGTCCTCATCGGCAGAGAGCAACACATCAATGTGCTTTGCAATTCCCAAAAATGCATTGTGTACGGCATCTTCAGCGTCAGATTCATTTTTTACAACTGACTTTGCCGCACAATACATCTGTTTACGGTATGTTACATAATAGTATTCAAATGTAAGTTTTTCTGTTTCTCCGTCTATTACGGAAAGGTAAAAAAACAACATATCTTTTCCTGCCTTCAATATATATACAATTATAAATACAGAAACGGTTACAAAGAAATAAAAAATTTTTTAATTTTTTTCAGGTTGACCGAATTGGAAAAATCTGATAAAATACCCGTCAGGAGTGATGAAATGAAATATAAATACGAACTTCATTGCCACACAAAGGAAGTCAGTCTCTGCGGTCAGGTTCCTGCGGCTGAAATAGTTAAAATGTATAAGGATGCGGGTTATAACGGCATCGTTATTACAGACCACTATTCACCGATGACATATAAGCCGAATGTTGTTGCACGTCCTCAGACTGTTGTGGATTTTTATATAAGCGGTTACAAAGAAGCACTCAGAGCTGCAGATGATGATTTTACCGTGCTTCTGGGTATGGAAATCAGATATTATGCCACAGCAAACGATTATCTTGTTTACGGTGTTACAGAAGATTTCCTCAGAAACAACGGCAATCTTATGAAAATATATCCTAAAAAGTTTTATGAACTTGCTAAGAAAAATAATATGATTGTTGTTCAGGCACACCCTTTCAGAGAATGGATGATAAGAACATCACCCCGTTATCTTGACGGTGCAGAGGTGCACAACGGCAAAACAGACATTGTTCGCAATAAAAAGGCAATGGATTGGGTAAATGAAAATAAAATGCAGATAAAAATCAGCGGAAGTGATTTTCACAGACCTAAAAATCTTGCTCAGGGTGGAATCATAACAAATGAACCCATAAAAACAAACGATGACCTTCTTCGTATTCTCAGAAGCGGAGACTATGAGCTCATAGGTGAAGAATTCGGCAATACCTGATAAAAAGATAAAAACAGCCCTATGAGGCTGTTTTTTTAATCCGTATTTTCAATATAGACTATTTCATCAGTCATATCTGTACCACAGGGGCGTATTCCGGGCAGACAGAGATTGTAAAGGTCTGTAATTGTTGATTCAAGCATAAATATTCTTTTTGCCGTATCATCAAGATACTTTACATCTGAGTATTTCATAATTACGGGCACAAAATATTTGTTTTTCATCTCTCTGAGCATCAATCTGCCGTTGTCATTGAGTCCGAGCACTCGTATATAAGGCGGAAGCGAAACAACATCTTCAGTTCTTATGCCGAGGAAAGAAGACAGAATGATTCTTCTGATGCGTGAATGAGTATATCTTTTTGTTTTTACTTTATCAAAAAGTTCACTGAGAGAAGAAGATGTTTTAACTGCGTCAATAATGCGGTGTTCAATGCCTTCAGCCACATCAGGCACATCGGCAAAATCAGAGGGACGCATTTTTCTCAGATGTGCAAGAATAGCTGTTTCAAGATTTCCGTAAAGCGCAGGGAATGTGTTGTTTTCAATACTTTCATTAAAAACAGAAGCGCTGTTTTCAGGCACAAAAAGAGAATAGTCCTTACCTGTTTTTATAAGATTTCTTATGTTCATTGCAGAGGTCATATTGTTGCGTGCTGATGCACTGTCGTGACCTACAGAATTTCTTTTTATCCCAACGGGGGTTATGTCTGACCTGAAAGAGCGTATTGCCTTGAGGTATTCAATGCCAAGAATGTTATTCGGCTTCATCATAAGCTTTGTGCAGTCTTTGCCGAGAATTTCACTCACCACGGCAGCTCTTGCTTCGGGGTATGAACAAAGATTATCGTCATAATATTTTTTTATTTCTCTGCTGTAGACATTATCGCTGAGCACCCTTGCAATCTGTTCAAGGGTCTGAATGTCATCATCTTCACAACCGAATGAAAGATTATCAACAATACCTGCCTGATGTGCAATATAAATTGCTCCTCTTGCAAATCTTTCCGCAGAAGCCGTTGCCCAGGGCGTAGGAAGCTCAACAACAAGGTCTGCGCCGTTTCTGAGAGCTATTTCCGCTCTTTTGCGTTTTTCAAGAATCGCAGGTTCGCCTCTTTGCACAAAATTACCTGACATAATAGCCATTATGAAAGAATCATCGGTTTTTTTGCGTGTTTCTTCAATATGATACTTGTGACCGTTGTGAAACGGATTGTATTCTGCAACAATGGCGGTAACTTTCATATTTTTTTTAATATCCTTTCAAAAATATGTTGAAAAATTCGGTTCATAAGTATATAATATATCATTAGATGAAAAGTATCAAGAAGTATTTTTTTCGGAGGTAAAAACTATGAAAATTTTTGTTATCAATGCCGGAAGTTCTTCTCTCAAATTCCAGCTTATTGATATGGACGGAGAAGTTGTTATTGCAAAGGGTACCTGTGGCAGAGTTGGTGCTGAAATGGGTGAATTTGAAATAAAGACAGAAAAGGGCAAGTTTGAAAAAGAAGTTGCAATGGCAAATCATACAGAAGCTTTCCTTGTTGTTAAAGAAGCTCTTACAACAGGTGAAACAAAAGTTATTGACAGTCTTTCAGAAATCGGTGCAATCGGCCACAGAGTTGTTCAGGGCGGCGCTATCTATAAAGAAAGCACACTTATCACAGATGAAGTTATAAAGGGTATCGAAAGCCTTTGTGACCTTGCTCCTCTTCATAATCCCGCAAACATTCAGGGTATCGACGCTTGTATGGAAATCTTCGGCAAAGATGTTCCCGAAGTTGCTGTTTTTGATAACGCATTCCATTCAAGCATGCCCGAAGAAGCTTATATGTTCGGTATTCCTTATGAATATTATGAGAAGTATCAGATCCGTCGTTACGGTTTCCACGGTACATCACACAAGTATGTAAGCGGTGAATGTGCAAAGATTATGGGCAAGGATCTCAAGGATATCAAACTCATCACTTGTCACCTCGGCAACGGTTCATCAATCACAGCTATCAAAGACGGTAAGGTTATTGACACATCAATGGGTCTTACTCCTCTTGACGGTTTCGTAATGGGTACACGTTCAGGTAATCTTGATCCTTCTGTTGTTACATTCATTCAGGAAAAAGAAGGTCTCTCAGCAGCAGAAATCGATACAATTCTCAACAAGAAGTCAGGTATCTGGGGTATCTCAGGCGGCTTCAGCGATGACAGAGATATTCAGAGAGAAGCAAACGAAGGCAACAAGAGAGCTGACCTTGCAAGAAGAATGCAGTGGTATCAGATCAGAAAGTACATCGGTCAGTACATTGCAGCAATGCAGGGCGTTGACGCAATCGTATTCACAGGCGGTATCGGTGAAAACTCACAGGCACTCCGTAAGAACGTAATTGAGAGCTTTGCTTACCTTGGTGTTACATTCAATGAAGAAGAAAATTCCAAGGCAATCAGAGGTGTAGGCGGCGAACTTTCAGGTCCTGATTCAACTGTAAAGATTTACGTTATCCCCACAAACGAAGAACTTATGATTGCAAGAGATACAAAGGAAATTGTAGAAAAAGTTCTCGGTTGATCAATCGATTATAACGGTAACAGAATAAGTGCTTATAAACGGTAATCTGCAGGTCAGGTTACCGTTTTATTGTTGTTTTTTTAACAAATTAGAAATATATCTTCCAACAAAAAATGTAAAATAACACAAATGCAAAAAAAATATAAAAAAATACTGTACAAATCAAAAAAATGGTGCTAAAATAATACTGTTTTTAACTCAGACAAAGGAGTGCTTAAAATGACAAAAATTTATGAAGGCAAAACAAAAGACGTATATTCTCTTGAAAACGGCAATGTAATGCTCAAGTTCAAAGACGATTGCACAGGCAAAGACGGTGTGTTTGATCCCGGTGAAAATACTGTTGGTCTTACAATTGAAGGTATCGGCAGAGCTAATCTTGAAACATCAATCCACTACTTCGAACTTCTTAAGAAGGCCGGCATCAAGACTCACTATGTAGGTGCAAATCTTGATGATGCAACAATGGAAGTTCTTCCCGGTAAAGTATTCGGTCACGGTCTTGAAGTAATCTGCCGTCTTGTTGCTACAGGCAGCTTCATCAGAAGATACGGTGAATATATTGCAGACGGTACTGTTCTTGAAGGCGGTTACGTTGAATGCACATTTAAGAACGATGCTCTCGGCGATCCCCTTGTTACAGGTGAAGGTCTTGCAGCTCTCGGTGTTATGACTCCTGCTATGTTCGAAAGCATGAAGGAACAGACACTCAAAATCACAAAGATCGTTGCTGATGACCTCAAGTCAATCGGTCTTGATCTCTGGGATATCAAGTTTGAATTCGGTTACAACAATGACGAAGTTATCCTTATCGACGAAATCGCATCAGGTAATATGCGTGTTTATAAGGATGGCACAATTGTTGATCCCGTTGAACTCACAAAGCTTATCCTTAACAGATAATCACAATAAACTCAGGAAGACTGTCATATGGCAGTCTTCTTTTTTTTGTTGTGCACAAAAATCAGCTTTTACTATTGTGCATAATGTAATAAAATGGTTTTTAATATTGATTTTATAATATATAATGATATAATGTATTCATAAAAATAACGGAGGACAGGTTATGAAATCATTCTCAAAAAAACTTATTTCAACTTTTCTTGCAGTTCTGATGGTTGCATTCTCAGCAATCCCCGTTTTTGCAGAAGAAACAGTTGAATACACAATTACAGATCCTTACGCAACAGTTGATTGGGACGTATGGGAAACATACAAGGCTCAGCTTCATACACACACTCTCTACAGTGACGGTGAAATGGATATCACAGACGTTGTAGAAGCATATTATGCTCTCGATTATGATATTCTTGCAATCACAGACCACGGTGTTGTAAACAAGGGTTGGGACAAAAAGCCTGATATGATCGATATCGTAAGCTTCAATCAGTATTTCAAGAGTCTTAAGCCTATGGATGCAGATAGATATGCAGAAATCACATCAGGTGCAGACAGAGGCGGCAGAGGTATGCTCGATGTACCTCTCGGTATTGAAATGAATGCTCTTGTTGTAAGAAAGAACCACGTAAACGGTTACTTCTGCGGTGCCGGAGACCGTGTGCTCGGCACAGAAGAAGATTACGAATCAGTTATCAAGGCAACAGAAGAAGCAGGCGGTATTTCATTCATCAACCATCCCGGTGACTTCTACGGTGCAGCAGGTGATATCAATAAGGCAAAGAATCCCGATAATCTCCGTGATTGGGCAAATATCTATATGACATACGAAAGTTGTGTAGGTCTTGAAGTTTTCAATGAAGATGATACAATTTCAAAGCACGACCGTGTTATTTGGGATCAGCTTCTTATGTACACAATCCCCAGAGGCAGAGTTATCTGGGCTTTCGGTAACGACGACTCACATTGGGATGATCACATCGGTCACACAGCAAATATGATGCTTATGCCCGAAAATACTGTTGAAGATCTCCGTACAGCTATGGAAAACGGCACTCTGTTTGTCTGCTCAAAGAATGCACATTATGAAATGGGCGATGAATTTGTCGGCACAGGTGATTACGCAGTAATCAACAGAGTTACTGTTGACGATGAAAACGATGTAATTTCAGTTGACCTTACATCTTCAAGCAAGTACACTGTAGAATGGGTTGCTGACGGTGAAGTTATCGCAACAGGCGATTCAATCAACCTTCGTGATTACAGCGATGTAATCGGTTCTTATGTACGTTTCCAGGTTAAGAATGAAGGCGGCATCGTTCTTTCACAGCCTTATGTTTGTGATGACGGCAATATGGACGCTTGCATCATCGAATATCCTGAAGAAAAGTCATTTGATAACCCCATTATGCAGTTCCTTTATGAAATGTACCTCTTCCTCAGAAGAACAATCATCGGTGCATTCATTTATGACGAATTTTTCCTTTAAGAAATAAGCAGAAGCTGTCCTACGGGCAGCTTCATTTTTTTTGCAAGATTTGTATTATAAGTTGTACATAAAAGTATAATTGATATTGTGCACAATATCAAAAATCTTATTATTTGTTGATTTTTCAGTATATGATGATATAATTACTGTATAAAACTATGGGAGGAAATTTTATGAAACGATTTTCCAAAAAAGTACTTTCAACTTTTCTTGCAGTTATGATGGTTGCGCTTACAGCAATCCCCGTTTTTGCAGAAGAAACAGTTGAATACACAATCACAAATCCTTATGAAACAGTAGATTGGGATACATGGGGCCAGTATAAGGCAATGCTCCATGCTCACACTCTTTACAGTGACGGCGAAATGGACATCAAAGACGTTGTTGAAGAGTATTATGCTCAGGACTATGATGTTCTTGCAATCACAGACCACGGTGTTGTAAACCAGGGCTGGGACAAAAAGCCCGAAATGCTTCCCCTCATCGGTTACAATCAGTATATCAAAAGACTCACTCCCATGAGTGCTGAAAGATATGCAGAAATCACTTCAGGTGTTGACCGTGACGGCAGAGGTATGCTTGATGTACCTCTCGGCATCGAAATGAACGGTGTTGTTATGAGAAAGAACCATGTAAACGGTTTCTTCTGCGGTTACGGCCAGGGCGACTGGGGTAAAGAAGAAGATTACGAAGGTCCCGTTGCAGGTACAGAAGCAGCAGGCGGTATTTCTTTCATCGATCATCCCGGTGACTTCTATGCAGCACACCACGACATCACAAGAGCTAAAGATCCCGAAAACCTCAAGATCTGGGCAGACATCTTTATGAAATACAAGAGCTGTGTCGGTATCGAAGTTTACAACGAGCGTGACACAGTTGCAAGATATGACCGTGTTATCTGGGATCAGCTTCTTATGTACACAGTTCCCAGAGGCAGAGTTATCTGGGGCTTCTCAAACGATGACTCTCACGTCCTTTCAACAATCGGCGTTACAGCTGAAATAATGCTTATGTCTGAAAACAATGTTGAAAATCTTCGTACAGCTATGGAAAACGGCACATTCTTTGCTTGTTCAACATATTCAAAGGTTGAGCTCGGTGACGAATTCGTAGGCACAGGTGACTACGCAAAGGTTACAAGAATTGACGTTGACGAAGCAACAGACACAATCTCAGCAACTATCGAATCTTCAACAGATTACACAGTTGAATGGGTTGCAGACGGTGAAGTTATCGCAACAGGCGATTCAATCAATCTTCGTGAATACAGCGATGTAATTGGTTCTTATGTACGTTTCCAGATCAAGAACGAAGGCGGTATCGTTCTTTCTCAGCCCTTCGTCTGCGATGACGGCAACATGGAAGCTTGCATGATCTACTATCCCGAAGATCCCGAATATCCCGCAATCGTTGAGATGTTCCTGAAGTTCATCGAAATGCTCAGAAGAAACATTATCGGCGAACTTATTTACAGAGCTGCTGTTCTTGATAATATGTAATTTTTAATACAGAAGGAGACACTTCAAGCTGAAGTGTCTCCTTTTTTTTATCTGTTATAAATTTTTCTGAATCTGTCTGCTCTTTCAAAAGCTTCTGCCATATATTCCTCAAATGTCATAGGAATATATCTGTCATTTGTATTTCTTTCGGGTCTGTTGCCTTTTACAAGCTCAAAAGAAAGAGGACCTGTGAATCCGCACTTGTGCATTCTTTCTGCAATGTTTTCCCAATCTCCGATTCCGTCAAAGGGGAGCATATGATTATCGTCGTGGAAAGTTATTTCTTCCTCTGTCTGTCCCATATTATCGTTAAGATGGGTAACAATAAGCTTTCTGCCGTGTCTGTCAAGCATATCAATGCCTCTGTTGTAGCACATTTCGTGGCCTGAGTCAAAGCAGAAACCTATATGGTCGTAGTGGCCGAAATTGTCAAAAATCATCTGAAGATATTCGGGGCCTTCTGTGTTTTCAAAGGCAATTTTTACACCTTTTTCTTTTGTGTATTCAACAATATCAGCAATTCGTTTAATGCCAAGCTCATTTGGTGAGTGGTTGTCCATACCGATAACAGCGTGGCAGACCATTGCTTCAATTCCGTTTTCTGCGCAGCAATCGGCACAGCCGTAAAGGTCATTCATCATTTTTTCTGCAAGAGTGCCTTCATCATCGTGCCAGAGGTCATCCATTCCGTAAAACGGAGCGTGAAGATAAATAACTTCCAGACCGATTTTCTTTGCGTAGGACAAAATAGCGTTCATATCTTCATCTTTCATCCAGTCAGCAAAAACACCTTCAAAACCTGCATTTTTTATTATATCCATCTGCTCGGTAAGACTTCTGCCGAAAGCTTTGTCAATTCCCGTGCATACTGATTTGCAATCCATAATATCACTCCGTCTTTTTTTGTCTATTATAAACTTAATTTCTTTAATCTTCAATAAAAACTTGAAAAAATTCCGGTTTTATAATAAACTTAAAGAAAGGACGTGATTATGTGGGTGAAAGAATAAAAAAAGCGATAGGTGTTCAGGGTGATTTCAGAACAACTATTCTTCCTATGATAAATTACAGCTATGCCAATATGTATATGGGCGGTGCAGGATACATTATCGGTATGTATTTTACAATTTTCCTGACAGACGTTGTAAATCTTTCTCTTAAGCAGGCAGGTATAGTAGTTATGCTTGCAACTATATGGGATGCTGTCACAGATCCGGTTATGGGTATTATAACAGACCGTACAAGGTCAAAAACCGGTAAACACAGACGCTATCTTCTGTGGGGCTTGCCGTTGATGGCTGTTTCTTACACTCTTCTGTGGAATTCATTCGGTCTTGACGGTAATGCAAATCCCACAAAGGCAATGACATATTTTGTGCTTGTCTATATGCTTTACAAAACTGCATACACAGTTATCGGTGTGCCTCACACAGCAATGCTTCCCGAACTTGCCCCCGAATATAATCTTCGTACACAGTATAACTCTGTTGGTTATCTGTTCAATTCTGCAGGTATGGTTCCCGCATTCGGTATTGTTGTGCTGATTCTCGGAATTTTCGGTTCAGATGACAATCTCACATCTGAATCAAAAGCACCGTTTCTTGTTATCGGTATAGTTCTTTCTGTTTTCTTTGCCATTGCGATTTTTCTTACTTATGCAAAAACAAAAGAGCCCAGCTCACTCGGTATGCATAAAGAAAAACTCGATGTGAAATACATTATCAGAGAATATATTCTTGTTTTCAGAAACAGATCATTCCGTCAGTATTTCTTTATGAGCCTTGCATATCAGTTTTCAACAGGTTTCTATGCAAACTCAAAGGTTTATTACATAAAATACCTTGCTAATCAGTACAGCAAATATCCTCTTTTCAATGCCGTTGCAGGTGTTGCGGAGGCAGGTGCGTTTCCGCTCAATTATGCTCTCACAATGAAACACGGCAAGAAAAAGTGCGGCAATATTGTAACTCCTCTTATGGTTGCAGGGCTCGGTATAGGTCTCTTTATGCAGTCAGGCGGCAGTTTTCTGTGGGTTGCCCTTATGATGATAAGTATGATTCTCTATCCTTTCGGTATGTCGGGACTCGGATTTGTCTCCACAAATATTTTCCCTGACCTTACAGACGTTGATGAGCTTATCACCGGTAGAAGAAGAGAAGGTGTTATTGCAACTTTCTCTACCCTTATCAAAAAGAGTATCAGCGGTGTTATGGCTGCTCTTGTAGGTTTTACTCTTGAAGGTTTTGGGCTTGTTACGGGTGATAAGGTTTCTGATTTTGAGAACACAACGGGGCAGTTGTTTGCCCAGACCGATACTGCCATAACCGGCGTCAGAATCTGCGTAGCGGTTATCCCTATTGTTGCAGCACTTGTGTCTCTTTTCCTTCTCAAGAAATTCAGAATGACAAAAGATGATCACACAATGATTCGTGCGGCAGTTGCAACAAAACACAAATACGGCAGCGTTACTCTCACACCTGAGCAGAAAGAACGCTGTGAACTTATCTCAGGTCAGAAATTTGAAAAAACCTGGCTCAGTCAGAGTGAAAATACCGATGATGAGCCTCATTATCTTGAAATGAATGATGACGGGCAGTATCTGATTCTGCTTGAGAAAAAGAAAGAGAAGGAGAGCGCACAGAAATGATTGATATAACAAAAACAGCTCCCGATAAAAAAGAAAAGAGCGTAAAAAACACGATTCTTGATATTCTTTTCTATATTGTGCAGTGGACATGGGGGCTTCCCGTGAATATTGTGGGTGGAATTGTTTTTCTTATCTGCACAAAGATAAAAAAACGCCGCTGGCAGAAATTCGGCTATTCTTACATTGTTTATCTTCCCTGGAATCAGGGCGGTCTGTCTCTGGGACTCTTCATTTTTATGAAAGATAATCACGAGAATGCAACCTGGACATACAATACAAGAATCCATGAATACGGTCACACATGGCAGTGTCTTCTTCTCGGTCCTCTATATTATCTTGTTATTGCAATTCCCTCTGCAATATGGTGCAATGTGTTTGCATCTTACAGAAAAAAGAAGAATCTTTCATATTACAAGGTGTATTGTGAAAGCTGGGCAAATGCCTGGGGGCAGAAAGCCACAAATATGAAAATGGATCTGGAATAAGATATCAGCAGTCTGCAATTTTTTTGCAGACTGTTTTTTTGTAACAAATGTACAATTATTTGTCTTAAAAATGTATATTCAAAATAAAAAAAAGTGGTGAAAAGAGAAATAAAATATGATATAATAAAATGAATTATAAGGAGGTCTTCTGATGGACGTAAAAGAAAAAGTTGTCGATACCGTCGGCAAGGTAAAAACTTATTGGAAAACACCACCCAAGGGTCGTTATATGAACTTCAGGGAAATTGCTGCTTATTCAGGCGGCGGTATCGGTGCTTATATGATTATTACTCTGGGTAATGCTTGTTTGCTTTCAACAAACAACACACTTCTCAGCGGTGTTCTCGGTATTTCACCTATTGATATGTACATAATGTATGTTATTGCAGTTCTTACAAACATTCCTCTTACTGCAGTGCGTGCAAACATCATCGACAATACAAGAAACAAGGCGGGTAAATACCGTCCATATATCGTTACAATGGCAATTCCATCGGCAATTATATGTATTTCGATGGTCTGGTTCCCGTATGAAGCATTCGGCGCACTTTTCGGTTCCGGTGAGCTTTTCGGAAAATCATTTGCATATATTTCAAAATGTGCTGTTGTAATGATTCTGAACTTCCTGTTGCAGTTTATTTATTATTTCTTCTATGACGGATATGAAAACCTTATTCATGTTTTGTCACCCAATACTCAGGAAAGAGCAGACGTTGCATCAATCAAAAGCGTTGTTTATTCATTCGCTCCCACAGTTGTAAATCTTTTCACACCTATTATTGCTGAACATGTATTTAAATCCAATACAACCGATATCCGTGTATATCGTCTTCTTTATCCGATTCTTGCTGTTTTGGGTATTCTGCTTTGTATTATTGTTTATAAATACACAGAAGAAAAGATTGTTCAGGCAAGAACTCACGTCGTTCAGATTAAGTTTACGGATGCTCTGCGTGCAGTTGCAAAAAATAAGTATTTCTGGATAATTTCACTCGCTTCCTGGATAGGCTTCCTTGAATCTGCATATTCAAATATTCTTTACTGGCTTTATAACTACGGCGGTGCGTGTGACGGCGGTGCATACGGAATCATCACACTGCTTTACGGTAACGCTTCCTTGTGGGGAATGATAGCCGCACCTTTCTGTATCCGTAAATGGGGTAAAAAGGCAGTCCTTATTGTCACAAACTTCTTTAATATTGTCTTTATTCTTTCAATGCTTCTGTTTATAAAAGATCTTGACAGCAGTGCAACAATCTGGCTTATTCTTGTATGTCTGTGGTTCAATGCTCTTATGGGCTCATTTGCACATATTCTCAACCCCTCAATTCAGGCTGATATCCGTGATTATCAGCAGTATAAAACAGGCGAAAGAATTGACGGTATGTTTTCAGCTGTCAATACTATCGGTACCGTACTTGCACTTGCAACATCATCTGTTCTTCCCTTTATCTATGAGAAAAACGGAATTACCGAAGAAATGGCGAAAAAAGTTACAAAGAATCCTGATGTTCTCAACAGAGTTCTTGGTGACGGAAAAACTACTGTCGGTGAAATTCTTGCAAAACAGTTTTCTGAAGGTCAGAATAACTACATAAATCCCAACTCTGCCCTTTATGATCTGGGTATTCTCGGTGATCTTCTGACTGTTCTTATCATTGTTGCCGCTGTCGGTGCTCTTATGAATGTTATTCCTTATTTCTGGTATGACTTCAATGAAAGAAAACAGCAGTCTGTTGTCCGTGTTTTAAGAGTCCGTGCGATGTATGAAGACTACGGTAACGGTGCACTCAAGGATGAAGACCTTGTTGAAGGTGTTGACATTATCAGAAATTCCAGAGAAATGGCTTTTGCCGAAGCTAAGGTTCTTGATAAGAATTCTTACAAGTCAATCTCTGATAAAGAACAGAAGAAAGCAGCAAAGAAAGCATATTTTGCAGACAAGAAATTCAATGACGAAATTGAAATTGCCAAGTTTGTATGTGATGAACTTGATAAGTTCTCAAACCCCGTTTACTATGCTCAGCTTGAACAGAGCAGACGTGTTTATGCTGCAGGACTTGCAGGTCTTCTCGATATGAATATCAACGAAATCAATGCTGAAATTTCTGAAGCAAAAGCAATGCCCAAGACTGACGATGCCGCAAAGGAAGCTCGTTCAAAGTCTATTGAAATTGCAAAGAACAAGAAAGTCGCTTTCAAAGAAATCCAAAAGAATTTCAAAAATGCAGAGGATCTTGTTCAGCCTGATTTTGCAGTTCTTGAAGGCTACTTCAATGAAGAAGACGAATGTGATGAAATTCTCAAGAAGCTTTATCAGGAAAAGGCTCAGGCAAAGAAGTCTAAAGATAATGTAAGACTCGGTGAGCTTAAAGACGAAATCAAAGCTGTTGAAACAAAGCGTAAGCTTGCACGTGAAAACGGCAAGAAAGAAATGGATAAGCATGCAAAGTTCAACCGTGCCGCAAAGCCCTATCTTGATGCTGAAAAGATGGTTCGTCAGTACGAAAACTATCAGCATTTTGATGAAATCGTAGTAGAATACGATGCTGCAAAACAGAGAGTTGACGAAAAGCGTGCTGCTGAAGAAGCAGAACGTCTTGCAAAGGAAGCTGAAGAAAAGGCTTACAGAGCACAGCTCAAAGCACAGAAAAAATCAAAGAAATAATTAAGGTCCGGTATTATGGCATACGAAAAGCTTTATGAAAACTTAAATAATATGGCGGAGAAAATCGCAGACGAAAGAGTCCGTGAAATGTTCCGTAAATGTTATCTGAATACACTTGAAACCACCGTAAAATATGATGATGAAGGCAACGTCTTCATCATCACCGGTGATATTGAAGCAATGTGGCTTCGCGACAGCAGTGTTCAGGTAAGTCATTATGTAAGAGCCGCAAAAGAAGATGAAGATTCCAAGGTTCTTGTTAAGAGTCTTCTTGAAAGACAGTTCGGTCTTATCTGTCTTGACCCTTACGCAAATGCTTTCAATGAATCTGCAAACGGAAGAGGTCATAACGATGACACAATGAAGCTTGACATCGTATGGGAGCGTAAATATGAGATTGATTCACTTATTTACCCTCTGTGGCTTCTCAACAGATACTATGAAAATACAGGTGATAAGGAAATCTTCGGTGAAAAGTTCAATAATGCATATAAGGTCATCCTTGATACCCTCATAACAGAGCAGAATCCGAAGAATTCAGAGTATTATTTCCGCAGAACATGGGAAAACGGTAAGGATACGCTCGATAATAACGGCTACGGTGCCGATTACGGTTACACAGGAATGGTCAGAAGTGCATTCAGACCCAGCGATGACAAGTGTGTTTATCCTTTCCTTGTGCCTTCAAATATGTTCATTGTGGCAACTCTCAGGAATCTTCACAAAAACCTCAGCGATGCAGGTGTGCCTGACCTTTACAGAGCAACCGCAGAGAATCTCTGTGCAGAGGTTGAAAAAGGCATTAATGATTTCGCTGTTGTTGAAACAGAAAAAGGAAAAGTTTATGCTTATGAGGTTGACGGTCTCGGAAATAACCTGATGATGGATGACGCAAATGTCCCCAGTCTTCTTGCAATGCCTTATATGGGTTACTGCGATAAGAATGATGAAATGTATCTGCGTACAAGAGATTTTGTTCTCAGCAAAAATAATCCCTATTATTTCGAAGGCTCTGCGGCAAAGGGTATCGGCAGTCCTCACACTCCCGAAAATTACATCTGGCATATAGGTCTTCTCATTGAAGGTCTCACGACAGATGACAGGGGAGAGATTGAAAGAATTTATAACACTCTTCTTGGGACTGATGCAGGTACAGGCTTTATGCACGAAGGTTTCAACTGCGATAATCATTATGAATTCACAAGAAGCTGGTTTGCCTGGGCAAATACGCTTTTTGCAATATTTATAATGGATAAAATACTTTAAGAAAATCAGGACAAGTCGTAAAGACTTGTCCTGTTCTGAATTTATAGATATATATGTTGTATAAAAGTTTATTGAAACTTTATCAAGAATTATTAATTGACAATTAAAAATCTTTTTGATATTATAACTCTGTAAATAAAAAAGGAGGTTTGACAAATGAAAAATTTAAACAAAATCATTGCCGTTCTGCTTGTGGTTGTTTCATTATTTTCAATGACTGTTTCCGCATCAGCAATGCAAATTTTTGTTAAGACTTTGACAAACAAAACAATCACTCTTGAGGTCGAACCCAATGATTCCATAGATGCAATCAGGGTAAAGATTCAGGAAAAAGAGGGTATTGCTCCTGAGAATCAGAAGCTGATTTTTGCAGGTAAAATCCTTGAAGACGGAAAAACACTTTCTGATTACAATATTCAGAAGGAGTCAACTATTCACCTTGCTCTCCGTGAACCCGAAACAACAACTCAAGAAGAAACAACTGTTGAAATTGTGACTGAGCCGGATAAGAATACAGAAAATCTTTGTAAAATCTGTGGTGGAGAACACACAAATATTTTTGAAAAAATTATTTGTTTTATCACTGATTTTATCAGAACGATACTTGATTTCTGGAATAAATAATATCTGTATTGCTCAGTTTTCGGGCAAATATAAAATTATATTAACCCCTTGATTTTCCTTTTTACTTGTGTTATTATAGTCACGATATATAAAAAAGCAATGATGGAGAGAGTAATTTCTTTTACGGGTCATAGCGAGCTGACGACGGTGAAAGGTCAGTATCACGGAAAGAAACGAAAATCACTCCGGAGCAGAGGGCTGAAATTTTTTTAGAGTAAGCTTCTCCGGTTGCCGACCGTTAAAACGGACGCATATGACAGTATGTTGTAATCAGGTGGTTTTAAGCAAAGTTACAGTCTTTGTCCTGTATTACGGGACAAGGACTTTTTTTATTGAAAGGAGATTTTCAGATGTACGATCCTATTTCCCCCAATGTGAATTTCGTCGAGCAGGAAAAGAAGATAGAAAAATTCTGGCGTGACGAAAAGATTTTTGAAAAGAGTATTGAAGAAAAAGCAAAAGGCACTCCCTATGTTTTCTATGACGGACCTCCCACAGCTAACGGCAAACCCCATATCGGTCACGTTCTTACACGTGTTATCAAGGATATGATTCCCCGTTACAGAACAATCAAAGGCTGTATGGTTCCCCGTAAAGCAGGTTGGGATACACACGGTCTTCCCGTTGAACTTGAAGTAGAAATGCTTCTCGGTCTTGACGGTAAGGAACAGATCGAAGAATACGGTCTTGATCCCTTCATCGGTCACTGCAAAGAAAGTGTATGGAAATATAAGGGTATGTGGGAAGATTTCTCACGTACAGTTGGTTTCTGGGCTGATATGGATGATCCTTATGTAACATATCATAATGAATTCATCGAGTCAGAGTGGTGGGCACTCAAGAAGATTTACGAAAAAGACCTTCTTTACAAGGGCTTCAAAATTGTTCCTTATTGTCCCCGTTGCGGAACACCTCTTTCATCACACGAAGTTGCACAGGGCTATAAACTTGTAAAAGAACGCTCAGCAGTTGTACGTTTCAAGGTTGCAGGCGAAGATGCATATTTCCTTGCATGGACAACAACACCCTGGACACTTCCTTCAAACACAGCACTTTGTGTAAATCCCAAAGATACTTACTGCAAAGTTAAGGCTGCAGACGGTTGCACATATTATATGGCAGAAGCTCTTCTTGACAAAGTTCTCGGTAAACTTGCTACAGAAGATGCTCCTGCATACGAAGTGCTTGACACATTCCCCGGTCAGGCTCTTGAATATAAAGAATACGAACCCCTCTTTGATTTTGTTGCTCCCGTTTGTGAAAAGCAGAATAAGAAGGCTTTCTTCGTAATGTGCGACAGCTATGTAACAATGACAGACGGTACAGGTATCGTTCACTGTGCACCTGCATTCGGTGAAGACGACGCAAGAGTCGGCAGAAAGTATGACCTTCCCTTTGTTCAGTTTGTTGACGGTAAGGGTAACATGACTGCAGAAACTCCCTATGAGGGTATTTTTGTAAAAGAAGCAGACCCGAAAATCCTTGTTGACCTTGACAAAATGGGTATGCTTTTCGATGCTCCCAAGTTTGAGCATGATTATCCCCACTGCTGGAGATGTGACACCCCTCTTATCTACTACGCAAGAGAATCATGGTTCATCAAGATGACTGCTGTCCGTGAAGATCTTATCAGAAATAATAATACAATCAACTGGATTCCCGAAAGCATCGGTAAGGGTAGATTCGGTGACTGGCTTGAAAACGTTCAGGACTGGGGCATCAGCCGTAACAGATACTGGGGTACACCTCTTAATATCTGGGAATGTGAATGCGGTCACCGTCATTCGGTAGGTTCAATTGAAGAGCTCAAGTCAATGAGCGACAACTGTCCTGATGAAATCGAACTTCACAGACCGTATATTGATGCTGTCACAATCAAGTGTCCCGAATGCGGCAAGCAGATGACAAGAGTTCCCGAAGTTATCGACTGCTGGTTCGACTCAGGTGCAATGCCTTTCGCACAGCATCACTATCCCTTTGAAAACAAGGAACTTTTTGAATCACAGTTCCCCGCAGACTTCATTTCAGAAGCTGTTGACCAGACACGTGGTTGGTTCTATTCACTTCTTGCAATTTCAACTCTTATTTTCAACAAAGCACCTTATAAGAATGTTATCGTTCTTGGCCATGTTCAGGATGAAAACGGTCAGAAGATGAGTAAATCAAAGGGCAATGCAGTTGACCCCTTCGATGCACTTGAAAAGCACGGTGCAGATGCTATCCGTTGGTATTTCTACACTAACTCAGCACCCTGGCTTCCCAACAGATTCCACGATAAGGCTGTTACAGAAGGTCAGCGTAAGTTCATGGGTACTCTCTGGAACACTTATGCGTTCTATGTGCTTTATGCAAATATCGATAAGTTCGATCCCACAAAGTATGACATCAATGATTGTCAGCTTACAGTAATGGATAAGTGGCTTCTTTCAAAGCTCAATTCAATGGTCAAGACTGTTGATGATAACCTTGCAAATTACCGTATTCCCGAAGCAGCAAAGGCTCTTCAGAGCTTTGTTGACGAAATGAGTAACTGGTATGTCCGCCGCGGCAGAGAAAGATACTGGGCACAGACTGTCACAGAAGACAAGAAGGCTGCATATATGACTCTTTACACAGCTCTTGTTACAACAGCAAAGGCTGCAGCTCCTATGATTCCCTTTATGGCAGAGTCTATTTATCAGAACCTTGTATGCAATGTTGATAAGTCAGCACCTGCAAGTATTCACCTTTGCGATTATCCCGAAGTTAACGAAAACCTCATTGATACTGCTCTCGAAACAGCGATGGATGAAGTTATGAATATCGTTGTTCTCGGCAGAGCTGCAAGAAACGGTTCAAACATCAAGAATCGTCAGCCTCTTAACACAATGTATGTTCAGGCAAGCAAGAAGCTTGATGAAAGCTACATTGAAATCATCAGAGACGAGCTTAATGTCAAGAATGTTGACTTTGATTCAGATGCAGAGTCACTTGTTTCTTACACATTCAAGCCTCAGCTTAAGACACTCGGACCCAAGTACGGCAAGATGCTTGGTGAAATCAGAAATGCACTCGCAGAGCTTCCTTCATCAGCTAAGAAAACACTTGATGACGAAGGTAAACTCGTTCTCTCACTTTCAGGCGGTGACATTGAACTCGGTGTTGAAGATGTTCTTATCGATACAAAGCAGAAAGAGGGCGTATTCACAGTTTCAGACAAGGGTGTAACTGTTGCTCTCGATACACTTCTTACTGATGAACTTATTGAAGAAGGCTTTGTAAAAGAGCTTGTAAGTAAGATTCAGACAATGCGTAAGGATTCAGGCTTTAACGTCACAGACAGAATCAATGTTGCTGTAACAGGCAACGCAAAAGTCTTTGATATTGCAAAGAAGAATGAATCTGCAATTTCAGCAGTTGTTCTCTCAGACAGCATTTCAGATGCAGAACTTGCAAACGGCAAGGAATGGGATATCAACGGCGAAAATGTAACAATCGCAGTTGCAAAAGTTTAATAAAAATCAGACCGCATCGTGAAAACGATGCGGTTTTTGCTTTGTGAATTAAAAATTTACAATGTACAATGTGTGCCGGAACTGACAATGTGGCAATAACTGCGTGATTGTAAATTATACATTGTACATTGTTCATTATAATAAAATCGGCTGAAGCTGCTTACCGACCATTGCTTCAAAGAGAGTATCCTTGATTTTTGAGAAGTCTGCAACGATTGATGTGGGTTTATTTTCGCAATCGTCCTGACAGTAGGGCACAAAGTAAATATTTTTATAATTCATCAGACTTCCTATGTTCTTTGCGGCATTGCTAAGGGCATCATTTGTTGAAATTGCAATAATAACGGGGTTTCCGTTTCTGAGTGTTGATTTTGCCGCAAGTGTCACGGGTGTGTCGGCAATACCGAGAGAAAGTTTTGCAAGTGTGTTGCCCGTACAGGGTGCAATCACAAGTGCATCAATAAGATTTTTAGGGCCTATAGGTTCTGCAGCAGTGAGTGTATGAATTATCTCTCTGCCGCAGATTTCTTCTGTTTTTCTGTTGAAATCTTCAGCTTTTCCGAAACGTGTGTCTGTGCTGTATGCATTGAAAGACATTATCGGAAAAATATTTATTCCTGTTTTTTTCAATTCTTCGATATAGGGTATGACTTTGCTGAATGTGCAGAAAGAACCGCACATTGCAAAGCCAAGGTTAATGCTCATTGTTATCACTCCCGATATATGAAAGTATAGTTCTACAGATTATTTCACCTGCTGTTTTCGGTGAAATCCGTCCCGGTAATGAACCTGCTTTAATGGTATTGATTCCGTGTTCTTTTGCGCTGTCAAAATTAATGCCGAAAGGCGCAGATGCAATCTCAACCAGCAGACAGTCTTTTCTGAGATTTGTGATAATTTCATTGTCGATAACTCTTTCTGGTACGGTGTTGATAATACAGCCGAAATCTTTTGCCAGAGAAGGCATTTTATAGAAAAATTCAGCATTCATTCCGTCACAGATTGCTTCTTTTATGCTTTCTTCTCTTCTTGCAAAAACAGTTACCTCGGCACCGAGTGATTTAAGTGCTTTTGCAGTTGCTTTTCCGCATTTTCCGTATCCCGTAACAGCGCAGGAGAGTCCGTTTATCGTCATCGGTATTGCGTTTATGAGAATGCCTAAAACTCCCTCTGCCGTGGGAATTGCATTTGCCTCTGCAAGCTCTTCATCGGTATAATAATCAAAGACTTTAACGTTCTTTTTAAGAATTTTTTCTTTGAGTTCATCAGAAAAAAGTCCGCCTGCCACAAGTGAATTTTCAGGTATCAGTCTGAGAAAATCACCAATGTAAAAATATTCTCCCGCAAGAGGTGTGTTGATGTTTATGTTATCACGGGTAACGGGCACAGGCAGAATAAAAATATCTGTTTCGCGGAAATTATCAGCTTTGTAGTCACCCGGGTAAATCTGCTTTACAGTGTATCCTTTGCTTTCAAGAAAAGTCCTGATGTATGAAAAACGGCAATCGCCGCCGATTATCATAAATGTGGGTTTGTTCTGCATATCATTCCTCCTGTGATATTCTATGCAAAAACCTTATTTTTCGTGAAAAAATCTTGCGAAAGCATTGTATTTTATTTATAAATTAATTATAATATAAAGATAAAATAGATAAAGTATGCGCAATTAATATATAAAGTAAGGATTTGATTTTTTGAACCGTAAGTATTGGCGGATATCGTCATTTGACAAAAAACGTGTTGCCGAACTTGCATATGAATACGGTTATGATGAACTTGCTGTTTTTTTGCTTGCAGCAAGAGGAATAACCGAACCTGAAGATATTGATGAATTTCTGAATAACGAAACTGAGTTGTCTGACCCGTTTCTTCTTGCGGATATGGATAAAGCCGTTAACCGCATAAGAAAAGCTGTTGATGATTTTGAGAGAATTGCCGTTTACGGTGACTATGATGCAGACGGTGTTACCGCAACAGCTCTTCTTTATCTCTATCTTGAATCTCAGGGGGCAGACGTAACATATTACATTCCATCAAGAATGGAAGAGGGGTACGGTCTTCATATTGATGCGATTGATACACTTGCAGAAAGAGGAGTCAATCTCATCATCACCGTTGATAACGGTATCAATTCCGTTGAAGAGGCTCAGTACATAGCTTCAAAAGGTATAGACCTTGTTATCACAGACCATCATCATCCGGGTGAAGCTTTACCTCAGGCAGTTGCTGTTGTAAATCCTCACAGAGCTGATGATACAAGCCCCTTCAAGGATACAGCAGGTGTCGGTGTTGCATTCAAACTTATAGCCGCTCTTGAAGACGGTGATTATGAAAGTGTGCTTGATGATTTTGCAGACATTGCAGCAATCGGCACAATTGCAGATATTGTTCCTCTGAAAGGTGAAAACAGAATTCTTGCAGTCAAAGGTATTGAAGCTATCAATAAAACTTCAAGATGCGGTATTGAGGCACTCAAAAACAATACCTGTGCAGGCAGAGACCTTAATGCACAGAGTCTTGCATTCACAATTGCTCCCCGTATCAATGCTGCAGGACGTATTGAAGATGCAGTAACAGCACTCAGACTCCTTCTTACAGATGATGAATCGGAGGCAACAGAACTTGCAGAAAAGCTTGATGTTTTTAATGCAAAAAGGCAGGAAACAGAAGCTGAAATAATAGAAGACGCAATCAGAAAAATCGAAAACGATGAAAACCTTAAATATTCAAGAGTTCTTGTGGTTGACGGTGAAAACTGGCATTCAGGTGTAATCGGAATTGTTGCATCAAAGCTTGTTGATAAATACGGAAAACCTGCAATGGTTATTGCCCGTGACGGCAGCGGCGAAGCAAAGGGTTCCTGCAGAAGTATAGACGGTTTTTCACTCTTTGAAGCTTTGACTCAGGCAGGTGATCTGCTTGTCCGTTTCGGTGGTCATACTCTTGCGGCAGGTTTCACCGTGAGAGATGAAATGATTGATGCGTTCAGAAAAAAAATAAACGAATATGCAGATACTCTTGATGTTTTTTATCCCGTTATGACTCTTGATTGCAAAATCAATCCCGCAAAAATAGATATGGGATTTGTAGAAAGTCTTGCGGCACTTGAACCATTCGGTGCGGAGAATCCTCAGCCGATGTTCGGTATATACAATGTTACAATAAAGAATATCAGGGCTATCGGCACAAAGCTTAATCACATAAGAATCACCTTTGAAAAGAAGGGTCAGCAGTATGCAGGTGTGTATTTCGGAATGTCAGCAGAAGACTTTTCTTTTGAAGCAGGAGACAATGTTGACCTTGCTGTTTATATTGACAAGAATGAGTATAAGGGTGAAGTGAAACCGAATATTTACATCAGAGGTGTAAGAAATGCAAAGGCTTCAGATGAAGAATACTTTGCGAGTGAAATGCTTTATAACAAAATTAAAGGCAATAAACCTCTGAGCGAAAAGGAAAAGACCCTTGCTTGTCCTGACAGAAACTTTTCTGCACAGATTTTCAGATACGTCAAATCTGTCAGAAAATGTATTGCAGAACCTGAGCAGATTGCTCTTAAACTCGGTTACGGGTCAGAGATGACCTGCAAAGTCAGAGTAGTGCTTGATGCTTTTTGTGAATTGGGATTGATAAATCTTGAGAATAACGTTTATTCTGCGATTCCCGATGCTCCGAAAGTATCACTCTGTAATTCAGAAATACTTAAAAAACTCGGTTATAAAGAAAATTAACTTACCTCAGGGAGGTGACTGTATGAACGGAAATGCGGATTGTACAGGTAAAAAATTATATGAAGAATTGAGAGAGAAACTTGCAAAATCTTTTTCTCCCGAAAGTCTTGCAGTTGTTGATAAAGCGTTCATTCTTGCGGATGAAGCTCACGGCGACCAGAAAAGAAAATCAGGTGAACCGTATATTATTCATCCTCTTGCCGTTGCAACAATTCTTTTTGATGAATTGGGAATGGATATGCCTTCTGTTGCGGCAGCATTGCTTCATGATGTTGTTGAGGACACCGAATATGAACTCAAGGATATAAAAGCTCTGTTTGGTGAAGAGATAGCTCTTCTCGTTGACGGTGTTACAAAAATTAACCGTATGCAGATGGCAGACAGGGAAGACCAGCAGGCAGAAACACTCCGAAAAATGCTTATCGCAATGTCGCAGGATATCAGAGTTATCATCATCAAACTTTCGGACAGAGTTCACAATATGCGAACACTTCAGTATGTGCCTGAAGAAAAAAGAAGAATGACCGCCAAGGAAACTCTTGAGATCTATGCTCCCATTGCTCACAGACTCGGTATCAGAGCGTTCAAAGAGGAGCTTGAAGACCGTTCAATCAGCTTCCTTGATCCTGTGGCATATCATGATATTGAAGACCGTCTTGAAGTTCAGGATCTTCAGCGTCAGGAATTCCTTGAACAGATAAAATCAAAAATAACAGAGCGTGTTCAAGAAACAGTTGCAAATGCCAGAGTAGACGGCAGAGTCAAGAGTGTTCACGGTATTTACAGAAAAATGTTCATCGGCGGTAAAAGCTATGATGAAATTTATGATATCTATGCTGTAAGAATTATTGTGGATACTGTTATTGACTGTTACAACTGTCTTGGAATTGTTCACGATATGTATCATTCAATTCCCGGCAGATTCAAAGACTATATTTCAACTCCCAAGCCGAATATGTATCAGTCACTTCATACAACCCTTATCGGTAAAGAAGGTGTTCCTTTTGAAGTACAGATAAGAACATGGGAAATGCACAGAAATGCCGAATACGGTATTGCGGCTCATTGGAAATATAAAATGGGCAGAAGCGACAGAGATGTTGACAACAGACTTCTCTGGATAAGACAGATGCTTGAAAGTCAGCAGGAATCAGGCAATGCAGGTGACATTGTTCAGGATATCAAGAGTGACCTTGTGCCTGAAGAAGTCTTTGTTATGACTCCAAAGGGTTCAGTTATCTGTCTTCCCAAAGGCGCAACAGTAATTGACTTTGCTTATGCGATTCATTCTGCTGTCGGTAACAAGATGACCGGTGCAAAGGTAGACGGAAGAATTGTACCTATTGATTATGTTGTAAAAACAGGTGAAATTGTTGAAATTCTCACCACTTCACAGCAGGGTAAAGGTCCCAGCCGTGACTGGCTTAAAATAGTAAGAACAGGTGCTGCAAGAACAAAAATCAGATCGTGGTTCAAGAAAGAAAAACGAGATGAAAATATCATTGCAGGTAAATCAGAATTTGAAAAAGAACTCAGAAGAAGTAATATAAGACTTTCCGATGAAAATATGGATAAGCTTATAGAAATTCTTGCAGAGAAACAGCATCAGAACACTTCCGATGATTTCTATGCTGCAATCGGTTACGGCGGAATCAGCATTTCAAGAATGATGCCTCAGATCAGAGATGAAGTTGCAAAATTCCAGACAGCCGAGCAGACAAAACCCGTTGAAATCAAACTTACAAAACCGAAGCGTTCAAGCGGTGAGGGTGTTATTGTTGAAGGAATTGACAATTGCCTTGTAAAACTCTCAAAATGTTGCAGCCCTATTCCGGGTGACGATATTATCGGATTCATTACAAGAGGACACGGTGTATCTGTTCACAAAAAAGATTGTCCCAACGTTCCTCTTAATACAACTCTTGCAGCAGAGCCTGAAAGATGGATAAAAGTCTTCTGGGAAGATACTGCAAAGGGTGACGGTTTCAATGCAACACTTGTAATTTCCTGCATTGACAGAATGTCAATGCTTGCAGATGTTACTGTAGCACTTGCAAATATGCATGTTATGATTCATAACGTCAATACAAGAGCACCTAAAGACGGCACAACGCTTATATATATGTCAATTGCAGTCAATAATGCCGAGCATCTCAAGGGGATTATTGCAAAGTTGATGAAAATCAACGGTGTGCTTAAAATAGAACGTTCATAAAAGGAGAGAATTTTTATGCAGCCAAAAAAAATATATCGTTCACGTACAGATAAAAAATTAGCAGGTGTATGCGGCGGTCTTGCTCAGTACATCAATGTTGATTCAACAATTGTAAGACTTGTTCTTGTGCTTTTCTGTGTAATGGGCGGTGCAGGTCTTCTTGCATACCTTATCGCATTTATTATTATTCCCGAAGAGCCGATGAATCCTATGAATGGCGGTTTCAATAACTACAACAACGGTAATTTTAACAATAATAATTATAATAATTATAATAATTACAACAACGGTAATTTCAATAATTACAATAATGTGAATAACGGAAATTACAATCCTGATAACAATGTTAATTACAATCAGAACAATAACGTTGATGTTAACAATAACAATAATAACAACGGAGCAAATGTATGAAGGCAGTAATCCAGAGAGTAAAATCATCTTCAGTAAAAGTTGACGGTGAAGTTGTAGGCAGTGTAGGTGAGGGGTATCTTGTTCTCCTCGGTGTAATGGAAGGTGACACAAAGGCTCACGCTGAAATGATGGCAAACAAAACATCAGCACTTCGTATTTTCTGTGACGAAGATGATAAGATGAATAAATCAATTCTTGATATCGATGGTGAAATTCTTGTGGTTTCACAGTTTACACTCTGTGCAGATGTAAAAAAAGGCAACAGACCTTCTTTTGCGGCATCTGCAGCTCCCGATATTGCAAACGAATTGTATGAGTACTATATGGAGTGTCTTAAGAAAAACGGTGTAAGAAAAGTTGAACACGGCATTTTTGCTGCGGAAATGGAAGTTTCGATCGTCAACGACGGCCCCGTCACAATTCTCTATGACACAGATATATGGAAGGTGAAACAATAATTTAATGCACAATTCACAATGCAAAATGCACAATTATGCAGATATTGCCACTAAGGCAGATTTTGCTTATAAATAGGTAAGGGCGAAAGCCCTTCCGATTATAATTGTGCATTGTGAATTCTTAGTTGTGAATTGATAAATTATTGTTTCTCGGTGATATTATGATAATCAGAACAATTCCTCTCGGACCTGTGAGGGCAAACACTTACATTGTAAGTGATGAAAATCACGACGGAACATTCATTGTTGATGCAGGTGCTTACAATCCTCGTTTTGAGAGACTTATAAATGATAAAAAAATTGAATATATTTTTCTTACACACGGTCATTTTGATCATATTATGGGCGCAAGTGAGCTTAAACAACATTTTCCCGATGCAAAGGTATGTGTTCACGAAGCTGATGCGCCTATGATAAATGATGATTTGCTGTCCCTTGCATTTGCTTGCGGTGTAAGTGTTGACAAAGCACTCAAAGCCGATATTATTCTTCACGATGGCGACGAATTACCTTTCGGTGACAAAAAAATCAGAGTGATTCATACACCGGGTCACACAAAAGGCGGAGTAACTTATGTGATTGATGACTGTATGTTCACAGGTGACACACTTTTTTACAGAAGCGTGGGCAGAACAGATTTCCCCGGCGGAAATATGCAGACACTCAATGAATCAATCTGCCGTCTGTTTGATATGGACGGGGATTACAATGTTTATCCCGGTCACGATATGAGCACAACTCTTTCTGATGAAAGAAAAAATAATAATTATGTAAGTTGGAGTAAAAGATGACACTTGCCGTTATCGGACATAATTTCAGATATGAAACTGAAAATGTCATAAGAATATTTTTCCCTCTTGAAAAGATAAATATTGTTGAAGAGTTGCCTGAAGAAACAGACGACTTGATTATCACATACCTTAAAGACGGAAAAATCGGCTGTGAAGTCAGAATTTTATCAACAGAAGAAAAAAGAGAAGCGGATGTTTCTGATAAAACCGAAAAAGAACAGGAACTTGTTCTTGCAAAGCTTCTTTATGATGTTTTTACATCAATAACGGGTATAGTACCATCCTGGGGGATACTCACAGGTGTAAGACCCTCAAAGCTTATGCGTAATCTTATTTCCGAAAACGGAGAAGAAAACGCAATTGACTATTTCAGAAATGAACTTCTTGTAAGCAGTAAAAAAACAGATCTTGCTCTGGCTGTTGCAAAGGCGGAAGACAGAATTATTGCTCTTTCAGGTGAAAAGTCATTCTCACTTTATATTTCAATTCCTTTCTGCCCCACAAGATGTTCATATTGTTCTTTTGTCTCCCATTCGGTTGCTCAGGCAAAAAAACTTATTCCGGATTACGTCAGACTCCTTTGCAAAGAGATTGAAGAAATATCTGTTATTTCAAAAGAGCTGGGGCTGAATCTCGAAACAGTCTATTTTGGCGGCGGCACTCCCACTTCTCTTGATGCCGAAGACCTTCTTGCAATCACAGACGCTGTGGGAAGAAGCTTTGATGTAAAAAATATCCGTGAATACACAATAGAAGCCGGCAGACCCGATACTCTTAACCGAGATAAACTTGATGTTATGAAAAATGCAGGTGTTTCAAGAATCAGCATAAATCCTCAGACATTCAATGCAAAGGTGCTTGAGAATATCGGCAGAAAGCATTCTCCCGAAATGACAATTGAAGCATTCAGAATGGCAAGAGAATCAGGTTTTGACAATATCAATATGGACTTTATTGCAGGTCTTCCCGGTGATACATATGAAAGCTTCAGAAACAGTATAGATACTGCAGTTTCATTGAATCCCGAAAATATCACCATTCATACTCTTGCACTCAAAAGAGCAGCAAACCTTGTTACAAAAGGTGAAACAGATACAGTATATTCAGAAACTGCGCAGATGCTTGAGTATTCTGATTCAGCTCTGTCAAAGGCAGGTTATTTTCCTTATTATATGTACAGACAGAGTAAAACTGTGGGCAATAATGAGAATGTAGGCTGGAGCAAAGAGGGTAGAGAATGTCTTTATAACATCTATATGATGGAAGAGATTCATACCGTTCTTGCAGCAGGCGGCGGTGCTGTTACAAAACTCAAAAATCCCTTTGAAAACAAAATTGAACGAATTTTCAATTTCAAATATCCATATGAATACATAAGCCGTTTTGATGAACTCACAGAGCGGAAAAAATATATCAATGAATTTTACGGGATGATTTTCTGATGAATATTAAAAAAGAATTTATTTATGAAAAAATAGAAAATGTGCCTTCATGTCACGCATCAACAATTCTGCCTCTTCCTGACGGCAGAGTTATGGCAGCCTGGTTTGCAGGGGAGCACGAAAGCAATGACAATGTAAGAATCTGGTTTTCTGTCAAAGAAAACGGAGCCTGGTCTGTGCCCGAAAAAATATATTCGGCAGAAAATGTGCCCCATTGGAATCCCGTGCTTGACCTTCGTAATGACGGCACAATCAGGCTTTATTACAAAAAAGGCAGAAAGATAAAAAGCTGGATAACCTGGTTCGCAGACACAAAAGACTGCGGCAAAACCTGGACAGAGCCGAAAGAACTTGTACCCGGTGACACAAATGCAGGCAGAGGTCCTGTTAAAAACAAATGTATCCGCACAAAAGAGGGGCTTCTGCTTGCTCCTGCATCAAACGAAAAAACAAAGCTTCTCTGGCGTTGTTTTATTGATGTTTCCCGTGATGACGGTGATACATGGGAAATGTGCGATTATATTGTAAGACCGAGAAAGAATTACGGTCTTGTAAGTATGATTCAGCCAACACTCTGGCAGGACGATGAGGGCGTTGTTCACGCTCTTATGCGCTCAGACAAAGGCAGAATCTATAAAAGCGAGTCTGCTGACGGCGGTATTAACTGGTCAAAGGCTGAAAGAACAGAAATGCCCAATAACAACAGCGGTATTGACTGTGTAAGAGTGCCCGACGGCAGAATTTTTCTCGTTTACAATCCCGTGAGTGAAAACTGGGGTGACCGTTCACCTCTTGCACTTGCAGTTTCTGCAGATAACGGCAGAACTTTTGAAAAAGTCTGTATTCTTGAAGAAGAAAAGGACGGAGAATTTTCATACCCATCAATAACATTTCATAATAACAGACTTTTCATTGCATATACATATAACAGGCGGCTCATTCGTTTCTGCGAAGCCGAAATTAACTGAGAGGACGGATAACTCGTAATGGCGGGAAGAAAAAAACAATCGTTGCTCAACGGTGCACTTGTGCTTGTTCTTGCAACCGCATTTGTAGAAGTTATCGGTGTTCTGTATAAAA
Source organism: Acutalibacteraceae bacterium (assembly GCA_045636025.1). Taxonomy (GTDB): domain Bacteria; phylum Bacillota; class Clostridia; order Oscillospirales; family Acutalibacteraceae; genus UBA1081. The sequence goes on along the minus strand of JAZTWP010000033.1, from coordinate 75,734 downwards.
TTCCTCTTACAGAGCTTATCGGCACACTGGGAAGAGGCTACACAGGCACCGCATTCAATATCTATATTCCTGTTTATAACATTGCAATGGCAGGGCTGCCAGTTGCAATTTCAAAACTTGTGGCACAAAGTGTTGCCGAGGGTCACTTCAATAATGTCAAAAAAATATTCCGAATTGCATTCAGACTCTTTTTTGCGGCAGGTACAATAGGTACAGTTGTGCTTCTTGCTCTTGCATATCCTTATGCAAAAACAATGGATGCAATGGCATCTCTGCCGTCAATATTTATGATTGCTCCTGCAGTTTTCTTCTGCTGTGTTATGGCTACATACAGAGGCTATTATTCGGGACTCCGCAATCAGAATCCTTCTGCTGTTTCACAGATGTGTGAGGTTGTTGGTAAACTTGTTTTCGGTCTCGGACTTGCTTTTGTTGTGCAGAGCTACGGTATGAAATGTTTCCACGCAGGAAAACCTGTTTTCGGTGTTGAGTGTAATTCAGTAAATGATGCAGTTATGGCGCTGACTCCCTATGCTGCAGCCGCATCTATTTTCGGTGTAACAATGGGTGCCGTGTGCTCACTTGTCTTCCTTATGATAAGGCATAAAATTGTAGGTGACAAGATAACAAAAGAGGAGCTTCAGTCTTCTCCTCCTGCAGACAGCGGTAAAAATATTGCAAAAATGATGTTTGCAATTGCTGTGCCAGTTGTTATCAGTACACTTGTAATGAATATTACAAATCTCATTGACTCCTGGTCAATTCAGTACAGATTGCAGTATGCTATCAATGCTGACAGAAGCCTTATTGACGGTCTCTACAGTGAAGCATTATCACTTGCTGCAAAAATGGACAATGTACAGCTCAAATCATATCTTTACGGAGCTTATGAGATTGCCCTTGACTTCAGAAATCTTGTGCCCACGATAACAACAACACTCGGAATGAGTGCCATTCCCGTACTTGCTGAGGCATGGACACTTAAAAACAAGCTGATGATACGCTCATCAATTGAATCTGTTATGAGAATTGCAATGCTTATTTCTCTTCCCTGCGGAATCGGTATGGCAATTCTTTCAAAAGACCTTCTTTCAATTATGTACGGCACATCAGACAGCATAAGTATTTCTGCAACGGTTATGGCATTTTACGGCTGTTTCACATTCATTATGGCTGCGGCTCAGCCTCTTGTGAATATGCTTCAGGCAATCGGCAGAGCAGATATTCCGATGAAATCCGTTTCAATTGCCGCAGTTGTGAAAGTTGTTGTAAACTTTATTCTTATCGGCATTCCCGGTATAAATATTATGGGTGCGATAATCGGTACATTCTGTTTCTACCTCATAACGGTCAGTGTGAATATAAATGCTCTGATAAAAGAAACGGGAGTAAAACTCAGTTATAAATCCGTATTTTTCAAACCTCTTATCTGTGCAGTTATGTGCGGTGTTGCAGCCTGGGCTGTATCCGGTCTCGGCAGACATCTGATTCCCGCATTTGAGATTAATTCAAGAATTTCTTCAGATACTGTTTCTGCAATAATCGGTATCATTGCGGCTGTAATTGTGTATGTTCTCGCACTTCTTTTTACAAAATCTATTGTAAAGAGCGATGTTCTTATGCTTCCAAAAGGCGAAAAAATCTGCAGACTACTTGAAAAATATAATATGATAGGGTAAAATAAATCAAGAAAATTGCTAAAAAGTAAAAAAATAGGACGGAAATTTGAAAATGGCTGTTGACTATAAACTCAAAGATAGTTATAATATAGAAGACTTGCGCGAAATTATGAGAATTCTTCGTGCACCCGGTGGTTGCCCATGGGATGCAGAGCAGAATCACGAATCAATAAAAAAGAATTTTATTGAAGAAACATATGAAGTGATTGAAGCTATCAACAAACAGGATGCAGAGCTTCTTAAAGAAGAGCTTGGCGATGTTATGTTGCAGGTAGTTTTCCACGCTGCTATGGAAGAAGAAAAAGGCGTGTTCAATTTTGATGATGTGGCAGACGGTGTCTGCAAAAAACTTATTGAACGTCATCCTCACGTTTTCGGAGATATCTCTGTCAGCAATACTGATGAAGTTCTTTCAAACTGGGATGCTATCAAGCGCAATTCAAAAAAACAGAAAACAACAACTCAGGCAATGGATTCTGTTCCCAGAGAGCTGCCTGCACTTATGCGAGCAGCAAAGCTTCAGGCAAAGGCTGCAAAAGCAGGTGCTGAAGTTGATGGTGCTGCTGATTATGTCGCAGTCAAGACTTCTGCTCTTTCTGAGAAAGTTGATGAAAAAACAATCGGCGAATTGCTGTTTGCAGTAGTTGCCGTAGCAAGAAAGAATGATATTGAACCTGAGGAAGCACTTACCCTTGTTTCAGACAGATTTCTTAAGAATTTTGCTGAAAATGAAAAAGGCGCAGATGATAATATCTCTGCAGTGCTTTATGACTAAGCCCAAATATTGCTTAAAATAAATTTGGAACATATAAAATAAAGGAGGATAAATTCCATGAAGAAGACAGATCTCGTTGCAGCAGTTGCAGCAAAGGCAGGTATTTCAAAGAAGGATGCTGATGCAGCAGTTAGCGCAGTTTTCGCAACAGTTACAGACGCTCTTGCAAACGGTGAAAGCGTTCAGCTTGTAGGTTTCGGTTCATTCGATGTACGTGCTCGTGCAGAAAAGGTTTGCCGTAACCCCAGAACAGGCGAATCAATGACAGTTGCAGCAACAAAGGTTCCCGCATTCAAGGCTGGTAAGGCTCTCAAGGATGCAGTTGCAAAGTAATTAAGGCAAGTTTTCCATAAAAGACGGAGTTTTTTCTCCGTCTTTTTATTTTTATAAAATTTTATTTATTTGACAATATCAATCTGCTGAGTTATAATATTTTTAAGAATATTTTAAGTAAAATATATATAATATAGGATAAAGAGGTCTGTTTATGCGACTTGATAAATTTTTGAAAGTTTCACGTCTTGTGAAACGCAGAACTGTTGCAAATGAACTTTGCGACGCAAAACATATAGATGTAAACGGTAAAACCGCAAGAGCTTCATATGAAGTGAAAATCGGTGATGTAATAGAAATCAGAGTAGGCTCAAATGTCACAAAAGCTGAGGTGCTTGTGATTTCCGAACACGCAACAAAGGAAAATGCTTCTGCAATGTACCGTTTGCTGACCTGACTGAAAGGTGATTTTGATTGAAGCTTATAAGAATCTTATCTCTGGGAAACAATTCATCGCAATTGTCTCAGGGTTATCTTCCGAAACTTGCAAAAAGTGATTCGGCTGTTATTGTTGCAGGAGCATTGTTTGCGGCAGATGTTAATCTGAGCGACATTGTCAATGCTGCAGAAGAAAACAGTGAAGTTTTCACATTTGTCTGTAACAGCGAAGATAGTGTAAGGTTTGATGTTTCAGAAAAATTTTCGGTTGTCAGGGCACTTGATTGGTTGGATTGGGATTATGTTGTCATTCAGCAGAGTGATGATCTGTCGTCTGATGAGAGTACATATTTTCCTTATATTACAAAACTTTGCGAAATAATAAAAGCAAACTGCCGCAAGGCAAACATTATCATATCTGAGCCTTTGTTGACGGACAGCAAATCAGCTTGTGAATATGCAGTAAAAAACAGTGATGCTGTTAAGTATCTGCCTGTCGGAGAAGTTTTTGCATCTGCAGAAAAAGCAGCTTTATGCAAAAGAGGTGATGTTGATTCACAATTCGGCAGAATCAGCGAATTTATTTCTGCTTGTGTTTGGTATGAAATGATAACAAGAAATAATGTTGCATTGAATAAATACAGATTGCCTTTTGTTGAAAGCAGAATTACTGCAGAAATAAAGAATCTTGTTCATAATTCTCTCAGCAATGTATAAACTCAAAATATGAAATGAGTGAAATTTTTAATATGGAAGAAAGACCCGTTGAAAAAGAATATAATGCAGAGCCTTGTATGCCTGCAGACAATACTGTCTCCGTTGTGAAAAAAAAGGAAAAAAAGAGTAATCTTATTCTTATTTTTTCAGTTATCTGCGTTTTCTGTGTTTTGTTTGGCGGTATTGTAGGCGGATTTATATCGGGAAGCATTGTTAAAAATAAGATAAGTACAGATACACTTGCAGAAGGTGCTTCTGTTGTGTCACAGAATGAAACTCCTGCTGATGAGCAGACAACTCAGGCCGAAAACACAACTCAGCCTCAGAATAATCAGTCATCAGATGATACAATCGTTTCAGGTACATCAACTTCAAGTGACGAAAAGCCTTCTGCTGACAAAAGTCTTTCCGCAACAGATATTTATGCAAACAATGTTGCTTCCGTTGTCAGTATAGAAGTAAAAACATACTATTCTGTAGGCTACGGCACAGGTTTTATTGTCAGCGAAGACGGTTATATTGTCACAAATTATCACGTTGTTGAAGGTGCAGACAGCGTAACTGTTACTCTGTATGATGAATCTGTTTACACAGCAGATGTGATCGGCTATGAAGAATCAAATGACCTTGCTGTAATTAAAATTGAACCTAAGGGTGAAATTCAGAGTGTGATTTACGGCAAGTCAACAGACCTTAAGGTCGGTGCTGATGTTTATGTTATCGGCAATCCTCTCGGTGACCTTACATTCACACTTACAAAGGGTGTCGTGAGTGCTCTTAACAGACTTATTGATACCGGTTCAGATTATGTTATCAATATGTTTCAGACAGATGCCGCAATCAACAGCGGTAACTCAGGCGGTCCCGTATTTGACCAGCACGGATTTGTTGTGGGAATCGCAAGTGCAAAGTATGCTTCATCTTCAATTGAAGGACTTTGCTTCTGTGTTCCTATTGATGACGTAAGAAGTATGATTGATGAAATTATCAATAACGGCTATGTAACAGGGAAGCCGCTTATAGGTGTTTCTGTTTATGATAAGGAAATCACAAATTACGGTTTTCTGCAGAGTTCAAAAAGTGTCAACGGTGCAAAGATTGCCGCTATAGGTGAAAATACAGCGGCATCAAAAGCAGGTCTTGCTGTGGGTGATGTTATCGTTTCAATTGACGGTGTGGAAATCAAAACAGTTTCAGCACTTAAAACAGCACTTTCATCTTACAGAAGCGGAGATATTGCTGTGCTTGTAATCAACAGAGGTACAGAGCAGAAAAAGATTTCCGTTATACTGGGAGAATATGAGCCGTCAGCTCCCAGAACAAATTATTCAAACGTATATGACTTATAAAAAAATTAACGGCAGAGGTTAAACCTTTGCCGTTTTTTTTGTGTTATTTATAGTTGAGCACGGGGACTGAATTTTCATCGAAATTTACTTTTCTTATTCTTGCGTGTCTGCAAGGGTCATAAAGAGAATCTTCGCAGAATGAGCCGCATTCGCCTTTAATATGACTTTCAGGTCTTGCGTGGTAAACGAGAAGTAAATCTCCGTTTTCGTCTGTCACAAAACTGTTGTGCCCCGGTCCTGATTCACCGATAAGGTCTTCTGTCTGAAGTACGGGGTGGTCAAGTTTTGTCCAACTTTTGGGATTCATAAGGTCTGCATCTGTGTCTGCAGAAAGTCTGCCCATACAATATTCTGAGCCTGTGCCTGATGCAGAAAAGAAAATATAAACAGTTTTTTCTGTTTTAAGCACACTTGCACCTTCGTTGACTCTGAAAACAACTTTTTCCCAAGGATATTCGGGTTTTGTCAGAAGTATTGGTCTGCTTGTGAGCTTCCAGGGCTCAGCGGGATTTATCTCTGCCATAAACAAAGATGAATCACCTATGATTTCTGCCCAGATAACATAATGTTTACCGTTATGCTCAAAATATGTCATATCAAGAGAAAAACTGTTGAATGAAACATTATCATCTTCAGAGGGAATGACTCTGCCTTTTTCTTCCCATTCATCATTTACCGGGTTATTGCCTTTGCAGCAGAGTACATAGGGTCTTATGTGCCATATATCATCGCTGTTTGCGGCAGCAAAAAATACATACCATTTTCCTCCTATGTAATGAATTTCAGGAGCCCAGATGTGTTTTGACATAATGCCTTCTTCGTGAGCTGTCCATATTGTTTTTTCTTCAGCATCTGCAAGACCTGATACTGTTGCGCTTTTTCTTAAAATTATACGGTCGTATCCGTGATGAACATCACCGAAAGCGGGGTACGAAGCCGTAAAATAGTAAAAACCATCAGGACCTTTTGTTATATAAGGGTCAGCACGCTGTTCTATGAAAGGATTTTTGTATTCCATTGCATTCACTCCTTTTTTCAGAGTATAATATAAATTGATATTTTTATCAATAGTTGATTGACTTGTTTTTCAGTTGTTGATATAATACTACAAAAGAAAAATGAAGGCGATATTTTGAAACATTACAAAGAGTATATTTATAACATTCTTCCCTGCGTGTGGTACGGGATAGTCTGTGGTTCAATAACGGGTGTAGTAATTTTCGGATTCAGATTTGCAGCAAAAAAGCTTGAACATCTGTCCGAGATTATCTATGTTGAATCAGCTGAGTCTCCATTGGCTGTTGTCGGTGTTTTTGCTGCTCTGATTGCATTTGCTTTTCTTATGGGTTTTATGCAGAAACGTATTCCTGAAATGAAGGGCGGCGGAATTCCTTGTTGTGAAGGAATTCTCAGAGGAGTGTTATCTTTCAGAAGAACAAGAACAGTCTACGGCACCATTATCGGCAGTTTTATAAGCTTTTTGTGCGGTCTTCCCCTTGGTAGTGAAGGTCCTGCAGTTATTGTCGGTACAGCAATAGGCGGTTTGTGCTCAGGTCCCAACGGCAGTAAATCTGCCTGGAGCCGTTATGTTATGACAGGCGGTGCCGCAGCAGGTTTTTCAGTTGCAACGGGTTCACCGTTGTCTGCAATCCTTTTTGCACTTGAAGAAATTCATAAAAGATTCACACCGATGCTTGTTCTCACTGTATCAATGTCAGTTCTGTCAGCAACATACATCAATAAGCTGCTGTGTGATATCTTCGGGATGAGTGCAGAGCTTGTTTCAGTATATGATTTTCCCGATTTTGAATTGGATAATGTGGGGTATCTTCTTCTTTTCAGCGTGATTGTAGCTGTTGCAGTCGGTGTTTTTGATGCTTCACTCGGTTATTTCGGTAAGTTTACAAAGAAACTGAAAAAGATAATTCCCGATACAGCAAAACTTATTGTTGTGTTTATTTTTACAGGTGTGCTCGGATTCTGCTTCAGCCACAGTATTCACAGCGGTCATGAAATCATTGAAAACATTCTTTCATATGGTGAATCTTTCGGATTGTTGTTTGCAGTGCTTGCAGTCAGAATGATTATGATGGTTCTTGTTACAGACAGCGGTGCAACAGGCGGTATATTTGTCCCGACTCTTGCAATCGGTGCCCTTGTTGGTGCAATAGGCGGAAGAATACTTGTTTTTGCAGGAATGCAACCCGAATTGTTCCCGTCAGTTGTTGTTCTCGGAATGTGTGCATTTATAGGTGGTACATTGCGTGCTCCGCTTACTGCAACGGTACTTTTTATTGAATTTACCTGCAGATATACTAATCTGTTTTACGTTGCACTTGTTGTTTTTGTTGTTAATTTTATTACTGCAGTTTTTAATCAGACTCCTTTCTATGACAGAGTGCTTGAAAGACTTGAAGAAAACCAGCATAAAGGCAAAACTCCGAGAATTGTATCTTACAGAATGAAAGTTTCAACAGATGCTTTTGTTGTCGGCAAAACTGTGCGAGACATTATGTGGCCTCATTCTGCTGTTGTAGTCAGCGTAACAAGAGCAAATCATAACGATCAGGATATGGACAACGATGGTGAAAAGAAGCTGTACGACGGTGATACTCTTGTTCTCAGATTGAAACTGTATGACGAAAATGAAACTCTTCACAGACTTAGAGGTCTTGTGGGTGAACAATATCAGATAGAAGAACTATCCTCTGTGTAATAAAATTCAGACTGTCATCATAATTATTTGATGACAGTTTATTTTTTATTAAAGAGGGATATTATGGCAGATGATAAAACATTAAAATTTCCGCATAATCTGACGCTGGAGGACAGACATAATCTGGTTGTGACGGGTGTTATTGATATCGGCGGATATGATGAACAGACAATAATTGCACAGACAGAAAAAGGAGAACTTGTTGTAAAAGGGGAGGATCTTCATATCATCAGAATGAGTGTTGATATGGGAGAACTGAATGTTGAAGGCAATATAATTTCATTGCAGTATAACGAAACAAGACCTCAGGGCGGATTGTTTACACGGCTTTTCAGATAGCGTATGTATGGTGTTGATCTTTCTGTTCAGATTGAGAATCTTATGCCTTTTCTCGGTCTTGGGTTTATTCTCGGCATAGTTTATGATGCGGCAGGTATCATACGAAGTCTTTTTGTGAAGCTGAAACCCATAGTTTTTGTTGCTGATTTTCTGTTCTGCATTCTCTCTGCGGTGCTGACATATCTTCTGCTTCTTGCAACGGCAAACGGGTTTATAAGAATTTATCTTCTGCTTGCACTTTTTACGGGGGCAGCTGTCTATTTTTCTACTCTCGGAGTACTTGTTTCTTTTGTTACAAAGAAATTATCAAAACTCGTAAGAGGAATTTTTACTGTGATTTTTTCACCTTTTTATCGCGTTTTGAAAAAGATGTTTGCAGGACTTAATAAATTGAAAGAAAAAATTATAAAAAAGCTTGAAAATTCAAAAAATAAATTAAAAAAGCCCTTGAAAGATGAGTAATGAATAGTGTATAATAACCTTTGATTAGGATAAAAAAGAATATAAATAAAATTGAAAGAGATTATAATGGAAAAGAAAAAACCTTTGCCTAAAAATATTTTTTATATAGTGATTGCATTCCTTGCGGTGTTCGTTGTGGGAATGCTGATAAAAATCGGTGTGCTTATGAATGAAAACAAAAAGCTTGCCGAAGAATTAGTGGCAAAAGAAGCCGAATCCATGGAAATGGATGAAAAAAATGCAGCACTCGAAGCTCTTATGAAAGAAGAAAACGAGTCAGTTCTTATGGAACAATATGCAAGAGAGCAGGATTATGTTTATCCTGACGAGCATGTTTATATTTACGGAAACTAAAAGTGAGTCGGAGGAAAATTGTTAAATGCAGTTAAATGTTGGTGACATTCTCGAGGGTAAAGTAACGGGCCTTACAAATTTCGGTGCGTTCGTCAAGGTATCAAGCGGCGAAGTTGGTATGGTACATATTTCAGAAGTTGCATCATCATATGTAAAGGATATCAAGGAGCATCTTGCAGAGGGTCAGGATGTTAAGGTTAAAGTTCTTGCTATTAATGAAGCAGGCAAAATCAGCCTTTCAATCAAGCAGACAGAACTCAAGCCTGCAGAACCCCGTGAAAAGAAAGAATTCAAAGGTTCAGACAAAGGCTTTGATAAAAAGCCCGGCAACAACAGACCCAGAAGAAATAATAATCCTCCCGTATGGCAGGGCAATCGTCAGGAAGATAAGCCTCAGTCTTTTGAAGATATGATGGCAAAGTTCAAACAGACAAGTGACGAGCGTCAGGCAGGCATCAAAAAGCCCGCAGAATCACGCAGAAGCGGCGGCGGTGCAAGACGCGGTGGTAACAACAATAATAAGTGGTAATTTTTGAGGGATTGAGAAATCAATCCCTTTTTTTGAGGTTAATATGGAATTCATACATTCTGAAATATTTATAAGAGCAATAGGAATAATTGCATTCATTCTCGGTGTTGCGGCTTTTCAGAGCAACAAGCACAAGGGTATTGTTGTTGCAAAACTCGGCTCAGAGGCGGCATTCACAATTCAGTACTATCTTCTCGATGCTCCCACAGGAGCAATTATGAATCTTGTGGGTGTTGTGCGAAACTTTATTTTTTACAAGCTTGTTGAAAAAGAGAAGTCAACAAAAGCTGCAATGTGGGTTTTCTGCGGAATTTATATTATTTCTGCAATCATCACATGGGAGGGGCCTCAGTCACTTCTTCCGCTTGTGGGTAAGCTTTGTTCAACAGTTGCTTACAGCCTTAAAAACACAAGAACAATAAGAATTCTCAATGTTCCCACTCTTATTATGTGGGTTGTTTACAACTGTACCTGCAGTGCGTGGGAGGCTCTTGCAACAGATGCTATAAGTCTTATTTCAGTGCTTATTGCAATGGGCAGATTTGATATTGTTCCTTATTTTAAGAAAAAGAAAAATTCTGCTAATGATGTTGCATAATGCATAACAGAAACGGCTTTAATGCAGCAGTATTTATTCAAAAAAGTATTTGACAAAGTAAAATACATATGATATAATGTTGAAGCTGCCGAATTCACGGAGTATGGAGTAAACTCAATGAGTATTCACCTGCCTTACTCTGAGATATCGGTAAATAATTAATGAGGTGAAAAACAATGACACAGGCAGAAAAGACAGCTATCATCGCTGAGTATGCTACACACGAAGGCGACACAGGTTCTCCCGAAGTACAGATCGCAGTTCTCACAAAGAGAATCAACGACCTTACTGAGCATCTTAAGGAGCACAAGAAGGACCATCACTCAAGACGTGGTCTTCTCAAGATGGTTGGTCACAGAAGAAACCTTCTTGCTTACCTTCAGAAGAATGATATCGAAAGATACCGTTCAATCGTTGCAAGACTTGGTCTTCGTAAGTAATTTTCGGAAAACAGGGCGGCAAGCAATATACATTGTTTGCTGCCCATTTTTCAAATAATGTACAATTAAAAACTGTCGGGTTTGGCTTCATCGTATTTTAATGTATAATGTACAATTCAATGTGTATGAAAATCGTATGTATTGAATTGTACATTAACAGCGGGAGAGCTGACCGGACATAAAAAATCAAAAAGGAGATTTTAAAATGTTTACAGATTTCAGAGTATTTGAAACTGAACTTGCAGGCAGACCTCTTAAGGTTGAAGTCGGCAAGATGGCACAGCTCGCAGCAGGTTCATGTCTTGTCCGTTACGGCGAAACAGAAGTTCTCTGCTCAGTTACAATGGCAGACAAGCCCCGTGAAGGCGTAGATTTCTTCCCCATGTCAGTTGACTTCGAAGAAAAGCTCTACTCAGTAGGTAAAATCCCCGGTTCATTCCAGAGAAGAGAAGGCAAGGCAAGCGAAAAGGCAACTCTTGCATCTCGTGTTATCGACAGACCTATCCGTCCTCTTTTCCCCAAGGACATGAGAAACGATGTTGGTATCGTTGCAACTGTTATGTCAGTTGACCCTGATTGCTCACCCGAAATCACTGCTATGATCGGTGTTTCAATCGCTCTTTCAATTTCACAGATTCCTTGGGATGGCCCCGTATCAAGCGTTTCACTCGGTCTTGTTGACGGTGAATTCGTTATCAACCCCACAGTTGAACAGAGAGAAAAGACTCAGATGACAGTTACAGTTGCTTCAACAGCAGACCTTGTTGCTATGATTGAAGCAGGCGCAAACGAAATTTCAGACGAAGTTATGTTTGACGGTATTATGTATGCTCACTCAGTTAACCAGCAGGTTGTTGAGTTTATCAAGGGCATTCAGGCAGAAGTTGGTAAGCCCAAGGTTGACTTCCCTTCAAACGATCCTTCAGAAGAACTTTTCGAAGCTATCAAGGCATTCGCAATTGACGATGTTAAGTTCGCTCTTGACACAGACGATAAGAGAATCCGTGACGAAAGACTTCTTCCCATCTACGAAAAAGTTCACGCAGAATTTGATGAAAAGTATCCTGAAGAAGCAGACAAGATTGACGATTGTATGTACAAGCTTCAGAAATACATCGTTCGTCGTTGGCTCCTTGATGAAAACAAGCGTGTAGACGGCAGAGGCATCAACGATATGCGTCCTCTCGATGCACAGGTTGACCTTCTTTCAAGAGTTCACGGTTCAGGTATGTTCACAAGAGGTCAGACACAGGTTCTCACAGTTGCTACACTCGGTTCAGCAAGAGATGCTCAGCTTCTCGATGGTATCGATGAAGAAGCATCAAAGAGATATATCCACCACTACAACTTCCCCTCATACTCTGTTGGTGAAACAAAGCCCTCAAGAGGCCCCGGCAGAAGAGAAATCGGTCACGGTGCACTTGCAGAAAGAGCTCTTGTTCCCGTTATTCCTTCAATGGAAGATTTCCCCTATACAATCAGACTTGTTTCAGAAGTTCTTTCATCAAACGGTTCAACATCACAGGCTTCAGTATGTGGTTCAACTCTTGCTCTTATGGCAGCAGGTGTTCCCATCAAGGCTCCCGTAGCAGGTATTTCCTGCGGTCTTATCACAGAAGGCGACCGTTTCATGACTATGGTTGATATCCAGGGTCTTGAAGACTTCTTCGGCGATATGGACTTTAAGGTTGCAGGTACAAAGAACGGTATTACAGCTATCCAGATGGACCTCAAGGTTCACGGTCTTACTCCCGAAATTACCAAGGAAGCTCTTCAGAAGACACACGATGCAAGAAATCACATTATCGACAACGTAATGCTTCCCTGTATTGCTGAACCCAGAACAGAACTTTCAAAGTATGCTCCCAAGCTTCTTTCAACTAAGATTGATGTTGATAAGATCGGTGATGTTATCGGTAAGCAGGGCAAGGTTATCCAGAAGATCTGTGCAGAATGCAACTGTAAGGTTGACGTTGAAGAAGACGGTTCAATCTTCGTTACAGCACAGGATATCGAAGATGCAAGACGTGCTCTTGACATCATCGAAACAATCGCTAAGGATCCCGAAGTCGGTGCAATCTACAAGGGTGTTGTTACAAGACTTATGTCTTTCGGTGCATTCGTAGAAATCGCTCCCGGTAAAGAAGGTATGGTTCACATCAGCCAGCTTGACGTTAAGAGAACAGAAAAGGTTGAGGACGTTGTTAATGTAGGTGACGAAATCATCGTTAAGGTTCTTCCTGTTGACGATCAGGGCAGACTCAATCTCTCAAGAAGAGATGCTCTTATCGAGGTTGAAGGTCTTGTTCCCGAAAACGAACCCGCTGAAAGAAAGCCCCGTAAGGATTTCAAGGGCGGCAGAAGAAACGGCAATAGACACCACGACTAATTTTATAAAATATTCGGCATATCTCATATGAGATATGCCGTTTTTTTGTATATATATACAAAAAAAATTTTTTTTCTTTTTTTGTGTGACATTCTTGGTGTTTCATAACTTTATATATAGTGTAACTAAAAATAAACTGAAACACATTATTTTAGTTTGTTGCATTAATATGAAGAGTGAAGGTGAGTCCAATGGGTTGTATTTTATTTGCATAATTAATATGGTATTTAAAATTAATTTTTAGGATGGTTGAATATGAAAAAATTTATTTCGGTATTATTAGTAATGATTTTTATGAGTTTTTCTGTTTTTGACACTTTTGCTGAAGATAATATTATAAGTTTTTATAAAGAAGATGATATCTTTGAAAATTATTCATATGATACGTCTTCTGTTATTGCTGTAATAAAACATAAGTATTCTGCAATGGGAAAAGTGTTTACTGCTGATGATTTTGACAAGAATTTAATCGCTTCGGTTGAAGATATATTTTGTGCAAGTGTTGACAATACTCATTATCAGGCTACAATATGGATGAATATTGTCAGATTCTTAAGTTGCATTTAATTGAACATTCTGAGTCTAATGTAAAAAATGCAATTATTCAATTGAAGGATAATCCAATAATTGAAGAAATAACTCCTAATTATATTAGTTATTCCTCGCCAATTGAAAAAAATACGATTGAAACAGAAGATATAATTGTGAATCAGGATTCACAATTTGAAACTAATTCGACAACAGTATCAAGCATACGTCCAATTAGTGATGAGTATATTGATAGACAATACGGTGTTCAAACAACACAAGTTGACAGAGCTTGGGGGATAGCAATCGGTAATGTTGGTGAAAGGGTAAAAATAGGAGTAATAGATTCCGGTATTACAGCACATCCGGATTTGTCTAATAATTATTCCGAATCTAATCCTCTTAATGTGAATTTTACAGATGAGAACACGCTTGATGATCTTGGAAATCATGGAACACATGTTGCAGGTATAATTAGTGCAAGAGGTGGTAATGGTGATGGTATCTGTGGCGTAACATGGTTTTCCGAATTGATAAATATAAAAGCATATAAAAAAAATTATGATACATCCTTAAATATGCGAACAATCACAGATGATGATTGGGTCGCAAAAAGTTTGAATTATGCCGCTGATAATAATATTCGAATTGTAAATATAAGTGGTACAGCCACATTTTCTATATCTTTATGGTGGGCGCTCAATAATTATAATGGATTAGTCGTTGTGAGTGCTGGAAATATTATAGGGAATGAGAGTGCAACTGATATAACTTCATATCTTGTTGACAATAAAACAGATAATGTTATTGTTGTTGCAGCTAGCACAGAAATGGATGAAGTATACAGTTTATCAAAATATCATTATACATATGTGGATTTGTTTGCACCCAGAGACCAAATTTTTAGTCTTAATTGTTATGGTAATTATGAAATAATGAGTGGAACATCTATGGCGGCTCCATTTGTTACCGGAACCGCAGCATTATTATTATCGATAAACCCAAATTTAACAACTGAACAGTTGAAAAATTATATTTTGTCTAATACAGATTTTGTTCCTGTATTTTATGGCAAATGTGCTACAGGAGGTAGGTTAAATACCTTTTCCGCCTTGTTGAGAGTTTCAGGATATGCCGTTGGAGATGTTAATTTGGATCGTGTTTTTAATGCAATAGATGCTAGAACTGTTTTACGGTATTCTTCTCAATTGGAAACACCGAATAATTTACAAAGAACATTGTCTGATTTTGATAATGATCGAAAAATAACAGCTGCTGATGCCAGATTGATCTTGCAGTGTGCTGCTCAGATTATAGAGCCTATTTAAATGGAGTTGTATTACTATGAAACGAGTAAAAATTTTGTCCGCATTATTGATAATACTTACCTTTTCATCATGTAACCATATAGATGGATACGATACTGTGGTTGCAAATCCTGTTATGGAGGCATACTGCGGAGTGTATTTGTCCGCCACTATGAAAAATAGTCTTTCAGTAGATAGGGATATAGTGATTGTTCCGTATTGTGAAACGGTAAATGATTTTTATTACAGAGTCGGTGCAGATAATATTGAAGTTACGGATTCGCAAGGCAATAAGGTTGCTGATGATATTCTTCTTTCAACGGGATTTCTTGTAAATACAGATTATTATAACTTTTATATTGTAGTGCTCGGTGATGTTGACGGTGACGGAAGAATTATGAAGAGTGATTCCTCTCTTGCTGAAAAATATTATCTTGGTGAAGAAAAAGCATCGGCATTACCGTATGTTATTGCTGCTGACGTTGATTTGTCAGGAAAGGTTGATATGACAGACGTTGGTCTTATTATGCTTGGGTTAAGCTCATCTTCTCAACCTCTCGGTTGGTATTATGATGCAATGGCAAAGCCCGGTATTGATGTTGTTTATGAAGAATGCAGTCTTATCCTGAATTAAAAATATAAATCTCCCGAATTTTCGGGAGATTTTCTTTAATTTCTGAATTCAAAAAATTTATTTACGGGAACCCCGAGCAGATCTGACATATCAAACAGCAGATCAAGCGAAATTCCCGATGTTGCAAGTTCAACTTTGCTGACAGTTGTTCTGTCAATATCAAGAGCTTCGGCAAATTGCTCCTGAGTGTAACCGTGAAGTTTTCTGTAATAGGCGATGTTAAGCCCTAAAAGTCTGTATTTTTCTTTCTGTTCTGTCTTCATTTTAATCACCATAGAAATCATATATGATTATTGTCTGACTTGACAGAGAATAAAACACATAAAACTATGCTTGACATTCTACAAATGATGTGCTAATATCATAATTGAAAAAACTTATGCCAAAGTTTTTTTATTTTAATGTTGCAAATTTTGTATTACAGTGTTAAGATAAAATCAAGGAGGTAATAGAATGAATAAAAATGTAAAAAAATTCTTATCTGTTTTTCTCGGCGTGATGATGATTTTTTCATTATTCACAGTGACATCTTTTGCAGAAGATTCTAAGACATCTATCGAAGCATCAATTACAGAAGAAATCATTCAGGCGAATGAAACATTTCTTATCTGTATATCTGTGAAAAATGCAACAGACCTCTGTTCACTGGATTGTGATATCAGATACAATGGTGAACATCTGGAATTTATTGATTTTGCAGAAAGTGCATATGCTCCCGGTATGTGTAATTATAACTATTGGGATGTCGGTCATGCACAATTTGATATTACTTGTGCAGATGGTAATTTTACCGGAAGTTCTGAACTGATTTTTGCCAAATTCAAAGCAGCTTCTGATGGTGAATATACTATAAATATAAACATAAATTCATGGCAGGGCAAAAACCAGCCTGAAAATGCAACTTTCTCATTCTATGTAGGTGATCCCGATAATAAAACCGAATATGTAGGATTTACATATAAAGTTTCAGATAGCGGTATTATTGTCACAAGCAATGATGAAAAAACAACAGGAGATATTGTTGTTCCGGCTGAAATTGACGGTTTGCCCGTTATCGCAATCGGAAAGGAAGAGTTTTTCGGATTCAGCAATGTTACTTCCGTAACTATCCCTGCAACTGTTACTGATATTGATATTTCTACTTTTTCAACTTGTTCAGAACTTGAAAAATTTATAGTTGATGAAAATAATCAGTATTATTCAAGTGATGAAAACGGTGTGCTTTTCAATAAAGATAAGAGTGAACTTATAAGATATCCTGAAGGCAGTTCGGCTGAAAAATACTCAATTTTCAATGGTGTTAAGGTTATCAGTGAATCAGCATTTGCACGTGCAAAAAAGCTGAAAGAAATCAAGATTCCTGCTACGGTCACAACCATTGAAGCTGCAGCTTTTCTTGCTACATGGGAATTGGAAGAAATTGTTATTCCAGATAGTGTGACAAAACTTACAGGAAATGCATTTTCCAACAGCGGAATAAAATCAGCAGTTCTTCCTGCAGGTATAAACACAATTGAAACACGTTTGTTTGATAAATGTACTAAGCTTGCAAGTGTTGTTATTCCTGCAAACGTTACAAAAATCGATGATTTTGCTTTTTCAATGTGTGATAAACTTAAAAATGTTTACTTCACAGGCAGTAAGGAAGACTGGAATAAGATAACAGTATCTGATGTTGAGAATTTCCCGTTGGCAAATGCTGAGATTCATTTTAATTATGATGGCGTTGTAATGTATGATGTAAATGGTGACGGTAATATCAATGCCGTTGATGCAAGAATTGCACTGAGAGCTTCTGCAAAACTTGAAGTTCTTGAAGGTAGCCATTTTACTGCGGCTGATATAGACAAAGACGGTAAAATTACCGCAATTGATGCAAGAAAAATTCTCCGCAAGGCAGCAAAGCTTGATTGAAAAATCATACTTTGATTTTGTTGTGATGTTCGTATTGATCTTATAATATATAATCAAGGAGGCAATGGTATGAATAAAAATGTTAAAAAGTTCTTACCTGTTTTTATGTGTGTAAGCATGCTTATTTCACTTTTTGCTGTCTGTTCTTTCGCAAATGAAGAAACAGCAACAGCGTATAATACTACTGTATCTGTATTGAAGTATGAAATTGTTGATAATCACGCAGTGGTTACAGATTGCAATGAAAATGCGAGTGATACTATTGAAATTCCGTCTGAATATAACGGTTATCCTGTAACTGAAATCGGCGGTAATGCATTCAGATTCTGCAATAAAATTACAAAGGTAATTATTTCAGAAGGCGTTGAAAAAATAAGTTATTCTGCATTTTCTATGTGCAGTAAACTTAAGGAAATTACTTTACCTGCCTCTCTTATAACAATTGAAGCATCTGCTTTTGAAAGATGCGGCAGTCTTGATAATGTTGTGATACCATCAGGTGTAACAGAAGTTGCAGATTATACTTTTTACGAGTGTACTTCCCTTGAAAATGTAAAGCTTCCTGCAAAGATAGTATCAATAGGTGAATCTGCATTTTGTAAAACAGCAATTAAAAAAATTGAACTTCCTGCAGGACTTAAAACTATCGGTTCAAGTGCCTTCAATACAACACCTCTTGAAGAAATAGTTATTCCTTACGGTGTTACTGCTATTTACGATTCAGCTTTCAGATATTGTAAAAATCTTGCAGAGGTCAAGCTTTCAGATACGGTTGAAGAAATCGGCTCATATGCATTTTACGGTTCGGAAAAAATGAAGAGTATAAAAATACCTGCATCTGTAAAAGAAATGTACTATATGTGTGTAGGTTATAACAATGAAATTGTTCCGATAAGCCTGTTTACAATTTACGGAACAAACGGTTCAAAGGCTGAGCAGTATGCGGCATCAAACAGAATAGGCTTTGTTGATTCCGATGATGATTCAGCTCTTTATGATGTAGACGGAGACGGCAATATAACTGCGTCTGATGCAAGAATGGCACTAAGAGGTGCAGCGAAAATCAATCCTCTTACAGGTAGGTTTTTATATGCGGCAGATATTGATAAGGACGGCGTTGTTACTGCAATTGATGCAAGAAAAATTCTCCGCAAGGCTGCCCAGCTTGATTAATATTATAGTAAGCTTCGGTTTTTCCGAAGCTTATTTTTTCATTTAAGGTAACTGTTTACGGGTAATAAACTATTGAAAAAAGAATATCTCTGTGTTATAATAAAATTTATAATTTTTTTTGTGTACAGGAGGCATTTTTATGTGTCAGTGTAACTGTAATGGTCCTAAAAGTGACCTTTCATTGCTTGATTCCGTTCTTGAGACATATGGCAGTGTGTCAAGCAATCTTATCACTATACTTCAGAAAGCACAGGAAATATACGGTTATCTTCCCAAAGATGTTATGTATCATATTTCCGAAAATGTAGGCATTACACCTGCTGAAGTAATGGGTGTTGCAACTTTTTATTCACAGTTCAGACTTACTCCCATCGGTAAGTATCTTATAATGTCATGTCAGGGTACTGCTTGTCACGTAAACGGCAGTGAAAGAGTTTTTGCCGCAATCAGTGATTATCTCGGAATAGGCAACGGTGAAACAACTGAAGACGGACTTTTTACGCTTGAAGAAGTTGCTTGTCTGGGTTGTTGCTCACTTGCTCCCGTTATTATGATAAACGGAGAAGCATTCGGCAATCTTACTCCCGATTCTGTAGTTGAAGTTATTAAGAATATTCAGAAAAAGGAGGGTAAATAATGCGTATAGTTATAGGTGCCGGATCATGCGGCATTGCTGCAGGTGCGGGCAAAGTGCATAAGGCAATTGAAAATCTTATGACTGAAAACGATTCTTTTACTCTCGGAACAACAGGTTGTATAGGAATGTGTTTCCTTGAACCTATCGTTGACCTTTATGACGGAAATACTCTTCTCAGAAGACTTGTTAAAGTCGGTGCCGATGATGCTGAAAATATCGTTGAATGTGTAAAAACAGGTAATCTTTCACTTGTTGACAGCATTACAATTTCAGATGAAGACGCAGAATTTCTCTCAAAGCAGACAAGAATTGCACTTCGTCATTGCGGACTTATTGATCCCGTTTCTCTTGATGATTACAGAAAGGCAGACGGTTATGAAGCTCTTGAAAAAGTGCTTAAAACAATGACTCCCGAAGAAGTTATTGAAGAAATAAAAATTTCAGGTCTTGCAGGCAGAGGCGGTGCAGGTTTCCCCACATGGTTCAAATGGAATGCAGCAAGACAGAGTGTCAGTGATACAAAATATCTTATCTGTAATGCAGACGAGGGTGACCCCGGTGCATTTATGGACAGAGCTGTTATTGAATCTGACCCTCATACCCTTATTGAAGGTATGCTTATCGGTGCTTATGCAATCGGTGCCAAGGAAATGATTGTTTATGTAAGAGCTGAATATCCTCTTGCAATCACACATCTTGAAATTGCCATTGAACAGGCTAAAAAAGCAAATCTTCTCGGTGAAAACATTCTCGGCACATCTTTCTCTTGTGATATGAGAATCAAGGCAGGTGCAGGTGCATTCGTATGCGGTGAAGAAACCGCTTTGATTGAATCACTTGAAGGTAAAAGAGGTATGCCTCGTCTTAAGCCTCCTTTCCCTGCACAGAAAGGCTATATGGATGAGCCTTCAAATATAAATAATGTTGAAACATTTGCAAACGTTGCTTGGATTATGAACAACGGTGGTGCTGCTTTTGCCGCTATGGGCACAGAAAACAGCAAGGGTACAAAAGTTTTTGCACTCACCGGTAAAATCCGCAAGGGCGGTCTTGTTGAAATTCCTATGGGTAAAACACTCCGTGATGTTATTTACGGTATCGGTGGCGGTATCCGTGATAATAAGGAATTCAAGGCTGTACAGATGGGCGGCCCCTCAGGCGGTTGTATTCCTAAGGAGCTTCTTGACACAGTTATCGATTACAAGGCTCTCGGTGCAACAGGCGCAATCATGGGTTCAGGCGGTATGGTTGTTATGGACGAAAGCACCTGTATGGTCGGTATGGCAAAATTCTTCCTTGATTTTACAGCACTTGAATCCTGCGGCAAATGCGTTCATTGCCGTATCGGTACAAGAAGAATGCAGGAAATCCTCACAAGAATCGTAAAAGGTGAGGGTAAGGAAGGCGATATCGAGCTTCTTGAAGAGCTTTGCGATGCAGTCAAAGACGGTGCACTCTGCGGTCTCGGTCAGACAGCACCAAACCCCGTGCTTACAACAATCCGTTACTTCAGAAATGAATATGAAGCTCATATCAGAGACAAGAAGTGTCCCGCAAAGGAATGCGTTGACCTTCTTGCATATTCAATTGATGCTGATAAGTGTAAGGGATGTACTCTCTGCGCTAAGAAGTGTCCTGCAAAGGCTATCAGCGGTGAAGTCAAAATTGCTCATATTATTGATAGTGAAAAATGTATCCGTTGCGGTCAGTGTGTGAATTCCTGCCGTTTCGGTGCAATAATTGTGGAATAAGGAGGCGGCAAAAATGGAACAGATTAAAATTACTGTCAACGGAATTGAAATGACAGGTAACAAAGGCGAAACAATTCTTACAATTGCCGCTAAAAATGGTGTAGAAATCCCCAATCTCTGTTACAGCCCCAATCTTAAGCTGTACGGTGCCTGCGGTCTTTGTCTGATTGAGGCAGAGGGTATGCCAAAACTTATGCGTGCTTGTTCAGCTGTTGCAAATGACGGTATGGTACTTTCAACAGAGACAGAAAGAGTTAAAAAGGCAAGAAAAATTGCCCTTGAACTTCTTATGAGTGACCACGAGGGTGACTGCGTTGCTCCCTGCTCACTCAATTGTCCGGCTCATACAGATATTCAGGGCTATGTTAAACAGATTGCCCTCGGTAATGACAGCGAAGCAGTCCGTATTATTAAAGAAAAAATCTCAATTCCTGCATCTGTGGGCAGAATCTGTCCTCACCCCTGTGAATCAAACTGCAGAAGAAGACTTGTTGAAGAGCCGCTTTCAATTGCTTTCCTCAAGGCTTTTGCGGCAGACAGAGATATGGAATCAGATACACCTTTTAAGGCTGTATGCGAAGAATCAACAGGCAAAAATGTTGCAGTTATCGGTGGCGGTCCTGCAGGTCTTAATGCTGCATATTATCTCTGCCTTGCAGGTCACAATGTTACAATTTATGATGCAATGCCCGAAATGGGCGGTATGCTCCGTTACGGTATCCCCGAATACAGACTTCCCAAAGATGTTCTTCGCAAAGAAATAAAGGCTATCGCAGACCTTGGTGTAAAGATGGTTAACAACACAAAAATCGGCAAAGATGTTTCATTTGATGAAATCAGAAACAGTGCTGATGCTGTGCTCGTTACTGTTGGTGCATGGAAGGGTAGCAGCGTAGGTTGCAAGGGTGAAGACCTTGACGGTGTTCTCAGCGGTATTGACTTCCTCAGAGAAGTTAATATGGGCAATATTCCCGATATCGGTAAGAATGTTGCTGTTGTAGGCGGCGGTAATACTGCAATGGATGCCTGCAGAACAGCAGTTCGTTGCGGTGCTGAGAATGTTTATGTCATTTACAGAAGAACCCGTGCAGAGGCTCCTGCAGAAGATATTGAGATAGAAGAAGCAATCGAAGAAGGCGTACAGTTCCTTTTCCTTACAAATCCCGACGAAATCATCGGTGAAAACGGTAAGGTGAAAGAAATCAGACTTCAGGTTATGGAACTCGGTGAACCCGATGCATCAGGCAGAAGAAAACCCGTGCCCGTTGAAGGTGAATTCAAGATTCTTCCCGTTGATACTGTTATTTCAGCAATCGGTCAGAAGTTTGCTCCCGCAGGCTTCGACGCAATCGGAATGACAGACAGAGGAACAATTCTTGCAGACAAAGTTACTTGTATGACAAATCTTGACGGTGTGTTTGCCGCAGGTGATGCAACAAACCGCGGTGCATCAATCGCTATTGATGCTATCGCAGAAGCAAACACTGCTGCAAAGGCAATCAATGCATATCTTCTGGGTATGTCTATGGATTTCGCAGAGCCTTACTATTCAAAGAGAAATGTAACGGCAGAAATGCTCGCAGACCGTGAGAAAAAGGCAAGAGCTGTTATGTCCGTAAAGGCTCCCGATTACAGAAAAAATAACTTTGAATCTGTTATCAACGGTTTCTCTGAAGAGCAGGCAAGGGAAGAGGCAAAGCGTTGTCTTGAATGCGGATGTCACGATTTCAAGGATTGTAAGCTTATCCGTTATGTTAACGAAAGTCCCGTCTCTCCCGAAAGACTCTTTGGTGAAAAGCATGAATGCTTTAAGGAGCAGAGACTTGTTTCAATTGAAAGAGATCAGGGTAAATGTATACTCTGTAATCTTTGTGTACGCACTTGTAAAGAGAATGCAGGTAAGGGAATCTTAGGTCTTGTAGGCAGAGGCTTCAAAACTGTTATCAGACCTGAGTTTGACAATCCCGAAACAGTATCTGTATGTAAAGACTGCCATATGTGTGCAGATCTTTGTCCCACAGGTGCGCTTAAAATTTTAGGTTAAAATAATAAAAACAGAGTTCGCAGGAACTCTGTTTTTTTGTCATTCATTTGTGATTGAGTATGCTGAAATGTCTATTTTTACAGCTTCTTCTGTTATGTTGGTTGTGAAATCAGTGAGTTCCCAACGCATAAGAAGTTCTTCTGTGTTTGCATCATAAAGTTCACATTTTGATGCGAAACCGTACTGGTCATCAATCCAGACATAAGCAATTCTTGTTGCCGCATTGTCTTGCGTTTCAGTCTGCTTATATCGTGTTGCAGGGCGGTTTGCAACAAAATCTGAGCCTGCTGATGTAACATTCTTATAAACAGGGAAATACGGGTCGCAGGTGGAAAGAATTGTGAAACCTGAATATGATGTTTCAATTGTTCCGTCTGTAACAACTGCAGAAGTTCCGGTTTTTGTGTTTGTGTTGAGCATATACTGAATCATATATGCTTCTTCCTGAACAAGCAGAGTTGTTATGTTTGAAGATGAATCCGAAACCTGATAATAATTTCCGCTTCTTCCTTCTGTCAGGACAGATTCGCCTGTTTTCTGGTCATAGTATGAATAAGAAAGGGCATATGATTTCTGCCAGGATGTGTCAGGAGAAAGCACTTCAGATGTGTTATATGGTTTTGTTGTCTGATTTTCAGGATTGTTCTGATTGTCGTAATCTGAAGGGATTTCATAATCACCGAAATTTACGCTTCCGTTCTGCTGATTTTCACCGCAGGCAGAAAAACCGAAAATCAATATTAAAATAAAGCATATAGAAAGAATACGTTTTTGCATATTGAAAAATCCTCCTTTTATATTATCCTAAAAGTGATGATATTTGTCAAGGAAAATGATAAATTTTTTTATTATATTGAAACACGGTGTTTATTTTGTTATAATAAACTAAAATAAACATTGAAAGAGGTATCTTTATGACTTTGTTTTTTATTGCACTTGCACTCGGCATTGTTGCAACAATTGC
Source organism: Acutalibacteraceae bacterium (assembly GCA_045636025.1). Classification (GTDB taxonomy): domain Bacteria; phylum Bacillota; class Clostridia; order Oscillospirales; family Acutalibacteraceae; genus UBA1081. The sequence continues at coordinate 51,724 of JAZTWP010000033.1, read as the reverse complement.
ATTTCTCGTAAAAAGAGTTAAAGATGGCGGAGTCAAAGCCGCTATGCTCAAGGCTTTTGCAAGCACACTTTTTATTGCAACAGGTGTGGCTGCCACAGCAACAGTTATCGGTGCTGAAAAGTTCAGTTTTGCACTTTTTGTTGTAATGGGTCTTGTAATGGGGCTTATGGGTGATATATGGCTCGACCTCAAATGGGTTTATCCCGAAACAAACGATACATACACATTTGCAGGTTTCGGCTCATTTATGATTGGTCACTTCTTCTACCTTGCAGGTCTGTTTATTCATTATGCAGACTTCTCAAAACCGTTGTATATTGTTATCCCTGCTGTAATTGCTCTTCTTCTCGGCGGTGGTGTTGTTGTTCTTGAAAAGCCTATGAAAATGGTTTACGGCAAATTCAAGGCTATCACAGGTGTATACGGTTTTGTTCTCGGTTTTATGACATTCCTTTCAGGTTCACTTGCACTTATGCATAATTTTGAGGAAATGACTCTCAACTTTATGTTTGTGGGCGGTGTTCTCTTCCTTCTCTCAGACCTTATTCTTTCAGGTACATATTTCGGCGAAGGCAAGAGAAGACCTGTTGATATTGTAACAAACCACGTAGCATATTATGCCGCTCAGTTTGTTATCGCAAGCGCAGTATTGTTTATATAAGCAATAATTTGTGCAAAGATCTCTATAAAATTCTGCTTTACCAAAAAATTTAATTTTTCTTGCAACACTTTATTGTTTTTTTCACTCTAATAGGTGAAGGGAGCGTGACACTATGAAAGACGATCTCACAAAACTCATCAGAGAGGCACAGACGGGAAACAGTAAAGCGTTTGCAACAGTTTACAGCTTCTATGCAAACGATTTATACCGCTTTGCGCTCTGGTTTACCGGTAAGAGTGCAGATGCGGAGGATGCGGTGCAGGAGGCTGTTTTAATTGCCTTTCAGAACATTGCAACGCTGAGAAAACCCTCATCATTCAAGTCATGGATGTTCAAGATTCTGTCAAATGTATGCAAAACAAAGCTCAACAATCCCGCAGACAAGCTTTGTGTTGTTTCTGTGTATGATATACAGGAGACAGAGGCTGATATATCCGTGTCGGATTTCACTGTGTCTGCGGAGCTTAAGGCGGCACTTGACAGCCTTTCTCCCGATGAAAAACAGATTGTCCTACTGAGTGTTATAGGACGCTATAAAAGCTCTGAAATAGCAGAGATAATGGATATGAAATCAGGATCTGTGCGATCAAAGCTTTCACGTTCTCTTGAAAAAATGCGGGATATATTAAAGTGAGGTGAGCAGAGATGAAAAATAATTATAATGATATTGAAAAATTGTTTATGTCTGAAGAGGTTACTCTTCCTGAATCTCTGTCTGCGGAAAAAATTGAAGAACTTATAAATGAAAACGGCAAAATTATAAATCCCAAGAGAATCAGCCGAGGAAAAGGTGCAAAAATTGCAAAAACAGTTGTTTCTCTTGCCGCATCGCTGATTCTTGTTGTCGCTCTGGGTATAACTGCTGACAGAACAAAGAATTATTTTGATATGAACAAGCAGGAACAGATAATAACCAATCAGATTGCAGATTCTGATTACAGTCAGATTGAAAATGTTGTGCTGAGCTACTATCGTGAAATTTTCAATAATCAGAACAACGATGATTATTTGATTTTTGAAGATATTATTGACGGCGGAATTAAAAATGAATCTGCTATGGATATGGCGCCCGAAGGTTCGGCTCCGGGTCAGAATACATCAAACAGCGGCAGTGCAGGCGGCGGAATATCTTACGGTGAAACAAATACTCAGGTTGAGGGCGTTGACGAAGCCGACCTTATAAAAAATGACGGCAGTTATATTTATTATCTCAATAATAATAAGATTATTATTTCAGATTGCCGTGATGCTGAAAATATGAATATTGTATCTGAAATTGTTCTTTTTGAAGACGGTCAGTTTTTTGATATTTTCGGCAGCGAAATGTATCTTTATGATGACAAACTTGTTGTTGTTGTCAACGAGTCTTCAGATTATGAGCAGGTGTCAGATCCTTCAAACGGTGCTCTATGCGATTGTGTCTGCTATGCGTTAAAAACAGATACGATTATTAAAGTTTTTGATGTCGCTGATAAAACAAAGCCGGTACTTTCATACACACAGAAAATAACCGGCAACAGCGTTTCTTCAAGAATGATAAATGACAAACTGATAACCGTTTCACAGTTCAGTATTCCTTATTATCAGATATCGGGTGATAATTTTGAAGATGCCTGCTATATGCTCAAAAGTTTATGTATTCCTGAATACTCAGTAAACGGAGGAGAACTTAAAAAGATTCCGTCAGACAGAATTATGATGTTTGATGAAGAATCTCCTACAGTTTACACGGTTACTTCAATTGTAAACCTCTCAGAGCTTTCTTCAGAACCTATGGTGAATGCATTCCTTGGCGGTGCGGAAGATATTTACTGCACAGGTGACGAATTGTTTGTTGCTGAGTCTGTAACATCATGGTGGTCACGCGAAAATGAAAACATTGTAAAAGATGACAACGGAAAAGAATTCTCAACTGTTACAAAAATTCACAAAATGGATATTACAGATAACGGTGTGAATTATGTTACTTATGCAACAGTTGGCGGACACTGCATAAATCAGTTTTCAATGGATAAAAACGGTGATTATTTCAGAATTGCCACAAACGGCTGGGGTTATAACGGAAGCAGTCAGAAAACTATGGTTTATGTTCTTGATAAGGATATGAAAATTGTTGGCTTCCTTGATGATATCGCACCCGGTGAACAGATGAAGTCTGCAAGATTCCTGGGTGATATGCTTTATCTTGTAACTTTTATGCAGACAGACCCTCTCTTTACAGTTGATTTGTCTGACCCGGCAAATCCTGAGCTCAAAGGTGAACTCAAAATACCCGGATTTTCAAGTTATCTTCATCCCATCGGAAACGGTCTTGTAATCGGTATCGGTGAAGGCGGCACAGATACAGGTCTCAACGGCAAGGGTAAAATATCATTGTTTGATGTATCAGACCCTGCATCACCAAAAGAGCTTGATAATTACACAACCAATTATGCAGGAACTCTGAATTCAAATCATAAAGCATTTCTGATTATTGATGAAAACACTTTTGCAGTTCCGTTTTATTGTTACGGTGTAGCCGAATATATTATAGTTTTCAGCACCGAAAATAACGGAATAATTATTGATAATACCTATGATTGTCTGAAAGGCAGTCTTGATTACAATGCAGCAAGAGGAACGTTTATTGATTCCGTATTCTTTGCTGTAAACAATAACGGTATTGTTTCATACGATATGGCAACTGCCGAAAAATTCGGGGAGCTTAAGTTTTAATATAAAGACACGGGAGGAGTTACAATGAAAAAGAAAATTCTTGTTATACTCGGCATTGTTATCTGTCTTGCTGCAGCAGGTTTTCTTGTACTTGCAGGAAAAGGGTATTCACCGTCAACGGGACGTTATCTCAGAGCAGATAATACAGATATTCTGATTATTGATAATTCTCCCGTTGTAATGTCTGTAAATTCAGGAAAAGATGATGTTTTTACAGATTATGAAAACGGTGATAAACTTCTGGTGCTTCACGACGGCATTATGGAATCTTATCCCGCTCAGACAAGAGTATACTTTGTAATAAAACTTGCAGACGGGCATATTTCAGATATTTCAGAAAGTGTTCTTAAACAACTGTATGAACTTGGCTGGACTTCAGTTCCTGTAAGAAATGAAGAAGTTTATTCTGGAGCAAACGAAGGAGAATCTGATATAGATTTTGTAAACGGAACTTCATTTCTGCCTGATATTTTTGATGTCACTTACGTGAGGTCTCACAGTAGGTTTGATGAAGAAAAAATAAAAGGTGAAAGTCTGAATGCAGATAAAACAGATGCAGAGAACGTTTTTCATATGCCTGTATTCAGATTTGAAACAAAGGCTGAGCTGACTGATTTTATTAACAGTTTTGATGAGAAATTTGATTCGGGAAGAAGTAATGCCGATGATTTCAGAGAAATTCTTAAAGATTATGATGAGAGTTTCTTTAATGACAAGGTTCTTTTTGTTGTATATTTTGATGTGTTGGCAAATAATTCAGGTTTTGAATTTTACGGCACTTATACAGACGGAAAAATGCTTCGATTTGAATATGTATTCAAAAAACACGAAAACGGAAGTTCAGCAACTGTTTCAACAACAGGAATCAGCCTGATCGGGGTTGAAAAAAGTTTTGTCGGAGATTGCACAGATTTTGATGCGGTTCTGATGAAGTAACAGGTGAGTTTATGAAAAAATTCAGAATAGTTCTTATCGTCTTAGCTGCTTTAGTCGCTCTGTGGTCAACAATGCTGATAACCGACACTGTAAAAAGTCAAAGCTTAAGAGAGCCTGTTTTTGCAAAAGAAATAAGAGTTGAAGCCGATAATGACAGAATTGTTTATCAGGGTTTGGGGTATACGGTAGAATCAGAATATTTTTCTGATGAAAACGGAGAATCCTATATAGGTGGCAGCGAAGTCTATCTTTTCGGAAAGCTTATTGCTGCTGTAATAACATAAAAAAATCAAGGGACTGCATATGCAGTCCCTTTTGTTGTGTGCCGGTGAATTATAATTTATCAATTCACAATTAAGAATTCACAATGCACAATTTTAAGAGGAAGGACTTTCGCCCTTACCCATTTATAATGCAGAATCTGCCTTAGTGGCAGCACCTTCTTAATTGTGCATTTTGCATTGTGAATTGTGTTATGCCTTTACAAATCTTACATTCACAAGCTCGAAACCGTGGAGTGTGAGTGCTGAATCTGCCTTGTCAGCAATATTTTCTTCCATAATGTTAACGATTTCAGCCATCTTGTAACCGTCAAGAGCAATGTTTGCTGTCTGTTCTTCATCTGAACAGTTGTAGAAACGTGCAATAAGACCATTGCCGTCTTCTGGAGCTTTGATTGTTTCAAGAATGATGTTGTCATTGTCTGACTTGTAAGCTGTGCCTGTTTCTGTGCCTCCGTTACCCTCTGTGATAACAAGAGGATTGTTGACAAAGTAAGCTCTCTTATAAGTTTCTTTACCGACTTTACCTGCGTGAGGCATAACAGCCCAGTTTACTTCGTGATGTCCCTGGTCAACAATCTTGCCGGGGCCGCCCTTGGGTGAACGGATAAGGTCAAGGTCGATTACACCGAACTTGCAACGGTAACCGTACTTGGAATCGTTGATGAATGAAAGACCCATAGCATCTTCTGAAAGGTCAACGAACTTCTGAGCAGAAACTTCAAACTGAGCAAGTTCCCATGAGTCATTTTCTGTAACCTTTCTCTTGAGGTGACCGAACTGAATGTTGAATGATGCTTCGTCAGTTGCAACGTTTGTGGGAAGAGCCATACGGAGCATTGAAACTGTATCGTTCATTTCGATTTCCATTTTACCGTAGAGAGTGTTGTCACCGTCAAGAAGCCAGTAATACTGTGTAATTTCTGTATTCTTGATTTTGTAAACAGCCTTGGCTGATGCCTTTGCACCGTCTGTGTCTGTTTCAAAGAGTGTGCAGATTGCATCTTTCTTTGTGTTGATGTAGTCAGCACGGCAGTCTGTCATATCCCAGCAGTCACCGTAGTCATCATACATAGAGAAAACAAAGCCCTTTGAGTTCTCAGGCATAAATTCACGGTTCAATTCCTTATCGAAAATTGAAGAAACGTAGCCGTCTTTGAACTGAACTCTGATTTTGTCGTTTTCAATTGTGTGATAATTTGAATCAGCTTTGAATTCTGTTGTTTCGTTCTTGATTTCAGCAGCACCGAATGCAGGAACAGAAACATCATACCATTTCTTGCCGAGTTTTATCTTTGTATCATAGGGGAATGAGTTGAGGTTGACAGCAGAATTCTTCTTGTAAAGAACGTTAAGAAGTTCCTGAGTTGCATTTGTGAGTTTGTTGTGCATATCCTTGTAACGGGGTACACATTCATCATAAACTCTGTTGATAGATGATCCGGGAAGAATATCGTGGAACTGATAAAGAAGAACTTCTTTCCACATTTCGTCTACTTCTTCCTTTGAGATGGGAAGGCAGAAGCCTGCATCAGCAGCCTTTGCAGCAACCATTTCGTAGTTACGAAGAGCAAATTCACATTTTCTGTTGTATTTCTTGTTGTCACTTCTTGTTGTGTATGTACCCTGATGTCTTTCAAGGTAAAGTTCACCCTCGTGTGTGGGGTAGGGAGTTACACCATCATCAAACTCTGTAAAGAAGTCCATAGCCTTTGCAAACTTAACCTTGGGCATACTTCTGAGGCTTTCAAATCTTCTTCCTCTTTCGATATGTTCAAAACCGGGACCTGCACCACCGTCACCGATACCGTAAAGCATCATTGACTTGTTTGAAATGGGTCTTTCAACATATCTCTTTTCGCCTTTTGTCATATGACCTGCATAACAGGGTGAGTTGTATGTATTTTCGGGAAGCATATGTGTAAGAACTGTTGAGCCGTCAAGACCTTTCCAGTAGAATGAATGATAGGGGAAGTCATTGTAGATGCTCCAGCTCATTTTCTGAGTGAGGAAGTAGGGAACATCAGCAAGTTTCATAACCTGAGGCACACAAGCTGAGTAACCGAAGCTGTCAGGTACCCAGAAAATCTTCATATCAAGACCGAATTCATCACGGTAGAATTTCTTACCGTAGAAGAACTGACGAACAAGGCTTTCAGGACCGATGAGATTTGAGTCGGGTTCAACCCAGGTTGCGCCCTGAACATCCCATTTGCCTTCAGCAATGAGGTCTTTCATCTTTGAGTATACTTTGGGGTATCTGTCTTTTACCCAGGAGTAAAGCTGAGCCTGAGATGCACCGAAGATGTATCCGGGATACATTTCTGTGTTCATAATCTGTGTTGAGAATGTTCTGCCGCCTTTACGGTAACTTTCTCTGATAGGCCAGAGCCATGCAAGGTCAAGATGTGCGTGACCTACTGCATAATATGTGAAATCTTCTTCAGATTTCTGGCTGAGAATAGGCTTGAGAACTTCTTTCTTTTCTGCAGCTTCTGCATCTGTAAGGTAATCACATTTGATTGCATTGAGAGCGGCCTTGATTTCAGCGTTGAATTCTTCATCTTTGCCGTAATCGAGAACACCGAGAAGAACGTGAACATCATATGCAAGGTCACGGATGTTTGAATTTCTCTTTGCTGCGTAAAGCTCGTGGAAACGTGATTCCTTGATGCTGTTACCGAAAAGGTCATTTGCAGCACCGTCAATCCAGAAATCGAAATAATCACCGTCAAGAAGAGCTTCCGTAACGGGAACAATTCTCTTCATAGGTTCGCCGAGACTTCTGTCACAGTCTGATGAAACACAGGTGATTGCCTGAATCTCATTGCCTTCACGGTCATAAACAAGACCTTCACCACCGCAGTCAACGATTACTGTGTCGCAGCCTTCGGGACGTTTGCCTGTGATGTGGAACCATGCACAGTCAAAAACGTTTTTGCACCATTTGTCGCCGATTTTTACTTTGAATTTGTCACCTTTGAATCTGTCTTCAAAGCTTAAAGGCTCAAGTGAATAATACGCAGTGCAGTCAAGAGCAGACAGTGCTGTGTATGATAAGTCAAAGAGCAGGTCTGAGAAGTTTTCGAAAGACTGTCTTTCAGGACAGTCAAATTTTTGTTTGAAATTGAATGTCATATAATCACCTCGTGTTTTATATAATTTCATTATAATAAAAATAAAAATATTGTCAACCATGGCAGCAAAAATTTAATAATTAAAAAAATTATGCAATATTAATAAAATATCACCGATAAGTTGTATGGTGTATTTGTATATTTTACTTGCAAAATGCAGTAAAATAGGTTAAAATATATCATTATATATTTCAGTAATCAACGGTTTTTTATATATCCGTTTTTGGAGGAAAATATGAATTACTCACTTACAAAAGCAAAAGCTAAAGAGCTTATTGAGAATAAACTTTCTCACTTCTTCGGTGTAACAACCGAAACTGCTTCTTATGAACAGTATTACAGAGCTGTTGCAATGATACTCAGCGAAATGATGGGTGAGGGCAGAGCTGATTTTACAAAGAGAGCTGACAAGGCAGGCACAAAGAGAGTTTACTATCTCTCAATGGAATTCCTTATGGGTAAATCTCTTCGTAACAATCTTTACAACCTTAATCTTCAGAAAACATTTACATCTGCACTCAAGGATTTCGGTGTTAATATTGAAAAACTTTATGACTGCGAACCCGATGCAGGTCTCGGTAACGGTGGTCTCGGCAGACTTGCTGCATGTTACCTTGACGGTCTTGCAACTCAGGAATATCCTGCAAGAGGTTACTCAATTCTTTACGAATACGGTATTTTCAAGCAGAAGCTTATTGACGGTTGGCAGACAGAGCTTCCCGATAACTGGCTTCCTGGCGGTGATGTATGGCTTATGCCCCGTGAAGAAAGTGCAGTTGAAATCTGCTTTGAAGGCAGAGTTGAAGAAATCTGGGAAGACCACTATCATCACGTAGAGCTCAAGGATTACACATCAATCCAGGCTGTGCCTTATGATATGTTTGTTGCAGGTAAAGACGGCAAGGGTATCAGCGTACTTCGTCTCTGGACAGCAAAAGCTCCCGGTCTTGATATGACTCTGTTCAATCAGGGCGATTATATGAAAGCTATGGAAAGAAATGCTATGGCAGAAGTTATCAGCAAGATTCTGTATCCTGCAGATAATCATCCCGAAGGCAAGAGTCTTCGTCTCCGTCAGCAGTATTTCCTTGTTTCTGCATCAATTCAGGATATCATTCATCATCACCTTCGTCAGTACGGCACTCTTGATAACCTTGCAGAAAAGGTTGCTATCCACATCAATGATACACATCCCACACTTGCAATTCCCGAGCTTATGAGAATTATGCTTGACGAATGCGGTTACGGCTGGGATGATGCATGGAATATCGTAACAAAGACAGTTGCTTACACAAACCACACAGTTATGAAAGAAGCTCTCGAATGCTGGAGTGTGGACCTTATGCAGCGTCTTATCCCCAGAGTTTTCGAGATTATGAGAGAAATCGACAACCGTTTCAGAAGCTATGTCTGGAACGCAACATATGATGCAGATTATGTTGAAAGAACTGCAATCATCTCAAACGGTGTTGTAAGAATGGCAAACCTCTGCGTTGCAGGCTGTCACAGCGTAAACGGTGTTTCTGCGCTTCATTCTCAGATTCTCAAGGACACTGTTTTCAATGATTTCTACAGACTCACTCCCGATAAATTCAAGAATGTCACAAACGGTATTGCTCACAGACGTTGGCTCTGTCAGGCTAACTCAGAGCTTACTGCATACCTTACAAAGCTTATCGGCGATGACTTTATTCTTGAGGGCTCTGCTCTTGAAAAGCTCAGAGATTATGCTGAAGATGAAAAAGTTCTTGAAGATATTGAAAAAATCAAGTTCGAAAACAAAAAGAGATTTGCAGCATACATCAAGAAAGTTCAGGGTGTTGAGCTTGACCCCAATTCTATTTTTGATGTTCAGGTAAAGAGACTTCACGAGTATAAGAGACAGCATCTTAATGCTATCAATATCCTTGCAAAGTATCTTGAAATCAAAGAAAATCCCAAGGGTAACTATGTGCCTCACACATACATTTTCGGTGCTAAGGCAGCTCCCGGTTACTTTGTTGCAAAAAAAATCATCAGCTTCATCATCGCTCTTGCAGATATGATCAATAACGATCCCGATGTAAATAAGTTTATGAAGGTTGTTTACGTTGAGGATTACAACGTAACTGCAGCAGAAATTCTTATGCCCGCAGCAGATATCTCAGAACAGATTTCTCTTGCAGGTACAGAAGCTTCAGGTACAGGTAATATGAAGCTTATGATCAATGGCGCTGTTACACTCGGTACAATGGACGGTGCAAATGTAGAAATCTACGAATCTGTTGGTGATGACAACATCATCATCTTCGGTATGAGCACACCCGAAGTTGAACAGCTCAAAAAAGCAGGTTACAACCCCACAAATTATTATCATAACAATCAGGAAATTCACAGAGCGATTGATTTTGCAAATCATCAGGGCATCGGCGGAAAATATTTCCCCGAAGTTACAGAAACAATCATTCACCATGATCCTTACATGGTTCTTGCTGATTTCGCTGATTACAGAAATGCTCAGAAGAAGGCAGAAGCTCTCTTCCTTGACAGAAAAAAATGGAATCAGATGTCACTTATGAACACCGCAGGTGCAGGTATTTTTGCAGCTGACCGTTCAATCAACGACTATGCAAGAGATATCTGGCACACATCATCAGCAAAAGGTACAAAGTAATTTATGTTTTTCGTTCCTTTCAATTCAAGAGATATAAGGCATAAATCAATATTCGGAAGCACAGCCGCAGGGGAATCCCTGTGGCTTTCCGTCTGTATGCCGAGAGAAATGATGTGCAGTGCCGTGTATCTCGTTGCAGGACTTGACGGGGCAGAGAAACAGTATATAAAACTTGACTGGAAATCCACCGACAATGTGACGGAGTGGTGGAGCACAGAATATACTTTTGAACAATCTGGACTTTATTTTTATCATTTTGAGTATGACACATCTTTCGGCAGAGGCAGAATTTTTCTTCATTCAAACGGACTCGGGCAGATGTGTGACAACGGTAATGAATGGCAGCAGACGGTCTATTCTTCTGATTTCAGAACGCCCGATGATTTCCCGGGCGGTGTGATGTATCAGATTTTTCCCGACAGATTTTTTGCATCGGGTGCTGAAAAGAAAAATGTGCCTCCCGACAGGGTGATGCACAAATCTTTCGACGAAGAGCCTGAATGGCAGGAAAATGAAATTCATCATCGTTGGAATGTGGATTTTTACGGCGGTGACCTTAAAGGTATAGAAATGAAACTGCCCTATCTTAAAGATTTGGGCGTTACCTGTATTTATCTCAATCCGATTTTTGAAGCACACTCAAATCACCGTTACGATACGGCTGATTATATGAAAATCGATCCGCTTCTGGGCGATTACGATGATTTTGTTTCGCTCTGTAAAGAGGCGAAAAAATTCGGCATGAAGATACTTCTTGATGGTGTTTTCAGCCACACGGGTGCAGATAGTATATACTTCAATATATACAAACGGTATAAAAATGAGGGTGCGTATAACTCTCAGCAGTCGCCTTATTACAGTTGGTATAATTTTAAACAATGGAATAACGATTACGATTCATGGTGGGGAATAAAAACTCTGCCCGAAACAAATGAAGAAGACAAAAATTTCTGCGAGTTTATCGCAGGCAAAGACGGTGTTGTGGAAAAATGGCTGAAAGCAGGCGCTTACGGCTTCCGTCTTGACGTTGCAGATGAGCTTCCCGACAGCTTTATTGTGAAACTCCGTGATGCAGTCAAACGCACAAAACCTGACGGTCTTCTCCTCGGTGAAGTGTGGGAAGATGCGAGCAATAAGATAAGTCATGGCGGAAGAAGAAAGTATTTTGAGGGGCAGGAGCTTGACTCCGTTATGAATTACCCTTTCCGCACTGCGATAATTGATTTTATGAAAACTGCGAATGCAGAGCAGTTTATGGACAGAGTGCTCACAATCTGCGAAAATTACCCTCCACAGGTTCTGTGTTGCCTTATGAATCATCTTGGAACTCACGATACCGAAAGAATTTACAGCGTTCTGGGAGGCCTCAGCGGCGAGAATATAGGCAGAGCAATTCAGCGCAGACTTACTCTTACGGGTAAACAGAAAGAACATGCAGAAAAGCTTCTTCGTCAGGCAGTTGTGCTTCAGTATACACTTCCCGGTGTGCCGTCACTTTATTATGGTGACGAAATGCTCACAGAAGGTCTTAAAGACCCCTTCAACCGAACATTCTTCCCCTGGGAAAAAGAGAAGACACAGCTCTGGTATGACCTTAAAAAACTCGGTGAAATCAGAAATAAATATGATTGCCTCAGAAAAGGGAAATTCTATGCTGTATCTTCATCAATGGGTTGTGTTGCATATGTCAGAGCAAGTGAAAAGGATAAACTTTTGATAATTGCAAATAACAATGATCACGAAATCACATATTATCTGCCCGATGACTGGCATAATTCAAGATGCATCACGGGGCAGAATATGACATATTGCTCAGTTGATATTGATGCTAATTCAGCAGTAATAATTGAGCCCTGATAAAAAAAAGCTTGTACAGTTTTTGTTTCTGTACAAGCTTTTTGTTTGTTAAAATTTTTGCTTTGTCATTATCCATGCAAGTGCGTGTTGATACTGACTGTCTTTTTTTAAATCTTCTGTTGATTCTTTCTGTTCGATTTCATAATCGGGTTTTACACCGACAGTATCATAGCAGTCACTTTTATATGGTATAAGTTTTGCTGTTGTCAGCACAAGTGCTCCGCCGTCTTCAAGTTCAAAGATTTTCTGGTATGAACCGTTTCCTGCAGTAGTTTTTCCTACAACTGTACCGATTCCGAAATCCTTTATATCACAGGCAAGTAATTCACCTGCACCTGAAGTTTTTTCGTTTGCAAGTACCGCAACTGGAATATCAACACTTTCCGCATCTGCGGCAAAAACAACAGTGTTTGTGTTGTTTTTATCAACTGCAGTTGCAATTGCCTGAGTGCCTGATGTTGCAACGGGAACGAGCATATCAATGATTAGTGCTGCGGATTTTATATTGATACTGTCTGTATTTCTGACGTCAATAATAATTCCCGATACACTTTCATTTTTGAGATTTGTGAGTGCGTTTCTGAATTCATCAGGTGTCTTATCGGTAAAGTCGCTGATTTTTATATATCCTGCATTTGAATCAATACTGTATGTCACGGATTGAACAGCTTTTCCGTCTTTGTCTTTGCCTGACTGATTCTTTTTGTACTCATCATATTCTTCTTCACTCATAATATAATTACTGCCTGTTGTGAGGTTGGAAAGATAACCGTCAGATATTGCTGAGTTGAGTGAATCATCATCAACCGAGCCGTAATATTCGTTTCTTATCAGATTGTCAATTTCTGCAAGGGAATTATACATTGATTCTCTCTGCGGAAGGTCTGAAACAAGTGAAGAAAAAACAGTCATAGTAACGGCAGTCGTTACGAGAGCCGTTACTATGATTGCGATAGCAGATATTGTGATTGTGAGTCCTATAGAGATTTTTTTATGCATAAAACTCTCCGTTTCGGTTTACACGCTGATGTAGTTTGAGGGGTTGACTCTTGAGCCATTTACACGCACTTCAAAATGAAGATGAGGGCCTGTTGAGTTGCCTGTGCTGCCTACATAGCCGATTGTCTGCCCTTTTGATACATACTGACCTGATGAAACAGCAAGTGAGCTGCAGTGTGCATACAGAGTTGAAAGACCGCTTCCGTGGTCAATAACTATATAGTTGCCGTAACTCCAATGGTAAGCTGCTGTGATAACAGTTCCTGCTTCTGCAGCAGAAATGTTAAGACCGTAAGTGCCTCCGTAAACACAGATATCAAGTGCACCGTGATATGAGCCGTCAGAATTTCTGTAGAAACCTGAGCTTATATATCTTCCTGAATACTGTATTGGGCAGATGAGACCTGTTGAATTCTCAAGCATACCGCTACCACTTGAACCGCTTGACTGAAGCAATGATTCGATTTGCTGGTCAAATCTTTCAATTTCAGCTTCATATTCGGCAATCATCTGCTGATATTCTGCACTCTGATTGTTAAGACTTGCAAGGTAGTTGCTGTTTTCATTGACTTTTGCAAGAATTAAACTCTGATTTGCTTCAACCTTTGCCTGATTTTCTTCAACAGCTGTTTTCAATGTTTCAATTTCTGCAATTTTTGCATCGATATCAGCCTGAAGTGTGGCAATGTTTGCTTTTTCAACATCTATCTCTGCTACTTTTGCATTGATTTCAGCAATGTCGCCATTGATTCCGTCAATAAGGCCCTGCTGATACTCTGCAATACTGCTGAGAAACTGAACTTTTGTAAGATATTCAGAGAAATCATCAGAGCAGAGAAGTACTTCAATTGCTGATGTTTCACCGTTGATGTAATTTGTGCGGATGATTTCTTTGAGATCATCATATTTTGCCTGAATATCTTCATTCTTTGCATCGATTTCCTCATTGAGAAGATCAATTTTATCATTCAATGCAATAATCTGATTCTGATATTCAAGATTCTGAGCTTCATAGTCTGCGATGGTTGACTCATAAGCATCAATCTGTGACTGATAAGCATCAATCTGCTCCTGATACATTGCAACCTGATTATCAAGCTCCTGAATATATTCTTTCACGCTGCCGATATCGCCCTTAAGAGAATCGATTTTATCCTGAGCAGCATCTATTTTTTCTTCATATTCTTCAATCTTGTCTTTGTAGTCGTTGATTTTGTCTTCATTTGTTGCATATGAAGTTGTATCATAAAAAACGAATGCAGAAACAAGTAATGAAAAAGTGATGATAAATGAAATAAGTCTTTTTCTTAAAGATTTAGTCATTGTCTACCACCTTTCCGTGTTCTCTGAGGTATTTGCCCAAAGAGATACAGCTTCCCAGTGCACCTGTTACAATGCCTGTTGAGATAAAGGCGATAACGAGAGTCATAACGCAATCTTTGAACGGTACCATTGTGTTGCCGAGAATAGCAAACATTGAAGCGAGCACTTTCTCCGCACCTGCGTAAAGACCGAATATAAGACCGAATGCAATCAATGCTGATAAGATACCGATTATGATACCTTCAACAAGGAAGGGCCAGCGGATAAACCAGTTTGTAGCACCAACAGCCTTCATAATGCTGATTTCAAGACTTCTTGAGAACATTGTGATTCTGACTGTGTTTGCAATAATAAACAGTGATACAAAGAGCAGTATCACAACAATAACAATACTTACGATGCCGACAGCATTCTGGATATCTGCAATTCTTGCAGCAAGTTCACCGTTTTCACGGATACTCAGAACATTGTCATAAAGACTTATTGCTGTTACCGTGGCATTGAACTCTTCCATATCGTTTATTGTTACTTTATATGCGTTGGGAAGAAAATCACTATCGATTCCGTTCATAATGGCAGCGGAATCACCCATTGAATAAAGAATATCTGAATATGATTCTTCCTTGGATACAAATACGCAATCTTTTACATTCTCAAGATTCCGTATTTTGTCACCGAGTTTAAGCTCTTCATTGTTTGTAGCTTCATCATCGATGAAAACCATAACAACATTCTGTTCACCGACACGGTTGATAACTGACTGTATGTTTACATAAATCAGATATGCACCGCCGATGAGAAGGAGACAAGAAAGCATAACGGTAATTGAAGCAACTGTCATAAGTTTGTGAACTTTTATGTTTCTGAAACCTTCTTTTGTAAGGTATCTTAAATTGAATCTGCCTCTGCCGAATTTATTTTTTCTGCTCATTCTTCAGCACCTCCGTCAATTGTTTCTTCTGTTTCGGAGGATGTATCAGAATCAGTTTCAGATTCTGTTGCTGTAGTTTCCTCAGTTGCTTTTTTTCTTGAAGCGGTTGAAGCAGCAAATGCTGCGAGGATAGAGTTGATCTCTTCATCCTCTGCAATAGAATATTGAGTCTGAGCCGGTGCAGTTTCTTTCTTTTGGGGTTTTGGAGTGTTTGCTGCAACGTCTTTTGCTTCGCTTACAACCTGTTTTGATACTTCTTCTGCAACAATTGCTGCTGTATCAGCGTATTCGTTTGTTGCGGCTGAAACAACTTCTTCTGCATCGGGAAGTGTTTCTTCAATGGGAACATTGTCCTGACCGTAAGTGAATATGAATTTTTCTACATCCTGATATTCATTGGGAGCATTGTAGAAACCTGCATCTGTAGAAGGTGTTTCAGGATTTATGAGACCGAGAATCTTTGATTTGTCATACCCGTCTGCAATAATCTGACCTTCTTTGAGCACAACAATTCTGTGGTCATACTGCTTCACAAGCTCGTGAGCGTGTGTAACCATAACAATAGTTGTTCCGTTTGCTTTGTTGAGATGATTGAGCAGATCCATAATTTCAATACTCATTGCAGGGTCGATGTTACCTGTGGGTTCGTCTGCAATAATAAGATCTGCATTGTTTACAAGAGCTCTTGCGATGGCAACACGTTGCTGTTCACCGCCTGAAAGCTCCTTGGGGAGTGAGTTAGTCTTTGAAAGAAGACCTACCATTCCCAATGCGTGAGTGACTCTTTTTCTGACCTCACGTTCTTTTGTTCCTGTTACTCTTAATGCAAAAGCGACATTGTCATATACGCGCATATCAGGGATGAGTCGGAAATCCTGAAAAACAATACCCATGGTGCGTCGGAAATAAGGAATGTCGCGTTTTTTCATTTTATTAAGATTGAAACCGTTGATTTCAACAGTACCTGAAGTGGGTACTTCTTCTCTCATTATAAGCTTCAGGAAAGTACTTTTGCCGGCACCGGAAGCGCCGACAATAAATACAAATTCACCGTCATTTATAGTGAGATCAACATTTTTAAGAGCCTCATAATCGCCGTTGTAACTTTTTGATACTCTGCTGAATTCTACCATAAAGTAATCCTCTTGTACAATAACACCAAAAAGGTGAAGATTAATACTTCACCGGGTTGGCATCAAGGTATTTTTTGACCATAAGTGCTACTTTGAATACGATAGCGTCATCAAATTCACGAAGGTCAAGACCTGTAAGTTTTCTTATTTTTTCAAGTCTGTAAACAAGTGTGTTTCTGTGAACAAAAAGCTTTCTTGATGTTTCTGAAACGTTAAGGTTATTTTCAAAGAATTTCTGGATTGTGAAAAGTGTATCGTGATCAAGGCTTTCAACTGAACCTCTCTTGAATACTTCCTTAAGGAACATATCACAAAGAGTTGTGGGAAGCTGATAGATAAGTCTTGCGATACCGAGATTTTCATAGCTGACAATTGTCTTTTCTGTGTCAAATACTTTGCCAACTTCAAGAGCAACCTGTGCTTCCTTGAATGGACGTGCAAGGTCTTTGATACCTGTGACAGCTGTACCGATACCTACGAGTGTATGTGTATAGAACTCTGTACCGAGTGAGTCTGCAATTGAACGTGCAAGCTTCTCAAGATCTCTTGATTCGATGTTCGCCTTTACTTCCTTAACAAGAGCAATATCTGTTTCGTTGATGTTTACAACGAAATCCTTTGTCTTGTCGGGGAAGAGGTTCTGGATAACATCAAATATTGAAACTTCACCGGGTTCTGTGAGTCTTATAAGAAGTACGGCACGGGTTGTATCGTTATTGAAATGAAGTTCTCTTGCTTTAACGCAGATATCTCCGGGGAGGATGTTGTCGAGCATTACATTCTTGATGAAATTGCCTCTGTCATATTTTTCATCATAATACTGCTTGATGCTTGTAACTGCAACTGCAAGTACGCCTGCATAAGAGGCTGCAACTTCGTCTGAACCAGCTACAAAAACAGCATATTCATGATGAATGGGGGAGCCGAATGTCTTGAATGCCATATCACCGATGAGAGTAACTTCTGTTGATGAGAAGATGTGTTCACCGTATGATGAATCGATTACTTCGCCGATTTTACTGAGCTCACTGCAAGCAATGATTGTTCCGGTTTCATCAATAACACCGATTGTACGGTTGAATGAATCCTTCATCTGGTGGATAACGCTCTGGAATAATCTGTTAGACATAAAAATATCCCCCTGAATTTCTTTCTTAATAACAATACCCTTATCAAACATAGATTTATGCAATATTACTATTGCCTTACTATACATTTTACACATTTTTCAGAATATTGCAATAGTTATTAAGAAAAAAATATCATAAACAGGGGAAAAAACTGCTCAAAATTCTAAAAACGAATATAAAACTATTTATTATTAACAATTTATGAGCAGTTCTTTATGTCAAGTTGACGGTTGTATACTTTCACGAATGAAAAACACCACATAATGCAAAGAGAGAAAATTACTTCATAAAACTCAGTTTCCTGTAAATAAAAACAGTCACCGCCGAAACGATGACTGTCTGATTTATTAATAGTATAAATTAATATTTGTTGTAAAGGGGACCGTAAGCAGCGCAAGCTCTATAGTCCTGACCTTCCTTATCCATGCCGAATGCGTTCCAGCAAGCGGGACGGAAAATCTTTTCTTCAGGTACGTTATGCATACAAACGGGAATACGGAGCATTGAACACATTGTGATGAGGTCTGCACCGATGTGGCCGTATGAAATAGCACCGTGGTTAGCACCCCAGTTGTTCATTACCTCGTAAGCTGTCTTGAAGGGGCTGCCTTCCTTGCCGTCGCATCTGGGAGCGAACCATGTGCAGGGCCATGTGGGGTCTGTTCTGTCCCAGAGAGTCTTTGTAACGTCATCGGGAAGAGCAACTGTCCAGCCTTCAGCAATCTGAAGAACGGGACCGAGACCCTTAACGAGATTAAGACGGATCATTGTAACGGGCATTTCAGCCTTTGTTACGAAGTGTGATGAGAATCCGCCGCCTCTGAAGTAGCCGTTGTCAGCTGCACACCAGTCTGTAGCTTCAAGAATAGCTTTCTGGTCTGCTTCTGTTACATCCCACCACTCTTTGATAACAGCATTGCCGTTTTCGTCTTTTGCTTCACCGCAAGCATCAAGACAAGCTGCACCTGAGTTGATAAGGTGAATAAAGCCGTCGCAATCCTTTGCTTTGCCTTCAATATCGTAACCTGTAGCTCTCTTTACAGCTGAGCCTGACCAGTAAGTACGGACATCAGCGAAAATCTGAGCTCTGTTTGTAAGGAGCTTTGAGAAGAGCATTCCGAGACCGTTGAGAACGTCATTTTCTGTTGCAAGGATGTAGGGTTCTCTTGCACCGTTCCAGTCAAATGATGTGTTGAGCATTGCTTCGGGGAAGTCGCAGTTGGGATAGAAGTCTGTCCACTGTCTCTGACCCTGGAAACCTGCTGCGATAGCATTGTGACCAATCTGTTCTTCTGAGAACTGTTCTTCGAGCTTCTTGTTGCCGCTCATAAGGTCTTTGATGATGCACATCATCTTTACTACAAATTCCCAAGATTCAGCCTTTTCTTCATCTGACTTCTTAACGAAATCGGGGTTCTTGTCCCAGCCTTCTTTGCAGTTAGCCTTTGTCCATGCAAGAGCCTTTTCGTATTCTTCCTTATCATAGATGCCTTCTGTCATTCGTCTGATAACTTCAACCTCGTCAACAGATTCAACACGCATACCGAGATAGCTTTCGATGAATGAAGGATCGATGATTGAACCGCCGATACCCATACATACAGAACCGATCTGAAGGTATGACTTGCCTCTCATTGTAGCAACTGCAACTGCAGCTCTGCCGAAACGGAGGAGTTTTTCTTTGACATCTTCGGGAATCTGAGCTGATTCGTCAGCATTCTGAACTTCGTGACCGTAGATACCGAATGCGGGAAGACCTTTCTGTGCGTGAGATGCAAGAACTGCTGCAAGGTAAACAGCACCGGGTCTTTCTGTACCGTTGAAGCCCCATACCCCCTTGATTGTGTTGGGATCCATATCCATTGTTTCACTGCCGTAGCACCAGCAGGGAGTAACTGAAAGAGTGATATCTACGCCTGCTTTTTTGAACAGCTCAGCGCATTTTGCTGTTTCACCGACTCTGCCGATTGTGAAATCAGAAACAACAACCTTTACGGGTTCACCGTTTGAGTATTTAAGATTGTTTCTGAACAGATCAGCAGCAGCCTTTGCCATTTCCATTGTCTGATCTTCAAGTGAGCCTCTTACGTCAAGAGGTCCTTTTCTTGCGTCGATAACAGGACGGATACCGATAACGGGATATTCGCCTGCAAATCTTTTTTCTGCCATTTGTATCAACCTTTCTTTATGTAAAGTGAAATTGTTCACTTAAAATTACTTAACTATTTTAACAAACTCTTTGTAAGCTTCTTCCCATTTGTCTGCATCAACGGGATTATAGGTTACAAGATGTTCGCCCTGAGCAATAATTTTTCTTGCTTCTGCGATATCTTTGATTGCGCCTGAAGACATAAGCTGAACAGCCACATTGCCGAGAACTGTTGCTTCAATAGGTCCTGCATAAACTGTTCTGTTGCAAGCTGAAGAAGTAAGTGCACAGAGGAAAGTATCCTTTGTTCCGCCACCCATAACGTGAATACGGTCATAGCTCTTGTTTGTGCAGTCTTCAATACCTGAAAGAACGTATTTGTATTTCATAGCAAGGCTTTCGTAAATACAACGCATTACTTCGCCTACTGTTTCAGGCACATACTGACCTGTTTTTCTGCAGAATTCACGTACTCTTTCAGGCATATCACCCATAGCAACAAAATCAGGAGCATCAGGATCAATAAAGCACTTGAAAGGCTCAGCCTTAAGAGCTTCCTGCTCAAGTTCGGCGTAAGAGTATTCCTTGCCTTCTCTTATCCACTGTCTTCTGCTTTCCTGAATAAGCCAGAGACCGCAGATGTTTTTGAGGAATGCAGTTGTGAAGTTGTAGCCGCCTTCGTTTGTAACATTGAGTTCCTGAGCTTTTTTGCTTACAACGGGTTCGTCAAGCTCTGTGCCGAAAAGACTCCATGTACCGCTGCTGATGAATGCGAAATCCTTGCTTTCGCTGGGGATTGCTGTTATTGCACTCTGTGTATCGTGACCGCAGACAGCGATAACGGGGATTTTGTCTACACCGAGTTCTTCTCTGAGTGAACGTCTGAGGAAACCTGTCTGTGTGCCTGCGGGTACGATGTCGCAGAGAATGTCACGGGGAATTCCCATTGCATCAAGAAGTTCGTTATCCCATTTCTGAGTGTCAATATTAACCATCTGAGATGTTGTTGCAATTGAATACTCAGCAACCATTTTATTTGTGAGCATATATGCAAACAGATCAGGCATAAACAGAAGTTTGTGAGCTCTTTCGAGAAGCTCGGGTCTGTTAAGTCTTATTGAAAGAAGCTGGAAAAGTGTGTTGAAATCCATAAACTGAATGCCTGTACGGTCGTAAATTTCAGCTTTAGGCATATATTTTCTTGCTTCTTCAACCATTCCGACATTTCGCTCGTCACGATAATGAACCGGATTTTCAAGAAGATAACCTTTTTCATCAATGAGACCGAAGTCAACACCCCAGGTGTCAATACCAATGCTGTCTATCTTACCGTACTGCTTTGCCTTGAGAATACCTTGTTTGATTTCGTGGAAAAGTCTCAGTACATCCCAGTAGAAAGTGTGACCTACTTTTACGGGGTCATTGCTGAAACGGTGAATTTCTTTAAGAGTGATTTTTTCTCCGTCAAAAGTGCCGAGAATGGCTCTTCCGCTTGAAGCGCCGAAGTCGAATGCTAATACTTGTTTCATTTTATGATATCCTCCGGATTCATTGTTTACTGTAATGGGTTAAAACCTTCAAATACATAGTCTTCTGTGCCGATGTATTTGCTTCGGTCAATTCGTTTTATTTTTGAAAAACAATTCTGTGCCGCAGACATATGTCTGACTGCCTGATATGATGCTATCCATTCATTGATTCTGTTTACAAACATACCTTCCGTAACAGCTTCAAGGCAATCATTTCTGTACTGCTCATAAAAGTTGTATTCATCGTTGAGAAGGTCAACTCTTTCAATAAAGTAAACATAGCTTTTGGCTGCATTTGTGATAATGAATGCACTGCCGATTGCCTGTTTGAAAACGGCATTCATAAATTCAGCCGAGAATGAGGAGCCGGTTTTTCCCACAACAGCAGCAGAAACGCTGATGTCGGCAGAAACCTGACCTGTTACAGCCATAAATGCTTCATCCATTGTGTAGACTGAAGAATTGACATAGTTTGCTATTTCGCTGATATATGTGTATCTTTCTTCCGCTGTCTTTTTTGCAGAATCGTAGATTTTTTTGTCATAATCAGTCATTGCTGAATATTCTTCTGCAGTTACGGGTGTATAAAGCTCCTGATAGAAATATTTGATACCGACATTGTTTGCCGTGAAATATTCTTTTATATATTCTTCATTTATCGGGTCTGATCCGTCTGTGTCATATATTGAAAATCTGATGATTTCTTTATATTTCTTGAACTGATTGATTTTGAAGAAAGTATCTTTTGATACACCGATCTCTTCATAATAGTCACCGTAAATGCGCCAGAGAGCGTTTGTCTCGTTTGAAATATCTGCTTTATCTCTGGGTGAGAGTTTGTTTCCGCTTTCGGAAAACTGTGTGTTTATCGCAATGTAGCCGAGACATTCTGATGTGGCAAGGTCTATATATTCAAGCTCTGTTTTATTTTCATACCGATAGTAAACATCATTGAGGAAGTATGAAAAAATTTCTGTATCAATATTTACACTTTCGTTTATTTCGATAACACTTTTTTTACCGGCATTACATGATGTCATAAGAAAAATATTGACGGATACCAATAAAAAAGCAAGAATTTTTTTCATTCACGTCAGCCTGCCTTTATAAAAAACATTATAACAATATTTTTATATGTTGTCAATCGAGCTTTGTATATTTAAGAAAATTTTAAGCTTTTGTCAAGATATTTTTAAGCAAAATGCAGTAAAATTCAGACAAGGTTGAACAAAGGAGTGATTGTAAAGCACAGATTTGAGCGGAAGAGAAAACATAGATGAATCCTACTGAAAAATTATTACAAAAAAACCTTTCACAATTTTGCAAATAACACTACAACCCGCAAAAAACACCTGTCATTAAGACAGGTGCTTTTTGCTTTTATAAATATCAGTTATAAATTAATTTGAGTTCGTCTTGTGTGATTTCTCTGCATTCACCGGGAGCGAGATTTTCGTCAAGGTCAAGATTTCCCATTCTGATTCTTCTCAGAGAAAGGAGATTTGCATTTGTTGATGCTATCATTCTTTTTATCTGATGATATTTGCCTTCACGAAGTACAATTCTGTAAACGGGATTAATTTTGTTTTCAAAAAGTTCAATCTCGGCTTCAAGCAGCTGCTCATCACCGAGCATCATACCGTTTCGCATATTTTCAAGAAAATCTTCATTTATAATCGCATCGGTTTCTGCAAGATAAGTCTTGTCTATATGATGTCTGGGGGAGAGAATGTTATGAGCAAACTCACCGTCATCAGTTATGAGAACAAAACCCGTTGTGTCCTTGTCGAGTCTGCCTGCAGGGAAGAGGTCAGGTCTCTTCAGCTCATCGGGTACAATGTCAATAACCGTTTTTTCTTTCGGGTCACGGCTTGCGCTGACAATACCGTCAGGTTTGTTCATCATAATATAAATATTCTTTTTGTAGCAGAATTTTTCACCGTTCACTTCAATAATATCAGCTTCCGTATCAGCTTTGAAAGCAGTATTTTTTATCTGTATACCGTTGACCGAAACACAGCCTGATCTTATGAGCTTTGAAGCGTCAGAGCGTGTCATCATACTCTGTGATGAAATCAATTTGTCAAGTCGTTCTTTTGCCATAACTGCTCCTGATTTGTAAGGGGGAGCATAAATCCGTCAATCTCAAGTGAACAGATATCTCCGCCTATAATTCTGTTGTTGTAAATAATAAGGTTGATTTTTACGGCATTGCTGTTTTCATACTGAGGAAAGTCTGAAACAGTATATGTCCATCTTTTTACGGTACAACCTTTGTATGGTGTCAGGTCAAGACCTGCATTAATCTGAATTTTGTTATATTCTTCGTAAACAGTATCAAACTGCTGAGGAATAATGAACTGAGTCACCGAATCGGGTTCCTCATTCACGGTAAGTCCCAATTGCGAAATAAAAGAGATTCTTTCGGCTTCTGTTCCTGCGGAATAATTGAGTGCACCGTCAGCAGGGGAAGCATCTGAGCTTTCTGAAGATGAAAGCACGGTGAATCCGATTACTGTTGCAACAACAATTGCCGCAAGAAGGATAAACTTACCTTTCAATGATTTCAGAGATATAAGAAACATAAAAGCACCTCGCATAAGTATTCATAAAATAATTATGCAAGGTGTGAAAATTTTATTACTTATATTTCGTCATCAACGGGTGTTTTGATTTTTATGTTCTCAAGACGAGCGATAGCGCCTTCTGCAAGTCTCTTGTTTTCATCAAACTGAGCAATGCAGTTTGTCATATACTGAGCGCTCTGAGACATCATATCCATAACGTGCTTGTAAGCATTTGTCTGGAGTTCATATGACCATCTCTTTGCATAGTCTTCACGTGCAGCAGCCTTTGATTCTGCATCAGCAATGATTTCGTCTGACTTGTCGTTTGCATCTGACATAATCTTGAGAGCAGCATCTTTAGCGTTCTTTGTGATTTCGTGATCCTGAGTGAGTTCAGCAGCCTTAACCTGAGCATCGCTGATGATTTTACCTGCTGTTTCCTGCGCTTCGTGAAGAATTTCTCTTCTTTCTGCTACGATCTTTCTTGCCTGGATAATCTCTGTGGGGATAGAAGAACTGAGTTCCTGAAGGCATTCGTGAATAGCATCACCGTCAACTTTGATTTTTCCGCCGCCACCGAAAGAGGGTTTTCCTTCCTCAAGTATGTCTTCAATCTTTTCAATAATTTCTTCAAAATTCATTTTGTTTTCCTCCGTTGGGATTTACTTTGATTTTTTTAAGGATATTTTCTTGATTATATCATCTGCAATTTCAGACGGTACAAAACCTGAAATTTCGCCGCCGAGAAGGCAGATTTCTTTTACTGCGCTGGAACTGAGATACATATTTTCAAGGCTTGAAACAAGAAAAACTGTATCAACATCTGGAGCAAGCTGTCTGTTGATAAGAGCCTGCTGGAACTCAACTTCAAAATCAGAAACGGCACGAAGACCTTTTACGATAGCAGAAGCTCCTGAAATTTTTACAAAGTCTGCAAGAAGTCCCTGATATGATTCAACCTGAACATTGGGGATTTTTACACATCTTTTTATGAACTCCACTCTTTCCTGAGGAGTGAAAGTGCCGCCGCTTTTTCTTACATTATATGAAACAAGCACGATGACTTTGTCAAACATTTTTGCCGCACGGCGTATAATATCGATGTGACCGTTTGTTACCGGGTCAAAACTTCCCGGATAAACCGCAATTCTCATCGGGTGTCACCCTTTCATTCACTGTAGCGGTAAATAGTTAATTTTGTTTTGGAATAATTGTCTTGCTTTGCAATTGTATAATTGCCTGCAGTTTCGGGTAATTCCTCTTTGATATCTGTTTCACAGACGATTATTCCGCCGTCATTGATAACATTGACAGCAAGAGAAAGAGCTTTTTGTGCAAGCCCGTTTCTGTAAGGGGGGTCAATGAAAATGATATCAAATTTTTCTCGTGTGGTTTTGATATATGACAGACCGTCACCGTTGAAAACAGAAGCATTGTCTTTAAGTTTGCAATGTTCAAGATTGTCATTGATAACTTTTATTGCTTCTCTGCTAAGGTCAACAAAAACAGCTTTAGCCGCACCTCTGCTGAGTGCTTCTATACCGAGCTGACCTGCACCTGCAAACATATCAAGGATATTTCTTCCTTCAATATCAAACTGAATTGAATTGAAAATTGCACCTTTTACCTTTGCAGCGGTGGGACGGATATCTTCACCTTCAAGTGTAATAAGTTTTCTGCCTTTTGCAGAACCTGTTATAACTCTCATAGCATTCTCCTGTACATATCTTATCATATTATCGCATTTTCTTGGGGTTTTTGTCAATAGAAAATTGAAAATTTGTTAAATAATAAGGCTTAATAATTCCTCAGGGGAATTAATTATATGGTTTGCTCCGCATTCTCTGAGCACATCTGCATCTCTGAATCCCCATGCAACACCAACGCTTGTAAGACCTGCGTTTTCAGCTGTTACAATGTCAACATCAGAGTCTCCCACATAAAGAATTTCATCTTTGCTTACTCCGAGAATGTCAGTTGCTCTGAAAACATTGTCAGGTGCGGGTTTCAGTCTGTCTATGCCGTTGTCACCTATAACAGCGGTAAAAACATTACCGAATTTTCTGTCGCAGAGAATTTTTGCGGATTCTTCGTTTTTGTTTGTGACAACAGCGGTAAGAATGTTTTTATCTTTAAGATTTTTCAATAATTCATTTATGCCGTCATAAGGTTTTGTTTTTATATCTGCGTGTGCTCTGTAATATTGCTGCATTTCTTCAACACATACGGCAAGTTCGGATTCTTCTGTATTTTTCTCAACAGAACGGGCAATAAGAGTGGGAATTCCGTTTCCGATAAAAGAACGGATTTCATCAATTGTTCTGTTTTTCATTGAATGAAGACTCAGTATGTGATTGACGCTGTCTGCAAGGTCGTCAAGAGTGTTCAGCAAAGTGCCGTCGAGATCAAAAATTACTGCTTTTATCATTTTATTCATCCTTGTGATAATGTTTATAAATATTCAGTGCTGTGCTTTCATTCACACCTTCAACTTTGCATAACTCTTCGGTAGTTGCATTCCTTACCGCTGTGAGGGTTTTGAAGTGCTTGAGAATATTTCTTGCTCTGACTGTACCTACGCCTTCGATTTCCGTAAGAGTCATCGCTGTCATTGTTTTTTTCTGTTTTTTGCGGTGATATTCAACAGAGAAACGATGGACTTCTTCCTGAATATCAGCAACGAGAGTGAAAGCTTTGCGCTTATCGTTGATGGCAATTTCACCGCCGCCGTGAGCGATTGCTCTTGTGCGGTGTTTGTTGTCTTTGACCATACCGAAAAGCGGAATATCCTCAAGACCGAAAGATTCAAGCACGGGTATAACCGCATTGACCTGACCTATACCTCCGTCAAGCAGAATAAGGTCTGGCTTTTTGCCGAAACCTTCATCGGGATTTTCGTGTCGGAGCTTTTCGTATTCATTGAATCTTCTTGTGAGGACTTCATTCATTGAGCGGTAGTCATCCTGACCTGAAAAACCTTTTATTTCAAAGCGTCTGTATGCACTTTTCAGCGGTTTTCCGCCTTTGAAAACAATCATACCTGCCACATTGTCCGCTCCGTCGGTATGTGAGATATCGTATGATTCAATATACTCAG
Source organism: Acutalibacteraceae bacterium (assembly GCA_045636025.1). Lineage (GTDB taxonomy): Bacteria > Bacillota > Clostridia > Oscillospirales > Acutalibacteraceae > UBA1081. The sequence continues at coordinate 24,626 of JAZTWP010000033.1, read as the reverse complement.
GAGGTTTGTCAAGACCGAGCAAAGATGCAAGCTCATCAAGCGCAGCAACGGTTTTTCCGCTTCTGCCGATGTGTTGTGCAAGCTTTTCTGCCGCATTGCCTGAGCAAAGCTTCATAAGGCTTGCATTTTCACCTTTTTCGGGAATATATATTCTTACATTTTTTCCTCGTTTTTCACAAAGCATCTGAGTCAGCGCATCAATTGCTTCAACTTCACCGTCAACTGCAATGTTTGGTGGTATATTGTTACGCATGGAATAATAATCAGCAATAAGTTTTTCCCTGATTGCGGGCAATTCATCAATAGCCTTTGTGAAGAAATACTCGCTGTCATAAAGTCTGCCGTCTGAAAATCTGAGTACTGCAAGACAGACTTTGCCGAGTGATTCGCAGACTGCAAAAACGTCCTGCTCTTTTGTTTTCTGTGAAACAACATTCTGTTTTGCCGCTGTTTTTTCAATTGCCTGAATTGAATCACGCAGCGCTGCCGCTTTTTCAAACTCAAGATTCTCTGCGGCTTCTTCCATCTGTTTTTTAAGCTCACGGATGAGAGCATCATTTCCGCCCGTGATGAATCTGACAGCATTGTCAACTGCGGTATTGTGCTCGTCACGGCTGATTTTTCCCACACAGGGAGCATTACAGATTTTTATATGATAGTTAAGACACGGACGTCCTTTTTTATTTATATCACGGGGAAAAACTTTTCCGCAGGAGGGAAGTCTGAAAATTTTCTGTGCCTCTGCAACTGATTTAGAAACACAATCCGAGCTTGTGTAAGGGCCGAGATATTTTGCTCCGTCATCGAGTTTCTGCTTTTCGCTTGAAAGATTTTTCCAGTCGGTGCCTAGGATTTTTACATAGTGATATCCTTTATCATCCTTAAGAAGGATATTATATTTAGGTGTGTGCTGTTTTATGAGGCTGCATTCAAGCACAAGAGCTTCAAATTCGGTGCTTACAACGATGAAATCAAAATCATCAACATTTTCAACCATTTTACGCACTTTGACGGGATGTTTATTCTGTGAGCCGAAGTACTGGCTGACTCTGTTTTTGAGTTTTTTTGCTTTGCCTATATAGATTATTTTTCCCGTTTTGTCTTTCATTATATAAACACCGGGGGCAAGAGGCAATTTCATAGCTTTGCTTCTGAGCTGACCGATTTTGTTATTCATCTTCACACCGCCTTTGCATAAAAGTAAAAAACGGCATACCGTCAGGCATACCGTTGTGTTTTGTCTTTGTTATTATTCGGAGAAACCGGATTCAACAAGCTTTGCAAGAGCATCAACTGCTTCCTGCTCATCTGTGCCGCCTGCAATGATTCTTATCTGAGTGCCGCCCATGATACCAAGGGAAAGGACACCTAAAAGGCTCTTTGCGTTTGCTCTGCGTTCTTCTTTTTCAACCCAGATTGAAGATTTGAATTCGTTTGCTTTCTGAATAAAGAATGTAGCAGGACGAGCGTGAAGTCCTACCTGATTCTCAACAACTACATCTTTAACACACATAAGGCGAATACTCCCTATCTATAGATTTTAATTTTCACAATACATATTATACCACAAATCTCGGTTTCGTCAATTGGTTAATAGGTACTATTTTAGCTAAAACCAAAACTTCGGATAGTCTAATAAAGCTTTGAAATTTAAGCTTTCAAACTTTGTGCAAATTGACAAGGTTTTTGACTGTGATTTATTGAAACAGACTAAAAAAGAAGCCTTGTTTTTACAAGTATTGCCAAATTTATAAACAATATGGCAAATTGATTATTTTTCAAGCAGATCAGGACGTTTTTCTTTTGTGCGTTTTAACGATTGTTCTGTGCGCCATTTTTCTATGTTTGCGTGGTGCCCCGAAAGAAGAACATCAGGCACTTTCATGCCGTTCCATTCTGCGGGTTTTGTGTACTGCGGATATTCGAGCAGTCCGTTATAGTGACTTTCTTTTTCCATTGCTTCATCATTGGCAAGTACACCGGGAAGCATTCTTGCAACGGAGTCTGTCAGCACAAGGGCAGGAAGCTCACCGCCTGTGAGTACATAGTCACCGATTGAAATTTCTTCATCAACGATTGATTCAATTACTCTTTCGTCAACACCTTCGTAGTGGCCGCAGAGAATAGCAATATTGTCAAGCTTTGCAAGTTCTTTTACTTTTTCCTGAGTCAGTACTTTACCCTGAGGTGACATGTATATAAGGTAAGGCTTTGTGCCGAGCTCTTCACACAGTGACATATAGCAATCGTAAATAGGCTGCGCCATCATAAGCATACCCATTCCGCCGCCGTAAGGTGTGTCATCAACATTGTGATGTTTGTTTGCCGCATAATCACGGATATTGCGTGAATGTATATCGATAAGTCCCTTTGCCACAGAGCGGCCTATAATGCTTTCTGAATATACATTTTCGCACATTTCGGGGAAGAGTGTGAGTATATCAATCCTCATCATTATCACCGTTGACTTCTTCGTCAAAAATACCTCTGAGCGGTTTTATGAATACACTTTCATTTTCCACATCAACCTTTATAACAACATCTTTGATTGCGGGGATAATGTATTCCTTGCCGTCTTTTTCTATATACCATATATCGTTTGCGCCTGTCTGAGCAACATCAGTAAGAGTGCCGTAAACGATTTCTGAGTCGTCAGAATCATAAACAGTACAGCCGATAAGGTCCTGAATAAACCAGTCGCCTTTTTTCAGCTTTGCATCTGCTCTGCTCATAAACAGAATTTTGTTTCTGAGTCTCTGTGCAGCTTCAACTGTATCCGTACCCTCAATTTTGAGAATAACAACATTGCCGTGAGGTCTGCATGCAGTAACTTTCACGGGCATTGTGCCGTTGCTGTCAAAATAGAGTGTTTTGAATTTTTTCATAAATTCGGGAGAGTCGCACCAGGGATTTACACGGAGTTCACCTTTGACACCGTGAGTTGATACAATCTGACCGATTTCGAGATATTGTTTGAGCATAAATTTCCGTTCCTTTATACAGACTGCTGAATTATTTGTTCAGCTGTCCGATTATATAATCTCCCACCATCTGTGCACTTGATGCATTCTGAATGGTGTGAATCATATTTTTGACTTTTGTTCTTTCTTCTTTTGCGATGTCGTTGCCTGATTTTACATTTCCGAGGAATGTGATGAGTTCATCTGTATTGCAGATATATTCGCCCTTGAGAATATCGAGGGGATTCTTGTAAACAAAACCTCTTTTTGCGATGTATTCATCAATATCACCGATTGTAAGTCCCATAGGCTTGTCTGTAAGCAGATAATCATAATATACAGAAGAGTAGTCTGTTATCATTGCATCGCATCTGCCGAGGAGTTCATAAAGCTGAATACCTTTTTCTTTAAGGTCATTATCGCTGATTATAAAGAAGTTTGAAAGGCTTGATTCTTTCATTGCTGAAAGGTCCTGCACGGGGTGGGGTTTGAGAATGACAAGGCAATTGTTTTCTCTGAGGAAATCGTTTACCTTTTTCATTTCTTCCGCAGTTTCGATAGCGGGAATGCCCGTGCCGCATCTTTCCATTTCAAAATTCTGTGCAGCTTTGTTTTTTGCCGCAGTTGCACGCTGACGGTATGTGGGAAGCCAGAAAATTACTTTATCATAATTTTCAAAGCCGAATTTTTCAAGAGAATTGTTTTCTGTAAGAAGAAGGTCATTACGGGGGAATCCCATAAAAATCATCTTGTCTTTTTCAACTCTTGCGTCAGAGCTGAAATTGTCTGCAAAAAATTCAGAAACACAAAGCGCAGCAGTACAGTCATTCTTGATACAGTATGTGCCGTTTGATGCTTTAAGGGGCATACCGTGCTGGAGCCAGAGAGAAACTTTCTTTTTTCCGTGCATACCGAGAAGCTTATTACTGTAAACAAGAGCTTTTGCTGTTGAGATGTAATAAATTGTTCTGAGCTTTTCAAAAAATGATTTTGCTGTTTTTGTATGGTTTATAAACTTTGTGTTTTTATAATCTGCTTTGTTGTATTTTGAAGCGTCATTTGTGAGCCATACAAATTCATACTTTGAATTGATACCCTTTTCAAGCAGGTATTTATAAACGGGGTATGTGTTGCATGTAAGCTCGGGATTGCTTTCAAAAATAATTCTTTTCTTTGTGGGTAAAACTGAAAAAACATCAAAGAGCATATCAAAGAAGAAGTCTTTCACGGCTTCAGGCATACCTGAACTTGATTTTTTTGCAGAAAATTCAATGTACTTTGCGTAAAGGTCAGGCGCTACACTTATAACAGTGCCTACAAGGATTATTTTTTTGTAGAAGCTGTTTACTTGGAAAACAGAAGGAGAGTGCTTAAGAAATAATTTTATGAAGTTTATTATTTTTGTTCTGTTTTCACCGTAGTAATAACCGTGTTTGACACAGTTTGTAAAATTGACAATGGCTGCATCAAGGGCAAAAACAGCAGTTTTGCCGATAAGATGATTAAGTTTTTTGTCAAGATAAAAATTGACTCTGTCTGCATATGCCTGTTCTCTGCCGAGATTCTTAGGTGAAAATGCAGTGCCTGTTATACCTGCAGAATGTCTTATATACAAGTAATATTTTTTTTCAGAAGTAACTATTTTTTTGCAGTTATAAATAATTTCGTGAATTCTTGCGTGGTCTTCGTGGATTCTTCCTTCGGGGAATCTTACTCCGTCAAAAACCTCTTTTTTGTAAACGTTGTGAGTAGTATGACAATAGTAACCGGCATTCGGCTCGTTGAGTTTCTGAAGGTATTCATCTCTTGTGAGAACTTCATCTTTAACAAGCATCTGCTGGTTGTATTCTTCGATGGGGTTAAGATTTTCATCTACGTGAAGAATATTGCCGCAGGACATATCCGCATCGTTTTTTATAAGATTGTCAAGCAGTTCTTCTAGTGTTTCGGGAATAATAATGTCGTCACTGTCCACACAAAAAATATACTCGCCCTTTACTTGCGAAAGAGCGGTATTTCTTGCTGCAGATACACCTGCATTATTTTTATGAATTACTTTGAAACGGGAATCTGCCTGTGCCCATTTATCACATATCTGACCGCTTGAATCTGTTGAACCGTCATTGACCATAATGACTTCAAAATCAGAATAGGTCTGATTCTGAATGCTTTCAAGAGTCTTATCAAGATATTTTTCCACGTTGTAAACGGGCATTATGATGCTTATCATACCGATTCTCCTTGGTGGTGTTTACTGATTCCAGAGTTTTTTTCTTTTTCTGTTACGTATGACGAAGTAGACTGCACTTGCACCGCCGATAACGATGATAGCAATGCAGAAAGTGTCAATCCAGTCGAATGATGATGTTTCTGCACCTTCTTCAGCAGAAATGATTTTGAGATCAGTCCACAGAGTGCTCTGAAGCATCTGTGTTTTCTGAGAAAGGTTTATATAAACATCTGTATTTTCTTTGAGGAAATTCTGTGATGGGTAAACAAGCTCATTTTCTGTGATTTCGGGGTCAAGAAGTTTCTGAGCTTCTGTGTTTGGTGTTGCATAGCCTACTGTTTCAGCATTCATTGCGGCAATTTCGGGTTCGCACATAAAGTTGATAAAAAGTTCAGCTTCTTTTTTGTGTTCTGATGTTTTGAGTACGCACATTGAGTCCACAAACATGTTTGTTCCCTCTGAAGGGATGTAGAATCTGATGTCAGTATTTGTTTCCTGCATCATAAGTGCGTCACCTGCATAGTAAGGAGCAATCCAGGCTTCGCCTGCTTCCATTTTGTCAAAAATTGCGTCCATAACGTATGCCTGAACAATAGGTTTTTGTTCGCTGAGAGCTTTTGCAGCAGCCTGCCACTCATCAGGATTTTCTGTATTCATTGAATAACCAAGTCTTGTGAGTGAAATTCCGAATGAGTCACGGGGATTGTCAAACATCAGGATTTTGCCTGCATATTTTTCATTCCACAGAAGATCAAGACTCTGATTCTTTACATCTTCTTCGGCAACGAATGCTGCGTTGTAGATAACAACAACAGTACCCCAGAAATAGGGCACGGAATACTTGTTTTCGGGGTCACTTGAAAGATTCTTGTAAGCATCACCGACATATTTATAATTCGGAATGTTGGTGAAATCAAGCTTTGCAAGCATATCTTCACTTATAAGCTTGCTTATCATATATTCGGAGGGGATTACAATGTCATAAGATGCAGCACCTGAAACGATTTTTGAATACATCGCTTCATTGCTGTCAAATGTTGTGTAATTCACATCAATATGAGGATATTTTTCCTCAAACATTTCAATTGTTTCCTGCTCAATGTATTCACCCCAGTTATACACATTGAGGACAATTGTTTCTTCTGCTGCTGCAGCTACTGAAAGCGCAGAAAACAGAATAATAACGCTGATGAGAAGAGAGACGAATTTTTTCATTTTTTTGCTCCCTTCTTTTTTGAATCATCACGCATCTGCTTGAGGTTGACTGATACAAGAAGAATAAGTATTGTAACGAAAAGCAGAGTTGAGAGTGCGTTGATTTTGGGGGAGTAGGGTTTCTTTGTCATTGAGAAGATGGTAACAGACAATGTCTGTACTGTGCTTCCTGAGTTGAAGTAACTGATAATGAAGTCATCAAGTGAAAGTGTGAATGCCATAATGAAGCCGGTAACAATGCCGGGCTTTATCTGCGGGATAACAACTTTGATGAATGCCTTTGCGGGAGGACAGCCCAGGTCGAGAGCCGCATTGTAAATATTGTTGTCCATACCTCTGATTTTGGGCAGTACTTCAAGTGTTACATAGGGTATACAGAATGTGATGTGAGAAATAAGAAGTGTTCCGAAACCCATTTCCATTGAATTTGATTTTGAAATGATGAAAACAAAAAGAATCATCATTGAAACTGCAGTAACAATTTCAGGGTTGACCATAGGAATATTGTTGACTGACAGATAAACTCTTTTCTTTATTCCCTTCATTGAGTTGATGCCAACTGCCGCAAGAGTGCCGATAACAGTTGAAATAACTGCAGCGAGGACTGCAATAATAAGTGAAACATAAAGCGATTTCATAATTACCGCATCGCTGAAAAGCTCTTTGTACCATTGAAGAGAAAAGCCTTCAAATACGCTTCGGCTTTTTATTCCGTTGAATGAATAGACAATCATAACGACAATGGGAGCATAAAGGAATGAGAAAACAAGGAAGTTGTAGAATCTTGATACGTGTTTCAAAATAATCCACCTCCGCTTGTTTTTGCGTCCTTATCAAAGCGGTTCATAACTCCCATTGAAATGAGAATAAGCACCATAAGAACAAGAGAAAGTGCCGCACCGACATTATAGTTGACTTCACCGGTATTGCCGAGGAAGTAGTTTTCAATAATGTCACCGATGAGGTAAGTCATACCGCCGCCGAGGAGTTTTGAAATGATGAATGTACTTACGGCAGGAACAAAAACCATTGTGATGCCTGAAATTATGCCGGGTACACTCTGGGGGAGAAGAACTTTTGTAAAGATGTTAAGACCGTTTGCGCCAAGGTCTCTTGCAGCTTCAATTATGCTGTGATCAATTTTTGTGAGTACGGTGTAGATGGGGAGAATCATATAAGGCAGGAAGTTATAAACCATACCAAGTACGATAGCACCGTTGGTGTTGATCATTGCAAATCCTTCAAATTCATAACCGAAAAGGCTGAGAAAACCTTTAAGAAGAGTGTTTATGAGACCTGTGTCTTCAAGAATTGTCATCCATGCATAAGTTCTGATAAGGAAATTCATCCACATAGGTAACATAACAAGCAACACCATCGTCTGCTGATGGCGTGCTTTCATTCTTGATATGCTGTAAGCCAGGGGATACGCAAGAATCAGACATATAACCGTTGCCACAAGAGCCAGCTCAATAGAAACGATATAAGTACTTCTGTATTCCCAGATGCTTGAAATATTTGCAAGTGTGAAGCTTCCGTCTGCACCTGTGAATGCATAGTAAAGCACAAGTGCAATGGGTATGATGATGAAAATTGCCATCCATACCGAGAAAGGAGCTGTCATTATATTCTGGAGGCTCTTTGATTTTTTATTCATCGTCAGCGTCCTCCGCGTCAGCATTTACATCGGAAAGTTCATCAAACTCTTCGCTGAAACTGCTGAAATCACCGTAAAGACCGCTGTATTCGCTCTTTTTCATAATGTGGATAGCATCAGGCTCAATAAAAAGACCGATGTTGTCACCCACAAACTGCTCGTCTGTTGACTGAATCATCCATTTGAAACCGCCGATATCAACAATGATTTCAAAATGAACACCCTTGAATGTGACAGATGTTACTTTGCCCTTGAGCATACCTTCATCAAAAGGTACAACATCAACATCTTCAGGACGTACAACAACGTCAACAGGCTCATTCTTATCGAATCCCTTGTCAAGGCACTTGAATGTTGCGCCTGAGAATTCGCAGATGAAGTCATCTTTCATAACACCGTCAACAATATTACTTTCGCCTATGAAGTCAGCAACAAAAGCATTCACAGGTTCATTGTAAATGTCAATGGGAGTTCCTATCTGCTGAATCACACCGTTATTCATAATAACAATCTTGTCTGACATGGAAAGAGCTTCTTCCTGATCGTGTGTGACATAGATGAATGTGATGCCGAGTCTCTGCTGTATATTTTTCAGTTCGTTCTGCATATCTTTACGCAATTTAAGGTCAAGCGCACCGAGAGGCTCGTCAAGAAGAAGAACACGGGGTTTTACTGCAAGTGCACGAGCAATTGCCACACGCTGCTGCTGACCGCCTGAGAGAGTGTTGATATCTCTTGTTTCAAAACCTTTGAGGTTTACAAGAGAAAGCATCTCTGTGACAGTCTTTTTGATTTCGTCATCTTTTTTCTTCTGTATTCTCAGACCGAATGCAATGTTCTCAAAAACATTGAGGTGTGTAAAAAGTGCATAACGCTGAAAAATGGTGTTTACCTGACGCTTATGTGCAGGAACACCATTGATTAACTTGCCGTCGAAAATAACGTCACCGCTGTCGGGCTGAAGAAAGCCTGCAATGATTCGGAGCGTGGTAGTTTTACCGCAGCCTGAAGGCCCCAGCAAAGTAAGAAACTCCTTATCCTCGATGGTAAGATCCATATCTTTCAATATCTGTTCTCCGTCAAAAGCCACGGAGATTTTCTTCAGGTCAATAATGTTGTTTGCCAATTATGCAACCCCTCTCACAAATTGATGCATAATACACGATTATGTATATAGTCAATATAATATTTTTTTTTATAAAAGTCAACAATTTTCGAAAAATTTACCCTGCTTTGAATAAGAATATTTTTTCACGTATAATGTCATTTTTTACAGCCTGATTATGCAATTTTCAGGAATTATAAACTGTCCTCCAGATTCAGACATTTTTTTCGTCTTAAAAAGGTTATCATAAGTAAAAAACATTAACGGAGGGTAAAATATGGTCTTGTTCAAGACTGAAAAAGATACTCTGACAGCTTATCTTTCGGGCGATATCGACCATCATACAACAGTCGAAATCCGTAACCTGATTGATGAAGAAATGCAGAGATTTATGCCGAATGAGTTAAGACTTGATTTTTCATCGGTACGATTTATGGATTCATCGGGAGTCGGACTTGTTATGGGCAGATACAAAGCTGCACTCGTATATGGCTGCAAGGTCACCGTTACCGCAATGCCGCCGAGAATTGAAAAAATTATGCGTATGTCTGCACTGGGAAAAATAATAACTTTTGAAAAAGGATGAAATTATGAAAAAACTGAATGAAATGAAACTTGTTGTAGATTCAAAATCGGTGAACGAAAGTTTTTGCAGGGTCACCGTGGCATCATTTGCATCTCAGCTTGATCCTACGGTAGAGGAGCTTTCAGACATAAAAACTGCCGTGAGTGAAGCTGTTACAAACTGTATTGTACACGCATATGCGGTGTCGGGAGGCAAAATTTACATAACCGCAGCCCTTTATCCCGATAATATGCTGTGCGTCAGAATCCGTGACAGAGGTATAGGTATTGCCGATGTCGCAAAAGCACGTGAGCCGCTTTTTACAACGGGCGGTGATGACAGAAGCGGTCTCGGCTTTTCTGTAATGGAGTGTTTTTCAGACAAACTGACAGTAACTTCAAAAGAGGGAAAAGGCACAACGGTTACGATTTATAAGAAAATTCGGGGAAGGATTTCAGATGAGCCGTAACATAGCAGAGCGAAATGTTCTTGTTGAAAACAATATGGGACTTGTTCACGCCTGTGCCAACAGATTCAGAGGCAAAGGTGTGGATTATGAAGACCTTGTGCAGTCAGGCTGTATCGGTCTTCTCAAGGCAGCAGAGGGGTTTGATGAAACAAGAGGTTTTATGTTTTCAACCTATGCCGTACCTGCAATTATCGGTGAAATAAAGCGTATTTTCCGTGATGGCGGTGCAATCAAAGTTGGAAGAAGTGATAAGGAAAAAGCAAGGAATCTTATGACTCTCAGAGAAGAAATGATAAAAGAATCGGGCAGAGAGCCTGCAATCAGCGAGTTAGCGGAAAAAGCAGGTCTTGAAGTTGCCGAAACATCACAACTGCTTTGTGCGGTGCTTCCTGTATTGTCTTTGACTGTAGATGACGAAAGCGGAGAATGCTCTGAACTTGATGTTACCATCGGTGATACAACAGAAGAAATGGGTGACAGTATTGCACTTAAAGCGGCAGTTGAAAAATTGTCCGACAATGACAGAAAAATCGTGGAATTCCGTTATTTTCAGGGGCTTACACAGACCGTTACTGCAAAAAAACTCGGTATGACACAAGTGCAGGTGTCACGCCGTGAAAAGGTTATTCTTCAGGAACTGAGAAAAAAGTTGGGATAACAAACAATAATTTGTCTAACAAACCCCTGTAGGGGCGATGATTCATCGCCCGCACACGAAGTGTGTTTTTCCGCAGGAAAAAGCAACGGCGAAGCCGTTATTGTTCGCTTTGCTCACAATCGGGCGTTAGATTAACGCCCCTACAAGCTTTATTTTAATTTCTTCAAATATCCCGACAAACAATAATTTACAAAAAACCGCAAACACCTTGGTGTCTGCGGTTTTGCTGTTTATATTGTGATTACTTCTTTTCGGGAGTAACATCTTCGTCAGCAAACTTGAGGATTGTTGACATAATGATGTCATAACTTGCTTCGATTGCTTCGGGAACAAGTCTGTCATAGCTGTCACGTCTGTTGTGATAGTAGTCAGCGGGAGCGGGATCCATAGCTGCAAGACAAGTTGCTGTGATACCTGCCTGTGTGAATGCAGCAGCGTCTGATGAACCGAAGAATACGTTTGCGAATTCAAGGTCTGTGTGACCTGCTTCAATAGCAGCATCCATAACAAGGTTGCAGAAATCCTGGTCGTGCTTAACTGTACCTGTCATATCTCTTGAGTAAACGTTGAGGTATTCAAGGTCGCAGAGTGTATCAACACAGAGAACTGCTGTTTCAACACCTGATTCCATATATTCTTTGTAGTGATCTTTTGCAAACTGCTTTGCACCGCGGAGACCTGCTTCTTCACCGTCTGTGATCATTGCAACGATTTCTGTATTTTTGAAGTTGATACCTGCTTCGTCAAGCATCTTGAGAGCTGCAGCAGCTGCAAGAGTACCTGTGAGGTTATCGTTAGCACCGGGAACAAGATTCTTGAAGTTTACAAATGCAAACAGAGTAAGCATATTGAGGATTGTGAAGAAGTGGAAGGGGAATGAGTACTTGTCAAGCACCTTAGCAAACTTTGAGTTGCAACCTGAAGCTGTTGTGATTGCTGTAACAGTACTGAGAACTGCAGATGCAATACCTGTAACGATTGAACCTGCCATGATGGGAGTCATACCCTTGCCCTTGCCGTAGTATGTGTGTCGCCATTCATATGCAGAGTCGATATGACCGTTGATAACAAGTCTCTTCTTTGTTTCTTCTGTTGCCTTTCTTGTAGCAATAAGGTTTTTACCGGTAACCTTCTTGAAGAAGGGATCACAGAATTCTTTGTAAAGAAGGAATTCCATTGCTGTAACTGTAAGACCTGCAATAGCTGTTCCGCCTACGATTGCGTGGGGAAGTGACTTGCACTTTGCGAGTTTGCCGAGTTTACCGAGCTTTTCAGGTTTTACATATTTGAGCACACCGCCTGCTGCGATAGCACCGATGATTGAAGCACTTACGCCTTTTGTGAATGCAAGGAAAGCCTTGGGGGCCATCTTGTAATCTTCATAATGTGTTTCATCACAATATTTTTCAAGGTCTTTACGGAGCATTTCCTGAGCTTCAAAACACTCTTTACTGCCGGGCTCTCTGCCGCCGACCTTTTTGATGATTTCTGTAATTTTTTCTACGGAGTAATCAACATTGTCTTTAATGATTTTTTTGTCAAAATCAGCAAATTTCATTTTAAGTCTCCTTTACATTTTTTCATTGAATAATTTCAATTTATCATATAAATTATATTTACAAATTAACAATTAGTCAATAAAAAGGTCATAATTTCTAATTTCTTTTACAGCTTGTTCATAATTTCATAACAGTATGTTATAAAAATCCACAAAATCTGAATTGATGTAATCTTAATAAAAAACAGGATTACAGTGCCTTTTGCACAGATAATCCTGTAATTTTTTTTACTGTATTTCAGCTTGTATTTCTTCGGGAATTGAGAATTCGGGAGCTTTGCCTTTTTCCATTTTGCAGGTTATAAAACCGAATGGTGTCGGGATTTCCGCAACTGCACTTTCAAGACAGAGAAGAGAGGGTGAAAGTGTGATTTTTTTATATCCTGCTTCGTCAATTGACAGCCCTGTGAGTGCTTTTGTCAGTGAATACAAAGGTGTACCGCCCCAGGCATGACTGTGGTCAAATTTGTATGTCGGCTCAGGTGCAACAAAGCCCTCTGCAAGACCTTTTGAACACTCTTTTACAGATGCTTTCCAGCGTTCAATAACGGGGATTGTGTATTTGTCTCTCAGGCCGTTGTCGCAGATCGCTTCAAGCAGATAATGCATAAAATACGGCTGTACATCGCCTTTTATTTCATCTGACATAACCTTTTCAATAATTATTTTTGCGGTGTCTTTTCCGCAGATTCCCGTGTATGCGGCAAGGATGTTTGACTGCTTGAGATAATATCTTTTTTCAATATTCTGAGGCATCCATTCACCAAGTAATTTTTCATCTGTGGGAGTGTTGAGACCTTCAAAAAACATTCCTTTTTCAGAATCATAAAGCAATGTGTTTACGGCTTTTTTTATTGATTCTTTCTGTTTTGTGAATTTTTCACTTCTTTCATTGTAAGCGAGAAGAGAATAGATTCTTACGGCATAATCAAGAGCCATATAGAAGAATAAATTCAGCACTGTCTGACCGAGACATTTCGGCGGATGATGCATAGTGATACCGTCAATATAAATCCAGTCAACAAACATATAATCAGGCGGATTTTCAATGAGTCCGTTGTCACCGATATATGTAAGGAATCTGTCCATAAGCATATCGAGAGCGTCACGGCATTTTTCAAGAAGACTGAAATTTCCGCTTATCATATATGTGTCATAAAGCATTCTGACCCAGATAAGGCTGTATGTTGTGTGAAAAATACGTCCGTCATTGTGTCTTAAAAGTTCTGCAGTTCTGAGAATATCAAATTCCGCAAGACGCATATCACCGAAAGAAACAGAAGTCATTAAGGTTTCAATGTAATAGTCACCTGTGCAGGCAAGAGGCTCGCAATGACGGGGACTGTCAAGATGATGAGTCTGACGGCAGTATCTGAGTGTGTGTTCACAGACTTTGAGAATATCGTTTATTTCATTGTCACTTGTTACGGTGCGTGCAACAGATGTAACGGGGTAGCAGGTTGTGATAAATCCTATTTTTACTGATGATTCTGTGTCTGATTCATTTTTCAGGTGCACAAGAATATTTCCTGAGCTGTGCATATAAAAACTTCTGTAATCGCTGCCTTCTGTAAGTTTTACTTTCTCAATGTGGTTGTTTTCTTCATCAATTTCTCTGAATTTAAGTTCTGCGGTTACAAGAGAATCTGTTTTTGCTGAAATGTGAAGAAAACCTGCGTAAATCATATCAAGAGTAAGCTCTTTTTCGGTTTCTTCACCGGGTGCAAGAGTGATATTGCCTGCAATAATTTCATTTTCGGTACGGGGCGGAATGGGAGCTGTTTCGCAATTCCAGATATCAGCGGTGATTTCTGCATTTACATAATCATCGGGCGCAATTGTGCCGTCAAAAAACAGCGGAGTACTGTAAGCTGAATTTTTTCTCACTTTCCAGCTTTCATCTGTTGAGATATGTTCAGTTGTGCCGTCTTCAAAAACAACATCTGCATTAAGCATAAAACCGCCGTGACCTTTTGAGTATTCGCAGATAAGTACGGGGCACATTTTGACTCTTGCAAAAAAGCTGAGAGTCTGTTTGTCTGTGCAGCATTCGGTTTCTGTTGCATAATACCATTCACGGGGTTTTCCGTTGCCGAGGAAATCACCGCCCACAACTGCGGGACCTGTTGCAATGATTTCATCGTTGCAGAAAAGCTGGAATTCTGTATCTGCACAGAAACGGAGTCTGACTGATGCAATTTTTTTGCCGAAATCATAAGTATTTGTGAATTCAGCAACGGTAAATGTGTCTTCAGCATTGCCGTTGAAAGCATCATAGCGTGTTGTCTGATTGTGGGGATATACTGAAACGGGAAGCCATATCCATTTGTCTGCCATATTTATCACTCCTGAAAAATTGTGATGTCAGGCTGATTATAGCACATTGAAAATTTACAGTCAAATTATGTTTTTGATTTTTTTATATGTTTTTTTGTTCTGAAATATGCAGTATAAACTTCTAAAAATATGTTGACCTTTTATAGATAAAAGAGTATAATCGTCTGCATAGAAAATTAATAAAGGAAGTCTTTATAATGACTAATATTTTTTCACAGATTATTTCAAAGTTCCTTACATCACTTATAAGTGTTGCTTTTGTTTTTCAGGGAATAAAAAGCGGCACAACAGGAACGGAAATAAAAACACCTGATGATTTCACACCAGTTCTTCGTTTTATCGCTTGTTCAGATATTCATCTTAACGGTGAAGAAGACCAGAAAAATGCCAAGAGATTCAGAGAACTTATTGCAGATATGTATGCCTACAGCGAGACTCAGGAATATAAGAATCTTGATGCAATTATGGTTGCAGGTGACTTCTCAGGCGGCGGTGCAGAAGTACAGTATCAGATGTACAATAAAATTATTGCAGAATATGTAAAAGAATCAACACAGGTGCTCACAGTACTCGGCAATCACGAATTTATTGATTACCGTGATGTTGACGCAACAGTAGGTTATGAAGTATACAAAAAATACATAAATAAAGATGTTGATACAGATGTTGTTATCAACGGATATCACTTTATCGGTGTTTCTTATGACGATGACGGCAAGAGCTTCACAAACAAAATGGTATGGCTTGACAAAACAATTGCTGCTGCCGTGAAAGAAGACCCTTCAAAGCCCGTTTTTGTTTATAATCATCCTCATCCCACTCTTACAGTTTACGGCAGTGTCAACTGGGGTGATATGTCTCTTCGTACAGTACTGAGCAAATATCCTCAGGTTGTTGATTTCTCAGGTCATTCACACTATTCACCAAGCGACCCCAGAAGTGTATGGCAGGGTGAATTCACAGCAATCGGCTGCGGCTCACTTTCTGCATTTATGGGCAACCTCAATTACATTGAAGGTGACCAGGATGCTCCCGGTGAATCAGGCGGTGCATGGCTTGTTGAATGCGATGTAAACGGCAATGTAAGAATGAGACTTTATGATGTTGCAAACAGAATGTTCTTCAGCAATGTTGAATACTATTTCACAAACCTTGCAGATGCATCAAAGAGAACATATAACTGGTATCAGCAGAAATCACTTGATACAAGTCCCGAATTCCCCGAAAACTCTGCGGTAACTTCTTCTGTTTCAGAAAACGGTGAAGTGATTATCTCATTTCCTGAGGCAAAGGGGTATTATGAGGCAGAAAATTACAAAATCAAGGTAACAGACAGCAAAAACAAAACTGTTTTTGAAAAAACCGTTATCTCTGAATATGTAAGAGCAACAGATGACCCCGTAAGCGTAAATCTCGGCAATCTTTCAGCAGGTGAGTATACCGTGAAGGTATGTTCATACAGCCCCTATGCAAAAGCAGGTCAGGAGCTTAAAAACACAATTGTTGTTGAATAAATAATAAAAATATCCTCCTTCGGCAGAATGTAAAATCTGCTGAGGGAGGATTTTTTTATGTAAAATAAATGATGTGTGGATTAATTGTCCTGAGGATAAACAATACCTGTGAGTTTTCTTATTTCATCCATCTGTTTTGTGATGTAAAGAGTCTGCTCGTGTGTTACAACGGGGCTTTCTGTGAGTCCTTTGTTTACACAATCAGAGAAATGTTCAATCTGTTCTTCAAAACCGTTACCTTTGTAAGGTACTGAAATTGTTTCATTTGTACCGTCGTTGAGATGAATCTCAATCTCCTGAGGAGCATAGAATCTGGGAAGTCGTGCATATCCATTTGTTCCGTAAACAAAACCTTCATTCGGTTTTCTTAAAAGAATTGCACTTGAAATATCGGCAATCGCACCGTCAGAATATTTCATCAGTACACACATATGGCTGTCAATCCCGTTATAGGTGTCAGACATTGCTCTGATATCCGTAATGTCTTTGCCGAGGTACCAGCTTGCAAAATTAAGACCGTAAACACCTACATCAAGAAGTGATCCTCCGCCGTTTTCTGATTTGAAGACATGATGATCCATTTCGTCTTCATCCATTGTGTAGCAGAATTTTCCTTCAACACCGAGAATGTCACCGAAAACACCGTTTTCTGCAAGTTCAAGCATTCTGATTGTGCCCGGCACAAGCCTTGCCCACATTGCTTCCATAAGAAGTACATTGTTTTTCTTCGCACATACAAACATTTCTTCAGCTTCACGGCTGTTTACAGCCATAGGCTTTTCGCAAAGAACATGTTTGCCGTGATTCATCATAAGAATTGAACAATCAATATGTCCTGAATGTGGTACTGCAATATAAGCTGCATCAATCATATCTGACTTAGCCATTTTCTCATAGGAATCAAAACGCACGGGAATGCCGAATTCATTGCCGAATTTTTCCGCATTTTCTTTTGTTCTTGATGCAACAGCAACAAGTTCTGCGTTATATGTGTTTTTGATTGCTTCGGCAAAACGGTGGGCGATTGTTCCTGTTCCCACAATGCCGAATCTGATTTTTGAATTATTCATTGTTATTCTCCTGACTGTGTATCAAAAATACTTTTCAGCGTAATTTTTTATGATTTCTTTTGACTCAATAACTTTTTCAGGGTCTTTGTCCTGAGCGTGACCTGAGTTTTCATAAATAAGGAAATCATTTTTAACCCCTTTTTCACTGAGCAGATTCACAAATTCAACTGCGTGTTCAAAGGGTACAAGTTCATCATTTCTGCCGTGGAAAACGGCTGTGGGGACGCAGTTTTCTGTAACATACTGCATTGGTGAAATCTTTTTAAGTGCTGTCTGCTGTGCATCGCAAAGCAGATTTTCCCTGCATATTTTTACACCGCAGCAGGCAGAAAGAACACCGTATTTCCAGTCTTCAAATTCACCTGAAATGCCTAAGAGAAAGTCAGCTCTTTCCATATTTACGGGAGGGCAGTATGCACAGACAGCAACGGGCATAACAGGGGATTCGCTGAATCTTGTGTAAGCATACATAAGTGCAAGCTGAGCACCTGCAGAGCCGCCTGAAAGAATCAGTTTTTCTGCATTGTATCCGTTTTTATAAAGAACATTTTTTACCGTTTCAAGAGCTGAAGTTATGTCATCAAGTTCATCATATACTGTTATATTACTGTCAACATAACGGTAATTCATTGTGGCGCTTATATATCCGAGTGATGCGAAATGCTCACAATCGGGGTGATGCACAGATTTGTCTGCACTTGTCCAGCCTCCGCCGTGGATATAAAAAATGATACCTGAATCTTTTCTGACTTTTTCGGGTATAAAAATGTCAACTATGTGTCTTTCGTGACTTCCGTAAGGAATATCTTTAATCACCATAATTATTCACCGAGAAAAACTTCTTTGATTGCTTCAAGATATCCGTAGCCGTAGAGGTCATCGGGCTGAAGATAGCTTGTTTCTGTCCATTCATTCCAGCTGTTTACCGTGATGAACGGAGCTTTCATAATGCCTTTTTTCATTGAATCATCGGCAAGTTCCTTGATTTTTTCACAGGCTGCTTTGAAATTTTCGGGAGTGTTGTTTTCCACCACACCGGGAACAAATTCATTGAATCTTACATTGTTGTCCCAGCCTACGGAAAGACTCGGATAATATGAAACATTGAGTGTTGAGGCGATTTTTTTGTATTCATCAATGTAGCTGTTGCAGATATCATTGAAATCTCCGTCAAAGTCGGTTATTCCGCCCCAGCTGTAGTTTGTGACGGAATCCACATCGAGGAAGTCATACATCTGAGAAGAAATAACACCTTTCTGTGAATCATCATCACGAAGCCAGTTGAAGACACGGTCTCTCCAATGTACAACCTGAAAATGAAGGTCTTTGAAGCCTGCCGCAACAGTTTTTCTGCGGAATTCATCAAGTCCTTTTTTGCATTCATCACTTGTACCGAATGAGCGTATAAAATTGTCAATATCAAAAATCATATAAACGGGACAGCCGTCAATACAGTAGTAGTTTTCTTTTTTGAAATACTTTTCGATTGTTCTGTCACAGATATCTGAAAATATTTCGGGAGTTACAACACCTGACCAGATAACCGTGTCGAGGTCTTTGTCTGAATTTCTCTTGTCCCAGAGATGTGTAGCGTTGTGATTTGCCCACATAAGGCAGAATTTCATATCTGTGTTGTTTCTTGCTTTCAGGAAACCGTCATTAAGGCAGTTTTCAAGGAAAGGTCTGTTATCATACCAGTACCAGTCATAAATGAAAACATTTACACCGTGCTCAACAGCGCAGGCAATCTGCATTTCCATAACTCTGCTGTCAGCTTCATTCACATATCCCCAGGTGGGTATTCTGGGCCATCTGCAGCCTTTGTATCCTCGGTTTGTCATAGCTTTTACAGTCTGCCATTCACCGTAACCCTCGGGCCAGAAAATACGTGTTCTCGGTTCGTCACCTGTGTAGGACGGCCAGATAAATGCCGCAATGTCATAATTTTTCATTATGAATCCTCCTTGTATGAATGATAATCAGAAATAGCTCAGAAAATGTGGGCTGATGCTTTTTATAATAATTGTCTTTGCTTTTTGTGAGAGTGTTTCTACGTATTTATCAGGTCTTAAAAGTCGGTGAAAATTTTTCATAATACCGATAAATGCAACAGAAAAAATCAGACAAAGTGCTGTCACAAAAACAAAAGACCAATCAAAATCGGTAAAAATTCCGCTTACAGCAACAAATGTGATAAGCGTAAGAAATAAGCTGACGGGAACTGCAAAAAGTGTGATAAAAAGAGAAAGAAGCCTCTGCACAGTTTTGTTTTCAAAACAAAGTTCTGTTTTTACTTTTTCCTTTACCGAGAGAGTGCTGAAAACAACAATGTCGTGAAGTGAAAAGCAATGTCTTTCAACAGTAAGTTCTTTCATAAACTTATTTGGAATAACATGCATTGTATAATTGAAATAAAATCCGGGATGAAAATAATTGACCATACCCCTGATACTGTTTTTACCCTTGTATCTGAGCATTTTTATGTGTCTGACAAGAGGGGTTTTTTCAGCATTTTTTATGTATAACTCATCATCTGCACACTCAAAGGTGAGAAAGCTGCCTGCATTGCATAACAGCTCTTCATTTCCGTTTATAACAACAATGTCTGATGATGTGTTGTTTTTTAATTTCATAAATAATCACCTTGCTGATTATTATATCATATCATTTTTGCTTTTTCAACAAACAGTTAAATCCGGGACATTGCTGCCCCGGATTTTTTTATGTATTGAAATCAACTGTTTTCTGTTTTATTATTCTCATCTGCAAAATTGAGAATTGATGCCATAATTATCTCGTAACCTGCTTTTATTGTTTCGGGTTCAAGACGGTCATAGCTGTCTTTTCTGTTGTGGTAGTAATCTGCAGGTGCAGGATCCATAGCAGCAAGGCATGTTGCTGAAATTCCTTCCTGAGAGAATGCTGCAGCATCTGATGATCCGAAGAATACATTTGCAAACTTCACCCCGTCATAGCCGAGCTCTCTTGCGGAATCCATTACAAGCTGACAGAATTTCGGGTCATGTTTTACCGTGCCTGACATATCTCTGTTATAAACATTCATAAAGTCAAAATCGGCAAGGGTATCAATACAAAGCACCGATGTCTCAACGCCTGAGTTTACGTAATCGTTATAATGGTCCTTTGCAAACTGCTTTGCACCTCTGAGACCTGCTTCTTCACCGTCTGTTATCATTGCAACAACTTCGGTGTTTTCAAATCTTATACCTGCTTCATCAAGCATCTTGAGTGCAGTTGCGGCGGCAAGTGTGCCTGTCAGGTTATCATTTGCACCGGGTACAACACGTTTGAAGTCAATGAAAAGATAAAGAGTTATCATATTGAGAAGTGTAAACAGATGGAAAAGATACCCTTTATCCGCAACAAACTTAGTTAATCTGTTATTTTTGCCTGCAAGCTCTGCAATAACAGAAAATGATGACATAACGGCTGATGCTATAAGTGAAACTATTGTGCCTGCCATAAGAGGAGTCATACCCCAGCCATTTCCGTAGTATGTATGTCTGCATTCGTATGCTGAGTCAATATGTCCGTTAATTACAATACGTTTTTTTGTTTCTCCCGCGGCTTTTCTTGTTGCAATCAGGTTGTGACCTGTTACTTTTTTGTAAAGCACGTCTGTAAACTGCTTATAAAGAAGAAATTCAAAAGCTGTGACAGTAAGGCTTCCCACGGTTGCTGCGCTGACAATTGCGTGCGGAACAATTTTCTTTGATGCAAGACCTGCAAGTTTACCCAATTTCTGAGGTTTTGCAAATTTAAGCAGACTGCCTGCACCGATTGCACCGATAGTGACCGCACTTATTGTTTTTGTGAAGTGCTGAAAGGCTTTACGTGCCATTTTGTATGTTTCGTAATGAGTTTCATCGGCATATTTTTCAAGGTCTTCACGAAGAAGTTCCATAGCTTTGAAAGCCTCCGGACTTGCAGATTCTCTGCCTCCGATTTTTTCTATTATCTCGGTTATTTTTTCTATACTGTAATCAACATTGTTTCTGATAATGTTTTTATCAAAATCTGCAATCTTCATATAATCGCCCCTTAAAGAGTTATGATTCTATTTTATTTTTTTGCAAATAGGATATCAATACATAAGTGTAATCATTAATTCTAAATTTACTGTGTATTAAATTTTTGTTCATAATGTACAGTGTTGTTAATCATTGAAAATGATTAACAGTATCAATTGAATAAAAAAAACACATAATATGTTAATAAACTGTTGAAAATATGAATTTTTTGTGATATACTTTATTACATATTACAAAATTTATGTGGGGTGTGTACTATGTCAAAATGGATTGATAATAAAACCGTTATTATCACAGGCGCATCAAGCGGTATCGGTAAAATGCTTGCAGAAAGGCTTATGAAAGAGCATAACTGTAAGGTTATCGGTGTTGCAAGAAGCGAAAAGAAAATGGTAGCATTCGTTGAAGAGCTCGGCGATTATGCAAAGCTGTTTTCATATAAGCTTTTTGATGTTTCAAGCTATGATAACTGGCAGAGCTTCCACGACTGGCTTGTTGAAAACGATATAAAACCTGATGTTCTTATCAATAATGCAGGTGTTCTTCCCAGATTTGACCGTCTTATGAACTATACAAAGGAAGAAATTGATGAGTCAATCAATATCGACTTTTATTCAGCAGCATATTCATCAAAAATTATGCTTCCTCTTCTTATGAAGAGCTCAACACCTGCTATTATCAATGTTGCATCATCTGCAGCACTTATGGCTCTGGGCGGTACATCAATGTATTCTGCAAGTAAGGCTGCTGTTAAGGGGCTTACAGAGGCTATGAGAGAAGAACTCCGTGGCGAAGCTTACATCGGTCTTGTATGTCCCGGCTTCACAAAGACAGATATTTTCAGAAATCAGGGTGAAACAAACGGTATGGACCTTATCAATATGGTTTCGACTCCCTGTGACAAGGCTGTCAACACAATCCTCAGAGGAATTCTACACAAGAAGTCATACATAGTTGTCGGTTTTGACGGCAATGCAATGGGCAGATTCAATCGTATGATGCCTGTTCAGGGTTCAAGACTTTTCAGCTCAGTAATCAAAGCATTCAAGATTGACCTTTTCGCATCAACATTCGGTTACGAAAAGAAAGGCGATAAGAAGTAATCAGAAAATTAACAGGAAGTCAGGAAGCATTATGTTTCCTGACTTGTTTTATTTATCAACAATAAATAATGTGTCAGAAAACATAAAAACTTCCGATATCTTGAAAAACCATAAAAAACGTGATATACTTACACACAAAAGAAAAGAGCGTGATAAAATGATTGAATTTATGAGAACAGCAGATCTTGCTCTCTATGACATATTTATTCTGGTCGGTGCGGTACTTGTTATAATCCTGAATTTTTCCAGATTCAGGGAAATGAAACTTGTCACATGTAATGCTGCAAAACCTCTTGTTGAATATGTGAAGAGCAAAAAGGAAAAATTTCCGATTGAAACAATAATTGTAGTGCTTGAAATTTTAATTTTAACAATTGTGCAATATATTATTTCCGGTGAATATAATATATGGGTCGGCAAAATGTTGGGAACTGGTGCAAATTACTTCGGTTTAGCGCTGATAGGTCCGTTGATTATTGCGGTTTTATGTTTTATTCTGAGAACAGATCTTCTCAGAACTGTTGACCTTATAGCACCGTCTTATTCATTAGGTCTTATTTTTTCAAAATTCGGCTGCTTCTGTGCAGGATGCTGTAACGGAATTGAATGGGAACACGGTTTGTATAATTACGAAACAGGGCTTTACGAAGTGCCTGTTCAGCTTATAGAAATGGGATTTGCATTATCAATTTTTGTTTTTCTTTCGATTATCAGAAAAAAAGCAAAAACCGGAACACTGTTTCCGATATATCTTATTCTTTATTCATCAACACGTTTCTGCAGTGAATTTTTAAGAAGTGAACCTGATGTTTTTCTCAATCTTAAACTGTATCACATTCTTTGTCTTGCAGGTGTTGTTTTCGGTGTGATTTTCTATATTATTGCTGTTGTTTTCGGTGAAAAAATCAGCAGACTTTATACAATGGAATTCAGCTTCGGAAAATATTTTCAGGATGCTTCAGATGAAATTGATTACAATTATCATCAGATTAAAAAGGGTACAACAAAAAAAGAAAACCAGGTTGTTCACCACAAGAAAAAGAGAAGAAAATAAAAAAAGAAGGAGTTTCTCCTTCTTTTTTTTATATGTCTATAAATTCTGCAAATTCTTTTGCATTATCTGTCTGGAAATAATGTGATTCAGAATCGATAAATCTGACAGCCTTTATATTTTCAGCATAGTTGTGCCAGCATTTATAAGCATCGTTATAATTTTTGGTAAAGAAATCATCTTTGCTTATAATTAAAGTAACGGGAGTTTTTAATTTTTCTGAGAATTTATAAAAAACGTCAGTTGAGTAATCTGTATCTTTTCTGAATTGCATCAGTATGCGTCTGCGTGTTTCTTTTGAAACATTTTTAAGCTTTGCTCCTGAATTGTCAAGCACGAGGCTGAGCATAAAATCAGGGACAACTTTCCAGCTGTTTTTCTTTTTACGGATTTCAGTGGGAATAATTGCGGCTGCATAATAATGCATTACTCTGAAGTTGTCTTTTTCAAGTTTTTCAATAATTTTCATAGCCACTGCTGCACCTACACAGTGTGAGTAGAATGAAACCTGACAGCCTGAAAATGTGTTTTCGATTTCTGTTGCAGCTTTTTCGCAGTCAGCGTCAGAATGAAGAAAACGTATGAAATAGACAGAAACCTCATCGTGAATCTTTCTGTATTCATTCACAAATCGTGAGAATGCTTCTGCACCGCCTCCGCCGAATGGAGTCAGAATCAGTATTTTTTCAGATTTGCCTGAAATATACAACGGCTCAAGATATAACGGGCTATTGCTGTTTTTTGATCTCATTGCGGCGGCAAGAGCAGCCGGGGTGGAATTCTGCATAAATTCAGCAGCAGAAATATCCTCAAAAGCATTTTCACTCAGCAGAGAAATCATGGAAAGGCTTGTACCGCCCATCTCAAAGAAATCAGAATTTCTGCCGATTGACTCTGTTCCTAGAATTCTTGCAAAAGCGTCGCAGATGAATTTTTCATTATCAGATTCCGGAGCAACATATTCTGTTATTGATTCAATGTTTTCAAGGTCAACAGAGGGGAGAGCTTTTCTGTTAATTTTACCGCTTGATGTAAGAGGTATATCATCGAGATGAACAAAAATATTGGGAATCATATATTTC
>JAZTWP010000032.1:0-61655 GCA_045636025.1 Acutalibacteraceae bacterium | reverse complement strand
CGATCATTTTTGCGATTGAATCTGCTTTATTTGTGAAGCCGTTGTGGAATTCGGAGTTAACCATTTCGCCGTCGCCTCCATAAGCTTCAACTGAAATGTCACCGCCCTTGATAACTTCGATAATATCAATGCCGAACTTCTTAGCAAAATCATAGTCACGGCTGTCATGTGCAGGTACAGCCATAATTGCGCCTGTACCGTAGCCCATCATAACATAGTCTGATATGTAAACAGGGATTTCCTTGCCGTTTACGGGGTTGATTGCAGTAAGACCGTCGATGCAAACACCTGTCTTATCCTTAACAAGCTGAGTTCTTTCAAACTCTGTCTTCTTGCTGCATTCTTCACGGTATGCCTTGATAGCATCCATATTGCCGATCTTATCAGCATATTTATCAATAATGGGATGCTCGGGAGCAATAACCATAAATGTTACACCGAAAAGTGTATCGGGACGTGTTGTGTAAATCTTGAGTTGTTCATCAATACCCTTGATGGAGAAGTTAACGAATGCACCTCTTGACTTACCGATCCAGTTAACCTGCTGAAGCTTGATATTGGGAAGGTAATCAACTTCTTCAAGACCTTCGAGAAGCTTGTCTGCATATTCTGTGATACGAAGATACCATACGTCCTTTGACTTCTGGACAACATCGCTGTGGCAGATGTCACACTTACCGCCCTGAGAGTCTTCGTTTGAAAGAACAACCTTACATGAGGGACAATAGTTTACAAGAGTCTTATCACGGAAAGCAAGACCCTTTTCAAACATCTTGAGGAAAATCCACTGTGTCCACTTGTAATAGCCTTCTTCAGTTGTATCGATAACCTTTGTCCAGTCAAATGAGAAACCAACCTTTTTGAGCTGTGAAGTGAACTTTTCAATGTTTGTATCTGTTACCTGACGGGGATGAATACCTGTCTTGATAGCATAGTTTTCTGTGGGAAGACCGTAAGCGTCAAAACCGATAGGATAAAGAACATTGTATCCCTGAAGTCTTCTTTTTCTTGAAATAACTTCAAGACCGCTGTATGCCTTAATGTGACCTACGTGCATACCTGCACCACTGGGATAAGGGAATTCTACAAGACCGTAGAATTTAGGTTTTGAGTAGTCATCTGATGCATTGAATACACCTGATTCTTCCCATCTTTTCTGCCATTTTGCCTCGGCAGACTTAAAATCGTAATTCATTATAAAAATCTCCTTTGAGAAATTATTCACTGATAAAGTCTGTTATATCAATTTCTTCGCCGTCCTGCCAGAGTCTTTCAAGATTATAATAATCTCTGTCTCTGGAAGTGAAGACGTGTACCATAACACTGCTGTAATCAAGAAGTATCCAGCCTGTTGATCTGCCCTCAATATTTCTGGGCTTTTCGCCTGCCTGATTAAGAGCATATTCAATTTCTTCTGCAAGTGCACGGACATGAGTGTTTGAGTTACCGTTTGCTATTATAAAATAATCAGCCATAACTGTCAATTCCGAAATCTTAATTACTTTGATTTCTTCTGCTTTTTTATCATCAAGCGCTCTGACAGCTTTTGCTACGATATCTATATTCTCCATCTTTTTTCTCCTTTATAATTTTATATCATTATAAGCATCAATTGTATCGGGATGAACAGGTCTGCCGTTTTCAACAAGGTCTGTTATTGTGAAAGAAAGTCCCATATCCATTGCGTGTTCAAGGCTCACTTCTGCCCTTTCACGCATTTCATCGGCTCCGTTATAATCTCTGTCTGCAGATATAAAATCGGCAATAAACAGAATCTTATCACTCAGAGTCATATTTTTTCTGCCCGTTGTGTGATATTTCACGGCATCAATGATTTCTTCATCCTGAATATTCAGCTCATTACGGATATATTCAGCACCGACGGGTGCGTGCCACAGCTTCGGTGTCTTTTCTTCAAGCGCGGAAAGATTCATTCCGAATTTTTCAACATAACTGAAAATTTCCTCTTTGCCTGCCTCTTTCAGCACATCGTGTAGAAGACCTGCAAGAATCATTTTTTCTCTGTCACCGCCGTATTTTTCCGAAAGATATGCTGCAGATTTTGCAACTTCCACGGAATGATTAAAACGGTAAGGTGAAAGCTTATTTCTTATTATGTCTACATAAGACTCATATTTACTGAACATATAATTTATTTTCCTTTATATAATCAGAAACTTCCGCCAAGAGCAGATTTTCACAATTCTCACCATCTGCAAGTTTCTCACGGATTTCTGATGAACTTACTTCAAAAGGTTTTATATCAACAACATATACTTTACCTTTTGCAAGATGGCTTTCTGCATAACTTCTGAGCACTTCTGCATTATCATTATCATCACGTGAAACAGCACATATACTGCAGAGTGAAAGAATATCCTCATATCTGTACCATGTATGGAAAGACAGAAGCATATCTGCGCCCATAAGAAGATACAATTCATCATCGGGATATAATGTTTTAAGATAATTAAGTGTGTCAAAAGTGAAACTTCTGCCTCCCCTTGCAATTTCACAGTCTGATACTTCAAAAAGCTCTGAAGAAAAAGCTTTTTTACACATATTGATTCTGTGAAGAGGGTCAATATTGCCATTATTTGTTTTCTGCGGAGATATATTCGAAGGAATTATCACCACTTTATCAAGCATTAGTTTTCTGCTGATTTCTTCAGCAAGATGCAAATGACCGTTATGAGGCGGATTGAAACTTCCGCCATACATAGCTATTTTCATTTTGCAGCCTTTCTTGCAGCCGCAGCCTTACGCTGTGCAGCCATTTTCTGAGCTTTTTTGCTGGGAGGTGTGGGCTTTTCGTAACCGAAACGGCTCATTTTTCTTGCCTTTACCTTGGGCTTTTTCTTCTTTTCGTCTTTATGCAATTCGGGATTGAATTTATAAAGTACAATAACACCACCGATAACCTGAATTACATCTGCACCTGTTTTTTCTGCAACTTCATCTGCAGCTTCACGAGGTGTGATGGGTGATGTTTCAAGAAGCACCTTGAACTTTATAAGCTCTCTTGTTTTGAGTGCTCCGTTTACCTGGTCGATGAATGCATCAGAAATACCGCCTTTTCCGAGCTGAAAAAGGGGTTCAAGATGATTGGCTTTTGCTCGCCATTCTGCTCTTTCTTTTCCTGTCATATTTATATTATCCTTTCAAAAATTCGGGTAATTTTTCACAAAGAAGTCTTAATGAATTACCTCTGTGGCTTACTGCATCTTTCTCTGCAGGTGTGAAAGTTGCAAAGCTTCTTTCACCAACGAAGAAAACGGGATCAAAACCGAATCCGCCGTCACCTTCGGGTGCAAAACCTATCCAGCCTTCACAAGTGCCTTCAACTGTAAGCTCTCTGCCGTCGGGAAAAATACAGCATACTGAACTTACGAAACGTGCAGTTCTTTTTTCTTTGGGTACATCTTTCATTTCTTCAAGAAGTACAGCCATTTTATGTGAATAAGGTGTATCGTGACCGCCTGCATATCTTGCTGAGTAAACACCGGGTCGGCCGTCAAGGGCATCAATACAGAGACCTGAATCATCAGCGATACAAGGAAGACCTGTTTCACGGCAACCGCTTTCTGCCTTGATTCTTGCATTCTCTGCAAAAGTTGTGCCTGTTTCCTCAGCATCTGTGATTTCCATACCGATATCTGATGCGATTACGGCATCTATACCGAGAGGCTTTAAGATACGGCTTAATTCGTCACGCTTTTTTGTATTGTGTGTAGCAATAAGGAATTTCATATTATATCTCCTTTTCCTATAAGATTAGAGATAGAATTTATCGATGCTACCGTAGAGTGAATCAAGTTCGGAGTCTTCTCCACTATCGGACGTAACGACACTCTGAGTGACTTCTTCGACTTCTGAACTGAAGGACTGCGTCTGTCCCTGTTCGAATCTTTCGCTGCCTGTCTGAACTGCCCCGCTATTTCCGTTGCTATATTCTCCCTGGGGATAATTTTCATTGAAGTCAGCCCCGTCTGATACATCAGAGTGTCCGTCTTCTTCGCTATCGCCCATGAGGTTTTCAAAAAACTCTTTAACGATTTCTTCTGCTTCACTTGTGTCTGTGAGTTCGACTTTTTCGAGCGGTTGTTCATATACAGGTAACACCTCGTTTTCCTTTTCTTTATAGCTTTCGGGAAGTTCATTGAAAAGACTTTCCGCAAACATTCCGGGATTGAACGGCTGAAGGTCATCTATACCTTCACCTACACCGATAAACTTAACGGGAATCTTGAGTTCGTTCTTTATTGCAAGAACAACACCGCCTCTTGCAGTACCGTCAAGCTTTGTGAGAACAATACCGGTAATCTCTGCAACGTTCATAAACTCTCTTGCCTGACTTACGGCATTCTGTCCTGTTGTTGCATCAAGAACAAGAAGCACTTCACGGTCAGAGTAAGGAAGTTCACGGTCAATAACTCTGTAAATCTTACCGAGTTCGTCCATAAGATTCTTCTTGTTATGAAGTCGTCCTGCAGTATCGCAGATAAGGATATCTGCCATTCTTGCCTTACCTGCCTGAATTGTATCAAAGATAACAGCAGCAGGGTCTGCACCCTCTTTATGTTTGATGATTTCAACATCTGCACGCTGTGCCCATACATCAAGCTGGTCAATAGCTGCAGCTCTGAATGTATCTGCAGCACCGAGGATAACTTTTTTACCCTGAGCTTTGTACATTGATGCCATTTTACCGATTGTTGTTGTTTTACCTACACCGTTTACACCGATAACAAGGATGATTGAAGGCTGAGTGATAAGCCCCATATCCTCACCGCCGTAAAGTTTTTCGGCAACAATGTTTTTGATTTCTGTTTTAACCTGTTTTGTTGACTTGAGTTTTTCTTTCTTTACTCTGTCACGGAGTTCTTCGGTAATTTCAACCGCTGTCTGAACACCTACGTCACTCATAACAAGAATTTCTTCAAGTTCAACAAAGAGATCATCTTCAAATGTATCAAAAGAGTCAAGCATTTCATCAATGGCATTTGCCATCTTATCTCTTGACTTTTTAAGACCGAAACTGAATTTCTTAAATAAACCTGCCATTTAATTTCCTCCTATTCCAAGCCCATTTCCTGAGCCATCTGCGCAGTTTTAAGCTGTAAAAGCTTTGACACACCGCGCTCCTGCATTGTTACACCGTAAAGCATATCTGCTTCTTCCATTGTACCGCGTCTGTGTGTAATGAGAATGAACTGGGTATTATCTGTCATATTTCTGAGATATCTTGCGTATCTGAGAACATTTACATCATCAAGTGCAGCTTCGACTTCGTCGAAAATACAGAAAGGTGACGGTGTAACCTTGAGAATTGAGAACAACAATGCAATTGCACAAAGCCCCTTTTCACCACCGGAAAGGAGTGAAAGACTCTTGACATTCTTTCCGGGAGGCTGCGCCTTGATTTCAATTCCGCACTCAAGAATATCGTTTTCATCTTCAAGAATAAGTTCAGCATTACCGCCGCCGAAAAGTTCCTTGAATGTATGAGTGAAGTTTGTGTTGATGATATCAAATCTTTCACGGAACTGAACTGCCATTTTATCTGTAAGCGAATAGATAAGCTTGTTAAGTTCTGCCTTTGACTTTTCAACGTCTTCAAGCTGAGTTTTCATAAACTCATAACGCTCTGAAACTTCTCTGAATTCTTCAATTGCGGCAACATTGACGCTGCCGAGTGCTTTTATTTTTCCCTTTATTTCTGCAAGACGTTTCTTTGCCTCTGAAAGAGATTCAAGCTGAATATCAAGCTCCATTGCCTCTCTTCTTGTGAGTTTGTATTCATCGTAGAGCTTTGTTTCTGTTTCTTCCTGCTCTTTTTCAAGGGCATTTTTCTTCTCTTCGAGTCTTACAAGTTCACCTGAGAGTTTTTCTTTTTCTTCTGTCTTCTCTCTCTCCTGCTGACGAAGCTCGCCTGACTGTTTTTCGCAGAAATCACGTTTGAGAGTGAATGAAGAGATTTCATTCTTTGCATCCTCTGTCTGTTTTCTCAGCTCGTCGGATTTTGCTGTAAGCTCCTCGATTTTTACAAGAAGTTTTTCATTCTTCTCGAGAGCTTCTTTTATTTCAAGATCAAGTCTGCCGATTCTGTCTGCCTGAGAGTCTTTCCTCTCTTCAAGGTCTTTGATGTGAGCATTGAAGTTTTCAATATCTCTCATAAATGCGACAATTTCAAGATTTACTGCAGCAACTTTTTCATTGACAGCATCCCGTCTTTCAGTAAGACTGAGTCTGTCACCGCTGAGAGCTTCAGCTTTTTCACGGAATGTTTCAATTTCTTTTTCAATTGCTTTTGCAGCATTTTCGGCATCAGATTTTACTTTTTCAAAATGCTTTACACGCTCTGCTGCAGACAATGTCTCATCTGTAAGAGTCTTGATTGTATTTTCAATAGCTGAAAGTCTGCTCTTTGCAACTGATAATGCGCCTTCTGCTTTGAGTTTGTCTTCCTGTTCCCTTATAAGGTCACCTCTGACACCTTCAAGAGCCGCATTGTCGGCATTGTAATCTTCTTTCAGCTTCTTGAGAGCCGTTTCCATTTCTGCAAGATTCTTTTCATCTTCGGCAACTTCATTTTTAAGTCTGTCAATTTCGTTTGCACGTGAAAGGAATCCTGAATGATTGATTTTTGAACCGCCTGTCATTGAACCGCCGGCATTGACAACCTGACCGTCAAGAGTAACTATTTTGAATCTGTGAGAATACTCTCTGCCGATGCTGATTGCCGAATCAATATCGTCTGCAATAACAGTTTTGCCCAGAAGTGAACTGATGATTTCTTTATACTTATCATCACACTCAACAATATCTGATGCAACACACATATAACCTACGCAATCAGTAAGATTCTCCTCACCGATATCTCTGCCTTTGACAGTTGTCATAGGTAAGAATGTAGCTCTGCCGAGATTTTCGTTTTTAAGATAGTTCATTGCCTTTTTGGCATTATTTTCATTCTCTGTGACAATATTCTGAATTGCATTGCCCAGAGCTGTTTCTATTGCAAGAGAGTATGTATCAGGAACTGAAATAAGCTGAGACAAAGGTCCGTGAATGCCTTTAAGAGAGCCGTGAGAAGCTGATTTCATAACTGATTTTACGCTTCCCTGATAACCTTCCATATTCTTTTCCATATCTTCAAGAATACGGATACGGTTTTTCTTCTGCTCAATATCAAGCAAGGCTTTATCGGTTGTGAATTTATGCTGTTCAACCTTCTGAGCCTTTGACTTGACTCTTATCATATAGCCTGAAACTGAATTTGTGTATGCAAAAATCTTTTCTCTATGAAGTTCAACCTGAGTTTCACATTCTGCAGTTTCAGTCTTGACTTCTTCGAGTTCTTTATTTTTGTTTGCAATTTCATCTTCAACAGAAGAACGTCTGTTTTCGATTTCTTCAAGAGAAGATGCAGCTGATGTAAATTTGATATTTTCTTCACTGAGTTTTGAAGAAAGAGAAGCAACAGTGTCTGAGATTCTGACATATTCATCAGATACATTGACATCTTTTTCTCTGAGAGAATCAAGCTCAAGTGAAAAATTCTTTATTTCTTCATTTTTGCTGTCTATATTCTGTTTTGTTTCATCAATTGATTTCTGTGCTGCAAGAATCTGCTCATCAATCTGTGTTGCAGATGAAGATTCCTGAAGTTTTTCACGCTCTATGCGTTCAACAGTTGCATTGTTATGCTCAATCGAGTTTTTATTGACGGCAATGAGAGAATCAACAGTTGCTGTTTCGTCCTGATAATTGCGGACACCTCTCTGAAGCTCATCAATTTTTACATTTATGTTTCTGATTTCTTCTGCAGTTTCTTCTGAAGAAGAAATGATCTTTTCAAGGTCTTTTTCAACCTGCTGATACTGCATCTGAGTTACAGTATATTTGTTGCTCTGCTCTCTGATAAGGTCTGCTGATTTTGCAAGGATATCGAGCCAGAGACCGATTTCAAGAGTCTTTCTTTCTGATGCAAGAACAAGGAATTTCTGAGCTTTTTCACTCTGTTTCTCAAGAGGGCCTACACGCTCTTCAAGTGAAGTGAGGATATCTCTTAAACGAAGAAGATTTTCCTCTGCCTGAGAAAGTCTTTTAAGGGCATCAGCTCTGCGGTAACGATAATGGGAAATACCTGCAGCCTCTTCAAACATTTCACGTCTGTCTTCGGATTTTGCAGAAACCATATCTTCAATCTTACCCTGACTGACCATTGAATAACCGTCACGGCCAAGACCTGTATCCATAAACAGCTCGTGAATATCACGCAGTCTTACTGTTTCACCGTTGATTTTGTATTCACTTTCACCTGAACGGTAAAAACGACGTGTTACTGCGATTTCATCACTGTCTTTATTAAGCTGTCTTGCTGTATTGTCAAGACGCAGAGTAACTTCAGCAAAGCCCTGTGCTCGGCGGTCCTTTGTACCGCTGAAAACAACGTCTTCCATCTTGGAACCGCGCAACGACTTTGTTGACTGCTCACCGAGAACCCATTTAACGGCATCAGCTATATTACTTTTACCTGATCCGTTAGGGCCGACAACAGCCGTCATTCCCTTTCCGAATTCAAGTTTTGTCTTTTCAGGGAAAGACTTGAATCCCTGCATTTCGAGTGATTTTAAGTACATACTATTCCTCTATCCGAAGTGTATATTTCGTAAGCTTTTCATCGGGTCTGATTTTTACATTGTAACCCATTGATGAAAGAGCAAGAATATTGCTTTTTTTCTGCCCCGTCATTTTTGATATTTCTGACGGATTCACAAAAACGGTTATATTTTCACCGTAGTTATTTTCTTTGATTTTATTCAGGCATTTTTCAAGATAAAGACGGCTTTCACACAATTCTCTGAGTGCAGGATGATAAGCTCCTGCAACATAGCCGTCTTCAACATTTCCGCCCGAATGAAGACCGAGTCTTATAACTTTAATATCTGCATCCGTAAACATTCCGAGCAGTATGCTGCATATTTCAACAGCTTCTTCAGTTGTCTGCGGATTATAAATGCCTTGTCTGTAAAACTTTTCAAGTGCTGTATTTTCAAGCACAACAGTAGGATAAATTCTGACTGTCTGAGGTTTCAGCGCAATAATTTTTTCAGCGGTCTTTTTTGTTTTTACATCTGTATCACCGTAAAGACCTGTCATCATCTGAAGACCGAGCTCAAAACCGTATTTTTTAATGAGTGCAGATGCATTTTCAACATCCTCAGACGTATGGCCTCTTTCGTTGAGAGAAAGAACCTCATCATCCATACTCTGAGCACCAAGTTCAATGGCTGTGACACCGTATTTTTTAAGAAGAGAGAGAATCTCTTCATTTATTGCATCGGGTCTTGTTGAGCATCTGATACCTCTGAAATCACCGTTTTGCACATAAGGATAAGCACTTTCAAGAAGGTATATCATATACTCTCTGTCAATAGCTGTGAAACTGCCTCCGAAAAAAGCAATTTCGCTGTTTTGCTTATCATATTCTCTTTCCGTTGCAATTCTTACGGCTGAATCGATATCTTCTTTTGTGAGCTTTTTTACCGTACCTGAAATTGTTTTCTGATTACAGAATGAGCAGGTATGAGGACAACCCTCATGCGGCACAAACAAAGCAACATTTATATGTTTCATACTTTTATGCCCATAAGACGGAGAGCTTCTTTTGCAGCCATCTGTTCAGCCTGTTTTTTGCTTCTGCCCTCACCTGTGCCGATAACATTGCTGTTGAGTTTGACTTCAACAATAAATGTTTTGCAATGGTCAGGCCCTGACTCACCCGCCATAAAATATTCAAGAATTTCACCGGGGCTTTTCTGAACAATTTCCTGCAATGCTGTTTTATAATCGCTTATAACAGGCTCTTCGATATCTGCATTTGATATAAAACCGAGAACAAATTTCTTTGCCTCTTCAAAACCTGCATCAAGGTATATTGCTGCAATAATCGATTCAAAAGCGTCTGCAAGTATGGAAGGTCTTTCTCTGCCGCCTGTATTGACTTCACCTTTGCCCATATACATAAACTCGCCGAGCTTTATCATTGATGCAAAACGGAAAAGTGATTTTTCACACACCATTGAAGCTCTGAGTTTTGTAAGCTTACCTTCAGGCAATTCAGGATGATTTTCAAATAAATATTCAGCGGTTATCATACCGAGTACAGAGTCACCAAGGAATTCAAGACGTTCATTATGCTGAACTTTGCCGTTCATTTCGTTTGCGTATGACGAATGAGTAAGCGCATTCTGCATAAGTTTTTTATTTTTGAATTCATATCCGATTATCTGTTCGAACACGTTCATTTTATCAACTTCAATCAATTGTTGTATTTCTGAGCATTGTAAGGCTTCTGTCTGCCAGAGCACCGTAACGCTCTTTTTTATCTCTTATTTTTTCGGGAAGCGCAGGAAGCAAACCGAATGATGCACCCATAGGCTGGAAATTCTTAACAAATTCATCACTTATGTAACGTGAAAGTGCACCTATCATATTCTCGGGAGGAAGAATAATTGTTTCTTTGCCGAGAATTCTTCTTGCTGCATTGATTCCTGACATAATACCTGCTGCAGCTGATTCCATATAACCTTCTACACCGGTAATCTGACCTGCAAAGAAAATATGCGGATGCTCTTTCATAGAAAAGTCACCGTTAAGAAGTCTGGGGGAATCAATGAAGGTATTTCTGTGCATAACACCGTATCTTACAAATTCCGCTTCTTTAAGTGCAGGAATCATTGAGAAAACACGTTTCTGCTCAGGGAATTTGAGGTTTGTCTGAAAACCGACAAGATTGTACATTGTACCTTCTTTGTTTTCTTTACGCAGCTGGAGTACTGCCCAGGGTCTGTGCCCTGTTTTCGGGTCACGGAGACCTACGGGCTTGAGAGGTCCGAAACGGATTGTGTCAGCACCTCTTTTTGCCATTATTTCAACGGGCATACAGCCCTCGTAAACTCGCTTTTTATCAAACTCGTGAAGCTCTGCAATTTCTGCATTCACAAGTGCTTCATAAAAGGCTTCGTATTCTTCTTTATTCATAGGACAGTTGATGTAATCATCTTCACCGCCACGGTCATATCGTGACTGATAAAAAGCACTGTCCATATCAACACTGTCTGCCTCAATAACAGGAGCTGCAGCATCGAAAAAGCTCAGAAATGCGTTACCTGTAAGCTTTTTTATGCTTGCTGCAAGAGCATCTGAAACAAGAGGACCTGCAGCAATAACAACTGCATCGTAACCTTTGGGAATCTCTGTTATCTCTTCTCTTATAACGTTGATAAGAGGATTCTTTTCTGTTACTTCAGTAACAAGAGAAGCAAACACATCTCTGTCAACAGCAAGAGCACCGCCTGCAGGGACAGCTGATTTCTCAGCACATTCAACACAAACGCTGCCAAGAAGCTTCATTTCAGCCTTGAGAAGTCCTGATGCTGATTCTGTTCTCATTGCTTTGAATGAGTTTGAGCAGACAAGCTCACACAGTTTATCTGATTTATGTGCAGGAGAAAATCTTACGGGTTTCATTTCAAAAAGGTCAACTGAGATACCTCTTTTTGCAAGCTGAGCTGCACACTCAACACCTGCGAAACCGCCGCCGATAACAGCCGCTTTATTCATCATCATTCTCCGCTGATTTTTTACTTCTTGATACCTTCTGCTCATAACCGCAGCCTTCTGCGTGACACTTCATAATGCCGCCTCTTGCTTTGAAAAGAGTTTTGCCGCAAGTGGGACAGGATTCATTTGTGGGAGCATCCCAAGTCATAAAGTTACAATCGGGATAGTTACCGCAACCATAGAAAGTGTAACCTCTCTTTGATTTCTTGCCGATAACATCTGCACCGCAGACGGGACATTTGCCCTGAGTCTGCTCAACATAAGGCTTTGTTGTCTTACAGTCGGGATAACCGGGACATGCCAGGAATTTGCCGAATCTGCCCACTTTGATTATCATATTCTGACCGCACTTTTCACAGGGGATATCTGTTTTATCCTCTTCAAGCTGGATTTTGACACCTTGCATTGCATCTTTTGCCTTTGCAAGTGTTGCTTCGAATTCATCATAGAACTCGTGAAGCATTGCAATGTAATCAAGTTCGCCTGCTTCAACATCGTCAAGATTAAGCTCCATACCTGCTGTAAACTTTGTGTTTACGATTTTGGGGAACTGCTCTTTGAGAAGTTTTGTTGTTGCAAAACCAAGCTCTGTGGGTTTGAGCTGCTTACGCTCTCTTACAACATAATCTTTTGATGTGATTGTTGAAATGATTGTTGCGTAGGTACTGGGTCTGCCGACACCTGTTTCTTCAAGCATCTTGATAAGTGATGCTTCTGTATATCTTGCGGGAGGCTGAGTGAAATGCTGTTCGGGAACAAGTTCCTTGAATCTGAGCACATCATCCTTGTGAAGTTCGGGCATATTGCTCTCGTTATCTTCTTCCTCTTCGGTTACAGTCTGATAAAGGACTGTGAAACCGTCAAACTTCACGGAATAACCGCTTGTTGTGAAAAGGCAATAACCTTCTTCACCTGCTTTTTCAGCCTTTATTTCAACCTTTACTGTATCCTGAAGGCAGTTTGCCATAAGACTTGCCATAAATCTCTTCCAGATAAGGTCATAGAGCTTATACTGCTCTGATGTGAGAGCACCCTTTGCCTCTTCGGGAGTGAGAGCAGGTACTGTGGGACGGATTGCTTCGTGACCGTCCTGACTTCTGCCCTTGGTCTTGAAATATCTGGGCTTTTCGGGAAGATATTTTTCACCGAAAGTATTTCTGATATATTCATTACCTGCAGCTCTTGATTCTTCCGAAATACGGAGAGAGTCAGTTCTCATATATGTGATAAGACCGATTGAACCGTAACCGGGTACATCAATACCTTCGTAAAGCTCCTGAGCAATCTTCATTGTACGCTTTGATGTGAATCCGAGTCTGTGAGATGCATCCTGCTGAAGTGTTGATGTGATGAAAGGAGGCATAGGCTGTTTCTTTCTTACGCCTTTTTTTACATTGTCAACCGTATAGACAGCACCGTCGAGACGCTCTGTATATTTATCGGACTGTTCTTTGTTTTCGATTTTAACTTTGCCGTTTTCATCACCCACAAAAGATGCCTTGAACACTTTTCTTGAGTGAGGAGGGTTGAGCTTTGCAGTAATTGTCCAGTATTCTTCGGGAACAAAAGCATTGATTTCCTCTTCCCTGTCAACAATAAGACGGACAGCTACGCTCTGTACACGGCCTGCTGAAAGTCCTCTTCTGATTTTCTGAGAAATAAAGGGACTGAGTCTGTAACCTACAAGTCTGTCAAGAATTCTTCTTGCCTGCTGGGCATTTACAAGGTCCATATCGATTTTTGAGGGATTAGCCATACCGTTCTGAACGCTTGTTTTATTGATTTCATTAAACTTGACACGCTTTGTCTTATCAAGGTCGAGACCGAGTATTGTTGCAAGATGCCATGAAATTGCTTCACCTTCACGGTCCGGGTCAGTTGCGAGATACACTTCGTCACTCTTTTCTGCAAGTGCTGAAAGTTCTTTGACGAGCTTCTCCTTTCCCTTGATAGTAACATATTTGGGGGCAAAATCATGAGCAACATCAACACTGAGTTTTGATGCATAAAGGTCTCTTACGTGACCCATTGAAGCTTTGACTTCAAAGCCTTTGCCCAGATATTTTTTAATTGTACCTGCTTTTGTGGGAGACTCCACAATAACTAATTTTGACATATCATCAATCCTGTATATAAAATTTAATTAAATTTGAGTGCGTATCTTTTTCCCTCACGGATTTCGGCAACAGAGTAAATTTCAAGCTCTGTGAGTGCAGAAAGAACATCTGCAACACTGAGTCCCGTTGCGAGAACATATTCATCCGCTGTCAATGCAACTTCTGTCATTATCCCATATAGTTTTGCTGCATTTGCTGTTGCATATTCGGGAAGCAGCTGTTTTTTTGCAGGTTCAGCCTTTACCTGTTTTTCGCTTTTCACTGCTGAACTGCCTGATTTCTCAGTATCCTGCCAGGTCAGCTGTTTTTCGGGCTGTTTTGTTTCAACCTTATGAGCATAGCTCATTTCGTTATATTCGGGAACATTACCGCCGTTTATTCTGCGGATAACATCGTCGTAATAATTTATGATGTCTCTGACACCAAACAAGGGAACAGCTCCATCACCGATGAGCATATTTGTACCTGCGTGATTTCTGTTATAGATTTCACCGGGCACGGCAAAAAGATCTCTCCCCTGTTTTCTGGCATATTCTGCCGTTATGATTGAACCGCTTTTCTCTCCCGCTTCAACCACAACAACACCTCTGCTGATGCCTGATATAAGTCTGTTTCTGACGGGGAAAGTGAAACGTGTGGGATCGGAAAACGGAAGAAATTCACTTACAAGTGCACCGTTTTGTGCTATGCGCTCACGCATTGCTTCATTTTCTGCAAGGTATTTACTGCCAAGACCGCTTCCGAGAAAAGCAATTGTCTTTCCGCCGGCATCCATCGCAGCTTCGTGTGATGCTCTGTCGATTCCGAGAGCACCGCCGCTGACAACAACAGCTCCGACTCTTGCAAGTGCATCTGCAATATTCTTTGCCGCACTGATACCGTTTGCCGATGCATTTCTTGTGCCTACAATGCCGACTGCAAAACTGCTTTTTAATATATCGGCATCACCGCAGACATAAAGCACAGACGGTGAATTCTGAATTTTTCTGAAAGCCACGGGATAGCGGTCATCATCATAAGCGATTATGTGCCAGCCGTTGACTTCGCATTGTTTTATTACATTGTAGGACTCAGACGGACTGAACATACACAAACGGTCTGCTGTTTTTTTATTCACAAGACCTGATTGTGAAAGTCCGCTTCTGCCTGCTTCATAGATTTTCTGAGGATTGCCGAAAAATGAAATGAGTTCATCTGCATCTCTGCCGGCACCCAGAGTCCTCTGAAGCCATATCCAATATTCTATCGGACATTTCATCTGACCATCTCCCACATAATCATACAAGCTGCTGCCGCAGCATTAAGCGATTCTGCTCTGCCTTTCATGGGAATGGTAACTTTGCTGTTGCAAGAAGAAATTGTTTTTTCGGTAAGTCCGTTTCCTTCATTACCGATTACACAGACGATACCTTTTGATTTATCCATCATTGTGACGGGAATTGCTGAGCTTTCAGGTACAGCAGCATAAGTGTTCATTCCTTCGTCATTGCACTTCTGAATGAATGAAGACATATCGCTGACAGAAAAAACATCAAGCCTCAGAAGAGATCCCATTGATGCCCTGAGTGCTTTAGGATTATAAATGTCACAACCTCCGCAGATAATCATTCCGTCAAGTCCGAGGGCTTCTGCAGTTCTTGCCGCAGAACCGAGATTATCAGGCGTCTGAATATTCTCCATGGCAACATATATACCATTATAATTTATTTTATCTATATTAGAGAATTTGTCAAGTGTTTTGCACACACAAAATACACCTTGAGTATGTTTTGTGTCAGAAAGTTTGGCTGCAATCTCGTCTGTTATTTCATAAACATTCTCTGCAGCGGCAAGAAGAACACCGATTTCGTCAGAATATCTCTTAATTGCAGACTCTGTGACAAACACATCTGTGGGAGAAATACCGTTTTCTGCAGCATCACAACAGAGTCTGAGTCCCTCAAGAAAGAACATACCCTGCTTTCTTCTTTCGGAACTGTCCTGACAAAGTTTTGCCGCATTTTTGATTTTTTCGTTGTTTCTGCTCGTAATTTTAAGCATATTTTACACCCTTTATAAAACGGAAAAAGGGAATGCACTCGGCATTCCCGTTATAATTCTGGCTTATTTAAGTGCAGCCTTTGCCTGCTCTGTGAGAGCTGTGAAAGCTGCGGGATCAGCGATAGCGATTTCTGAGAGCATCTTTCTGTTAAGAGTGATGCCAGCCTTGCTGAGACCGTTCATGAATGTTGAATAGTTCATTCCGTTAAGCTTACAAGCAGCTGAGATTCTTGTGATCCAGAGACGGCGGAAGTTTCTCTTCTTCTGCTTTCTGCCGACATATGCATAGTTGCCGGACTTCATAACTGCCTGCTTAGCAGTCTTGAAAAGTCTTGACTTTGAGCCATAATAACCCTTAGCAAGCTTCAAAACTTTATTTCTTCTCTTACGAGTCATTGTAGCGCCTTTAATACGTGCCATTTTAAGTTTCCTCCTGAATTAAATATTATTTGTAGGGAATAAGCTTCTTGATCTGCTTTACGTTTGTCTTATCAGCAGTTGTTGTCTGACGAAGATTTCTTTTTCTCTTAGATGTCTTCTTGTTGAGGATGTGTGACTTATAAGCGTGAGCACGGATAACTTTACCTGTCTTGGAAAGCTTGAAGCGCTTCTTTGCACCGCTGTTTGTTTTGATTTTGGGCATGATTATTTCCTCCTGTTTTTTATTACTACGTTAATAGTTATTTGTTAGGCTTTGCTGCAAGGAACATAAGCATCGTTCTGCCGTCAAGTTTTGCGGGCTTCTCGATGTTACCGTTTTCCATACACATTTCGGCAAATCTGGCCATAATTTCAAGTCCTCTTTCGGGATGAGCCATTTCTCTACCTCTGAAACGGATAGCAACCTTAACTTTGTTACCCTGTTTAAGGAACTTGTTAGCGTTTTTGGCCTTTGTTTCAAGGTCATGCGTATCGATATTGAGTGAAAGCTGAACTTCCTTGATATCGATCTGATGCTGATTCTTCTTAGCTTCCTTTTCTCTCTTCTGCTGCTCGAATCTGTACTTGCCGTAGTCCATAATCTTACATACGGGGGGCTTAGCCATAGGAGCAATTTTAACGAGGTCAAGGTTCTTCTGAGCTGCAATCTTGAGTGCATCCGCTGCTGACATAATGCCGAGCTGTTCACCGTCGTCTGTTACAACACGGATTTCTTTATCACGGATTTCTTCATTCAGCTGCACGTCCTTAGTATCTTTAGTACCGATGTTCAAACACCTCCAAATAAAATAAACAAAGCGCAGACGTAAAAACACCTGCACTCACACAATAACCCCCGAACTATGTTCAGGACATATTGACCTTACGAGAATGATGTCTGCAAGGTGAGCACACAATGTGTCTACTTTGTTTTGCTCGGTTATTATATAACAACTTTTCCCGTTTGTCAATACCTGATTTGAAATTTTTTTAATCTTCAACAAAAACTATAACATCCTCCACTCTGCATTTCAAAAAGGATCATATCTATTCATTTCGTCACCAATATAATGGTCCGTTTCACTATTAATCTTGACTTTGCTTATAATTATATCTATAATAATTTTGGAGCTTGTCTGTCGAATAAAAGAAAAGAGGTAATCTAAATGAAAAAATTTTTAGCACTTCTTATTGCACTCATCATGTGTATGGTTCTCTGTGCTTGCGGTGGCAATTCTGATACTGCTGATGCTTATGCCGATAGCAAAGACAATGAAAAAAACAACTCTGTTGATGAAGACAAAGATAATAAAGACGATGACGATAAAGCTGATGCAGACAAAAATGATGCTGATAAAGATGAAGTACCTGTAGCAAAAGATGGTGTTCTCAGTCTCAACAAACGGTATTCAGTAAAAGATTATGCTGACTTCAAAATGATCAAAGTTCAGACATCAGACAGAATCGAATCCCCGTTCGGAAACAGTTATTATTCCTGCCCTGAAGGAAATCAGTATGTAGATATCATTCTTGAAGTAACAAACACAAGGACTGTAAACATTGATACAGACGAATTTGCGATTATCAAAGCAACAGGTTCAACAGGTATTGAATACACATCATCATTCTTTGGTGTTGAGACAAGCGACCGCATTGACAAATACACAAACATCATTCCTCTTGCAACAGCAAAACTTCACTGTGCAGTTTCAGTGCCATTATCAGAAACAGCTGTTAATATTACACTTACCGTCAATGAAAATGTTTTTACTCTCAAATATAAAATCAATGATGTAATCAGCTATGCTGAAACACTCACTGTTAATCAGACTATCGAAAATAAAGATTATGCAGACCTGAAATTCAAGGGTATTGAATACACCGATGACCTTCTTCCCTCAAATACAAGCGGAGTATATTCTCATTATGACATAGATGATGTTTCAAACACATATCTTGTTGCAAAATTTGACATAACAAGCTATCTTGCAACAAGCAAAGATTGCGATGAATTTATTTCAGTCAAAGCAAAATACATGAACAAATATACATACAGCGGATTTGTAGTTATGGAAGACACAGACGGCAAAGGTTTCTCATCATATGATTCAATCGATCCTCTTTCAACACGTTCACTTTACTATCTTATCGAAATCCCCAAGACAGTTATGGAAAACGAAGTTGAACTTACAATTTATTTCAACGGTACAGACTATATCTTCAAAGGTTAAAACAAGCAAAATTGTAAACACGGGCAGAAATGTCCGTGTTTTATTTTTCTCTTGCGAAAATTGTAAATTAGTGCTATGATTATACATTGTAAATTACACTTTGTAAATTGGTAAGGTGGAAAAAATGATAGGATTAGGAACTATTATAAATACTGCCGCAATTGTCATAGGCGGTCTGTGCGGTATGCTTTTCGGCAAAAAGATACCTGACCGTCTGCAGGACACAATAATGAAAGCAAACGGCATCTGTGTTATTTTCATAGGCATTGCAGGCACTTTGCAGGAGATGTTCACAGTTTCTCCTGAAGGGAAAATTCAGAGCAGTGGCACAATGATGATGATCGGGTGCATCATAATCGGCTCAATTATAGGTGAAATTCTCAATATTGAACATCATCTTGAGCGATTCGGTGAATGGCTCAAACGCAAAACCAAGAACGATAAGGACACAGGCTTTGTTGATGGGTTTGTTACGGCTTCACTTACGGTCTGCATAGGTGCAATGGCTGTTGTCGGTGCCGTTCAGGACGGTATAAACGGTGATTATTCAATTCTTACAGCAAAATCAGTACTCGACCTTATCATAATAATGGTTATGACTGCCGCAATGGGCAAAGGCTGTATCTTTTCTGCGATACCGATTCTTATTTTTCAGGGCTCAATCACAATTCTTGCAACATTCATTGAACCAGTGCTTACCGAAACAGCACTCTCCTACCTCTCACTCACAGGGTCAATGCTTATTTTCTGCGTAGGTGTGAATCTGACCTGGGGCAAGATGATTAAAGTTGCAAATATGCTCCCGTCAATTTTCATTGCCGTTATATGGGCACTTGTTGAAAAGCTTATTGCAACATAATTATTGATTTTAAGAATAATAACTGATATAATCAGGACATCTTCACAAAACGGAGATGTCTTTTTATTTTCATTAATGACAAGGAGGATAAATATGATTGAATCTCATATTGAATTCATAAACGGCAAACCTTTTATCTCTGTCAACGGAGAACTGCATTATCCCCTTGCATACACCACATATTTTGAAGAATGCGGTGAATTTCAGGACTTTATAAACAGCGGTTACAGAATGTTTTTTGTAAACATTTCATTCACTGATAAAGCTATCAACAATATGACAGGTTTCACACCTTTCAGGACAGGTGTTTTTGAAAATGACATACCCGATTACTCAGAATTTGACACCACAGTCAGGGACATTCTTAAAAAATGTCCCGATGCTCTTATCTTTCCGAGAATCAACATTGCAATGCCCAGGAAATGGCTTGCAGAGAATCCCGATGAAACTGTCAGCACTCCCAAAGGCGGAAACAGAGAAGCATTGTCTTCAGATTTATTTCTCCGTGACGGCTCAGAGCTTCTGAAAATTCTTATTTCTCATATCAGAAATTCCGATTATGCGGATTC
Source organism: Acutalibacteraceae bacterium (assembly GCA_045636025.1). Lineage (GTDB taxonomy): Bacteria > Bacillota > Clostridia > Oscillospirales > Acutalibacteraceae > UBA1081. The sequence continues at coordinate 41,788 of JAZTWP010000032.1, read as the reverse complement.
TGTTGCTGGATATCAGCTCTGCGGTGGAATAACTCAGGAATGGATGCATCACGACCTTTTCGGTTCTTTTTCAGAAAAAGGACTTGAAAAATTCAGAATTTGGGCACACAAAAAATACGGAATCGAAAATGTAGAAATCCCCACAAAAGAACTTTTCACAAAAGGCATAGTCAACGATACAACAAAGCTCTATATTGAATTCAGCAATGAAATGGCGGCAACTGCAGTAAATCACTTTGCAAAAGAGCTGAAAGACTTCATCGGCAACGAGCAGATTGTAGGTGCGTTTTACGGTTACAGCGCTTTTGTGGGCAATAATCTTTACGGTCTGCACGGACTCAGCAATATCATTGATTCACCCCATATAGATTTCTTCTCATCACCCTGCGCTTATGACAATGTAAGACAGCTTGGTGTTGACTGGGGTGATATGATACCAGTTGATTCGCTGAAAATACACGGCAAACTCGCATTTATTGAGTGTGACATAAGGACACATCTTACAAGAAGTATGCACGATTCAAGACCCGGTGAATGTCCCGAAGATGCATATCACCTCACAGACTCAAACGGCAACAAAACAGTATGGTGCGGACCCGAAACCAGAGAATTATCACTCTCAGCCGTAAGAAAAGCTTTTGCACATCAGCTTACAAAAGGCTCAGGTGTATGGTGGTTTGATATGTGGGGCGGCTGGTATCACGACGACACAATTATGTCGGAAATCGGCAGAATGAAAGAGATTGCAGACCTCTCAAAAAACAAAGGCAATAAGGATTTCCCCAAATCAGAGGTTATTGTTTTGGTTGATGAAAAAGCTTATGCAAATATTCCTTACTGCAATCCTCTTGACCGCACGGTGAATGACGTAAGAGTAGCAATGGGCAACACGGGAATACCATTTGATTTATGTATGACAGAAGATTCAGGCAAAGTGATAAACAGATACAAAGCCGCTGTTTTCACAGCTCCCCGTCCTTCGGAAAGCGGAATTAATGCAATGAATTTATGCAAAGAATCAGGCATTCCGTATATCACAGTCACCGAAGAAAAAACATCTTTCAACATTGATGAATTACGAACATTCCTTGCATCTCAGGGGGTGCATTGTTTCAATGGTGATGACAATGTAATTTATTGCGGCGGCGGTTTTTTAGGCATTCACAGCATAAGAGACGGTGAAACAACAATAAACCTTCCCAAAAGATACAGAGTGATTCCCGTTTTCGGCACAGATGAAAAAGAAACCGTGACAAACAGCATCACAATCAACATAAAAAAACACGATACAGTGATTTTTGAACTTCAGAATATATGAGGTCAGACTATGGAAAAACACCCCTTTCCCCCTTTATATGACAGCAATTCAAAAATACTCATTCTCGGCAGTTTTCCGTCTGTAAAATCACGTGAGCAGATGTTCTTTTACGGACACCCTCAGAACAGATTCTGGAAAGTTATTTCTGCAATCACGGGAGATGACGTACCCGTTACGATTGAAGAAAAAAGAGCACTTCTTCTGAAAAACAGAATCGCATTATGGGATGTTATTGCCTCCTGCGATATCACGGGAAGTTCAGACAGTTCAATCACAAATGTTACACCAAATGACCTTACCGTAATACTTCAAAATTCAGCTGTCAACAAGATTTTTGTAAACGGAAAAACAGCAGAAAAATACTATACCAGATATATAAGAGACAAACTCGGCATAGATGCCGTTTGCCTCCCCTCCACTTCACCTGCAAACGCACAATGGAACATTCCGAGACTTATTTCGGAATGGTGCATTATCAAAGGAGACCTTGATTTATGAAAAAAATAGGAAGACAGGTTCATTTTATAGAAACATCTGAAGACAACCCCAGAAACGGTGAGGGGGCTTTTATCAGACTCAAAGACGGTTCAATTATGTTCGGATACTCCGAATTTACGGGTAACGACAGAAAAGATGATGATGCAAGATCAAAAATCTGCATATTTATCTCTGAAGACGAGGGAGAAACCTGGTCTGACAAAAAGATTCTGTTTGATACTCCCGAAGATTCAATGAATATAATGTGTCTTACTTTTATGCGTATGCAGAATGAAGACATAGGTGCTTTCTACATCATCAAAAACAACGACGGTACAGACAGAATCGTTTTCAGACGATCTTCTGACGAAGGTGAAAGCTGGAGCGAACCGATAAACTGCCTTGCTTGTCTTGACAGAGATGACTATTATGTCGTAAACAATGACCGTGTTATAAGACTCAGCAACGGAAGAATTCTTATGCCCGTTGCAAGACACACAATCTACACAGAGAAAGATTGTTTTATGCCCGGCGAGTTATGCTTTTTCTTCTCAGACGATGACGGTTACACCTGGCAGAAAACAGAAACTGAACTGATATGTCCCTTTGTGAACAATCCCGACGGTTTTCAGGAACCCGGTATTTATGAACTGGAAAACGGCAGAATATGGTGCTACATCAGAACAGATACGGGTTTTCAGTTTGAATGTTTCTCTGAAGACAGCGGTATGACCTGGAACATTCCCGAACCGAATCTCTTCTTTTCATCACCCTGCTCACCTATGCACGTAAAAGACTGCGGTGATATCACCGTTGCAGTTTTCAATCCCGTTCCCGAACACATTCTCAGAGAAGAAAATGACCTCTGGGGCAGAACACCCTATGTACTTGCGGCAAGCTTTGACAAAGGCAGAACATTTTTGAGAGAAAACATTTTCTATCTTGAAGACGACCTGAATAACGGTTACTGTTATCCTGCAATTTTCAGTGCAGAAGATTATCTCCTGGTTGCATACTATCACAGCAACAACGGTGAATGCTGTCTGGGAAGCACAAAAATGATTAAAGTGTCATACGACGAAATAAAAGGTGATAGCAATGTATGAAACAATTGAGCAGATAAGCCACACATATACTGAGCCTTATAAAGAGAAACGTGTTTCCTGCCGTGCAATTATTATTGAAGACGGAAAAATCCTTCTGTCCCACGAAACAAACGGCAACACATATATGTCTCCCGGCGGAGGTATTGAAAACGGTGAAACAAATGAGGAATGCGTTGAACGTGAAGTGCGTGAAGAAACGGGATATATTGTAAAAGCGGCAAAACCATTCATCATAATCAATGAATATTGCTACGATACACTTTATGTCAACCGATATTTTGTCTGTGAAATCATCGACGAAAGTGAGAGACAGCTGACAGAAAATGAGAAATTTAAAAAAATGGAACCCGAATGGGTCAATCTGAGTGATGCTCAAGAAATTTTCGGCACATTCAACACGCTTCCGCCCGACAAGGCAAGTCTCTATCGCAGAGAATTCACAATTCTCAATAAAATCAAATCAGACTTGTAATTTCCAATTAGGAATGATAAAATAGATTCAGGGAGGTTTTTTCTATGAACATTTTCAGCTTTATATTAACAATTATTATGTCTGCACTGATGATTGTATCAAACACAGTCGCTTCTGTTATCCCCGGCATTATTCCCGAAGTAAAGACGGAAGAAGAACTTCTTGCAATGGCAGATGTTTTTGACAAATACGAACTTGCAGAAGATATATATGTTGTAAATGCAGTAAGTTCAAAAGATGAACGAGCTGCAATTCATTCTCTGCAGGGACTTGTAAGCCGTGACAAAGCAGCTATTTATGTAAATTACGGCGGAGAAGCAAAAACAGAACTTGAATTTCTGAAAAATTCGGGTCATAACATCATTTATACTGATGAAAACGGAAAAACCTGGACACTCAGGACACTTGTATCCCGTTTTGATTCTTACATAACAGACAACAGTTATGTTCTGTTCACATCAAGTGATGTTACAGAGCAGATCAATATGGCATTCAATTACACAACTGTTTACGGCTGCCTTGCTGTGCCCGAAGCTCTTGAAGAAACTGTAAAAGAACTCGGAATGACAAAGAAATTTGATCTTACAAAAACAGAAATCACAGTTGACGTTCAGAATGATTTCTATGACAAACACAAGGACGAATTCAGAAAAGATGCCCTTGTCCATCAGAGAGAATCTGCTTCAGGTCTGCGTGATTTTGCAGTTCAGCAGAAAATATTCATCACATATGCCTACGATGACGATTTTGTATCCGCAGCATTCCGTGACAAGGTGCTTGCAGACCTTGAATCTGCATCAATCGTTTTCGGTTGGTGTGAAATGGAAGTTGCATTTACTGAATCCGTTTCTGCATTCGGACATTATGTTATCCCCGCAGACCATTGTTTCAACACAACAATTCTAAATGCCTGCGAATCACAGCAGATTGCAGAGGGAAGCAAAACCGAAGCTCCCGAACTTGATCCCGACAAACATTATGTCGCAATAGTTTACAGCGACGGTGACAATGCACAGTGGATAAGCAACGGTTACAGCGAATTCCACAGATGGCAGAGCTACGGCATTAACACTCCCATAACCTGGACATTTACTCCCCTTATGAACGAATTTTCACCCGTGGCAGTAAAAAAGACCACCGAAAATCTGGGCAATTGCTCTCTTATAACAGGCCCCTCAGGTGTAGGTTATTCAAGAATTTCAAAAATGTCTGCAAATGACCTTGTTTCTTACTCAGACAAAACTGCAGCTGCTATGCTCAGTTCAGGTCTCACAACAATGACTCTTCTTGACAAACCTCTTGACCTGCCTGATTTTATTTATGAAAACAAACTCAGCTATTTTGCAAGATATGACAACATTAACGGCGGCATTCTGCAGATTGACCCTTCAAGATATGAAGGAGGCAAAGGCAAAGTTTACTTCGCAGATGACAAACCCTTTGTAAGTGTGCGTCTTTCACTCTGGTCACCCACAGGCAATGCCGAAGATGTAACAAATGAATGGCTTAAGGAACAGGCTGATATTGTAAACAACTACCCTGCTGATATCAATTCAATAAACGGTTATTCTGTTATCAATGTTCACCCTTGGTCAGTAGGAACTGACGACCTTGCATATTTCATAAGTCAGCTTGACGACGGTGTTGAAGTGATTTCAGCAGATGAACTCATTGCCGCTGTCACAGAAAATGTTCCTCACAAAACAGCAAAACCTTAACATACTACAAACAAGAAAACGGACTCAGTTTCTGAGTCCGTTTTGCTATATCTTAAAATACAAATCAATAAAGTGACATAACTGCTTTTTCAATCTGTGCAGCAACTTCATCAACTGTGCCGTCTGCATTGATTACAACAATATTTTCACTTTCTTTGAGAGAATCAATCACATTATAAAAACGTTTTCTGATGCTTGTGAGATATTCTTCCGTTTCGTAAATTTCAATTTCATCTTCGCTTCTGTTTGCATTGATTCTTTCCATACTCTTTTCGGGAAGAAGATCAAGGAAAATGCAAAGATCGGGTTTTCTGATATCTTCACAGCCGAGATTGAGACTCATAAGCCAGTCGAGCCCTACATCAACACCCTGATAAGCAAGAGTTGAGTAATAATATCTGTCTGAAATAACTGTATCGCCTTTGCCGATGTGCATATTTATGCCGTCTTCGGGATTGACATTGTGGTCAATTCTGTCTGCAGTAAAAAGAAGCGCAAACTGACTCTTTGTAACCTTTTTTCTGCCGCCGAGAACTTCACGGCACATTCTGCCGAATTCGTGGGGTGTAGGCTCTGCCTGATTTATAACATTGATACCCTTTGCTCTGAGTTTTTCTGTGATAATGTTTGTCTGAGTCGTTTTGCCTGAGCCGTCAAGACCCTCAATGACAATAAATTTACCTTTTTCCATACAATTACCTCATTCTGTAAAGCTCTTCACTGAGATTGAACATTTCTTCCATTGTAAGTTTTTCAGCTCTTACATTGGTATCAAGTCCGACATTTGTAAGTGCTTCAAAAATCTTATTTTTAGCCATTCCGAGACCTGATGACAGACCGTTTGCCGCTGTTTTTCTTCTCTGTGAAAAAGCAGCTTTCACAACCTTGAAAAAGTATGTTTCGTCTGTGGGAGAAAACTCAGGATTTTCTCTGACAGCAAGTTTTATAACCTCGCTGTCAACATTGGGAGAAGGCATAAATGACTCTCTGGGCACAAAGAAAAGCTCCTGCGATTCAGAGTAATAATTAACAGCTACAGAAACTGCACCTGCATCTCTTGATCCTACTTCGGCACAGAGTCTCTCTCCTGCTTCTTTCTGCACCATAACGGTTATTGCCTTTATAGGCAGACGGCTTTCGAGAAGCATCATTATAATTGGAGAAGTAATATAGTAAGGAAGATTTGCAATGACGTGAATATTTCTGCAATCAGCAAAACTCTCTTCAAACAGCCTTTCAAGATCTGTTTTCATAACGTCGGCATTAATGACTTCAACATTGCTGAAATCTGCAAGTGTATCGCCAAGCACAGGAATAAGTCTTGTGTCAAGTTCAAGCGCAACGAGTTTTTTTGCCTTTTTTGCAATCTCCTGAGTAAGAACACCTACACCGGGACCGATTTCAAGAACACCGTCTTCTTCGGTAACACCTGACTGTCTTACAATTTCAGGGCATACTTCGGGATCGATAATGAAATTCTGCCCGAGTGCCTTTGAAAAAGTAACACCGTGACGGGACATAACACGTTTTATTACATTAATATCTGTAAGGTTATACATAAAATACCTCGTTAAATTCCGTTTTTCTGCTGTCTGATATCTTTACCCACAAAAGAAAGAATCTGATATTCACCGATAATTCTTGACGCAAGTCTTTCGGTATATCTCTTCTGAATCTCTGCAAGTGAAAGATTTGTGCTTACAATCGTAGGTTTATTGTCAAGAATTCTGCTGTTGAGAATATTATTTACAGCCGCAACGGTAAAGCTTGTTGAAAACTCTGCACCAAGGTCATCAAGAATCAGGAGATCGCATTCTGTGAGCATATCTTCTGTTGTACCGTCAGGCTCGTCTGCTCTGCCGAAATGCTCTCTTTCTATTGCAGTAAAAAGCTTCTGTGCTGAGCCGTAAACAACATTGTAACCTTTTTCAAGCACAGTTCTTGCAATTGCAAGTGAAAGATGTGTTTTACCGAGACCTGTTGAGCCTGTAAGCATAAGGCTGTATGAATCAAGGTCAAAATTCTCTGCATAAACTTTGCAGAATTCAAAATTGCGATTCATAATAGCATAATTATCCGCTGAATCCTTGTAATAATCAAGGCTGAATTCATCAAAAGATGCAAGCTTGAGGTTTGAATTTCTGCAAATCTGCTCTGCTGCATATTTTTTAAGCAATTCTATATGGCAACTGCAGAGTTTGCCGTCAACAAAACCTGTATCGTTACAGTTTTTGCAGGTATAATCGGGTTCAAGATATTTTTCTCCGAAACTGTTTTCTGTAAGCAAGGACTTGATTCTTTCCTGTGCAGAAAGATTTTCCTGACGGAGATTTTCTATGTAAGCAGCAGCATCTGCACCCATTCCGATAACTTTGAGTACACCGTATGCAGACTGTTTCATTTTACTCTGAAGCAATGCAATTTCAGGAATTTTTGCAGAAACAATAGTCGTACGTATTTCTGCTTCATTTTCAGCTGCAAGTCGTCTGCCGTCTATTGTCTGTTTTGCAAGTTCATACAATTCTTTTCTGTATGCCAAAATTATCACTTCCCTCTTTTTGTCTTTGCCGGGTCAAGCGCAAGACTTCTCTTCATTGCGAGTTCTATATCGTATGACGGATTCTGTCCGCTGACAGACTGTTCTTTGCTTTTTGTGGCCTGCTTTTCTGCAACACCCTGAGCAAATTCAGTTGCCGCACGCTCAATCTGAGCAATTGTTTTATATCCGTTTTCAGACCATGAACGAAGAATACCGTTCATATAACCGTAACTGATTTTTCCTTTTTTCTCAACAGTCTTTTCGTATGCATAATAGATTATATCAACACTGAAACCGTAGTCATTTGTCCAGATTTCAAGCATTTCTGACTGTTTTGCTGTGGGACGGGGATTTTCAATTCCCGTAAGCACTCTGAATTCATCCCACACACCGTGAGTTGTTTCAAGACGTGCAATTTTGCGGCTTGCAGATTCAAAATCAAGAATACCCTCATCTGCCCAGCCTTTGCCCATCTGCATTATGTAAGCAAGAGCACCCTGTTTGCCGACTGTTTTTGCATAACTGCAAAGCATTACAATAGCTTCGGGAGAAAGACCGTAATGGTCGTGAAGCATAAGAAGATTGCCCTGCGCGTCCTGACCGAGAGTTCTGCCGAAAACCTCCTGAACTTCATTGAAAAGTTCAGCAATTTCGGGAGATTCGCTGAGCCTTCTTGCAACATCACGAACAGAGGGTTTTATGTAAACGGGGTCATCCTGAGTTTTTTCTTCCTTTTTCTGCACGGGAGCAGAAGGAGTATTGAATGCCGCAGGTTTATGCTCCGCAACTGTCTGCACGGGGGCTGTCTGAACGGGAACAACGGGTGCCGCCTCACCGTCTTTTGACACAAGACCTGCCTGAATCCAGTAAAGCATTGCATCGTCAATTTCATCCGTGGGAATGCCCGTTTCTCTGCTTACAACGGCAAGATCAAATGGTGCCATCGGATTTCTGTACAGCCACAAAAGCACCTTCAGCTGGGCTTTTCCCGCCATACGAAGATGCTTTTCTGCTATTTCGGTCGGTAAAACAAAAACCGACGAATATGATGATGGATTAATCTTGTACATAATTTTACTTCTTTCCCGTTGAACCGAAACCGCCGTCTTTACGCTCTGTTTCATCAAGAACATCACATTCTTCAACAGGCATAAGGCTGACAGGCATTATTACCATCTGAGCTACACGCTCCTGCGGTTCGATGGTATACGGTTCATTATACTGATTCACAAGCCCTACAATGACTTCGCCTCTGTAATCACTGTCAACAACCCCGACACAGTTTGCAGGAGCAACACCGTGTTTGATTGACAGACCGCTTCTTGCGAAAATAAATGCACCGTAAAGCGGTGAAGGCAAAGCAATTGCAATACCCGTGGGGATTTTTACACACTCGTGAGGTTTTACCGTAACCGACTCATCAATACAGGCATAAAGGTCCATACCTGCGCTGCCTGCCGTTGCTCTCATAGGAATTACGGCATTTTCTCTGAGTTTTTTGATTTTCAGCGTTTCCATCAGAATTCACCGCTGCCCTTTTTCATTTTTGCCATTTCTCTTCTGAGCATATCTCTTTCGCTCTTTGCCTGAGCTGCATCTGCAAGATATTCCTTGAGCTGATGACGCATATTTTCATTCTCTGCACTGAGTTTTCTTGCTTCATCAGCATAATCAAGAAGTGCAAGTACAGTTGCCTGAGAAGGCGCAATAAGATGACCTGACTTCATAATTGCATTGATTCTGTTTTCTATTTCTGTTGCGAGTTCAACCGCATATGCAGCACCGTTATCGGTTGCCACAGTATAAGGTGTACCGCCGATTATGATTTTTACTTTTTCCACTTTCATCATTCCATATCAAAATTTTAGATTAATAAATATTATATCTGCTTTTATTCAAAACTTCAACACTTATTTACAACATTTTTTGTTAACAGCTTTTAAATAATAGTAAAACATACAAAAAAAATATTGACAACATGAATCAATGCTATTATAATTACTGTGAGCGATCACATATTAATTTTATAAATGGAGGAATTTTTTTATGAAAACATTTACAAAGATCGTATCTGTTGTTCTTGCAATCATGCTTGCATTCACAGCTATGGCTTGTTTTGCTGCAGCAGAAACAACTCAGGTAAAATGTAATTGTTGCCTCAACAGCTCCGAATCAGCCGGTGACACAATTACAAAGTTCCAGGGAGCAAGAGACATTTATCTTGTGCTTGACGTATCAGGCAGTATGAGCGGAACCCCCATCAAAAACCTCAAAACTGCTGCTAAGCAGTTCTGCAAAACTATGCTTGAAGATTCCACAGGTGATAACAGAATCGCAATTATCACTTACGGCACAAAAGTAACAACAAACTCTTTCTCAACCAACTACGAAACACTTGCAGGTATCATTGACGGCTTCACAGCAAAGGGCAGCACAGCTATGTACGATGCTCTTATGTCAGTTAAGGATATCAACGAAAAGTACGGCAATGCAGACGCTACAAAGCACGTTGTTGTTATGGCTGACGGTCTTCCCAACGAAGGTGCTGTTCTTACTTCAGGTAAGTACACATCAAAAGACAGCACAATGTACTACAAGCACGGCAATGCTGTTTACTCCACTGCAGCAGGTATGTGGCACGAATTCAACATCTACTCAATCGGTTTCTTCCACAACCTCGGCGGCAGCCAGCTCAAGTTCGGTAAGGTTCTTATGAAGGATATCCAGAATGCTCTCTACCTTGAAGTATTCGATCCTGCTAAGATTCTCGATGCTTTCACAGGTGTTGCTGACGACATCATCGGCAAGCCCTGCGACGGTTCATGCGGCGGCACTTGCGGTTGCACAGATTGTGAAATCTGCAACAAACCCTGCACAGACGTAACAACTCCTTCAGGCGGTTGCGGTTGCGGTGCACTCTGCACTTGCGGTGACAACTGCACTTGCGGTCCTGATTGCAACTGCAACGAAGTTACAACAACTCCCGATCAGGACAACAACTATGATGATATTCCCGATTCAATCCCCCAGACAGGTGATTCTTCAATCGGCATCTTCGCTGCAGCAGCAGTTATGATGGCAGGTATCGCAGTTGTTTCTGTAAAAAAACGTGAAGACTAATTGAAGTCTGATAATATAGAGTTTGCCAAAATTTACATTTTTGAAAGAGTCGGTTATCCGGCTCTTTTTTTTACTCCTTGAAACATTAATTTTGAATCTCGTTAAAGTGCACATTTTATAATAAAATATTACTATATATTTCTTATTTATTTTTATAATAAACACTTGTACTTTACAGATATTTTGTGATATACTATATTGAGTTTATTATTATCTGAAATGTGTGGTATAAACGTTATGACAGATTATGCAGAACAGGCTGTTGCCCGTCTCAGACAAAAAGGTTTGATTCTCTCCACAGCGGAATCATGCACAGGCGGTCTTATATCAAAAATGATAACCGATGTCAGCGGAGCCTCCTCTGTTTTCGGTTGCGGAATAACATCTTATTCAAATGAGATAAAGCAATCTGTTCTCGGTGTAAAGAGAGAAACACTTTCCTGCTACGGTGCGGTAAGTGAAGAAACTGTCAGCGAAATGTCTCAGGGCGCATTGAAATTATCAGGTGCAGACATTTCAATCGCAGTAAGCGGTATTGCTGGTCCACTTTCAGACAATACAAACAAGCCTGTAGGTCTTATCTGGATTGCAGTAAACTTTGCAGGAAAAATCGTTACAAAAAAACTCAACAATACTTTTGACGTAAACATAAGAGAAAACAACAGAAACTCTGCAGCAAACGAAGCATTGAAGCTTCTTTGCTGTGTTCTCGATGAACAGGATGGTGAACCGACAGATGGAAGAAAATAAAAACATAAGAAATCAGCCGATTGCAAGAACAGGCGGTGCTCCCAAACAGACAGAAAACGTATTCAGCGCAGTGTACAACCAGCAGAAAACAGAAATCGAACAGCAGCAGATTGAAGAGCAAATAAAAGCGGACAATGAAGCAGTAAACAACATTCCTGTTATTACTCCTGAAAACAATTCTGCAAAAAAAGACGGAAATAATAAAAAATTCAATATAATTTTTATAATTCTCATTATACTTAGTGCAGTATTACTTATTTCAAGCATTCTGTTTCTCTTCCTCGGAAAAGTCAGCAAAGAAAATGAGGCTGTCCAACCCCCTCAGACTCAGGCATCAATCCCTGAAAACACCATAAGCGCATCACTTAACTCTCCTTTCACAGAACCGAGAGTTTACGATGTTGAATTTCCTGCAAACATTCAGGAAAAATACAAGAGTCTTTATGCACAGAATCAGGACTTTGTAGGTTGGCTCACAGTACCCGGCACAAGCATAGATATGCCCGTTTACAAGTGTTCAAACAACTCATATTATCTCAAGCACGATAACTATGATACTTACACAAAATACGGTACGCTGTTTATGGATATGAACTGCGACCCTCTCAACCTCACAAAGAACACAACAATATACGGTCATAATTTTGACAACAAACTGATTTTTGATGAACTCCACAATTATCAGGACCTTGAATTTTTCAAACAGTCACCCGTTATTGAGTTCAACACTCTTTATAAAGATTACAAATGGAAAGTCATCGGCGCATTCCATACAAACGGAGAATCAACCGGAGACAAAGCCGGTAACAAAAATTACTTATTCTACTATATTGCCGCAAAATTCAGCGACAACAGTTTTGTAAAGTATTATGAAGAACTTCAGCAGAGAAGCTACATTCACACAGGTGTTGATGTGCAGCCCTCAGATAAAATCATAACACTTTCAACCTGCACATATTTCTTTGACAGAAACGGTGCACTTGAAAATGCAAGATTTGTGGTTGTTGCAAGACTTGTGCGTGAAGGTGAAAGCGAAACTGTTGATACATCACTTGCAACACTTAATGATAATGTCCGCTATCCTCAGCTTTACTACGATGTATTCGGCGGCACAAACCCCTGGAGAAACGCATCAAAATGGGTGCCTGAACTCTGATAATAAAAAATTTTACGGAAGGATGATAATATGTCAGATCAGATGAACAATCAGAATAACAGATCACAGTCAGGTTCAGATCTTGAACTGTTATCAAAAAAATACGGTGTTTCATCAACCACCGTAGACACTTCCGACAACAGAACAGCGCATTCTCCCGTAAGAAGCACTCCTGCAAGAACCCCCAGAATCGTATACGATGTAAATGATCCCACAGCATCAATCAAGATTGAATATAAAATGAATCAGAGTATGCCTATGGGGCCTGAAGGCAGACGTGTTATTTATTCTGAAACAGAAACTGAATCAATTGCAGAAAAACGCAGAAGAAATGCAGAACTTCAGAAAACAGAAAAAGGTTCAAGAGGTTTCGGCAGTCAGCCCTATGTAAGACACGTTGCAAGCAGTAAAGAAGCTATCAAGCGTGATGACGTGAACAACTTCGCACGTGAATATACAAGAAAAAAAGCTGAGCCTGAAAAAGAAATAACATCTGCACCAGAAACACAGATCACAGCAGACAAGGACAGACTCGTTGCCCTGAATCAGGAAGCTGAAAAGAAACGTGCTCATATGCACTATGAAAAAAGCACAGGCGAAAAGGTAAAAGGTATTTTCAGATCTTTTATCCCCTGGAAAGGTGATTCATTCAAGGAAGTTTTCAGAAAAATCATCATGAACACTTCAGCAATTCTTGTTATAGTCTGTTTTGTGTTCTTTATTGACAATTATCTTAAACATCAGAACGAAAATGAACTTAAGGAACAGCTCAAAAGTGACATTCCCGAAATTGTCACAACAGACGATGCGGCTGCGCTTGAAGCTCAGTGGGCAGCAATAAAAGCTAAGTATCCCGATGTTGTATTCCCTGAAGGTATGAACATCAAATGGGCAGAGCTTTACGGCAAGAATCAGGATTTCGCAGGCTGGCTCAAAATTGACAATACAAATATCGATACTCCCGTTATGCATACTCCTTCAGACAGAGATCAGTCCGGTGAAGATTACTACCTGAGAAAGAATTTCTACAAGAAGTATGACAAATACGGCACACCGTATCTTGAAAAATATAACACAGGTTCATCTCTTGACAAGAACAACACAATTTACGGTCACAATATGATGGACGGATTATCCTTTGCACAGCTTGAAAAGTACTATACAATTGACGGGTTCAAAGAATCTCCCGTTATTCAGTACAGTACTCTTTATAAAGATTATTACTTCAAAGTTTATGCTGTAATTATCACAAACGGTTATCCTTCAGGTGATAACGGATATCTTTTCAATTATAATATATCCCACTTCGGCTCCAACAAAAACTTTGAAACATTTATTGAAGCACTTGATGAAAGAAAGTTGTATGATACAGGTGTCGATATCAATAAAGACGACAAACTTATCACTCTTTCAACATGTTCATATGAAATCAAACAGTCAGAAATGGGCAGACTTGCAGTTATCGGCAGACTTGTACGAGATGGTGAAAGCACAACTGTTGACACCTCAAAAGCAGTTGCAAATGACAATGTAAGATACCCCCAGATCTGGTACAGCGAACACAATATGAGAAATCCTTTCGCTAACTCATACCAGTGGGTTCCCCAATAATTTATGATGAGGCTTGTTAAATGAAAATCAAATCTATATTTTTTGCAGACGCAAACAATCCGTCTTTTCAGAGACTCGAAAGTGTTGTCACACACGCAATAAGCTCTGTCACCGGTGCAGAAGATTCATCAACTGCAGTTTACAGTACTGTTCAGAGCGGTATGTCAGAAATAGCAGGTTCACTCAGAACAAACAACGTTGTTCTGCTTTTTGCGGACGAGAGAATTTATCACGAAGCCAAAAGAACAATCTGCAAAGCATTCAAATTTGAAATGATCCATTCTGAAGAAATTCTTGAAAAGCTTCAGTCAATGGAAAATCCCGAAAGATATATGATGCATGCTCTTGTTCCCAAAAACGCATCACCTTTTGCCCTTACAGACGGTCTTTTCCCCGGTTTTGCAGTAAGATCAAAATCACAGTGCATCTTCTTCCTGCCCTTCTCTGAAGACAGAACTTTCATTACAATGAAAAAGTATGTTTTCCCCTACATCAGCAGAGTTTACGGTGCATATCTCCCCGCATTCAATGATTTTGAAACTGCATATGCCGCTGAAATTCTCAGAACACGTCTTCAGGCAACAGAAGTACAGATTGCAATTGCAAACACTCCTTTCTGTAAATACATTGCTCACGCAGGCAAACAGATTGACTGTTTCAACGACTATATCTCTTTTGCACCTTACAACGAAAAACAGGATAAAGATTCAAAAGGCCGTATTTCAGCAATAAAGGCTGCAGAATACTATGAATGCCAGTTTGGTGCAACAATCCTCGAGGAAGAGCCTGACGAAAACGGCAACTTCTCTGTTACAATAACAATTTCAAACAGAAAAACTGCCACAATCAGAACTCTTTCTTCCATAGATGATGAGTCACACGATGATTTTATGACAACAGTTGTTACGGAATTCTTCCTTATGCTGGCTCACGAAATCTCACAGACTCCCATTTTAACAAAAGATGAGATAAGACACATAAGTCCCACTCCCGTAATCCACGGCGGAAACATTGCTCTTTATATAGTTCTTTTTGCAGCAGCATTTTTCCTTACATACGTAGCTGTTTCATTCTCGAATCTGCCGTTTTTCTCTTAAAAGATGAAAAGAAAAATCAATTATAATATTCTCGGGTTGGGAGGCAAAATTCTGATTGCTGTTCCGCTGATGTTATCTGTAATCACATCGGCTGTAACATCAGGTTTCAGACTTCCGGTCAGAATACAGAGGGCAGATATTGATTCTGACGGAATCATTTCATATACCGACATACAAAAAATTGCAAATATGGCGACAGGAACAGAACCGATTGTTTCGTCGGAGATGTTTCTTAAAGCAGACATGAATTCTGACGGAAAAATCACCGCAGAAGATGTTCATATCGCAACATCACTTATGACTGCTTCGGTTATCATAAAATACGATAACGAACCCGAACCGACAACAACTCCTCTTGTAGGTAATAATTTCACTTCAACGGGAACAGTTCCCGTTATAAGCGAAAACGGTGCCTACAATGTTATCAGCAATCAGAAAATGTATATCTACCCTGACCTTTCTCAGGTAATGCAGATGCGTGACACGTTCATAATCATCTCTTTCGGTTGGGGACACGGTGTAGGTATGAGCCAATGGGGTGCCGTTGGTCTTGCAAGAGCAGGTTATTCCTATGTACAGATTGTTCAGCATTATTACAGAGGCGTTTCAATAATGAAAGAACAATACCCTGCCACGGTAAAATGTGCAGGCAGAAATGTTGACACTGTTGAAATGCTTGCAAGAATCGTTCAGCAGGAAATTTCGGGAATAACAAACAAAAACGATGCTCTTGATGTGAATGCGCTGAAAGCTCAGGCTGTTGCGGCTTACACAAATATGAAATTCAGCAACTATTCCGTAAGCGGTTGCTCTTATGTCAACTCTTATTCTTCCTGCAGAGAAGATGTTAAAAAAGTTGCAGCGGAAATTGCAGGTCAGTATATGCTTTACAACGGAAAGGTACCCTATGCGTACTACTCCGCTTGCTCAGCAGGTGTTGCAGCAACTTATCAGGAAGTATGGGGCAGCACAAGCAGAGATATGTCTTACCTTTATGACACAGCATCTTACTATGATTGCTACACAAAAGGTTACATTGAGGCTACAGCATACACTCCAGCAGCTATCAAAGAATACATTCAGAGATATGACTCATCCATCGTGTTGTCTGACGACCCGTCACAATGGATAAAAATCCTCAGCCACGATGACTCTGTAAATGAAAGCATCGGTTATGTTTCATCAATGCAGATTGGAAACAGAACATTCAGCGAAGCGGCAGGTATGACATTCCGCGACAAAATTATGCGTTACAATGTCAAATCCCCCTGTTTTACAATAATATATAACGGACAATATCTATAAAGAAAGGTGAAAATTATGTCAATTCTTATTACAGGCGGCGCAGGTTACATCGGTTCACATACCTGTGTTGAACTTCTCAATGCAGGAAAGGATATCGTTGTAATCGATAACTATTCAAACAGCTGCAACGAATCTCTTGAAAGAGTTAAAAAGATAACAGGCAAAGATTTCAGATATTACGAATGTGATATCCGTGACAGAAAAGGTCTTGAAAAAGTTTTTGCTGAAAATTCAATTGAAGCAGTTATTCACTTTGCAGGTCTCAAGGCTGTTGGCGAATCATGTCAGAAGCCCTGGGAATATTATGACAACAACATCACAGGCACACTCACTCTTGTTGATGTTATGAGAAACAACGGTTGCAAGAAGATGGTATTCTCATCATCAGCAACAGTTTACGGTGAAGAAAACAAAGTTCCTTTTGTTGAAACAATGAAAACCGGCACAACAACAAATCCCTACGGAACAACAAAGCTTTATATTGAAAATATTCTTAAAGATATCTACAATGCAGATAATGAATGGAGTCTTGTTCTCCTTCGTTACTTCAACCCCGTCGGTGCTCACGAAAGCGGTCTTATCGGTGAAGCTCCCACATTCCCCAACAACCTTATGCCTTATATCTCTCAGGTTGCTGTAGGCAAGAGAGAATTCCTCAGCGTATTCGGTGATTGCTATGACACTCCCGACGGCACAGGCGTAAGAGACTACATTCACGTTGTTGACCTTGCACTCGGTCATGTAAAAGCTATTGACTTTGCATTACCCAGAACAGGTGTTGAAATTTTCAACCTCGGCACAGGCAACGGTGTAAGTGTTATCGGTCTTGTAAAAGCTTTTGAAGAGGCAAACGGTGTTCCCGTTCCCTACAAAATTGTTGAACCCAGAGCAGGTGACGTTGCATATTCTTACGCAAATGCTCAGAAAGCTTTTGATATCCTCGGCTGGAAAGCTGAAAGAGACGTAAGAAAAATGTGTGAAGACACATGGAGATGGCAGAAGAACAATCCCAACGGTTATAACAACTAATATATTAAAAAGGTGGTGCAATATGAAAAGAATCATTTCTTCAATACTTCTCATTATTATAATAATGTCTCTCTGCACCGCTACAGCAAACGGTTATGACAAGCTCCCCGCCCCAGACTGGGTAACTGTCACATCGAATGCAGATTATTCAAAAACACTTACAATCAAAACACCGTCATATATGCTTGAGTCGATTGATTATTACGAATACAGCACAGATAACTTTCTGACAACGCATATACTCAGCAAAACCGGCGGTGAATTTATATTTGACAAAACTACAGAGTTTTCACTCAGATATGTAAGATACGGTATTGAGTCTGAAACAATCACCGTGACTGTTGAAATTAACAATCTCACAATTATTACAAGTGACTCAACAAATATATCTGTTCTTATCCCCTTCGGATCAGGAATTCCCACAGATTTAACGCTGTCCGCATACGAAATTGCAGGCGGTTCAGCATACGACAAAGTTCAGGAAAAGCTCGGTAATTCTGTAAATTTCAGAATCTACAACACAGCACTTATGCGAAAAAATAAGCCATATTCTCCTGAAATGCCTTTGAATTATCTTTTTCCCTGCGAAGGATTTGAATCAAGATTCTGTAAGCTTTATACACTCGATTCCAAAGCAAATCTGACTCTCATTGAAAGTCAGCGTGAAATGAATATGTTGCTTTGTGAAACAGATGAAACCGGAATGTTTGTGGTTGCAGAGGACAAAAGATATCGTCCCGGTGATATTAACGGAGACGGTAATGTTTTGGCGGATGATGCAAGAACAGCACTAAGGATTTCTGCTCAGCTTGAAAAAGCAACAGAAAAACAGCTCACTGCCGGAGATCTGAACAATTCAATGCTGATTGATGCTTCAGATGCAAGAAAAATTCTCCGATGTGCAGCAAAACTCGAAAAATTATAAAGGATTTTTAATATGGAAATTTCATCTGCACTTCTTAAAACAGCAACTTCGCTTGTTAAAAACAATGCACATCGGAAATATCAGAAAAAAAATCCCTCCTCACTTCCCGAAGGTATTTTTGATATAACAGATTCAGCACCAGCTGAGAAATTTACATTCGGCTTTGCAAAAACGGCAATCATACCCGATGAAAAAATACCTGATAAGAAGAAAAAATACTACATTGCAGGTTACAGAATAAACAATCCTGCCGCAGGTGTGCTTGACTATATGCAGGCAAAAGCACTGTGGATTGATGATAATTCAGGCAGAGGCGGAATTGTACTTGTTTCTGTTGACTGTGTGGGGCTCTTCGGTGTCGATGTTGAAGAAATAAGAAACAGACTCTCAGATTTCAAAACAATCACAGGTTGCAGAAGTATCAACATCTGTTCAACCCATACACACGCAGGTATTGACACAATGGGTATGTGGGGACCTCTTCCCCGCTCAGGCAGAGACCCTGCTTTTATGGAAAAACTCTTCTGTGCTGTTGTAAATGCCGTCCACGAAGCATACAAAAACAGAGGTGACGGTCAGATATATCTCGGCTACGGAAAAGCAGACAAAGATGCTCAGCGTGCCCCCAGACCTCCTCACGTGGTGTCAGACAAGGTTACACGACTCAGATTCTCACCTGATGACGGATCAAAAGATATATATCTTGTAAATTTTGCATCGCATCCGGAATCACTTGAAGGAATCAATTCTCTCGTAAGTGCAGATTTCCCTTGCTATGCGGCAAAATATGTTGACGAAACGGCAAATGCCGAAATGATGTATTTTGCAGGTGCAATCGGCGGAATCTGTATGAATCCTATGGATAAAAACAATATAATTTCCACCCTGAAAACAGGTCAGAGACTGGGCGAAATTATTTGTGATATAAAAGAAGAAAAAATGCTGACCCCGAAAATAAACATTCTCAGGCAGGAAATTTATCTTAACTGTGATAACCCTGTTTTCTGGGCAGTATCAAAAGTCAGGATAATTCCTGAAAAAATCATAGCAACGGGACAAGGAAACCTCGGACTCGGAATGAAAACAGAGCTTTCATACATTCAGTTCGGTGAGCTGAATATGTTGCTGCTTCCCGGAGAACTTTTCCCTGAGCTTGCTTACGGCGGTTATCTTTCAAAAGAAGAGTCCTCAACCGACACTTCACCTGAAATCAATCCCAGACCTCTTTGCGAAATCGCAGAAGACGAAAATCTTCTTGTTTTCGGTCTCGCAAACGGTGAGATAGGTTATATTCTCACACCGAATGATTATCTGCTTCACCCGTCACTTCCGTTCATAGAAGAGATTAAAGACAAATTCGGTAGAAATCACTACCCCGAAACAAACTCTCTCGGAATAAATACGGCTTACGGAATTGCAGATACATTCACAAAAATGATGAAAAAAATAAAAAATGTTAAATAAGTGTGTTCAAATAAAGGAGATGAAACAAATGTATGTAGCGGTTATGGGATTCGGTACTGTCGGCTCAGGCGTGGCAGAACTTCTCGACAAAAACCACGACAGCATTGTCAAAAAAAGTATGCAGGACTCTCTTGATCTCAAGTATATTCTTGATATAAGAGAATTCCCCGAAAGTCCTTACAAGGATAAGATCATCAAGGATTTCAACATCATTCTTGAAGATCCCGAAGTAGAAATTGTTGTTGAAACAATGGGTGGCGTTACCTTTGCTTATGACTTCGTAAAGAAGCTTCTTCTTGCAGGTAAGAGCGTTGTAACATCAAACAAAGAACTTGTTGCACAGCACGGTTTTGAACTTCTTACAATTGCAGAAGAAAAGAATGTAAACTTCCTCTTTGAAGCAAGTGTAGGCGGCGGTATCCCCATCATCAGACCTATCACTCAGTGCCTTGCTGCAAATGAAATTGACGGCATTGCAGGTATCCTTAACGGTACAACAAACTATATCCTCACAAAGATGATTACAGAAAATCAGAGCTTTGAAGATGCTCTCAAAAAGGCTCAGGAACTCGGTTATGCAGAAAAGGACCCCACTGCAGACGTTGACGGTCACGATTCATGCAGAAAAATCTGTATTCTTTCAGCACTTGCTTTCGGCAAGCACGTATACCCTGAATCAGTTCATACAGAAGGTATCAGAAAAATCACTCTCGGTGATGTTGCTTATGCTGCATCATGGGGCGGTGTTATCAAGCTTATCGCATCAGCAAAGAAACTTGACAACGGTCAGATAAATGTTACTGTAGGTCCTTCTTTTGTTGCACGTCACAGCCAGCTTGCAGGTGTTGATGATGTATTCAACGCTGTACTTGTAAGAGGTGATGCAACAGGTGATGTTGTATTCTACGGTAAGGGTGCAGGTAAGCTTCCCACAGCTTCTGCTGTTGTTGCAGACGTTATTGACGCTGCAAAACATATCGAAAAGAAAAAGAACTTCGGTTGGGCAGATGCAGAAGAAAATTATGTTGCAGATTACAACAATGCAGTTACAGCGCTCTATGTAAGAGGTACTGCTGCAGACAAGCAGGCTGTTATTAAAGCTCTTAATGAAAAAATCGGCGCTGTGCACGTTCTCAGCCGTGAAAATGCTCCTGCAGATGAAATTGCTTTCGTAACAAATCCTGCTGCTGAAGGCGCTCTCAAGGCAGAAATTAACGCTGTTTGCGGTCTTAACGTTGAATCAGTTATCCGCATTGCTGAATATTGATAAAATCAATCAGAATAATCGGGCAAATCACAAACAAAGTGATATGCCCGATTTTCATTATATATTTAGAATTGCCATTTCACGGGGTGAAACAGAAGGCTGTAATGCAAGATTAACACCAAGAGAAATGAGCCTCGCCGCACGCTTTGTGATAAGATCTGCCTCACGTGATGCAACGATGTATTCTTTATATTTTTCTGCCTGAGAAAGGTCTACGGAATAATCAAGCTCTTCAAGAAGATTTTCAGCCACGGTAAATGCACTTATAACAGTCGGGACACCAATAGCAATAACAGGGATACCCAGTGTTTTTTCACTTATCTCTTTGCGTCTGTTACCTACACCTGAGCCGGGAGAAATACCCGTATCCGAAAGCTGAACAGTATTGCCGAGTCTTGAAATATCAAGTGCTGCAAGAGCGTCTGCAACCACAATACAAGAGGGTTTTATTTTTTCTGTAACACTCTCAATGATTTCAAATGCCTCTATACCCGTTTTACCGAGCACTCCGGGAGCTATTGCGGCAACGGGTCTCAGAGAATTGAACCCCATTGAAAGAGACAGCTCTTTGCCGATATGCCGTGTCACAAAAATCCCGTCGACGAATTCAGGACCGAGTGCATCTGCAGTAAGCTCTCTGTTGCCGAGTCCCACAACAAGCACAGTCCCCTCTTCGGGAATAAGACTTCTTATTTCTTTTACAAGCATATCAAGTCTGCCGTCAAGCAGTTCAAAATCTGAGGAAAACGACGGTACTTCAACAGTGATATAACGCCCCTTAGGCTTTCCTACAGCCTCTTCACCGTCTTCATCGGTTATTCTGATTTCTGTTACAACAGAAACTCTGTTTCCCCGTCTGTACTGCTCTACACCTTTTAAAACCTCATTATTATTGTTTAATCCTCGTTCAATGGCAAGGTCTGTTCTGTAATCCAAAAAAATCACCATAAAAAGTATGTGATTTATTATGATTTTTATGCAAAAAATGTTTATATTTTTTTCAAAATATCTTGCTTTTTTTTGACGTTCGTGATATTATAATATACCGTATAGACACAAAGGAGGTGCACAGTAATGCCCAATATTAAATCCGCAAAGAAGCGTGTAATCGTTAATCAGACAAAGGCACAGCGTAACAAGTCAGCTAACACAGCTCTCAAGACAGCTATCAAGAAGGCTGTTGTTGCTATTGATACAAACGCAGCTGACAAGGCAGACGTAGTTAAGGCAGCTGAAAAGAAGATCGACCAGGCAGCAGCTAAGGGACTTCTTCACAAGAACAACGCTGCTCGTAAAAAGTCAGCTCTTGCAGTTAAGCTTAACAAGTCAAACGGCTAATCCGTTTAGTTAAAGCAAACAATCTATTTTATCAACGGAAGGATGGGTTCTCCATGAAAAAGTTTTTGAAGATTTTAGCAATCGTTGCTGCTATTGCCGCAGCTGCAGCTGCAGTTTATGTTGCTGTTACAAAGTTTATGGAAAAGAAACAGAAAATCGGTAACACAGAAGAGAACTATGTTTCCTGCTCCTGCTGTGATGAAGAATTCGTCACAGAAACTGTTGCTTAATCAATAAGTTGATAAAAAATTAAGGACTCTTTTGAGTCCTTTTTTGTTTGTGCATATTAAAAGAAGGACTCTGATGAGCCCTTCTTTTTTGCTTTTTATCAGAATTTATCCATACTCTCAACATTGAGAACAAAGACTGTTGCACCGCCGACGGTGACTTCTTTTTCCATTTCTCCGTCCTGGAAACCGTAGCCGAAAGAGTTGCTTGTGTTCACTGTGTGAGTTCTCTTCTTTGAATACTTTGAAACAATCTCCTTTACCTTATCAACCTGATCATCCTCAGCACCGATAAGGTAAGTTGTGTTACCTATCATAAGGAAACCGCCTGTTGTTGAAAGTTTTGTTACAAAGAATTTGTGTCTTGTAAGGGCAGAAGAAACTGCCATACTGTCGTCATTATTTACAATTGCAATTACAAGTTTCATATTTCATTCTCCTATAAATTAAAGATTTGGAATTATCATCTTCTGACTCTTTTTATCAAGGTCAAGAAGATTGGGAATTTCATATCTGTTGTCATTTGCATCCTTGATAAGAACACGGTTGTCAAACAGCGGTTTTACGGCAGTGAGATGGTTTCTGATTTCAAACTTTACAATACCCTTGTCTGTTTCTGCAGTCCACATCCAGATTTTGAACTTTTCACTCATCTCAATAAATCTTGTGATTCTGGGCATCATATAGTACTCTTCAAGACAGCTTATTACAGCTTCTCTTGACTGAGCATCGAGATTATCAACATCTCTTATCATTGCCTGCTCGTTACCCTCGCTGTCAAGAACGGCAATATATTTATATTTACCGCTGACGGGGAACATTCTTCTGACTTCCATATCTTCAAACTTTTCACCGGTGTGATAAAATTCAAGGTCTATGAAAATCTTATCTTTGACTCTGATACGGACTTCGGGACCGTCAATATATCTTAATATCATCTTTCAGCCCCTCCTTATTCAAAGTTTTCAGATTCTTTTTCTTTAAGGAGCTGTTCGCTCATAGACTGAATCTGAACAAGTTTATAGTACTTACCTTTACGTCTGAGAAGTTCATCAGGATGACCGCACTCAATAATTTCACCCTTGTCAACAACAACGATTTTGTTTGCCTTACGCAGTGTTGAAAGTCTGTGGGCAATCATAAGTGTTGTTCTGCCTCTTATGAGCTTTTCGATAGCACCCTGAATCAGGAATTCTGTTTCAGAGTCAACAGCAGCAGTAGCTTCGTCGAAAATGAGAATACCGGGATTTTTAAGAACAGCACGGGCAATTGAAACTCTCTGTCTTTCACCGCCTGAAAGACCTACACCTCTTTCGCCGAGCATTGTATCATATGCATCAGGCATCTTTGAAATGAAAGTATGTGCATTTGCGATTTCTGCCGCATGAAGAACTGATTCAACGTGAACATCACCGCAACCGTATGCGATATTGTTAAAAACAGTATCACGGAACATAAGAGGTTCCTGCTGAACAAAACCTATCTGTGAACGGAAATAATTCATATCAATATCCTTGATATTCTTTCCGTCAACATAAATTTCGCCCTCATAGTCATCATAATAACGCATAATAAGATTGATGAGTGTTGACTTACCTGAACCTGTTGTACCTACGATACCGACAATATCACCTGGTTCAATTGTAAGATTGATATTGCTGAGAACTTTCTTTGAACGGTCAAATGAGAAATTGACATTCTTGAACTCAATTTTACCCTGAAGAGGTTCTTCATCCTTGAATTTGCCGAAATCACTTTCAGGTTCTGCATCAAGGATATCAAGAATCTTTTCTGCTGAAGCGATTGCATTTTCGTAGGAGTCAGAAAGGTTTGCAAAGAAGTTAACGGGGTTATAGAAAGTTGCCGCATAAGAAATGAATGAAACAAGAATACCTGCTGTAACACCCTCTACACCGTCGATAACCCATTTACCGCCTACACCCCATATAAGAAGTGAACCGCAGGTTACAAAGAATGTGATAAGTGTGGGAAAAATTGCAGCGTAAAGACCTGCATGCATATCTTCCTTTTTCCATTCATCGCAATATCTTGCAAACTTGTTGATAACAGACTGCTCATTTGAGAAAGCCTTGATAACACGTACACCGGGAATTGTGTCTGAAAGCATTGTGGAGATTGCAGAGCCTCTTCTCCAGAGTCTTCTGTACTTGGGACCTACAATTTTACCGAATTTTCTTGCAACTATAACAACGATAGGTACGGGGCAAAGTGCAAGAAGCGCCATCTGCCAGTTGAGTGAGAACATAATTGCAATAATTCCCACAAGCGTGAAGAACTGAACAATTGCTTCCTGAGTGATTCTGAGAATAAACTGCTGTACGGTAGCTGTATCTGAGTTTACTCGATTGATAACAGAACCAGTTGAAGTCTTATCATAGAAACGCATAGGCAGATACTGTGCCTTTGCGAAGATATCCTTTTTAAGTCCCGTGATGATGGTATCACTGGCAAGACGGAGTCTGTACTGTCTGAAACCTGAAACAACATACTGCACGATATACAGCACAACAAGGAAAATAACAACCTTGACAAGCATTGCCATATCTTTTGCAGGAAGAATTTCGTCAACCATCATACTTGTTATGTAAGTGGGAACAAGCGAAAGTGCTGTTGTAAAAGCAGAAAGAACAATACAGAGAATGAGATTCCACTTCTGGGGAAGCACGTATTTGATAAGTTTTGAGAAAGTCTTTGTCTTACCCTCACAGTTGATACAGGGAGCATCGGGGTGAGGAAGTTTTCTGCCGCACTTGGGACAGAAAGAACGCATTTTTTCATAAGTTGACTGCACAGCTTCGAGAAGCTTGTCCGTATAACCGCCGTCACGCACATCTTCCATATAAATTGCAGCTGCGTCACCAATGTCTGCCGCTGCATAAGAGAAACGGATAAGATTGTGCCACTTGCCGTCATTGTCTTTTACTCTGAACATTGCGTTACCGTAAAGACGCTTGACCTTTGCTCTGATGACTTCTTCAAAATCAACGACTTTGTAGCCGTTTTCATATCCGTCATCAAAAGCAACTACCCTGTCCCTGCCGAAAACAAGAGCAGAAGTGCCGTAAGTGCCGTCCATTTTAAGGTCACCCACAACAGCAAAAAGAACATTATCGTCACCGAGAATTTCTTTTGCCTTTTTGCTCATATCATCTGTCAGAGGACAGTTTGACATAAATTTCATAAAAACAACCCCCTTGTAAAAGGTTTTTACAAGAGGGATTATAAAATTATTTATATAAAAAATCAAGTATTATTGTAATTTTTTATTTATGATTTCATAAAATGAAAAATTTTATAATTTTTTTCAAAAAAGTTGTTACATATTTAATTTTTAATACTTATATATAATAAACAGAGTTATTCAGCAACACATATCAAAAAAAATACAAAAATTGCAAAAAAAATTAAAATTTTTTCAAAAATGTTGTTACATTTTTGATTTTTGATACTTATATAAATAAAAGATGGTGATACCAATGATATGAATGAAAATTTATCAAAAATTATAAAAATCAGAAAGGATTAAAAACTATGAAAAAGAAGACAAAAAATTTATTATCATTTTTAACAACTTTAGTTTGCATCTTATCAATAACTATTACTTCTTCTGCTCAATATTTATCTGTGCAAGATGAAGAACCATTGCATTATATGGGGGCTATTCCTGACTCACCCGATAATATTGCAAGACATTTACTTGATGAAAGTGTGTCAACTTATAGCGTACTGCCATCAAGTGTAGATAATTCTTATTTATATCCTACACCATTACATCAGAATGGAAATTATTGTGTTGCATATGCTATTGGATATGCACAAATGTCAGGTATGCAGGCTCTCAACAGAGGATGGACAGTAAATACCAATGCTCATAAATTCAGCCCTGCATTTCTTAATAACTTAATTTTTGATCCTATTGAGAATGGTGCATATTTTGCTCAAGGTATGAATGCTGCAATAAGATACGGCATTAGTCCTTCAACATATTATGCAATTGATACCCCATTTGGAAGTCCTACTCCTAATATTGCTTATGAAGCAGCAGCATTATATAAACCGACTACTTATTATGTAACATCTACATTAACTCAAATCAAACAAGCTATTGCAGAAGGAAAAGGTGTTGTAACAACAATTCATGTATATGATGATATGTATTATGATATGGAATACGATATGGCGGCTTCTAATTATACATACGATGAAAAATATGGAATAGATCATGGAATTCATGCGATTTGCCTTGTAGGCTATGATGATTCTGAACAGGCATTCAAATTTATTAACTCCTGGGGCGATAATTGGTGTCAGGACGGATTTGGTTGGATTTCTTACGACTTTATTAATAGTGATATAATTAATGCTGCCGGTGCTTGTCATGGATATGTAATGGTTTTTCCAGAAAACGACAATTATATTATGGGCGATGCAAATCTTGACAATGTGCTTAATGCATCAGACGGAAGATTAGCACTCAGATTCAGTGCAGGAGTAGAAACTCCAACAGACAGACAGTTTGTTCTTTCAGATGTTGACGGAGACGGAGTTTTAACTGCAACAGATGCACAAAACATTGTTAATTATGTTTCTCACACAATAAACAAACTTCCTATATATGAATAAATAGCT
Organism: Acutalibacteraceae bacterium; assembly: GCA_045636025.1. Lineage (GTDB taxonomy): Bacteria > Bacillota > Clostridia > Oscillospirales > Acutalibacteraceae > UBA1081. Next base: position 14,219 of record JAZTWP010000032.1, on the reverse strand, counting down.
ATTGAATCTGTTTGCAATTTAGTTTATTATAAATTTATAAATCAATATAAATTTCAAGGAGGATTTGAAATGAAAATCAAATATTTATTCTGTCTGATATTATCTGTTATCATTTTATCAGCATCAATTCTTTCTGCGTCTGCCTTTGACTACAAAGAAAATGATGTTATTATCGACTTTATCCCCGGAGATATTGACGGTAACGGTTCTGTAAATGCTCTTGATGCGAGACTTTGCCTGAGAGCAGCAGCCCAGCTTGAAACATTGACTGATACTCAGAAAAAAGCCGCTGATCTTGACGGCACAGGCGAAATCACAAGCATTACCGCAAGAAACATTCTCCGTGCAAGTGCAAAAATTGAAACAATTACTATGAAAATCAGCATAGAAAAGGAAAACAACCTTGTTGTCGGTCCGATAAAAATATGGGGCGCAGAGTGTAATACAGATTCACAAAATGACAAGATTGACATTGTACATAAAACCGAAAACAATATCCCTGAAGGTGTTGTCGGCGCTCCTACCGACAGTTTTTTCACAATAAGTGCAAAAGAATCAGGCGACTTTACACTTTATTTTACTGACTATCAGCCTTGGGTAGGCACAGTAAACAACACATTCAATATACTATTAACAGTAAAATAAATTTAAGAAAAAAATAAAAAAAATATATAAAAAAATACGAGCGCTTGGGCGACACTTCGTAAGGAAGTTAAGCCATAAAATTTGTTATTTTGGCGCATAATTGCGTTAAAAATGCTCGAAATCCACAAAGGATTTCTGTGCTTTTTTCCTTGTTCTGCATCCAAACTAAACAAATTTTAAGGTGCAAAGCAGTTTTTATCGAGTAATTTTTCGTTTGAACAATATAATAAAATCCCCGCAATACTGACGTATTACGGGGATTTTTCATGCAGTTCAGGCGAAAAAGGACCGATAAAACCCTAACTTCCTTGCGGAGTGTCGCCCTTTGCTCGTATTTTTTATGCGGTTTTTACCGTATCTTCATTTCTTGTAAGCTCTTTTATCCACTTAAATCTGTTGACCTTTACAACAGCCACAGCGCACTTGAGAATCTGGTCACATTTAAGGAAGAAGAATGTAACGGGAATGGGCAGATGCCACACAAAAGCTGAAAGAAATGCCAAAGGAAGCACAATGCCCCACATAAAGATAAGGTCATTAAAAAGTACAAACTTTGTATCTCCTCCGCCTGAAACGATACCGCAGAGAGCAGGTGCTTCATAGCAGGAGCCGACAATTGTGACACTCAATATGTACATAAATATTTTTGCAAGTGCCTTTGTTTCGTCTGCAACGTTATAAAAAGAAATAACTGTGTTACAGCCGATAAGCATCATAAGTCCTGAAATAACACCTATACCAAGGAATATTATCTGAAGTCTTTTTGCATAAAGCTTCACTCTCGGGATATCTCTTTCACCGACGGTTTTGCCGATGATTACCGATGACGCATTTGATGTTGAAGAATACAGCACACTTACAAGCTGACATACAGCCGTTGCTATGCTGTTTGCACCAAGGACTGCATCAGACTCGATTCTGCCGAGTATTGCTGCCTGAATAGCCATTGCTATACCCCATGATGTTGCAGAGCATATAAGCGGCAGACCTGCTTTGAGATAATCTTTAAGATAAGATTTTTCAATTCTGAAAAGATCGCTGAATTTAAGTTTAATCTTCTTGTCAATTCTGAATACATAGAATACAACAATTATAAACTCAACAACTCTTGCAGTAAGTGTTGCAATTGCGGCACCCTGCACGCCCAATACGGGACAACCGAATTTGCCGAAAATAAGTATATAATTGAGTGTTATATTAACAACAAGTGACACGGAATTGACAACAAAACCGATTTTAACAGTTTCCACACTCCTGAGCATTCCGAGAAACAGCTGTGTCAGAGTGAAAATACTGTAAGAAAAGCCCATTATAACAATATACTTGGAGCCTTCTGCGATTTCCTCTGTTCTGTTTGTGAAAAGTCCCAGCACAGCTTCGGGAAAAAGAATGACAATCAGCCCGAAAATTGCACTTATACTCACACCTACAAAAGCTGCCGAAGAAAATATCTTCTTGACGGGTGCTGTGTCTTTTTTACCCCAATACTGGGCAGCGAGGACTCCAACACCGTTTGAAGCACCCATTGCAAACATCGTAAGCAGAAACTGCACCTGATTTGCAAGGGAAACTCCGTTCATTGAAACTTCGGCATATTTGCCTATCATAATATTATCTGCAAGGCTTACACTGTGAGTGATAAGATTCTGCAGAATTATAACAGACGACAGAGAAAAGAATGTTCTGTAAAAATATTTGTCTTTGAATATCTTTTTCATTTATTTTCTACCCTTGAGTATCTTCGCAACAACTGCGGCTCCGCCAAGGAGTGCCGCACCTGCAGCAACACCACCGAGCACCTTGAACTTAGTCTTTTCGTATTCATCCGCATCCCAGAAAAGTCTGAAATCAGAAATAATATTATCACCGCAAAGCTCTTTGAAGTAAACAGTTCTTGTGTAGAAATCTGATGGATTGCTTTCGTAGATATCAAAAATTCTTACACCTCTGTGAGGGTTACCGTAGCAACGGAAAGATGCACAGGGAGTTGCAACAAACTTGAGTCCGTCTTTTTCACCGTAGAAGTCATTGAGATGATCATGACCTGATACAATACCCTTTACGCCGCCGTCTGCAAGAACTTCATTGTAGAATCCGTTGTCATTGTCAAGATAACTGACAGGCTCGTGAATATGACCGAAAACACCCTTTTTTCTGCAAAGGTTGATATTCACACCGGGAAGATAGATTGTTGATTCTTCGGGTGTACATTCCTGAGTAAAATCATTAAGCTCCTTGAGAGGAATATGCATAAACACAAGAGAGGGATATGCATTGCCACCATTGTTTTCTTTCTGCTTAGCAGATTCATTCCTGAACCATTCAACCTGCTTCTCGGTAATGTCATTGAAAACCTTGTCCTGAGCTTTGTCGTGCCATGCTGTGTTTATCATCCAGAGATTCATAAGCTGATTCTCACCGTCTGAAGAATAAACGGGAAGACGGTATGTACCGCAAAGGTCTCCTGTTGACTCAAAACCTCTGTTCATTGAGTATGAACGGATAATATCACCCTGCTCATCACCTGTGAAAGAGTTCATATCGTCGTGATTGCCGTAAATTACAGCAAAGGGAATATTTCTTCTCTCAGGAATATCAAGAATATGGCTGAGAGCCTTTTTCATAATTGCATACTCTTCTTCTCTTGACATTTCCTTTTTCTTGGAAGAAAATCTGTAGTCACGAAGATGATTGCCGAGAATGTTATCACCCGTAAACACAATAAGGTCGGGTTTGAGGTCTTCACAAGCATTCTCAAGCATCAAAAGCATTGTTTTTCTTACCCAATGAAGATCCTGAGCGTCACTTATCTGAAGAATTCTGAATTTGCCGTTATTGAACTTTATTTTTTCCATTTATTCCACCGCCAGATAACAGATTGTTTTTGAAAAGTCTTTTTTTGCAAGGTCTTCTTTTTTTATGAGAAAATAGAGATATCCGCTGTCAAGGAATTCGAGAGTGAAATCATCACCTGAAAATGAATCAAGACAGAAAAGAAGCACATAGTCATCGAGCTCCTTATCGTCATTGACGGGATAATCACCAAGCAGCTGATGGAAAGCCTCTGTGCATTCATTTTCATCTGCTGTCAGGTCAATTTTAAGAGCATTAAAACCGACTGCATCACCGTTTTCATCAACGATTTCACCGTCCTGAAGGTCTGCAGTTCCGCCTGCGTAATATTTTACAGCAAAATTACCCATACTCTGAAACCCTCTTGTAATTTCGGGAGCACTCTCCTCACCGAGAGGATTTGCGATGCAACCGAAGAAGTAAAGCATACCTTTTTCGGGTAATGCGGAATTCAGTTCGTGTGCTTTTTTGCAATTTATCTGACAGATGAACTCCATATCAAATTCATCGTCATCCACAGGCCAGTCAAAATCTTCGGGCAAGTCGGGACAACCGAAAAATTTGCTGTCACCAAGTTTACATTCTGCCTCTTTATAATTAAAATATATACCGTTCATTAAAAATCACCTTAAATTATTTTAACATAAATCTATTAAAAATACAATATAAATCTTTTATTTACAAGCAATACGAATTTTTGCATATACAAAAATTAAAAAACAAGTTCATCAATTCATAAATTTGATATTTACTTTATAAACAAACGGATATATAATGTAGATATCAATTTCACGGAGGCTGAAAAAATGGACAACAAAAAAGTTATTGCCGTAGTCGGTTGCGGCAGAATCGCAAATATTGCTCACTTCCCTGCATTCTCAAAAATGGATAATGTGCGTGTAAAATACGCTTGTGACCTTATTGAAGAAAAAGCTCAGCAGGTTAAAGAAAAATATGATTTCGTTGAAAATGTTATCACAGACTACCAGGTAGCTCTTGCTGACCCCGAAGTTGAGGCAGTTTTTGTTCTTACTCCCAACTACGCACATTACACAGTTACTATGGATGCTCTCAAGGCAGGCAAACACGTTTTCTGCGAAAAGCCCATTACTGTTAACTACGCACTCTCCTGCGAAATGGCAGAAGAAGCAAACAAACAGGGCAAAATGCTCAACATCGGTGTATGTAACCGTTATCACAAGTCTGTTGAAAAGCTTGAACAGCTTAACCGTGAAGGCAAATTCGGCAATCTCTATCACGTATACTGTTCATTCAGAAGTTTCCGATCAATTCCCGGTCTCGGCGGCGCATTTACAACAAAAGAACAATCCGGTGGCGGTGTTCTTATTGACTGGGGTATCCACTTCCTTGATCTTATCCTCTATATTCTCGGTGGTGCAAAGCTTACAAACGTAACTTGTGACGCATACAACGAAATGGCTAAAGATATGAAGTCATACAAATACGAATCAATGTGGGCAGAAGATACTGCAGACGTTGAAAACGGCACAAATGATGTTGATGACTTTGTTTCTGGTTATGTGCGCACAGACAAGGCAAGCATTTCTTTCAACGGTGCATGGGCACAGAATATTGACAAGAATGAAATGTTCATCGACTTTATGGGTGACAAATGCGGTGCAAGACTTGCTTACTGCGGTCTCTTTGACCTGACAGACGGTGCAACACTTGAAACAACAAAAGAAGAATATGAGATTCCCGATATGTACTTCTGCGAAGACAGCGATTTCCTTGAGTCAATTGATTCAGGCGAAAAGAAGAGAAATCACATCGATTACATTCTCGAATCTGCAAAGCTTCTTGATACACTCTACGCATCAGCAGACATCAAAAAAGAAATTACACTTTAATTTTATGCAAAAAAAACTCTGAGGAAACACCTCAGAGTTTTTTTATACCATTTTAAGAAGCTTATTGTAAGAATCTGTTATTTCATCTGTTGTTTCATAGCTCCAGTTATAAAGCTCAATTATAAATTTGCCGTTATAATCTTCAGCTTTCATTGTTTCAAAAAGTTTATTGAAATCGAAAATACCCTTCAGCGGTGCAATGCAGTCTTTTTCGCTGTTTCTGTCACTGATATGAATATGGATTATGCTGTCGTGCAAGGCATCAATAAAATCATAAGGTGAAAAACCTGCTCTGTGCGCTTGTTTTATATCAAGCACCACATTGAAATCCGCACCTATTTTATCTTTCATCATCTTAAGGTATTCGGGTGATTCGCTTCTGTGATGCACAACATTTTCCTGACATACTCTCACACCGTATTTTTTACCCATTTCAATAAGATGGGAAAAACGCTTACAGTATTCATCGTCACTAATTGTGCCGGGAATTTTTGCACCGTGAAAAACAAAAATGTCTGCACCAAGCTTTGCCGTTACTTCAAAAAGTCTGTCATACAACGGAAGAATGTCATAATAACGTCTTTCGTAATTACTGAAAAGATAAAATGACTCTGCAAATGATGCAAATGGATGCACAGAAACAATATTCAAAGAATATTTTTCTTTTATTGCAATCAGATTATCCACAAAATCCTCTTCAAGCTCTGAATGTGAATTCAGAAACAGCTCAACATCCCTGAAACCGCATTTTCCTGCTGTTTCAAGAGATTTTTCAGTTGTTTCGGGATAAAAACAAGCTGAAGAAACACCTATTCTGAAAGACATTACATTCACCTTCCAACATTTATAAATTGAAATAAAATATTTGGCGCTGTACAATTTTATCTGAGGTGATAAAATGCAAATATTAAGAGACTTAAAAAAAATGTACGGCGGATTCAATACTGTAACAAAATATACAATAAGATATGGTACAGTTTTTATGATTACACTTTCAGTCTGTGCTGCTTTTTTCTATATACGCTCATTTTCAGGCAGTGATATGTTTTACTGCACAGCAATGTACAACGATATTATGTATTGTATAAAAGAATGCATGGGAAGCATTTATGTACTCCCCATGCTTTTTGAAACATTGTTGATTATCGTTAAATCAGAATAAACAAAAACTTAAATTAAGCTACACCGAGAGCTTTGATAATGGGCTGAGCAATTGTTGAAATCATCTTGCCGAGTGCTCTTACGATATTGTCAACGAATGCAAGTAATGAAGCATCAACATCTGTGAAATTTTCGTTGATATCTGCTTCGGGCATACCGTCATACTCAAGAAGGAATGCCTGAGTATATGTAACTGCGCCTTCACTGATGATTTCAGCTCTTACGTAGCTGCCGATATTTTCGCACTCATCAAGATCAATTGTATTGCCCTCTGCAACGACTTTACCGTCTGAAATCCAGCGGATGTAAAGTGCATCGTTTGTATCAAGTGTGATTGTATCTTCTGCATCGTCAACAGAAATTGAGTTAAATGTAACACAAGTTGCATTTTCTTCAAATCTGTACTTATTGTCGATACCGAGGTCTGTAACAGCCTTCATCTTTGCGCCAAGAGCCTGAGCTGCAGCGTCATCTGAAGCAAGAAGACCTGCTGAGTATGCAAGGAGTTCATCATAGTTACCACAGTAACAGCTCTGTGCAAAGAATGCACCTGATGTGAGAGCTGTTTTAAGAGCTTCTGATGTAAGTTCAGGCATCATAGCCATAACATAACCTGAATCTACGATATCAAGGTTGTGAGCATCAGAAGATGCAATTGCGAATACATTTCTGCCTGCAGGTGCAAGGTCTGTAAGCATTGTATCCCAGAGTTTTCTGTCAAATCTTGTTCTGCTGTCACCCTTTGAGTTAATGTCAATACCAATGCAGGAATCATAGTTCATAAGGATATTTTCAAACTTATCAATGTAATAAGCGTATGTGCTGTTATCCTTATTGTAAGCATCTGCTGTGTATTCTTCATCTCTTGCGTTTGTGTATTCACCGGGATGATTGATAACTGAAACACCACCGAGTTCATCAACAGCACTGATAACGCTTGCATAATCGCTTGTACCGCCGAGTCTGCCGTGACCGTAGTCAGCGAACCATGTATTAACGTGTGCATTGTTAAGAGATGTAGGGTTCTGCTCATTTGCAAAGGGTACACGCATCATTGCATGACCGTCTGCCTGAGTGTAATAATCGTCACCGTTGATTGTTTCAACTGTGTATGTATTGCCGTTTGCTGCAGTTCCGTTTGCCTGAAGCATTTCAATAGCAGACTTACCTTCTTTAACCATCATAATGAGTTTGATTGTGGGGTCATAGCTGTTATTTTCTGTCCAGCTGTAGTTTACAGTACCGTGATCGCTCTGTGCATAAATGTCAAAGCCGAGTTCGTAATGTCTTTCAGCCATTTCTTTTGTTGTATTGTCACCGTCTGAAGCATTTGTGTGTGAGTGAAGGTCAGCCTTATATGCATTATAAGTTGCCCAATCAACATCTGCATAAGGATTACTGATTGCATAATCGGTTTCTGCAGCAAAAGCAGAGATACCCATTGTGCACACCATAAGTACGCTAAGAACTACTGCGATAATTTTTTTCATTTTCATTATCTCCTTTTCGTTTTATCCGTAAATAATTGTTGTAATGCTGTTTGCGGGAATCTCAACAAAAAGCTTTGCATTTCCGCTGTAAACAGTCTTAAGCTGTGCATCAGCTGTTGATGTTACAACTTCCATATTGCCGAAAAGCTTGTTTGTTGCAACATTATAGCTGTCACCGCTGTTTACAATAACAAGAACGGTTTTACCTTCGGGTGTTCTGTATGCACAAGTCTGAACATCACCAAGGTCTATATCTGAACCGAGAAGTCTGCTGTGATTTGAATAAACACCAACACTGCCCGGTGTGATATACTTTGAGAAATGTGCCATTGCATAATATCTTGCCGCTGTGTAAAGCTCAGTAAAATTATCATCAGCAACAAGAAGACCGTCTGATATCATTTCACCGTTTTCATTGATACCGTAATTATTTACGCCTACCCATGAAGACCATGAATCAGGATGTGTAAGACCAAGATCTTCTGCAATTACTTTTGCCATATAAACTGCATTTGAGAAATCGTTTATATCGTGTGAACAAGGCAGTTCGCACCATTCTGTCATATCAACATTTATATCTGAATATTTTTCATCAATAAGTGTTCCGAAGTTTTCCTTGCCCCATCTGTTACCGTCACTCCAGTAACTGTGATATGCAAGTGAACCGAGGACTTCTCTTATCTCTGAGTCATTATAAAGAAGTTCAAAGTATGTTTCGGTAATTTCACCAATTTCTCCGCTTTCGGGTCCCATAAGCTGAACATCAAGACCGCTTGCCTTGATTTTCTTTGCAAACACTCTGAAAAGTTCCACAACTTCTTCAGGTTCATAGTGACAGCCTTCCTGACCTACCCAGCCGCCGCCCCATGACCACTGAGGTTCATTGACGGGACTGATGTATTTTACGGGAACACCTTTTTCGATGAAATACTTTGTAATTGTGATAAAGTAATCAGCGTATGCTTCATAATTCTCTGCAGGAAGGTTTGATGTGTTATCACTGTAACTGCCTGCAGCTGAGCCTGACGCAGTCATTGAATAATGAGGTGAATTTGCAAAAAGCACAACTGTGTCGATACAACCGTATGCAAGACACTTATCGAGCATTGTCTGTGCTGCTGCATCACGTGTGAAGTCGTATTCATACTCACCTGTTACTTCATTGAAATAATAGAAGCTTTCGGTTGCTCGTGAGCCCCACACACGCTTGTCAGGGTTGTCTGCTTCACCACCGCCTACATTATAACGGTAAATATTAAGAGCGAGTCCGTCTTCGCTGTAAAGAGCTTTTGCAATTTCATCAGCATACTGACTGTTGCCCGCACCCTGTGCCCACCATGCGGCAGAAGCACCGAAACCATTGAATTCGTCATATTCGGTTGTTTCGTCAATTTCAATTGTAAGGCTTTTGTTTGTAACGAACCCGTAACCTTCACAGGCAGGAACAATAAAAGCATATACAAAAGAAAGTATCAAGCTTATAATTTTCTGAATAATGGCCATAAAATAACCTCCTGATTATATTATAATACTATATTCGCATATAGAATGCAATATTTTTTGTATATTTTTATTAAAAAAAATAAAATATACTATACAATTAAATAATGAAAATTCTGTTGCATATCGTCACATTAAGTGATATAATAATGATTTGAAATTTATATCCGGAGAACAATTATGAATAAAAAACTTTTTTCAGGACACCTTGCGGCATTATTTACCATTATTGTATGGGGAACAACCGTAATTTCATCAACAAAACTACTCACGGGAGGTTTTTCTCCTGCAGAAGTTGTTATCTGCAGATTCCTTCTGGCTTTCATACTTCTCAATATTATTTATCCGCCGAGACTCAAGTTTGAAAACATTAAACGTGAGCTTACATACGCAATAGGCGGTCTGCTTGGTGTCACTCTTTATTTCTTCCTTGAAATTGTGGCTCTGCAATACACAAAAGCCGCAAACGTAAGCGTTATTTTTGCAACATCACCTTTCTTCTGCGGAATTTTTTCTCTTTTCTCAAAGAAGGCAGACAAGCCTAAAATAAACTTTTTCATCGGTTTTGCACTTGCAATAACCGGCATCATTCTTGTTACATTTGAAGACGGTTTCACTTTTGATATGAATGTAACGGGTGCACTTTTTGCAATCGGCTCTGCACTTTCATGGGGGCTTTATTCACTGCTCTCAAAAACAATCGGTACATACGGTCACAATGTAATCCAGACCACAAGAAGAATTTTTATGTACGGTCTCATCTTTATGATTCCTACACTTTTCATTTTTGATGTAGATGTAAACAATGTAAAGCTCCTTGCAGACCCCGAAATGCTGTTCAATCTGCTTTATCTTGCACTCTGCGCATCGGGAATATGTTTCCTCACATGGAGCAAAGCCACAAACACACTCGGTCCCGTAAAAGCAACAACATACATTTACGGAACTCCCCTTGTTACAATAATTTTCTCTTATTTTTTTCTCAAAACACAACAGCTTTCGGTACAGCTTTTTATCGGCGCAGCACTTATCATTGCAGGTCTTGTGCTTTCAGTTGCTAAAAGCACATCAAAAAGCCCCATAAAAAAGAACTCAGGAAAGAAGAAAAAATAAATGAAAACTATTCTGAACAATAAAAAATCAAATCTGCTGATTTTCCTTTGCTGGCTGGCATATACATCTGCCTATGTAGCAAGACTCAACTACAACGCATCAATGGTTGAAATACTCTCTCAGCTTGATATCACAAAAGAGGCTGCCGGCACGGTAAGCTCCTTTTTCTTCTTTGCTTACGGTGCAGGTCAGCTTGTAAACGGACTCCTCTCTAAAAAATACAACACAAAATATTCAGTTTTCATTGCCCTTGCAGCATCATCTGTAGTTAACATTTCAATGACTTTCTGCACAGGCATTGATGCTATGAAAATACTTTGGTTTTTCAACGGTGTATTCCAGTCAATCCTCTGGTCATCACTTATAAAGACTCTCTCTGACAATCTTGATGACAACAAACTTTCAAAAGCTGTGCTTGCAATGAGTACAACTGTTGCATCGGGTACATTCACAGCTTACGGACTTGCCGCACTTTTCTCTGCACTCAAAATGCAGTGGACTTCCATTTTCTATGTGGCATCTGCAATTGTTGGTATTGTTTCAGTAGTATGGTTTATCGGAATGAGCACAATCCAGAAAGAGAAAAAACAAGCCGAAATAACAGAAAAACAGGAGAAGAAAAAACTTTCTCTCACTCCTGCTTTTGTATTTACCGTTATTGTTATTCTTATTTCTGCTGTTGCAAACGGCTTTATCAAAGACGGTGTTACAACATGGGTGCCATCCATTCTCAAAGAAGAATTCGGTGTACCCTCTTCACTCTCAATTATTATAACTCTCATTCTTCCCGTTATTTCAATTTCAGGTGCATCAATAGTTAAAATTCTTCATAAAAAGCAGAAAGATGAAAATGCCCTTAACGGAATTTTCTACTTCGGTGCAATTATACTTTCAGGGCTTATCATTCTCACACTCAACCTGAAATCAGTCCCCCTGACTCTTGCTCTTTTCTGCGGCACAGCTTGTCTTATGGCGGCAATAAACAATGTTATAACAAGCGTTGTGCCTCTTTATTCAAGAGACAAAATCGATTCAGGACTTTCTGCAGGTCTTCTTAACACTTTCTGTTATGTGGGCAGCACACTTGCCACATCACTGCTCGGCAAAATTGCAGACACAAAGGGCTGGAATGATGTATTCATCTGTATTCTCATTTTCACTGTTGTTGCATTCACAGCTTGTTTCATTTCAGTTATTTTCAAAAGAAAAAAGAAAGGTTGATTCTGATGAACATTTTTGTAAAAAGTTTACTTGCAGGCTTTGCACTTCCCTGCCTTTCTGCAATGGGTATGCCCAAGAAATTCAGAACAGAAAGATTCAGGAAAGAAACACCTGCTCCCCTTAAATTCGGTGAAGACGGAAAATTCAGAATTCTTCATCTGACAGACATTCATCAGGTTATGCCAGAAATGGATGATGACCAGGACAAAATTATTCCTGCTGCAAATGACCTTGAAACTCAGAATGTAATTGAAACACTTGTTGAAGAAACAAAACCTGACCTTGTTGTTTTCGGTGGTGACAACGTAAGCGGTTACTGGAAAGAATTCAACTACGAACTCATAAGAAAAACAATTGAAAAAATCACATATTCGGTACGCAAGCGAAATATTCCTCTTTGCGTATGCTTCGGCAATCACGATGCTGAAGAAGGTTTTCACCTTGAATTTCAGGTTATGATGTATCACGAATACTCAGACTGCCGCACATCTTTCAACGATGCAGATGTCTACGGTTGCGGAAACTGCTGTGTAACAATCAAAAGCAGTAAATCAGACAAAGATGCTTTTGCTCTCTGGCTTATTGACTCAAATGACTATCAGAAAAAGGGTTATGACTGCGTTCACGATGACCAGATTGACTGGTACGAAAAGAGAGCTGCAGAACTTAAAGAAGCAAACGGAGGAAAGCCACTTCCCGCAATTCTTTTTCAGCATATATGCCCTCAGCAGATGCTTGACGGTTACAAGGAAGTAACTGCCGATGACGAATACACATTCGAGCGTGACGGCAGATATTATTTCTTTAATCACGAAATACTTGAAGGAAGAATCAGAGAGACACCCTGCCCTCCCTCAATGGAAAATGACCACAGAAGACAGTTTGAAAGCTGGAAAAAGACGGGCGATATCATAGCTGCATTCTTCGGTCATGATCACGTGAATGATTTCCACATCAACATTGACGGAATTGACCTTTATCAGACTCTCGGTGCAGGTTATACCACTTACGGCAATGAAAGAGGCGGAAGACTTATTATTCTTGATGAAAACAACCCTGAGAATATTTACACTCAATCTCTTGAAGTGAAAAAAATCACTCCGTTTGATATTTGAAATAAAGGACTGACAAAATAATGAAATTTATCATAGCATCGGATATTCACGGTTCTGCATATTATTGTAGAATGCTTCTTGATGCCTTCGAAAAAGAAAAAGCAGATAAAATGCTTCTCCTCGGTGATATTCTGTATCACGGACCGAGAAATGACCTACCGAATGAATACGCACCAAAAGAAGTTATTGCAATGCTCAACCCGATCAAGGATAAAATCCTTTGTGTAAGAGGTAACTGTGATACAGAAGTTGACCAGATGGTGCTCGACTTTCCCGTGCTTGCCGATTATGCAGTAATCGCTGTTGACAATACGGTAATTTATGCAACACACGGTCACAAATATAATGAGGAAAATCGTCCCCCTGTTGCAAATGGTGATATTCTTTTCTGCGGACATACACATATTCCCGTAATCAACAGACACGAAACATACACATATATGAATACAGGCTCTGTTTCAATCCCGAAAGAAAACAGCCCTCACAGTTATGTTGTTTTTGAAAACGGAAATTTCTACTGGAAAGACCTTGAAACAGGCGAAATTTATATGCAGACGGATTTTAATTAAAAATATGATTGCAAACAACATTGTTTGGTGTTAATATATCAATATAAGAAAAATCGGAGGTAAATTATGAACCCGAAAAAATACGTTCAGAAAAATGAATTGACCGCATTCTGCGTTGCAGGTCTCGGTCAGGGTATGATTTATGCCCTTATGTCAAGCTACATAAGTGACTATTATCTTAACGTCCTTCAGCTTACACCAATGTTTGTTCTTTTACTTATGCTTCTTGCACGAGTATGGGATGCTATCAATGACCCGCTTATGGGTATGATTGTCGACAGAAGCAATCTTAAGAGCGGAAAAATGATTCCCTTTATCCGCTTTGCGCTTATCCCCATTGCAATTGTCACAGTACTTATGTACTTAAGCCCCAACCTTGCAAAAACTCCCCTTATGATTTTCTCTGCAATAATTTATGTTGCCTGGGGTATGCTTTACACTGTGGGTGATGTTTCATTCTGGGGACTTCCCAATGTTATGACTCCCGATTCAGAGGAAAGAAGCTCTGTTATCTCTGTCAGCAAGATTTTCAACAGCATCGGTTCAGCTGTGCCTGAAGTTCTTTTCCTTGTTGTAGGTCTTGTTCTTGCTGCAATTGTTGAGAAATCTCCCGAACCTATGGATCCTCTTACAGTTCAGAAGAGAAAATATCTCATTATGGCAATCGTAACAGTTGTATTA
>JAZTWP010000031.1:0-30039 GCA_045636025.1 Acutalibacteraceae bacterium | reverse complement strand
ACCACATTCCTTTGTTCAGTTTTGAGGGTGCATAACTCTTCAGTGAAACGCACCTTTAGCTCAGTTGGTAGAGCACCTGACTCTTAATCAGGGTGTCCAGGGTTCGAGTCCCTGAAGGTGTACCATTACTTTGGCCCGTTGGTCAAGTGGCCTAAGACTCCGGCCTCTCACGCCGGCAACACGAGTTCGAATCTCGTACGGGTCACCAACACATGCGTTTATGCGAGCTAAGTTCTCGTATGACATATAGACAGTGTCTATGGCGCAGAGGTCCCACCTGTTCCCATCCCGAACACAGTAGTTAAGCTCTGCAGTGCCGAAAATACTTGGCTGGAAGCGGCCCGGGAAAATAGGGCGATGCTGTCACAAAAACCGGACTTTTATAGTCCGGTAAAAACATTCCTCAATAGCTCAGTCGGTAGAGCATGCGGCTGTTAACCGCAGGGTCGTTGGTTCGAGTCCAACTTGGGGAGCCAAAAAGAAAACCACTCATTCGAGTGGTTTTTTCTTTTTGCCCTTCAAATTGATTCAAACCAACAACTTGTGTTTCGGCAGATGTATTTGCGGCTGTTAACTGACGAAAAGACACCCGCTGCCGGTGGCAGATAAAGGGTGGCTTTGAGTAGGAAGAAATAAGGAGAATTTCAGAGGGGCTTCAGACCGTCTGAAAGGCGACTATGTTTCTGACTGTAAGGGTCGTTGGTGTTTGATTTTAAATTAACCCTTGATTTTTCAAGGGTTTTCTTCATTTTTATTCTGAATTTATAGTTTTGGTCCCGATGAACCATTTTAAGGACTTGTTGGACTCGAACCTATGACTTGATTTTTATATAATTGATAGTATAATATTAATATAAGAGGTGATTGATTTGAAAACAAAAGAAATGGATAAGCTGATAAAACATTTTGATACTTATTTCGAGCAAGATGATTCAACTGTACTTCATCCTATTGTTAATGACGGACTGCATATTGATGTTTTAATGTATGCTCCTAATGAAAAGTACCCATTTTGGAAATTAGTTACAATGGGTGCAAGCGATTATAAAATGCCACCTATACAAAACACAGTTGGTCTTAATAATGAATATATTATGTTTATAGATTCGGAAATAGATTTAACTGATAAAGAGGTTTTAATGTGGTATTATGAAAAATTGCTTTCAGTAGCAACTTTTGCATATTACAATAAAACACACATAACTTTTGCACATAGCTTTGAGTGGAAAAATGAAGACCCCAATGATGAAATGATTGCGGCTTTTATTGAGTTTCCGCAAATTATTGGAACAACTGAAATTTTGAGATGTAAGATAGGGCTTATGAAAACGGTTGCATGTTTACAAGTTGTTTTACTTAATAAGGAAGAGTTAGAAAAATTAATGGAAATTGGACCGATTGCTTTTAGTGATTATTTGTATCCTGAAGATGATTCTTCAATAGCACATTTTTTGACGGAAAGACATCGTAGTGAGAAATTTTGATTTTTATGACAGGTTCAAAATCGGTGTGCGAACACAAAAGAAAACCACTCATTCGAGTGGTTTTTTCTTTTGCCCTTAAATTGATTCCGACCAACGATTTTGTGTATCGGTAGACGGATTTGCGACTGTTAACTGACGAAAAGACACCCGCTGCCGGTGGCAGATAAAGGGTGGCTTTGAGTAGGAAGAAATAAGGAGAATTTCAGAAAGGCATCAAATCGTATGAAAGACGACATATTACGAGCAAAGCGCGTAACAGGATTCAACTGAAGGCAGGTTCTTTTTTTCTGACCGTGTGGACATTGATTTATCTTTCTATATTATGTGGTTATTGATTTTACTATCTAAAACTGTATAATAAAAAATAGCGAAGGAGAGTGTAATCAATGTATAAATACGAATATGAAACTGTTTGTTGTGACTTTGGCGGTTGGGGTTTAGGTTCAGGAAATATTTATTCTATTGAAGATTATCGTTCAATTATAAACAAACGTGCTGCACAAGGATGGAGATATGTAGGTTATATCCCTACCAAACAGCGTGGTACAGGTCACATACAAGAGCTTGATTTAATTTTTGAAAAAGAGATATAAACTTATGGATATAAAATCATTTAAGAAAACAAAAATCGACTTATCACAATTAGGCTTTGATATGAACGGTGATTTTGAGCTTTATTACTGCACTCCGAAAAATGCTCAAATTATTGCTTCATCAGGTGTTGATGGTATTCATTTTTGTACAATTCCGCAGTTTGGTGAAATAATTTTTACTGTAAGTCCGATGAATTTCGGCGACTGTGTGCATCCTATTGCACGAAACTTTGAAGATTTACTCCGTCTGTTGTTACATTGCGGAGATATTGCCGCTTTGGAACAGTGTTTCGCTTGGGACGAAGAGCAATATATAGCATTTCTTATGGATAATCCTATAACAGAAAAACAGCAGGCTGTTTTGGATGAAATAAAGAACAAATGCGGTCTTGAGCCTATTGTTGATTCATTTTCTTATGTTAAAGAATTGCAGGCTGAATTTGATTTATCTCAGATTCCTTATACAGAAGATTATTTCGATCCTGAAATGAATGCGGCAGCTCCCGAAGTGCCGACAGAATGGGCGGTATATTATGAGCACGGTTTTTGGAACAGAAATGCAAAAGGTAAACCGGGAGAAGAAATAGCAATAAACAAGAATTTTTCTTGGGGCGATGAGATGTGGCACATTCCTGCAGCGTACTCTTGTTCAAAAGGCTTGGTTGTCGATTTCTGCATTGAAATACAACCTGAAAAAGAAAAAGCATTTATTAATAAGTGGTATCCCGTTCTTTTACAAGATGAAAATGTCAGTGATGAACTGCGTGAACAGATTGAGCAGGAAAACCCGATTGATGTAAATTTCAGAACGCATTTACAGGTTAACAGAAAACCTGTTATAGCTAAACACGGTAATTCAGTTCAATGGCTTCCCGAAAGCTGTCTGCCCGACGGAGTCAGAAACGAAAGTGAGTCCAAAGAGATAATCAGACATTACGGATTGGATGAAACAAAGGTTTGGTCTTTTCATCGTTGGTCTTTTCCCTGGTCATCGAAAAGTAAGCCCGAAATCAAAACTATCAGCTTAAAGTTAGAACGAGATCCTGTTACAATTCAGGGTGTTCATTTCAAAAATCCTTCTGTAGGTGATGTGATTTCTTTTGTTCATCCTTTCTCCAAAATTGAACACAAATTGACGGTTATTGCTTATGAGAAACAAGAGTTCCCACGCCAAGGATTTCAGCACGAAGAATATGAATTCCCCACACTTCATACTGCTATGACATATACTTTGGAACCTGAATTATCAGGAAGAAACTTCCAAGTCAGAGATTGTTTTCAGAATGAACAGCCTAAACGCAGACCACGTAATCAGTTTGAGCCTGAGGCAAATCAGAATGCTTGTGCCATAGCAATTATTGGTGGGGCAGACGGTCCGACAGCAGTTTTTGTTTCTGGTGGACAGAATTCAGAACAGCATCAAGCTTTATCTGCTTTGCGTTTTGAACACGCAGATGATATTGAATGGAAGGTAGTGTTCCATGAAAAACTGACGGAAGATATAGAAACTGAATTGTTATAATATGAATTCTTAAATGGGGATACATTATTTCTTCAATCGCAAAATATAATCACTCATTCGAGTGGTTATGTTTTTATCCTTAATTGATTTGAATCAAAGCCTTTGTACAGTTTTATGTTATAGTATCTCACAACTCGGTTATCTTGATTTTTTATAAATTATTTGTTATCCTTATATCAGAGGTGAATAATATGCCTGATGTTTTATTCGAAGCTGCATTTCGTTTAGATATAATGCGTTTGATTCCTGTTTTTATGATGATAGTTATCATATTTTTTCCTATGATATGGAAGAATTCGCAGGAAGGTAAATATACAATCAAATCATACAAAATAGTTAAGATTTTTTGTGGTTGTATGGCAGGATTTTTATTAATGATAACTGTGCTTATGGCTTTTTCTACCGTACTTGAATATAAAGCTATAGTAGGTGCCTATGAAAACGGAGAATACGAAGTTGTAGAGGGTTATGTTGAAAATTTTGATCCGATGCCTGGTGAAGGTCACAAGGATGAATCTTTTGAAATTAACTCAGTAAAGTTTTCTTATTCTGATTATACCATCACTTTCGGATATAATAATGCAAAATCGCACGGTGGTGTTATAGAGGGTAATGGTCAACACCTTAAAATCGGATATGTGGTTTACTATGGTCAAAATACAATTGTTTATATTGAGCAACTGAAATAATAGTAGGTTCTGAATACATAAAGAATGCACACCAAACGGTGTGCTTTTCTTTTTGTTTGAATGTAATTATTCTGTTTATTGTGTTATGACACGAAAAGTATCGTGCAAGTGGCTATGAAATTCTTTATAATAAACTTACGTTGCTGTATTATATAATCACTAAGGAGATGGTTTTATGAAAATAAAGAATTTCAGATTTTCAGCTAGTGGTGGTTTGCTTATCGGAGTGTTTATTTTCTGGACAATTCTGGTGCAGATTGTTGATGTGCAGAGTATCGGTGTAAATGGTACAAGTGTAGGTTTTGCGGAATTGAACAGTCGTTTTCACTCATTGACAGGTGTTAATATGACACTTTATAATATTACTGATTGGGCAGGTCTTGTGCCTGTGTTTATATGTATGATTTTCGGTATTTTTGGTTTTGTTCAGTTTGTTAAAAGAAAAAGTTTGCTGAAAGTTGATTTCGATATTATTATTTCAGGCATATATTACGCAGCAGTTATTTTCTTTTATCTGATTTTTGAGATGATACCTGTCAACTACAGACCAATTTTAATAAACGGTATTGCAGAAGCCTCTTATCCGTCTTCTACAACATTGCTTGTGCTGAGTGTAATGCCGAGTTATGTTTTTCTTATAAACAATC
Organism: Acutalibacteraceae bacterium; assembly: GCA_045636025.1. Lineage (GTDB taxonomy): Bacteria > Bacillota > Clostridia > Oscillospirales > Acutalibacteraceae > UBA1081. The sequence continues at coordinate 25,104 of JAZTWP010000031.1, read as the reverse complement.
GTGCTAAAAATCAGATTGTTAAAAAAATCAATTATATAATAACAGTTTTATTTTCGGTTTTTGTGGTTGGCGGAAGGCTGATTTGCGGAGTTCATTGGTTAACTGATATTGCAGGTTCGGTATTTTTGAGCTTAGGTATGTTTTTGATTTACAAGGGAATTGTTCTGACGAAAAGGAATAGGTGATTGTTATGGAATTTGGCGAAAAACTGCAGATGTTGCGCAAAAGCAAAGGCATTACTCAGGAAGAACTTGCAGAATCACTATATGTTTCGCGCACTGCTGTTTCAAAATGGGAATCGGGCAGAGGCTTTCCGAATATTGACTCGTTAAAGGAAATTTCGAAATTTTTTTCTGTTTCAATTGATGATTTGTTGTCAGCAGATAAACTTATTTCTATTGTTGAAAAAGAGAAAAAAGAAAACATCAGTCATTTGTGCGAATTTATGATAGGTATGGCAGATCTGTTTTCCATTGTGATGATTTTTTTGCCACTTTATCCGAATGAAATACAAGGTTATATTTATTCTGTCAGCTTGATTCGATACACACAGATATCTTTAATAAATCTGATGATATATTGGATTCTTTACATTCTTCTTTTTTTATCAGGTGTGATAAAACTTGTATCTGTAAAAATAAAAGCAGAAAAACTGATAGATCTTACTACGGTAATATCGATGATGGTGAATATATTCATTGTTATATCTCTTGCTTTGACAAGGGAAGCTTATGCAGCTGTGATGATGTTTTTGTTACTTGCAGTAAAATCTGCAATTATATTCAGACTTATTAAGACAAAATAATAACGTTTGTGTGCTGACGTTTTGTTGCATATCAATTTTTGATGTGATATGATATGAATATATTCAACTGATTTCCATAAAGGTGATTTTATGATTATTTTAATTACAGGTGCATCACATACGGGCAAAACTGCACTTGCTCAGAAGCTGCTCGAAAAATATAAATATCCTTATTTGTCAATTGATCATCTGAAAATGGGGCTGATACGCAGCGGAAATACCTCACTTACCCCTATGGATGACGATAAATTGATCCCGTATTTATGGGCGATTGTCCGTGAAATGATAAAAACTGCTGTGGAAAACAATCAGAATCTTATTGTTGAGGGGTGTTATATTCCTTTTGATTGGGAAAAAGATTTCACATCGGAATACCTTGAGAATATCAGATACTATTGTCTGATTTTAAGCGAAAACTATATAAGAAACCATTTTACAGACATAAAGGCATTTGCAAACGTTATTGAAAAACGTCTTGATGATGAATGGTGCACAATCGGTAATGTATTGGCTGAAAACAGAGAAATACTGAACAATGCTCAAAAGCATAATGTAAACTATATTCTTATTGATGATAAATACGAAATCAATATTGATTTGTGATAAAAAAAGGATATACCCCCCTATTGACAATATACCCCACTGGGGTATATTATATTTTCAAGGTGAATGACTATGGATAACAATTGTTGCAACAAGAAAACTAAAAGAAGTCCCGAAGAAAAAAAGTTGATTATAAACAGACTTAACAGAATAAGCGGACAGATTAACGGAATAACTAAAATGATTGAAAATGATGCTTATTGTAATGATGTATTGATTCAGTTGTCAGCCGTGAAAAATTCTGTAAAAAGCTTGTCATCACATATTCTTGAGAATCATTTGTACACTTGCGTGACAAATGACCTTGAAAACGGTGAGCTTGAAGCAATTGATGAATTAATAAGTTTATTCAAACGATTCAATCAGTAGGAGGTGTAAATATGGATAAAATCGTAATCTGCGAAAAGTGCGGTGCAATGGTTAAGGTTTTAATCGATTGCAACTGCGAAAACTGCGGCATCAGATGTTGCGGTGACGTTATGAAAGAAATCTCAGCTGAAGAGGCGGAAAAGATTCTTGCAAACAAGTAATATAAGAAGAAAACACACCCGAGCGGTGTGTTTTTCTTTTGAGCTTAACCTGATTGTCACAGTGTGTTTTTGCCTTTTTAGCAGGTGTATTAATCATAAAATGAATAAAGAGGGCGTTTTTATAATGTTTTTGCGATTTCTACTATTATTCTACATGGTTTTCATTGAAATTTTCATTGCTTTGGTTATAATGAAATCTGAGGTGGTTATGTGAATAACTATAAGTTTGGTAACTATATTTGCAAATTGAGAGAAGAACATAATATGACTCAGGCAGAGCTTGCAAGAGCTCTTGATGTATCAGATAAAGCAGTTTCAAAATGGGAGAATGGTCAGGCTTTCCCCAGAATTGAGACTTTTGAAAAACTGGTTTCAGTTTTAGGCACAACCATTGAAGATGTTTTTTCTGCAAGTAAAGATGGTGTTGAAAGAGTTTGTATTCAAAATAATTTTTGTGATATTATGCATATTGATGTTAACAATAAATTGCATATTATCCTTGCTGATGAATGCAAATGGATTGAAATTACCAATAATGTTCTGATTGTAAAAATCACTGGTGAAATGTTGAGTGATATTTCACTTTCAGGTTTTGACGATATGATAAAAGAGCCTGAGACAAGTATGAAAGAACGTATTTTGCTCAGACTTTCAAAAAAAGCTCTTGTTGAGATGAAAGCATTATTCCTGCAGGCAGATTGCGTGTTCAGAATTTCAAATATAGCTACCGAATCCTTGATAACAGTTAAATTTGACAGTATTGATTTAGGAGATAAGGCTTTAACTTATTGGAATTTTCAGATTATGTACCCTAAAATCATTTGCGGAGAAAGTACTCAGGTTGAGCTGATGAATGCAAAGGGTAAAAACAGCGCTGAAATTATCAGAAAATATCAGAAATTGGGGCTTATGTCTGATCTCGGATTAGGCTTTTTAGATATGATTATTGCGTATCCGATACGTAAACTCTATTTCAAACATTTGTGTAAACCTCGTGTGTTAAAAAAGAATATTCTTAATGCACAACAACATCAGGCAAAATCAGCAAAGCGTAACAAAGGCAGAAAAATCGGTTGTTTTGGCGGCATCATATTAACATTATTGTTCTTTTTTATTTTTGTAATTGGCGGTACAATTCTGGATACCTTTGTTATGGTAGATTCAAATCAGCCGTATTTACTTGCAGCCGATTATTCCTCAATTACATATTACGGAGATGTTTACACAAGAATAGATGATTTGCCGCCAAATGCTTATCCCGTTGAGTTTTTAGGTGCAACTGTATGGGAAAGTGTGCGGACAGACGGACTTTCAAATACGGATCAGGCTCTTGAAGATAAGAAAGTTCAGTTGTTTGAAGATGAGCAGGGGAATCAGTATTTATGGCTTATAGAGAATTATACTGACTCAAGCGTATTTCTTGAAGACAAGGGATATGATGATTTTGAAGAGCATTATGTTTATGTTTTTGAGAATATGAAATAATATAACCTATAATTTATGCATAAGAAAAAAAGAGGAAACACGGAAGATTCCGTATTTCCTCTTTTGTGTTTTTATGAGTTATCTTGCAAGTGTTTCGTAAACTTCAAACATCTGAGTCGCTTCAGATTTGCCGAGTGAAAGCATTTCCTGATAGTGACCGAATGCAAGTGAATTGCAGTAATCGTTTTCGGGGACAATGTAGCCTACGGCATCGTTTGCAAGACCGAAAATGATAACATCTTCACCGAAAATTTCGCAGAGTGTTCTGCCTTCGTAGTCTTTATTGTTGACGGAGCCTGCTGCTGTAAGCTGTTCACCGCCATAAACAAGGTCTGTGCAGATTTCACCGGGTGCAAATGCAATTTTAACATCTTTGCCCATTTCCATATAACCGACTTCTGTTGTTACATAGTAATTACCCTGAGATTTCTTGATAAGGTAATTTACAACACCGAGTTTGCCTGCTACCTGAATAACGGGATTTGTAACGTGGATTTCAACAGTTGCAAGTCTTATATTAAGAATGGGGTCAAGCTGTATTTCTTCTGCTGCTTCCCAGCCTTCATACCAGGGTGTATAGTTGTGACCTTCTGTCTGCTCTTCTGTAAGGTTAAGACTCATAAGGTAATCGTCTGAGAGAATTTCTGTTTCGCTCATTGTCATACCGAGCACCATTTTGCCTATTTCTCTGCCGTAGTTTGCGGCAATGTCAACTCTAAGGTCTGCCTTTGCGCTGATTCTGCCGATATAAATACCTGCAATTGAACCATTGAAGAACATAAAGTTATAACCTGCATTATTGATTGTTTCGCCTATGTAGTAGATGTAGTCACCTGAAATACCGTGTCCCTTTGTGGGGTCATCTTCTGTTGCAAGACCTACAACGTCAGGATGCGCAGACATATTCACAATGATTGTGGGTGTGATGTCTGCATCATCGGGTGTGAAAACAAAACGCTTCAGCTCGGTATCAAGAGAAGTTGCTGAGGGTCTGTTTTTGTTGCTGAAATACTTTTCGCCAATGTCTTTTCTTGCAAAAGTCATTGTGCCCTCTGTCATGGAATCAACAGCTTCGGTTATAGCTTTGCAAACCTGAGAATAGAAGAATTCCATATATTCGGGGTCTGTGCCCTGCTGTGTTTCGGTCATTCCTGTGAATGCGCTGAAGATGTTTGCAGGCCATTTGTTGAAAATATCTGTCCAGAGACCCTGAGTATCAATGCCTGAGTGAGCGTGAGTTGCAAAAAGATTGATTGAGTTGAGATTGTTCTCTGCTGCAAATTCGCTGAGAAGTCCTCTTATGTGTCTGATGTCACCGTTTGAAACACCGATTGAGTCAACAGTTGCAAAAACTGCGGTGCCTCTGCCCGAACCGTCATTGAGAGCAATTACGCGCACCTGCATATCATCAAGAACTTCACGCACATCATTTGTAAAGAAGTTCTGTTCGCTGATGAATCCGCCAAGGAAGAGGTTGTAGTCTTCCCAGTTTTCGGGAACAAGACTGACATTGCTCTGGCCGAGAGACCATTTTGCACCTTCTGCTGCTTCATCAATGAATTCGGCTGTGCCTTCAAAGAAATTGTCGTAAACATATTCGCTTTCATCAATGAATTTATCGTTTTCCCTCATAAACATATTGAGAACACCAACGATATTTTCAAAAAGTGTGCCCACAACTTTTGCGGCAACTTTTGTAAACGGCTCTGAGGAAGATTCAAAGTCGATAGCATATGCCGGAGTGACAGAAACTGTAAAAATCATCACGACTGCAAGAATTACGGATATTGCTTTTTTCTTCATTATTTTTTCCTCCTGAAAACGAAATGTATAATATATTTATATTATATATCGACAATAGCACAGTACGGAATCTTTGTCAAGATTCATTAAAAGAAATTTGTATGCTTTTTTTAATGTTGATTTATTTTGTTAATTTATTGACATTTCAGCGTGGGTGATATATAATATTTCTGATAAAATTTTATAGGAGTGAATAAAATTATGGCATTAGTAAATGCAAAAGAAATGCTCACAAAAGCAAAGGCAGGCCACTATGCAGTAGGTCAGTTCAATATCAATAACCTTGAATGGACAAAGGCTATTCTTCTTACAGCACAGGAAATGAATTCTCCCGTTATCCTCGGTGTTTCAGAGGGTGCAGGTAAATATATGTGCGGCTACAAGACAGTTGTAGGTATGGTTGAAGGTATGATCGAATGCCTCGGCATCACTGTTCCCGTTGCTCTTCACCTTGACCACGGTTCATACGAAGGTGCAAAGGCTTGTATCGAAGCAGGTTTCAGCTCAATCATGTTCGACGGTTCACACTATCCCATCGATGAAAACATCGCAAAGACAAAGGAACTCGTTGCTGTTTGTGAAGAAAAGGGTCTTTCAATCGAAGCTGAAGTCGGTTCAATCGGCGGTGAAGAAGACGGTGTTGTTGGTGCAGGCGAATGTGCAGATCCCGACGAATGCAAGATGATCGCTGATCTCGGCGTTACAATGCTTGCAGCAGGTATCGGTAACATCCACGGCAAATACCCCGCAAACTGGGCAGGTCTTTCATTCGAAACTCTTGCACCAGTTCAGGAAAAGTCAGGCACAATGCCTCTCGTTCTTCACGGCGGTACAGGTATCCCCGCAGAAATGATCCAGAAAGCTATCTCTCTCGGTGTTTCAAAGATCAACGTTAACACAGAATGCCAGCTTGCATTCCAGGAAGCAACAAGAAAGTACATCGAAGCAGGCAAGGACCTTGAAGGCAAGGGCTTTGACCCCAGAAAGCTTCTCGCTCCCGGTGTTGAAGCAATCAAGGCTACTGTTAAGGAAAAGATCGAACTCTTCGGTTCAGCAAACAAGGCTTAATTTTTCAAACAAATTGTTTTATACCGTGTGCTTCGGCATACGGTATTTTTTTGAAAATTATTGATTAACATTATGGCTTATGATAAAATATAAAATATATTTTGCAAAATAAAGGATGGTAAATGTGGAATTTTTCGGCCTTACGCTTTTCGGCTCATTGAATGGCGGAGCACTCATCGGCGTTGCTGCAGTTGTTTTTCTTGTCGGTCTTGTTCTTACAATCAAGGGCGGTGACTGGTTTGTCGATTCAGCATCATGGTTTGCTGAGGCAACAGGTATCCCCAAGTTTGTTGTGGGTGCAACTGTTGTTTCATTTGCAACAACACTTCCCGAGCTTCTTGTTTCTGTAAGAGCGGCAATGAACGGCTCAGCTCAGCTTGCAATCGGTAATGCAGTCGGTTCAGTTACAGCAAACACAACACTTATTATGGGTGTTTCTCTTGTGGCTATGGCAGGTGTTGTCAGCAGAAAGAGTTTCTCTCTCAAGGGCGGGCTTTTGCTTGTAGCTGTTGTAGCACTTACACTTCTCTCACTCAGCGGTCTTCTTCCCACATGGTCAGCATTTGTTCTCTGGGCAATATTCCTTGTGTTTATGATAAGCAACCTTGTGGAAGGTAAAAAAGCATCAGTTAACGATGAAATTGATTCATATGAAAAGAAAGAAATTCCCTCAAAGATTTTCTTCTTTATAATCGGTACTGCTGCAATCGTTTTCGGCGCAGAATTCCTTGTTTCTTCAGGTAAGACAATCGCTTCAGGCATCGGTATCAGCGAAACAATCATCGGTTTCACAGTTATTGCTCTCGGCACATCACTTCCCGAGCTTGTTACAACTCTTACTGCTATCCGTAAGAAGGAATCATCACTTTCAGTCGGTAACATCATCGGTGCAAATATCATCGATACAACACTTATCCTTCCCCTTTGTGCAGTTATAAACGGTGAATCTCTTCCCGTTGAGAAAATAAACCTTATTTTCGACTTCCCCGTTTGTATCGCAGCTTGTGCAGTTGCTGTTATTCCCACAATCATTATGGGCAAATTCAAGAAGTGGCAGGGCTTCGCTCTTCTTGCAATTTATGCATCATATATGTTATTCCTTGTTCTCAATGAAACAGGCGTAATAGCACTCGGCTGATAAATTTTGAATCTGACCTGCAATTCGGTTATTCCGTTTTGCAGGTTTTTTGTTTTGTCTGAAACAGTTGTTGAATAAAACAATATGTTCTTGAAGAATGAACATTAGTATGATATAATTAATAAAAAATTATTTTTGGTGATATAATGAAATCGAGCAGAAATAAAACAATTGATATGTCTGTTGAAGATGGTATTAACTATTTGAAAAGATGTATAACAGTTGAAAAAACATGTGCATTATCAGATGTAATAGATAAGACTATTTGTGGTGATACATTTGAAGTTTTGGAATATATGCCACATAATTTTGTTGATTTGCTTATTGCTGATCCTCCTTATAATATGGATAAAGACTTTGGTTCAAAAAAGTTCAAGAAAATGAGTGATGAAGATTATTATCTTTATACAGAGTCCTGGATTACAAAAATAATACCATTGCTAAAAGAAAATTCTTCAATTTATGTTTGTTGTGACTGGAATTCCAGTATGATTATAGGGCACGTTCTGAAAAAATATTTTTATATTCAGAACAGAATTACTTGGCAACGAGAAAAAGGACGTGGAGCTTTATCAAATTGGAAAAACGGAATGGAAGATATCTGGTTTGCAACAAAATCAAAAAAATATACATTTAATGTAGATGATGTCAAAGTAAGAAGAAAGGTGATTGCTCCGTATAAAATTGCAGGAAAACCAAAGGATTGGGAAGAAACAGAAAACGGAAACTTCAGAAACACATTTCCGTCAAATTTCTGGGATGATATATCCGTACCTTATTGGTCAATGCCTGAAAATACAGCACATCCGACACAAAAACCTGAAAAGTTGCTGGCTAAAATCATTCTCGCCAGTTCAAATGAAAATGATGTTGTTTTTGATCCGTTTCTTGGGTCAGGTTCAACCTCAGTTACTGCAAAAAAATTAGGGAGAAATTATGTTGGAATAGAAAAAAACAAACAGTATTGTGTATGGGCAGAAAAACGTCTTGAAATGGCAGATGAAGAGATGTCTATTCAGGGATATACTGATGGTGTTTTTTGGGAAAGAAATACACTGAGTGAACAAAAGAGGGTGAAAAAATGATTAAATCTAAGATTCTGGAAAATAAGGTTGTTGCAGATTTTGAAAAGAAGATGCTCGATACATTAAAAAAGAGTAAAGAGTTTCAAAATAAACGTGTAATATCAAGTCCCAGAGCAGTAGGCGACTTGGTTCAGGACATTGTCGGGGAAAATATGGCGGCATGTTTTCCGGAATCATTGATAATGGATTATAATTCAAATTTTGCCAGAAGGGCAATGGAAGATGTAGCATTTTTTGATACTGATGAAAATTATTATATTATTGATATAAAAACCCACAATATTGATACTAAATTTAATATGCCTAATCTGACTTCGGTTGAAAGACTTGCTAAGCGATATAAGGATGATAAGGTATATTTTGTTATCCTTTTGATTGAATATTCAACCAATGATGATACATTAAGCTTTAAGAAAGTGACTTTTTGCCCGATTGAAAATCTTCAATGGTCATGTCTTACAATTGGTGCGCTTGGTTGGGGGCAAATACAGATTGCAAATGCAAACAAAGTGGATATTGACAGAACGCAGACAAGAAAAAAGTGGATGTTACAACTTTGTGACGTATTAGATATTTTTTATCCGAAAGAAATAGCAAAAATACAAAATCGAATAGACTATTTTTACGATATAAGAAAATTCTGGGAGAAGAAATAATTGTTATTAAGGCAAAGGGAAGAAAAGCTTCCCTTTGCCTTTTTTGAAGAGAAAAAAGGTTATTTTCTGTATTTTTGTTTTGATGTCAAAATGCTTGTATTTCTGTTTTTGGTTATGTTATAATTACTTGTAACTTATATTATTGCAACAGGAGGGATAATGTGAGATTATCGGAGTATCTTAACGAAGAAATGAAAGAGTTGACAGAGGGTACTTTTGCACCTTACCGTTACAGATATGAGGGCTATATCCGTGACCTTGCAGCATCTCCCTCTGTTTTGCGTGCAAACGGAATTTATGCTCTTTTTACAGAATCAAAGCCCGTTATCCTGAAAAATGAACTTATTGCAGGAAATCTTAAATCTTTATATTCTTCTGAAGATGTGCAGTTTCTTGACTATGCAAAGAAAAAAGTTGATTTTTTCGATGAAAGGGATTTTCTTACAAACAAAGACCATTATGCGCCTGATTATCAGCATATTCTTGATGTCGGAATTGTCGGTCTTGTGAAAGAGATTGAAAATTCGCTTGAAAAGTATGCTGATGAACCGAAAAAATGCGAAACGCTTTATGCTATGAAGCTTACTCTCACGGGATTTTCAAAGATGATAGAAAATCATGCAGATGAAGCAGAAAAACTTCTGAACAATAAAGATTATTCCGTATACAGACTGAAGTTCATCATCGGAAATTGCAGAGCACTGACAAAAGGCAGACCCGAGACTTTTGCTCAGGCACTTCAGCTTGTGTGGTTCTGTCATAATGCCTTTGTTATGGAGGGGCGTTATGCAATGGCTCTGGGCAGAATGGACCAGTATCTTTATCCTTTTTATAAATCAGATATTGAAAAAGGAATCATCACAGATGATGAGGTTATTGAACTTCTTGAAAATGTGTTTATCAGACTTCAGGATGATATTGTCAATATCTGTATCGGCGGTCAGAATGTGAACAGAGAATGTGAAGTCAATAATCTGAGTTTTTGCATTCTGAAAGCTGTCGGCAACTGCAATGTACCGGGACCAAATCTTTCTCTCAGACTTACGGCAGATACGCCTGATGAGTTCCTTGATGAATGTCTTAAAGTTATCGGCACGGGACTCGGTTACCCTGCGCTGATGAATGATGATGTTAACATTGAAGCTCTGAAAAAATACGGCTACGATGAAAAAGACGTTTATAACTATTGTATGGTCGGTTGCATAGAAAATTTTATTACGGGAATGCAGCCTCCCTGGTCTGACGGTCGTTTTGATGTGCCGAGATTTTTTGATTATCTTTTCAATAACGGTGTAAGCAAAACGGGCGGAAGTTTCGGACCTGATACGGGTGATGTTGAAACTATCAGCTCAATGCAGGAGTTTACGGAGCGTTTTGAAAAACAGCTTGCATACGGTGCGGCTGAATATTGTGCCGAGTTTAACAGAAAAAATAATTCAATCAATCAGGAATATTATCCTGAGCCGTTTTTATCCTGTTTTTGTAATGATTGCATCGGCAGAGGTCTTGATATAAACAACGGAGGCAGTAAATATCCGTCTGTTCACGGTGCCTGTGCAATGGGAATCGGCACAACTGCAGATTCTCTTGCCGCCATTGAAAAAGTTGTGTTTGTTGATAAAAAAGCAACACTCGCAGAAATAAGAGATGCACTCAATGCAGATTTTGAAGGCTATGAAGACCTTCGCAAGGAGCTTCTTGCTGCTCCCAAATACGGCAATAACGATGATTTTGCCGATAAATATGCAGTATGGTTTATTGATTATATCGCTTCGCTTTTTGAAAAGTACAAAACCCGTGACGGTGGCGGAATTTATATTGCAGCGGCAGCAAATACGGCAAATATCAGTGCAGGTAAAATCATTAATGCAACCCCTGACGGACGAAAGAGGGGCGAGCCGTTGTCAGATGCGGCATCACCCACTTACGGCAGAGATACAAGAGGTGCAACAGCAACATTAAACAGTCTTTCAAAGCCTGATTACACAAAGGTTGCCTGCGGAAGTGTTGTAAATCAGAAATTTTCACCGTCGATGTTTGTTGACGGAAAACGACAGAAACTGTCTTCACTTATCAGAGTGTATTTCAGCAAGGGTGGTCAGGAAATTCAGATAAATGCCACCTCCCGCGAAACATTGCTGAAAGCAATGGAAAATCCTGAAAACTATAAAAATCTTGTTGTCAGAGTTTCAGGCTTTTCTGCATTTTATGTGACACTTGACAGAGAAGTGCAGACTGATATTCTCAGCCGTACGCAGCAGGAGTAACAGCAATGAAATTGAATATATCAAATGTTCAGCATTTTTCTGTGGGTGACGGAGAGGGAATACGCACAACGGTATTTTTCAAGGGGTGCAATCTTCGTTGCCCCTGGTGTCATAACCCCGAAAACTTAACTTTTTTACCCGTTACGGCAGAGTATCCCGCTTTAGGCAAAACTGAAATTCTCGGAAAAGAAGCAGAAGCCGAAGATTTGCTCACAGAGCTTCTTGAAGACAAGGATTTCTATATCCAAAGCTCAGGCGGAGTGACTTTTTCGGGTGGTGAAGTGATGCTTCAGGCAGATGGTGTACTCTCTCTTGCTGAGATGCTCAGCAAAAACGGAGTTTCTGTGTTGATTGACACAGCAGGGTGCGTGCCATATAAAGAGTTTGAAAAACTTAAAGGTGCTGTCAGCGGTTATCTTTTTGATTTCAAAACAGCCGATGCATCAAAATACAGAAAAATAGGCGGAGACCTTGAGGTCGTAAGCAGTAATCTTAAAAAACTTATTGCAGGCGGTGAAAGAGTTCACGTAAGAATTCCTCTTATTCCCGATTTTAATACAGATGAAGATTCTGTAAATGCAATTTGTGCACATCTTAAGGAAATCGGAATAAAAGAAGTTGAACTTCTGCCGTTTCATCGTCTCGGCAGCGGAAAATATGAAGCGCTGGGACTCAGGTATGAATATAAGAACTGCGAACCTTTATCAGCAGAAAAACTTGAAAAAATAAAAGAACAATTCGCAAAGAGTTTTAATGTGATTGTTGAAAAATAGGAGAAATATTATGAAAGCAAAAGCAGCAGTATTTATGGGCGCACACAAAGATTTTGAAGTGCGTGAGTTTGATGTGACAGAATGTCCCGCAGGTTACGGACAGATGGAGCTTATTGCAAGCGGTATCTGCGGAACTGATATCCATTTCCATAACGGTACACTTGTGGTGGGTGCCCCTACGGTAATAGGTCATGAATTCGTAGGCAGAATCATCGGCCTTGATGAAAAAGAAGCTGAAAAATACGGTCTTAAAATAGGTGACAATGTTATTGCGGATATTGCCGTGCCTTGCGGTGAATGCATTCTCTGTAAAAACGGAGACGATGCAAACTGCGTGAATATGCAGGTCACAAACGGCGGCAGCATAGATGTGGCTCCCTATCTTTACGGCGGATATGCTCAGGTGAATTATACTCCGCTTTCAAATCTTATTAAAATTCCCGAAGATATCGACCCCGTTGTTGCGGCAACATTTGCTTGTCCCGGTCCCACAACAATTCACGCTTGTTCCCTTGCTGAAAAAGCAGGTGTGAATTTAAGTGACATCAATGTTGCGGTGGTGCAGGGACTTGGCCCCGTAGGCACTTTTGCTGTAATGTATCTTAAACGAATGGGTGTAAAAACTGTTTATGCCATAACAGCGGGAGATAACGCAAAACGCGAAGAACTGGCTGTAACTCTCGGTGCAGATAAAGTTTTCAACCTCACAAGAGAAGGCAAAGATAATATCACAAAGGCTTTGCAGGCTGAAAACGGAGGTCTTGGTGTTGACCTTTGCTTTGAAGCATCAGGTGTACCTCAGGCTGTGGTGCAGGGAATGGATATTTTAAGAAACCGTGGTGTATATCTTATCCCCGGTCAGTACAGCGCATCAGGCGGAATAGAAATTCAGCCTCAGATGATAACTTTCAAGGCTCTTCATATTATCGGTTCATCACAGTATTCTATGAAAGATGTTGAGGCTTATCTTGATTTCCTCGGCAAGAATCCCGAATTGTCACCTGTTATTGATAAACTCGGTTCAAAATATAAAATAGAGCAGATAAATGAAGCTGTTGCTGATGCAAAAAGCGGCAACAACATAAAGACTCTCTTGGTAGGTGAGAAAAATGGAGCTTAAATTTACAGAAAATAATATAAATGAGCAGGTAAGAGGCATAAAGGCTGAAGTTTTTGACGGTCAGAATCTTGCAACGGGAGCATATTTCACAGTGCGTCCGTCCCGCTACGGTAACGGATGGATTCCAACTCTTACCGTGGGCGGAGTAGCAACAGACCCCGAATACAGAAGAGCAGGTTATGTCCGCAGAATTCTTGAAACTGCTTTTGAGAAAAATTCAGAATTCGGTGCATATGTGTCGGTGCTTCATCCGTTTTCATTTGCATATTACCGTAAGTTCGGGTATGAAAAAGTTGCAGACCACCTTATTCTTGAGTTTCCCATAGACGGACTCAGTTTTCTTCCCCGTGTAAATGATTTTGTGAAGCTCAGCGGTGAAGAAAGAGTAGGTGATGTGCTGAAGATTTTTGAAAAATTCTCTCAGGGCAGAAATCTTATGTTCCGTCGTTTCGGAAGTGAGCATCTTGCTCTTGAACCAGACCTTGATGAAAAAGTCACATACATACGCTATCGTGATAATGAGCCCGTTGCTTATGTGACATTGAACCGTGAAAAAGTGTTCTATGTCAATCAGATGAGAAGTGTGAATCTTCACGTCAGGGAGCTTGCGTTCACAGACCCAGATGCTCTGCGTGATATTTTCGGTTTTCTTCGTATGTTTGAGGGGGAAAACGACACGGTAAAGATTCACAACTGTGCAATGATTCCCGAAGTTGATATAATGCTCAGAAATTATATCCGCATTTCATACACAATTGTTCCCGATATTATGGCTCGTGTGCTTGATACCGAAAAGATGCTCTCTGCACACAGGTTCCCCGATGAAAAAGGCGGTTTCCGTCTTGCTGTAAATGACAATCTTCCCGATGTCGGAGGTGTTTTTGAGGTTGAATATCAGGGCGGTGCGGCAAAGGTGACAAGACTTGCCGATTCTCCCGATTCATTTGCGGAAAAAACAGATGTTGAATGCACAGCACCTGCTCTTGCGCAGATTCTTTACGGTTATCATTCTCTCACACCCGGACTTCTTCCCTATATGGAGGGAGTGAAAATTACGGGTAATCCCAAAGACCTTATCCGTGCATATCCCAAAGCAGTAAACGGTCTTTTTGAACATTTCTGATTAAAATTGATTCTTTTTATTGCAAAATGGAATTATCGTATGTATAATAAAACATAACACTTTTTAACAACACAAAAGGGTGATGAAAATGTTATCTAAAATAGTTGCTGTTTTTATGAGCATCATTTCCGTTTTCAGCGGATTGTTCTCACAGCTTTTCTCTGAAGCACAGCTCAAAAATGAACTTGCAAAAGGGAATTATGAAAGCCCGTATATTGTAAGACCGCTTGAGGAAATTACAGTCGGTGGTGTTTCCGTGGGTGAATATACAGTAGTTGTTCCCGACGGTGCTCTTTATGTGAATGCGGCAGAAACTCTCTGTGATGAGATTTATGAAGCCTGCGGCACAAAGCTTGAAATTGCTGAAGCTTCCGAAAAGGCATTCGTGATTGAAAGCGGACTTTATGATTCTGCAGATTTCAGCCTTAAGGTTGAAAACGGTAATGTTTATATCAAGGGCAGCTCTGTTGTCGGTATTTCAAGAGGTATCACAGCTTTTGCAGATGAAGTTATCGCAGAGGCTGAAGGCGCTTATGAATTTACAGACGGTTATGAGTACACAAAAACATTTTCTGACTATGTTACATACGAAGAATTCGGTGCTGTCGGTGACGGTAAAACAGACGATTTTGATGCAATCGTGAAAACTCACGAATATGCAAACACAAACGCCCTTTCTGTTTTTGCAAACGAAACTGCAACATACTATATGAGCGGTGCAAACAAAACTGCTTATATCAAGACAAACACAGACTGGTCAACAGCTCGTTTCATTGTTGATGATACAAATGTTGAAAACAGAAGTGCGTGGCTTTTCAATATTGCACCTTCTCAGGATAGTTACAACATAACAGACAAAGTTGCATCTTCTCTTAAGATTGATGCAGACAATATCGGCACAACTCTTCCCGTAAAGAGTCTTGTTGTGCTCACAGATTCAAATGTGAAGAGATATATCCGTAAAGGTCTCAATCAGAATGACGGCAGCAATCAGACAGATGTTATTCTCGTTGATGAAAACGGTAATATTTCAGCAGATACTCCTCTTATCTGGGATTTTGATGCAATCACAAATGCTGTTGCATACCCCGTTGATGCAGAAACACTTACAGTAAAAGGCGGTGTTTTCACAACAATTGCAAACAACGCTCCCTCAGAGTATACATATTACACAAGAGGTATTCAGGTTAGACGTTCAAACACAGTTATTGACGGTATTTATCATAATGTTATAAATGAAGGCAAAACAGGTGCTCCTTATTCAGCATTTGTCAGTATTTCAACCTGTGCTGATGTAACAGTAAAGAACGGTACATTCACAGGTCACAAGAAGTATGCAACAATCGGCTCTGCAGGTTCAAGTGTGCAGATGGGGACTTACGACCTCGGTGCAGCAACAGCAGTAAATGCATCATTTGTCAACTGTAAGCAGACAAACGATATAACAGATGCTGATTACTGGGGCATTGCAGGTACAAACTACTGTAAGAATCTTGTGTATGACGGTTGTGCACTTTCCCGTTTTGATGCACATCAGGGTGTTCTCAATGCAACTGTAAAGAACTCTGTTCTCGGTCATCACGGTATAAAGCTTATCGGCAGCGGTACTGCACTTATTGAAAACACAACAGTTCTCTCTGCAAGTTTTGTGGATCTTCGTGCAGACTACGGTTCAACCTGGAACGGCGACCTTATTATCCGCAACTGTAAGTTCTATCCCACAGATGTTTCAATGAATATCATCAATGCGGAAAATTCGGAAGATCACGATTTCGGCTATACCTGTTATCTGCCTCAGAGAATAGAGATTGACGGATTCTATGTTAACGGTGTGGGAACATATTATGTTTTCAATATGGTTAATTCAAAGCATCTTTTCGATTTCTATAATGCTGAATATCCCGTTGTTCCTCCCGAGGAAATAACAGTAAAGAATTACAGCAGTATGTTTGGCGGCGGCATTGACGTTTCAATGAACAAAGCAATATTCAAGGTTGAGATTTCAACATAAAAGTTATTTTACATGCAATCTGATTTTTCAGGTTGCATGTTGTTTTTTCTACTATCGGTAGGAGAGTATCAATTCAGAGGATATCTGTATATTTACTGCAACAGACACGGACTTATGAGAAAAAAGGTATAATTTCAGGACGTTGTATCGGTTAATGCAACGTCTTTTTTCTTTTCAGTGAAGTAAAAGTGTTGTATTTTCTTTTGCGGATGTGATATAATTGTCACTGTAAACATCTGAATATATAAGAGGTGTAAAATTATGAATATAAAACTTGAAGGTGAAATGAAAATACTTATGGGTGACCCCCACGCTCCCCATGGTTACTGCGGCTGGCCTACTGTTGCAAGACTCAGGAACGGCAACATTGTTGTAGGTGCATCCTGCAACCGTGTTGAGCACGTCTGTCCTTTCGGTAAGGCAACCGTGATTTTCAGCGAAGACAACGGTGAAACATACTCCGACCCCGTTGTTATTATTGATACAGTTCTCGATGACAGAGATGTCGGACTTGCAGCTTTCGGTGAATCGGGCCTTATTGTGACTTCATTCAACAATGAAAATGAATTTCAGCGTGAAAATATGCCTCAGACCCAGGAATGCTTTGACTGTGTCAATGCCGTGACTCCCGAGGCGGAAGCAGAAGTAATCGGTGTTACAATGCGTATCAGCAACGACAACGGCAAGACTTTCGGTAAACTTTACAGACCTCCCGTTTCATCTCCTCACGGTCCCACCGTGCTCAGCGACGGCACAATTCTGTGGGTCGGCAGAGTGCTCGGATCTCATAATCAGATTGAAGCGCACAAGATAAACCCCGAAAACGGTGAAGCTGAATTTGTGGGCAGTATTGATGTTGCACCCTATGATTATCTTGATTTCTATGAGCCTCACGCTGTTCAGTTGCCAAACGGAAGAATTGTCTGCCAGATGCGTGTTCAGAATTCAGACGAATCAATTTTCACAATGTATCAGTCAGTTTCTGATGACCTCGGCAAAACCTGGAGTCCCGTAAAGCAGGTTATAAGTGACACAAGCGGTGCTCCTCCGCATCTTTTTGTGCATTCTTCAGGTGTGCTTATTTCTGCATTCTCAAGAAGAACAATGCCCTGCGGTATAAGACTTGTTATGAGTACAGACGGCGGTGAAACCTGGAGCGAAGAATTTTCACTTTATGAAAACCACGAAACAGACGACCTGGGCTATCCTGCAACAACAGAACTTCCTGACGGCACTCTTCTTACTGTTTTTTATGCAAGAGACAATGAAGAAGTCCACGCATTGATAAGACAGCAGAAGTGGCGCATTGAAAATCTGTGATTTCCTGAAAACCCGGTTGAGGTAAAAAATGAAAAATTACAAAAAAATTATAATTATAATAACCGGCATTGCAATTCTTGTTGCCGGTATACTGTGTAAGCAGGAATGGTTTCTTATGCTGCCGCTGTTTGTGTCGCTCTTTGCAATGGGATTTCAGTCAGAGGCAAACAGAGTCGGTGCTCTCATAGGCGGTATCAATTCGGTGATTTATACCGTGGCATATATCTATATGGGTATTTACGGCTCAGCGGCTCAGGCGATTCTTTTCAGTTTCCCCATTCAGATGCTCACATTTTTCAGATGGAAGAAAAATGCATACAAGAGCACGGCTGTTTTTAAGAAAATGACAACAAAGATGCGGATTGTAAGCTCTGCGGCACTTCTTCTCATCTGGGCAGCTCTTGCGGCAGTATGTTATCATTTCAATTATGAATATGCACTTCTTGACAGCTTCACATTCATTCTCGGTGTTGTTGTGCCCATACTTACATGGCGTGCATATATCGAGTATACATATCTCTGGATAGTAAGTACTGTTGTCGGTGTTTTCCTGAATGTTCAGATGGTTATGAATGATTACAAGGAGACCACTTATCTGATATACGGTGTGTATGCACTTTACTGTGTTATCGGTGCATTTATGACTGTGCATAAATTTTATAAAGAGCAACAGTCAGAAGAAAATAAAAATTTAAGCAAAACTGTTTGATTTATTCGAAAACTCTGCTATAATAAAAATATTACAGCTCAGGAGGAATATTAAAATGGAAAAAAAGCTCAGCAAAAGAATATGGCTGAACATTATCATTTTCAGCTTTATGGGCGGCGTTGCGTGGAATCTTGAAAATATGTTTTTCAACACATTCCTTTATAACTCCGTTTACGGCGATGTTTCAGCAAACGCACTCGGCAACGTAATGGCTCCCACAACAGCTATCAGCCGTATGGTTGCGCTTTCAGCAGTTACTGCTGTTGTCACAACCTTTATTATGGGTACATTCAGTGAGAAAATGAAAAAACGTAAAGTTTTCATTTCTGTCGGCTACATAATCTGGGGTGTTATTACAGCTTCATTCGGTCTTATTTCAAAAGAAAACATTGCATCAATTTTCGGTCTCAGTGATGAAGTAAAAATCCTTGCTTTCACAGTATGGGCAGTTATAATTATGGATATGATTATGACATTTATGGGTTCAACAAGTAATGACTCTGCTTTCAGCGCATGGCTCAACGACGTTACAAACCCTCTTGTAAGACCCAAAGTTGAAACAGCTCTTATGGTTGTAGGTCTTGTTTCAATGCTCGCAGTTATGGGTGTCGGCGGTCTTGCAGACTCAGGCACAATCACTTACACAGTATTCTTTATCGGTCTCGGTTCCGTTGTTGCACTCTGCGGTGTTGTTGGTCTGTTTTCACTTGAAGAGCCTCAGATCAAAGGTGAAAAAACAAACTCAAGCTACTGGAGCGACCTTTTCTACGGCTTCAGACCCTCAGTTATTAAAGAGAATGCAAATCTTTATCTTGTTCTTGCTGCTCTCGGCATTTACAATATCGCAATTCAGGTTTTCTTCCCCTATCTTTTCGTTTATCTTGAAAAGGTTATTCTTCCCGGTGTTGTTTTTGATACAAAGACAATTATTGCTGCTGTTATAGCAGTTGCTGTTCTTGCAGCAGGTGTTGTGGGAATGCTCAAGGCTTCAGGTAAAAACAGAATTGTTGCTTACCTTTGCACAATTGCTTTGTTTATTATCGGTCTGTTCACTCTTTCAACATCAACAAACATCGTTGTTGTGCTTCTCGGTATTGCACCCACTCTTATAGGTTATGTTGTTATTCACATTCAGCTTACTGCTACAATGCGTGACTTCATTCCCGAAGACAAGGTTGGTCTTTTCCAGGGTATCAGAATGATTTTCGTTGTTCTTCTTCCTATGATTATCGGTCCCGTTATCGGTGACATTGCATCACAGTCTTCAAGTATGACAATCGTGGAATACGGTGTTGAAAAGATTGTTCCCTCAACAAGTATGTTCTTCTGGGCAGCTGTTGTTGCAGCACTTGTACTTGTGCCCATTCTTATTCTTGCAAAGAAAAAGGCATTCAACTACAAAGAAGAAAAGTCAGAATAAAATAAAGCGGAGACTTCTTTCCGAAGTCTCCGCTTTTGCTTGGTGATAAAACACAAATCATCTTGCAACTTGTGTTTTGTCGTGCTAAAATAAAAAAGAATTCTGAATTCAGGAGAAGTGATTATTATGCTCAGAAAAAGACAGGTACATCTTGATTTTCATACAAGCGGACTTCTGCCCGTAGGCAAAAAGTTCTCAAAGGAACAGTTTCAGGCTGCACTCAAAGCTGGTCACGTTGACTCAATAACTGTATTCTCAAAATGTCATCACGGCTGGTCATATCATCCCAGTGATGTAAATGAGATGCATCCCGAACTTGACTTTGACCTTCTTGCGGCTCAGCTTGAAGCTTGTAAGGAAATCGGTGTCAATGCACCCGTTTATATTTCAGCAGGTTATGATGAAAAGGACTATGTGAAGCATCCGGAATGGCATTATCACAGATCTGCAGATATAAATGAAGTGAACGAATACAGAAACGAAGTTCATTTCCACACTCTTTGTTTCAATACGGGTTATCTTGATGCACTCTGCGCACAGATTGAAGAGGTTATGCAGAAATATAATCCCTCAGGTATTTTCCTTGATATTGTTCATCCAAAAATCTGCTATTGCGAAACTTGTCTTGCAGATATGGAGAATCTCGGTCTGGATGTGGAAAAAGAAGAAGACAGAGAAAAACACGCTCGAATCGTTTTTGAAAAATACGTTCAGAGAACAAACAATGCTGTCAGAAAATACAGCGACACAGCAACAATTTTCCACAACGGAGGGCATATTCCCAAGGGTGATTACTTCACAATTGAAGCAAACACTCATCAGGAGCTTGAAAGTCTTCCCACGGGCGGTTGGGGTTATGATCATTTCCCCCTTTCTGCAGCATATGTGCGTACACTCAAAAATACTGAATTCCTTGGAATGACAGGTAAATTCCACCACAGTTGGGGCGAATTCGGCGGATTCAAGCATCCAAATGCTCTTATTTACGAAACAGCCCTGAGCATTGCAAACGGTGCAGGATGTTCAATCGGTGATCAGCTTCATCCCCTCGGTGAAATGAATATGTCTACATATAATCTCATCGGCAAGGCATATGCTCTTGTTGAAGAAAAAGAGCCCTGGGTAAACGGTGCCGTGAATGTGGCAGATATTGCCGTACTCAGCGAAGAAGCAGTAACCCGTGACCGTGATGCAGATGCAGATATCGGCGCAAACAGAATGCTTCTTGAAAACAGCCGGCTTTATAACTTTGTTGATGAAACAGCAGATTTTTCAGCATATAAAATGCTCATTCTTCCTGATGTGAACGGTTATTCCGAAGAGACAGCAGCGAAGATAAAGTCTTTTGCAGAAAATGGCGGCAAAATTATTGCAACAGCCGAATCAATTGTAAAAGACGGCAAATTTATTCTTGATGTCGGTGCTGAATATCAGGGCAAGAACGAAATGACACCTTCATATTTTATTCCTTGCTTTGAAACAGTAAACGGCAACACCGAATATGTAATGCGTTGTAATTCTTACAAAATCAATGTTACAGACGGTGAAGTCGTGGCAAAGATGCAGAATCCTTATTTCAACAGAACAGCGGAGCATTACTGCTCACACGCACATACTCCCAATAATCCTGATGAAGAATTTGCAGGTGCTGTTATCAAAAATAATATTGCATACATCGGATGGGATATCTTCACTGCTTATGCACAACACGGTCACGTTTTCTTCAAGGAGCTTTTCACAGCAGTTGCAGAAAAGCTTATGGGTGATGATTTTACTGTAAGTGCAGATATTCCTGACAGAGCTGTTATGACTTACACAAGACAGGAAGAGGAAAACAGAAACATTATGCATCTTCTGTTTGCTCATACAACTGTCAGAGGCAGAAACACAGAAGTCATTGAGGATACAGTACCCCTTTACAATGTAAAATGCTCTGTAAAATGTGATAAACCCGAAAAAATCACTCTTGTGCCTCAGGGTAAAGAAATTGATTTTGAATACAAAAACGGCAAGGCAGAATTCATCGTGCCCGAAGTCGATATTCATCAGATGGTGGAGATAAAACAATAATTTAGCGACGCTAAATTATTGTTTACGGAGGTTAACTTATGAAAAAAATTATTTCTGTTTTACTTGCAATTTTTATGATTGCTGTTACATTTGTGCCTGCTTTTGCGGCAGAAGAAAATGAAACTCTTAAATTCGGTGCAGACGGAAAATTCTCCATTATGCACGTTACAGATACGCATCTCGAAAGTGACAATGTTGATGCGTCAGTATGGCTTATCGGTCAGGCTTGTGACAGGGAAAATCCCGACCTTGTTGTCATAACAGGTGACAATGTTTATAACGACGACAATGCAGAAATCACAAAAGGCTATATCACAAAGCTTATGACTGTTTTTGAAGAGAGAAACATTCCCGTTGCTGTCACATTCGGCAATCACGACTCTGAAAGAGGTGCAATGTCAAGAGAAGAGCTTATGGCTTTTTACAACACATTCTCCTGCTCAGTTTCAGTTGATGATGGTGATGCACTTTCAGGTTGCGGCACATATAATCTTCCCGTTATGTCTTCCGACGGCACAAAGGTGAAGTTCAATGTGTGGGTGTTTGACTCAGGTGATTATGATGACGAGGGTGAATACGGTTGGGTAAAAAAAGACCAGGTTGAATGGTACAAAGCAACTTCCGATGCACTCCGTGCTCAGAATAACGGTGAAGCAGTTTATTCACTTGCATTCCAGCATATTATCGTGCCCGAAGTTTATGATGTGCTCAAAAAGGCAGACAAGACAACACTGTTTGCTTTTGAACATATCTTTAACAAAGGCGATTACTATATGTTCAATCCCGATAGTGTAAACTACGGCACACTCAACGAAACACCCTGTAGCGGCAAGCAGAATGACGGTCAGTTTGATGCTATGGTTGAAAAGGGTGATGTTCTTGCAATTTTCACAGGTCACGACCATACAAATGCTTTCGGTGTAAAAAATCAGGGTATCGATATCACAAATTCACTCAGCACACGTTATAATGGTGACGCATTCTCAACTCAGTACGGCTACAGAATGCTCGTTATCGACGAAAACGACACAAGCAGATACGTAACAAAAGTTGTTCATTGGTATGATATGATAACTCTCGGAAATATCGGTGAATTCGGTGGACACAAAACTGCAATAAGTGTTGCTTTCAATGGCTTTTTCCAGGGTTTCTTCCAGAATCTCTGGCGTGAAATCGTTGCAATGTTCACTGGCAGAACAATTTCATATCCCGATATGTACTGATAATTCAGAGGTGACACATTTGCTGTGTCATCTCTTTTTTTTGTTATTTATTTTTTCAGCAGATTGTGTTATAATTCAGAAAAAGGAGTGAATATAATGATTTTATATATTATCAGACACGGTGAGCCGGGTCACGGCGGTGCTCTTACCGAAAAAGGGTGGAAACAGGCTGAGGCAGTCGGCAAAAGAGTTGCAAAAGCAGGTGTGAATAAAATTTTCACATCTCCCATACTCAGAGCAATGCAGACAAGTGAACCTGCCTGCAGAATTCTCGGTCTTGAAGCAGGTGTTGAAGAGTGGGCACACGAAATCGGTGATGAACGAATCACAACAATGCCCGACGGCACAAGAACATCGGTTTCTCTTATCCAGAATTCACTTCTGCTTGAAAACGGCAATCTTGACCTGCCTTTTGACAAAGGTTATGAGTGCGACTATATGAACAAGACCGAAATGAAAAAAGCCGTGTCTTACATTGAAGAAAACGGCCACGCTTTTCTTGAAAAACTAGGTTATAAATATGAAAACGGTGTATATAAAATAATAAATGCAAATGATGACAAAGTTGCACTTTTCTGTCATTCTGCATTTTCAAGAGCCTGGGTATCAGTTCTTCTTCATATACCCATTCATATTATGTGGGCAGGGTTTGATTATGAGCATTCGGGTGTGACAGCAATTGAATTTGAAAATTATGAAAACGGAATAACTGCACCTAAATGCCGTTATTATTCCGATATTTCGCATCTCTATGCGGAAGGCATAGGCTGTGATTTTACAGAAATGGCAGAGATGTAAATTTTTTTATAGAAAAAAAGCTTTACATATTTCTTTTTTGTATGCTATAATAAATTGAATTTACGAAAAAAGGTAGTGATCAGATGGCAGAACTTACACGTAAATACGGGCTTGTAACAGCAATCTGTATGGTTGTGGGTACAGTTATCGGCTCAGGTGTTTTCTTCAAGGCACAGAATGTTCTTGCGGCAACAGGCGGAAATATGCCTCTTGGTATTGCAGCATGGGTTATCAGCGGTGTTATTATGATAATCTGCTCGGCACAGTTTGCTGTTATGGCAACAAAATATGAAAAAGTCAACGGTGTTGTTGACTATGCGGAGGCAACTTGCGGTAAGACTTATGCATATTTGCTTGCATGGTTCCTTGTTAATCTTTATTATCCCGGTATGACATCAGTTCTTGCATGGGTTTCAGCAAGATACTTCGGTGTTCTTGTCGGCTGGGATATGCTCAGCACAGAAGTTTTCCTTCTTGCAGGCTTCTTCATGATTATGTCTTACACAATGAATGCGCTTTCTCCCAAGCTGGCAGGTAAATTCCAGGTAAGCGCAACATTCATAAAGCTTGTTCCTATTTGTCTTATGGCGGTTGTCGGCTCAATTGTCGGCCTTTCAAACGGCACTCTCACAGGAAACTTTACAAATGTTGTTTCTGAGGCGGTCGGTGGCACAGGCGGTGGCTTGTTTGCTGCAATTGTTGCAACTATTTTTGCATATGAGGGATGGATTGTTACAACATCAATCAATGCGGAGCTTAAAAATCCGAAGAAAAATCTTCCGATAGCTCTTGTTGTCGGTGCAGCAATTGTTGTTGTCTGCTATGTTTTCTATTATATCGGTGTTGCCGGTGGTGCTTCAAGTGAAGTTCTTATCAATGAAGGTGCAACAACTGCTTTTACAAATATTTTCGGCACAGTAGGTGGAACATTCCTTAATATTTGTATTGTTATTTCCTGTCTCGGAACTCTTAACGGTCTTATGGTCGGCTCAAGCCGCGGTATGTATGCTCTTGCAGCAAGAAAAGAAGGCCCTGCACCCGAAATGTTCGGTCAGATCGATAAGTCAACCAATATGACAACAAATTCCGCAATCTGG
>JAZTWP010000030.1:0-17315 GCA_045636025.1 Acutalibacteraceae bacterium | reverse complement strand
CACTGTGATTGAGGTTACTTTGAGCGGGTCATCAAGGCCACGAAATTATATTTTTTGTCCTGTCGGCTTGTATGTGGCCTCAAGCGGGCTTTCTTTGAACTCCCACCATGCATCAACTTTGAGCCTATGTACAGCCCATTTAAGTTCTGTAAAACAGCTATCCTTGAGCGTTCTGAACGTCTTTCTGACAACCAGAGTGTTTGCCTGTGGGTGTTTCATCATGTTCACTATAAACCACAGAGCCGTTGTTTTAGACTTCTTTGAGGCTCGGCTACCCTTACACACTCGGTAACGGCCTTTATAGCGCCAAAACGTGCCATAGCCTTTACCAACAATGTCAGGAAGATTTATATTGACAGGCTGATTAGTCCTCAAGACCGTCATCACCACCTATCACAACAGGCGTGACATCGAGCTTCACATTGTCTTTGAATATAGAATATCTTTTGCCAAGCAGCTCTGCGGCCTTTAATCTGTCCTTTGGTGATATGTCCTTTGATACAGTTGTTGCCCTTGAAACGCCGTCACCGCATCCCTCAACAACAACCATTTCCTCAGAACCCTCACCACGCATCACAGCCGTAAGAAACTTCAAAACTTCATCTTGATCAGCAATAAGTGCTGCATCTTTTTCGGTCATACGTTTTTCTATGTATTCTTTCAAGTCAAGTTTGGTCAAGTTTTCCTGACCAATCTGTTTTGCTGTTTTTTTAGAATATCCGGCTCTGATTGCAGCTTGTGTTGCATTCAGATCAATCAAATATTCGTCACAAAAACGCTGTTGTTTCGGTGTCATTGCCACAATCATCACCCTCTTTCTGTTTGTAAACAGCAAAAAGCCCAACGGTCAAGGAGAGAGAACCCGTCAGGCTTTGAGCGTTTTTTCTTATCTTTTACAGTTTTTCTTAGTTTATATTATACATAGCCCCCACTATGCAAAACAATGAAATCATGTGAAAAGTTTTTTCTGTTCGACATTATTCAACAAAGTTTGCGCTGTGTGTGATGTATTCTCTTGGCATCAACAGAAAGGAAACACCGCCATGCTGTCAAAAGAATACACAACACTGTTTAACGCCATCACAGACGCTATCGAACTTCTCAAAGCCGCCCAAATAGCTGCTGAGGAAATTTTTATTTCCCGGCAAGAATCTGAGCAACATTTTGTAACGCCCTGCCGTGAATGTAACAAATGTTGCGGTATGTCATGTGCATTTCACAAGCAATCTGTTCCCACGTTTGAAACTGAAAATAACGCTTGTACAGCACTGACAACTGATCAGGGTTTTGTATCTGATCAATAACAGCGCTTATCTCCCTTGTTTTATCCACAAGTTCGTCCACAGTTTTGTTGATATCCGCTTCAAGGTCAACAATCTTGGCAGCTATGTCACCTATTTTGTCCTGGTTGCCTGAACCGTGCGCCGGTGCGTGTGAAAGTGATGTGGTAACTTTAAGAGCAATGCTTTTCAGCGCTGTCAACTCATCAAGTTTGTTGTTGATGCGTGTATCACAGATTTTCACTTGTTTTAGGTATGCTTTGGCATCAATGATGCATTTTGGTTCCTCGGTCATTTGCATCACTCCTTTTGATGTCTTATGTGCCATAACCGGGCATTTCCTCTATTGCCCTTTTAATGTCAAGCCAATTGCAGGGCATTTTGTAGAGCTTGGCAAGCAGCTTGCTCCGGCTTATGTAATCATCGTTTGCAATATTAGTTACCGGGAAACGGCGAACAAGAAACACAACACCCTCCCAGAACAACTGTAATTGCGGGTCTTTGCAGAGAGTTTGTAACTCTTCAAGGTGTGCTATCAGATCAGCACGGTTTATGTAGTCACTCATAAAGCTTTTTTCTCGCAGCCTCATAGAGGCCGGGATAATTGTGAGGATTAAAGTTAAAGCCGTATATAGAATAGAATGCATCGTTTGACATTCTAAACCATTCCAATGCCCAAAACATCAGGCTTTTACCTTTGAGCTGCATAACATCATAATAGCTCATGTGTTTGCCTCCTAAATATCAAACGGGTCATAATCCGGGTCATCTATGTTGTTTGGGTTAAACGGGCAGCAGAAGCACTCCCAATGGTCAGCTTCTTCGCAGTCAACACACCAGTCATAATCATCCATTGTCAGCCTCCCTAACCTCATCCATACGGATGTTTACAAAGTTCTGACAACCGCATACAGGGCAATCAAAACACTCATATGTTTTTATAGGCTGCAGCATATTTGTCACGCCCGTTGCTTCTCTTGCGAAATATTTGTTTTCCTTTTTCGGCTTAAATCTCTTGCCGCAAACTTTACACTTCATTACCTCACCTTTTTCCTATTCCCTGCACAGTGCGTTTACTGCGCTTGCGTTTTTCGTCCAACATTTTTTCACCGTTTCTTACACAAGTCCACGAACAAACAAGCTTATCGGGGCCGCCTGCCGGTGAAAGCTTTGTTTTATAAACGTGCAATTCGGCGGGGATAAAAACTTTCCCGCATACCGGGCAAGTTCTCTCTGTAAGCATTTGCCCTGCCATGTGTATCACCTCCACTTTATCGGCTTACCGTTACTGTCAACGCCTAATCTTTTCAGCTTTTTGGCATAACGGTCACCGAAAGCCAATTCTTTTTCTTTTTCTTTTTGCCACTTGGCCCTGCGTTTTTCACGATCATTTCTCCAAGTCAAATATTTCTCACAGGTTGTGTGGCAAGTCATTGACCGCTCTGGGCAATCTCGACCCTGACCGCAAGGTGAACCCTCAGCACCATAACGTGCCGAAACGCACCTATTAAAGTTATACTTTTTATACATTGCCGCCGCCTATTCTGAGAACGCTGCTTTCACTTCCGGCACTGATAGCAAGCTGCATTCTGGCAACCTCATGGCGCTTGCGAATAGTGGGCATTGTTTTCATAAAGCGGTTGCGCTCAAACTTTAATTCATCATCGTCACCGCTCTGGGCAAGCCTCATAAACTCACCCTCACCGCCCAGGTACATTCTGAGCTTTTCGGGTAAACTCTCCCAAAGCTCACTAAATGCAATTCGTGCATTCTGGCCCTGTGTTCTGCCGTTTGGCTCAACATAGGTAAAATTGAAAGCGTATATGTGCCGCCTTGCTTTGCGCAGAGCCACAGAAAACTCATTCCACAGCTCTTCATCTGACGGTTCAAGGGATTCTCTCATATCACCCAAACGCTCAATAAGGTCAGCAGGCGTGGGAGGCATTTTACAGGTCTGTAAGCACATATACAGCGCTGTCATTACCTCATTGTCATCAAAGGGCTGCAAAAGCGCTCCCCACGTCTTAACAAGCGTTTTGACATCGGCATCCTTTGCGTAATAAGGGTAAATGGTCTTTATAGCTGCTATGATCTCGGTGATAGTGTTAGTTGATGCCATTGATGTTCACCCCCATACTTTTGTATAACTCTTGTCGAACATCTTCCAGAGCTGCTTCTATCTCTCTTTTCACCAGTTCATCCGGCGGAAGTTTCAGCCATTTCTTTTTGAAACGCTCCACATCCTTTCGGTATGTTTCTTCGCACGTATCAGAGCAAGCATACCAATCGTAGCTGTGAAGCACACAGAACATATCCCAAAGCATTTCCGAAAGCACCTTGTCCTCCAAGGGGTTTATCTTCTTTGCTCTCGCAGCCTGTTCGAATCCCTCCTCGCCGTAATCAGGTGAAAACCACCAACCGAAAATTTCGTGTGCCAGACGGTCATTCTGATAACCCCAATGTCCTCCGCTCATTCGCTTTCACTCCTATTCTCTCATTGCTGCAAGCTGTGCCATAAAGTCATCATAACCGCTTGACTTTTTCAGCTGTGCCTGCTGCTTGGTGTTGTTTTGCTCATTGTCTTTTCTCGCCCAATTCCTGATAGTTGCATAGTGGCTTTTATAGCTCTTGCCGGTTGATGCAACATATGAGGATAAACGGTCAATGCGTTCTTCCCAGTCAGGGAATTCATCTTTAAGCTTTTCAAGCTCATCATCAGTAAGCAAAACATTGTTATATTCACCGTGTTTGTGCTTGGTGGGCTTTTTGCGTGGTTCTTTTGGCGTGTTTAACGAATCGTCACACGATTCGTAATACGTAACGCCTTGCGTTCTGTCATTGTCATTGTCATTGTGATTGTCATTGTATATACCATTTTCATTTATATAGTCATCGACAATTTTTCTGACAGTGACATTCAAATCCTCTTTGTTGTAAAGGTGAGAAAAAACATAGCTTATCAAGCTTTTGTCTTTTACTCTTGAAATGTCCTGTTTGATGCAATCTTCAACAGGCTTGCCGCCTTTCATAACGGAATGCCGGAGGAAGTTTATGATTGCAAGTTCGTTCGTTTCCTTTGAAAAACGAATCATTTTGTATTTGTTTTCAAATCTGTCAAGCAGAACATTGAAAGCATCAGTAGAATAGCCCATCTGGTATGCTGCCTGTTTTATACTGTTCTCATAGATGCCGAGCTGCTTTGAAAAAGGATTTGTCAGCAAGTACAGCATAAAATACTTGTCCTCAGGGCTGAATTCGTCAACTTTTCCGTCTGTCCAAAACGAAATGTCAACAACACGTTTAATCGCCATTAGTTAAACTCCACATCCTTTTCCTCTTTGAGTGTGCGCTCAAGATCATCAAGGGAAACATAGCCTTTGATGATGCTGTCAGATAGTTCCTCAACATCATTCCATAAACGTTTGAGCCGTATTTTGCCCCACCCGTGTTTATCACCAAGGCAAGTAAACATGATTATCCATGAGGCCCGTATAGCGTTTGTTGTGGCCGCTTTTTTCGCCTTGTGAATGTCGGCCTGGTTTATCGGTTTGCGCCGAGGGTTAATCTTTTTCATATCAAAAACCTCTTTGCAAAGTTTCTGAATTCCTTTTCGTTTTCAAGGCGCATAACGTTGACCTTCTCACAGGCGGCAAGCTCTGGATTTGCCGCCTGTATTTTCTGCCTTGTGCGTCTTACGGTTTCAAAGCCGGGGAACCCAAGCTTGTTATGCCACAGCAAGAATTCCTCAATGGTCATGTTGTTGGTGTTGATGCCCTTACCTCTGCCTATAATGTGCAGAACTTTCAGATAAAGAAAGCTGTCGCTGTTGCGTGTCTGAGGGTATTGCTCAAGGACAGCTTTGACAATTTGTGTGATGCGTTTGAAATCATTCATCTTTACCATCCTTTCTGTTTTTTAACGTGTTGACCATGCTTGCAATTTCCGGCTTTGCCTCATCCATAAGGTCAGCCCAATCGCCTGCATAATTGTATGTAAGGTTGCCAAGCGTTTCAGTTCGCCTTACATAGCTCATAAGCAAATCAAAATCCTTTTCATAACAATGGAAACTGTTTGCCCTGTGGGTATATGTGCCCACCTTATAGCCAAGCTCATCCGCAATTTTCTTTTGCAGCATGATAAGAGCAAAAGCGTTCATAAAGGTTGCTTTTACAGCATCGTTTGACCTGAAAAGCACTTTGCAGTTGAGCGCATCATCCCTGACAAAAAACTGGATGTGCTGCAAGCAGGCCGGGTCAGTGCTTTTGCTGTCTGTTTCCCAATCACGAACATCAATTACAGCCCTGCGGCTGTATGGGTTGCGGCGCAGCTCATTGATAACAAAAGGAAGCTGCTTTTCAATGCGTTGATGATAGGTGTATTTCCAGTTGCCTTTGTCAACCTCAAAATCAAGAATGCCGTCAAGCATTTCCTGTTTGTACTGCTCAAGCTCTCTAAAGCCGCCAATAAACAGCCGTGAGATCATCGGCTCTGCCAGTGGCGAAAGCACCACCATTGTCATGCTTACCTCAATTTGTGTGGTGTTGTAATCCGGGCACGGCACTGTTTCACCGTTCCACGCCAAGCGGCGCAAAGCCTCATGGTAAGCATTGGGGAGAGTGAAGCCGTAAGCTATTTGTTCATTCATCTGTTTTGCCCTCTTCTAACTCAACGTATTTGTTCAAATACCACACGGCTTTTTTGACATCTTCAATGCCGTTTTTATTGTTGTGTCTGTATATGTATTTGAACGCATTGCACACACAGAATGCTTTGACAGCCTCAACGCCCTGAGTTTCAACCATTACGTCAATGCACTCAAAGTTGCCTGTTTCATAGTGCGCCGGATGATTAACATTGTCCGAGGCAGCAAAGCTTGCACAGAATTTGTCAAGCTCTGCGCTCCATTCTTCCTTGGTCATTCTCAATCCCTCCCTGTGCTGCCAAAGCCGCCCCGGTTTTCGTTGCCCAGATGGTCAACCCTTTTCAGTTGAAAAAGCGGCTGATGTTTGATAATGCGAAACTGGCAAATGCGCTCATTCTTGGGAATGATGGCATCCCTGGTTGCATATGCGGGAAATTGCCATTCGTCACCGTCCCCGCAGTACGATTCATCAATGATGCCAATGTTGTTTGCCATCTGTATGCCGAATTTTTTGAATGTGCTGCTGCGAGGAACAACAAGCGCCTCATAGCCGTGCGGCAGTTGCATTGCCACTCCCAGAGGAATGAGCTTATACTCATCAGCCTTTATTATCGTGCTTTCTGCGCAGCGAAGATCAACCCAGTCACCGGTGTTAAAACGCTCAATTTCTTTAACGCCACGCATATATTTGATTTTTATATCAATCATTCTCATATTTCCTTTATCTTTATGCCGTAGACTTGAAGCATCAATTTACGCTTAATGATGTAGTCTTTGGTTTTTACGCCCTTTGTATCTTCCACAACAACACGGCCGTCTTTGTTTCTATAAACAAAATCGGCAAAATATGCTGTTTCACGTTCAAGTAGCACCCGTTTGTCTTTGAGCTGCTTGCCGTTCTTTGAATACTGTTTTATGTATTCATACTGTGCCGGTATCAAGACAAATTTGACTTGTCTTTTAAGGTCTGTGACTTCTCCGGCCTTTTCAAGCAAGAGAAGTTCACAGAACCTTTTGTATTCCTTGACACTATCAAATGTCTCACCGTCTTTTATGACCTTGCGGCTGTGATATTTGCTGTGCCCTGCCATTGACTCACTCCTCCCACAGTTTTATGCCTCGATTAAAGCAAAGCCGTTCAAGAATGTGCGTCATTTCGATTATGTCTGCTTTGCGCCTTTCTTCTTCACGGATGTCGGCAAGGTCATACCCTTGCTCATACATTTCCTCAGTTACGTCCCCCATACTGTCAAAAACATAATCATAATATTTTCGTTCCAGTTGAGCATTCGAAAGGTTCTTTGCCCACCTGAGAAAATGGGATTTTTCGGTTTTTGTCATTGTCAACCACCATGTCCTCAGATTTTGCAACGCTTTGACGGGCCCTTGTGGTTGTTTCTGGGGCAGCCGCCGTTGTGTTCCATGCATCGGGCACAGAATTTCTTGTGTCCGTCCATAGGGTAATTTGTGGTATGGTTTTTTGCCTTGCTCATGGTGTTACCTCCTATTAAAACGGCAAATTGTCATCATCGGTGAAGTGGACAACATTGCCGAAAGACTGTATATCGTCAAGGTTATCGTGCGGCTGCTCTTTGTCGGCAGCTTCCGCTTTTTTGCTTTCGCAGAATTCGTGCCGATCAACAACAACCTCTGTGATAAACACCCTCTTGCCATCCTTGCCGTCATAGTTTCTTGTCTGAATGCGCCCCTCAACGGCAATTTTTGTGCCCTTGGTCAGATGCTTGGAGGCAAATTCAGCGTTTTTGTCCCAAGCAATACATTTGATGAAGTCTGCGCCCTCGCCCGGCCTGTCAACAGCAAGGCTGTAACTTGCAACAGGTTTTCTTTGCTGCGTATAGCGCAGTTCCGGGTTAGCAGTCAGTCTGCCGATAAGAATTACTTTGTTCATTTAGATGCACCTGCCTTTTTGTTTTTCCAGTTTTCGTCTTGCCACACAAAGCAGCGTTTGCCGCTTTTGGCATTCTTGATTGCGATAGCAACAATCTGGTTGTCCTCTATCACGATTTTTTCAACTGCGAACGTGTCAAAACACTGCCATTTCTGTCCGTTCTGTTTCAGCGCAGAACAGTCAGCAGCATTTATCCAGATAAAGGGCGCAGTGTAAAGTTCTCTGCCAATGCCCCAGTTGAAACAAGCTCTTTTGAAGCTGTCTGATGCAAGACCTTTTTCGGCTTCGGTGTTTGACTCCTTGCCGGTGTCCTCTTTTTCTATCCACTGTTTCTTGTCGCTGTCCCATATGGAAACAACGCAGTTTGCATTATCTCTGTTGTGGTGCCTTTGCCAGTTCATAGCACCAACAGTTTCATCAAGGATGTTCTGATCGCACCTTGCATCCTTATAAAGAAGAATTGAAACGCCCTTTTCCTTCGCTTGCGCAACCCGGCACTCAATTTCTTCGGCTTTCAAATTCCTGAACATTTTCACGAGTTTATTCCTCCGTGTAAAATTTAATGGGGCAGAATGTGCCGATAACATCTTTGGGAGCAGGGAGATATTCACCCGTCCTTTTGCAATATTCTCTATGTGTCTTGTCCTCACTGCCCATCATGGGGCAACGATAACAACAAACATCATCTTCGGGAAAACCGATCTCAACAGTGCCGGTTGTGTAATAGGAAACGCCACGGGAAAAAGTTCTCATTCTTCGGCCTCCGTGTTGTCAGAGCAAAACAGGTCTTTCAGAACGGATATTTCTGAATGCGTGATTTCCTGAAAATGCTTGCTTTTGTAAGCAATAAACTTTTTGAATGTAGCTGCATCACGCTCAGCAGCTAACAAAGCCTCATATCTGACAATGCTGATTTCTACCATTTTTCATCTCTCCTTAAACGATATTTCACATATATCTACTATGTGCCGACACAACAGCACAGGGATTTTTGCTTTCTCCACATTGTTTTTCAGTGCTTGTGTGCCTGTTCTTGCGCCCCTTGGTGCTGCATCGTGGCAAGGTTCACCACGCTTGCAAGGCAGCTTGAAATTCGGCGTTGGATGATTTGTCCAAATGTCAGTAGGCTTTTGTCTGCGTTCACCGTACTGGCAATAAGTCACTGTGTAACGTGGTAAACCTTGCATGAAATCCATCTTTCGCATACCACCCACAGGGTTTTCAATGAACCAATACCGGGGCCTCAATTCCTGTATCAGTTGAACAACATGAGCGTTTACGCTGTCACAAAATTTTGCGTAATCAGTAATTGGTTGCAAATTTCCGTTTGCTTCTTTTCGCCTGTGTTTGCTGATTGCCGCAACGCTGTATGTAGTGCAGTCAGGGCTTGCCCATATCACATCCGGCCTGCCAAATTTCTGCAGAATATCATCTGCCGTTATTGTGCCAATGTCGGCATAAAGATCGATGTGTTCAAAACGCTTGTCCCACTCAACAGAAAACACTTCGTGACCTCTGGCCTCAAACGCTTTGCCGATGCTGCGTGTTCCGGCAAAAAGCTCAAGCACTTTCATTCCGGCATCACATCCCGTCTGTATGCATCAATGCATTCCTCGCATATCCAACAGTCATTGATATAAAACGCCGTTTCTGACTGTATATGCTCACCGCAGTCATCACACACAGGCCGCTGCATAAGCCAACGCTCTTCATCGGCTTGCCAACGGTCAAAATCTGTCAGAGCATCGTCAGTGTAATGCATAAAACACCGTCCCTTTCGTTATGGTCTGGCTGTTCTCAATAACAGCACTGCTGTAATCAGACGAATAAACACCACGGCTGAACCAATTGTTATAAGCACCTGTCGGCCCGGCATTGTAAGCAACAAGGGCTTTTTCTATGTCCTCATAGCGCTCAAGCAGCTCTGCCAGATAATCAATACCAACAAGCACGTTCTGGTATGGGTCAAGCAGATTATCACAACCAAGGCGCTCCATGCGATCAAGGTGAAGGCGCTCCTGAATCTGCATCAGGCCATGTGAATGCCCATTGTCGCCGATTGCATCAGCTTTGAAGTTTGATTCCCTTTCAATCATTGCCATGATGATTGCTGCGTCTATGTGATGCTTTTCACATTCACGGACAATAAAAAGCTGTAATTCCTCATCAAGCGGCACATCATAATAAGGAAATGCCACAACTGTTTTGATGTGCTTTTCAACAGCCTCACAGTTCACTTTTTGCGGCGTTTCATCGTTTGACTGAGCCGCAACATGGCCGATGAGAAAAGGCGCTGAAACAACAGCAACAGCCGTTGTGCAAACAAGTATTCGTTTGCCGAGCCATAACCTATACGGCTTGGTTTTGATGCGCCTTTTGAACCTTTGCAAGCAATTTTCTTGCCGCATCCTCACACACTCTCCTTTGCTAAATCTCACATTTCTACCCCTTTCAAGAGGCTTGCAGCAGCTTCATATATCCGCTTCATGCGTTTTTCTCTTTCGTTGGCCTCAAGTTCGGGAATATGCACTCTGACAACCATGCCCGGATATGTGAACGTTTTGACTTCCTTGTATGTATCTTGTTTTTTCATGCGTATAATTCCCTCCTTCTTTAGGTCAACTTATGAGCAAACAGCTTGGTTTTATGTCTTGGCAAGACACTTTGCTTTTTTAAGTGTCTAAATTAGACACTTCGCTTGCAAAAAAAATACGGTCAATCATATCACTGTTAAGGTGATAGCGAGCTTTTATCATGGCAATTTCGCCCTGCTTAAACTCTGTCCCGTTTTCGTTGATCTTGTTGCACACACTCTGCTCTGTTATGCCGAGATAAGCTCCAAGTGTGGCGTTTGTATCGCCGTGCAAAGCCATACAACTTTTTAAC
Organism: Acutalibacteraceae bacterium; assembly: GCA_045636025.1. Lineage (GTDB taxonomy): Bacteria > Bacillota > Clostridia > Oscillospirales > Acutalibacteraceae > UBA1081. Next base: position 6,598 of record JAZTWP010000030.1, on the reverse strand, counting down.
AGCATTTTGTTCATTTAATCACCGCCCTTTCTGTTCCCTTCACACCGCATAAAGTGTCTAAATTAGACACTTGTGGGTAAAAAAATAAAGATACACAATATGTAGTGTCTTTTTAAGACACCATTACTATACTACGATAATTTTTAATTGTCAACAACTTTTTGCTGTATTTCTTAAAAAATATTTGATTTTTAAGACACTTTGGTGTATTATTAAGACACAACAAAGGTGGTGAAAAACTGTGAAAGTTGGAAAGCTTATAAGGGATGCCCGGCTTGCCAAGGGCCTGACGCAAGAGGAACTGGGCGACATTTTAGGCGTTCAAAAATCAGCTATTGCCAAATACGAAAGTGGCAAAGTTGTAAATATTAAAAGAAGTACGCTACAAAAGATTGCAGCAGTTTTAGATTTAAGAGGCTCAGATTTAATAGAAGAAAAAGAACAGCCCACCGGTGCTGACGGTGAGCTGTCTGAAAATCAACTTAAGCTGATCGAGTTTGCGAAGACTGTTCCTGAGGACAAGGCTGAGATGATTTTGAAAGTAATTCGGTCAATCGTGGAAGCTGACTGACAACCTTGTCTACCTGTTCTGGCGTTAATTTTAATATGTATTTAATGAGTTCATCCACTGCGCTCATTTTGATCTGTCCTTCCTTGAGGGGGTTAGGGGAACTTGTGTTCCTAAATAAAAAATACAATAATTTCGTCAGATATGCAACATTTTGTCCAAAATACGAAACACTCAGAGTGTTCAGAATTTTGTACATTATCAACGGCGTGGGGATGCCTCAGCGCCAACCGATCACCCCCACACCACTGAAAGGAATGATAGGCCATTTCTGACCCGCTTTTAGCCTATCACTTTTGCACCTCTGTGAACAGCCAAAGATAAGCGGGAACACAGAAATATAACAGTACTTTCGCCCTTTTATATTAGGGAAAGTTGAAAAATGAATTGCAAACGGAGGCAAACATGAAAGCAAAAGTTGCATCTGTTAACAAGCCTTATAACAGATGTTTGTCTTGCCATCATCGCAAGGTGCGTTGTGATGGCCCACGAACCTCAGCCATGACACTGGCACGTTGGTGCGAGTTTATGAGGGATATGAAAGAACTTAACGGCCTGACAAACGCAGAGATAGCAAAGCGCTCTGGCGTGTCGGTCAAAAGAGTTGAGAGCCTTATGGCGCTGAACAGTGAACAGGACATTATGCGAGAAACAGCAAGGCTGATTGAGGACGCAATTATTGGCTCATCCAATCATTACCCTTGTTATCTTGCTTTTGAAGAGCATGAGCCGGAGGAAAAACAAAAACTGAATGATGCAATGAGAGAGCTTGAAAGAGCCTTAAATGATAATAAGGATTATCGGCACATTCTTGATGAAATCCATGACTCATACAAAGCCGAAATTGCCGCCATCCGTGATGACGCACAAAAGAAAATTGATTTTCTGCTTGCCGAAATTCAAAGCTTGCGCATGGAGCGTGATAGTTGGCGTGCCGAGAATGAACGCAACGGAAAACTCATAGACGCATATATAAACAAGTTAACCGAAAAAGAGGAAGGGTGATAAATTGTGTATTACCGACCACAAATTGATTTTAAGCCAGAGGAAGTAATTGACTATCTGAGGAAATCGCAATCAGATGACCCGCTGTTAACTGTTGAAGAAGTCCTGGCAAAACATGAAGCAATGCTTGATGAATGGGCTGTAAAAAACCTCGGTGAGAAAGTGCCGGAGTCCAACAAATACCGTGAGGTGGTTTCAGGCGAAACGTTGAAAGACAGGCCGGAAATCAGAGCCGTTTTGCGCCGTATAGAATCACCGAAGATAAAAGCTGTTAAATGTGTTGAGCCACAGCGTTTAACCCGTGGTGATCTGGAAGATATAGGGCGCTTGATGAAGCTGCTGAAACATACCAACACATTCGTTATTACAACAGATGGCAGAACAGAAAGAATCTATGATCTGCGGGACGAATATGACTGGAATGCTTTTGAAGCAGAACTCAAAAGAGGTAACGATTATCTTAACTATTATAAGAAAATCCAAAAAAGGGGCAAACTTCTTTCAGTAAGTCAAGGGAATTATATTGCATCTGTGCCGCCTTATGGATTTGATAAGATTAAAGTTAAAGACGGCAAGAAAGAGTGTCCAACTCTTAAAGAAAACCCCGAAGAAGCAAACATTGTCAGAATGATATTTGATATGTACGGTAATCAGGGAATGGGGAGAACTTTAATAACTTATCGCCTTGACGAATTAGGTGTAAAGCCACCAAACGGCAAACAGTGGGCAACCACAACCATTAAAGAAATGCTTAAAAATGTCCACTATATTGGTAAGGTGAAATGGAACTGGCGACCCGTTGTGACAATTGTTGAAGATAGCGAGTTCAAGAGAACAAGACCACAGGGCAATGTTGAAGAATACCTTGTATATGAGGGAAGGCATGAAGGCATCGTTGATAAGGAACTTTTTGACCGAGTGCAAGATAGAATCGGCAAAAACCACAGAGCCACCTCAAGGGTTAAACTTCGTAACCCATTTGCGAGTATTATATACTGTCGCACCTGTGGAAAATCGGTAGTGTTGAAGTACACCAGAGATAAAAACGGAAAAGAAAGGTGCCTCCCCCGCATGATGTGTTCAGATCAAGCCCGTTGCGGTACAGGTTCTTGCACATTTGAAGAAATCATTGACCGTGTTTCTGCCATATTGGAAGAGTGCATTGAAAATTTTGAAATTCGCATTAATTCTGACAAGGGTGATTCCGCAAAACTTCACGCCGAGCTTATTAAAAGCCTTGAAAGAAAAATGAAAGACCTTGAAGCAAAGGAAGTTGCACAGTGGGAGCAGCAAAGCCACCCCGACCCGGCACAGAGAATGCCTGCTGAAATTTTTAAGAAACTGAACGAAAAGCTGCTGAAAGAAAAAGAAGAAGTCAGACAGGCTTTGTGCAAGGCTTACGAATCTATGCCCGAACCTGTTGATTACGAAGAAAGAGCAGCAACATTCAAAGCTGCCCTTGCTGCATTAAAAGACCCTGAGGCAGATATTGAGTTGAAAAACAACCTGTTGAAAGCCTGTATTGAACGAATTGATTTTTACAGAGAAAAACCACAGCGAATAGATTTGAAAAGAAAAGGCACTTTCCCTATGACCGCTACTAATTGGACAAGCCCGGCAATTGAACTTGATGTAAAATTAAAGGTTTAATTTTTTGCCACTGACATCCAACATGGATGGGCTAATGAGTCTGCCCGTCCATGATGGATGTAAGAAAGCCACTGTAAAATACAGTGGCTTTTTGTTATATGTACTGTTTGGGCCAGTAGTGTTTTACCATCACACTCAGAAACTTATCAAGTTCAATCAGATCGGCTCTTTTCAACAGTTCGTTTATCATGTTTATATAGGCTTCCCGATTGTCAAACATCATTTCACGCATCACATTTCACCCGCCTTAATAGGCCGCATGGCTATGTTAATTTCATAATAGTCATCCTCAAATGCCTTGATCTCATCAACGATGTAACCGCCGTAAGCATCCATCATAAGCATATCATCCTTGCTGAACGGCACTGAATTTGCACCATAACCAAGGACAATTGTTTTTGCAGATTTAAGAGCTGCCACCACTTCTTTTACCGTCATGTTGTTGATCTCCTTTGTTGTGTTCTTTGATATGTGTGTATTATAATCTATCGTACCCGATATATCAAGATGGCATAATGTACGAATCTTTTGTTTTATATATGTGCAAATTGTATATTGTACCCGATAGATAAAAGGCGTATAATAAACGCAGAAAGGATGTGATTTTATGCCTGTGTCAAAAGCTCAGCAAAGAGCTGTTGATAAGTATATGAAAAGCAATTATGATGAAATAAAAGTGCGTACCGAAAAAGGACAAAAGGACATAATAAAAGCTCATGCAGAGAGTAAAGGTGAAAGCGTAAACGGCTTTATCAACCGAGCTATAAGTGAAACGATGGAAAGAGAGAAAAAGGGTTAAACTATGGGATTGTTCGGCAAAAAGAAAAAGAGCGCAAACAAAAAAGTAGACCTTAATCGCCTCACGCCTGACGGTGAATTGCCCTTTGGATGGGTGCATCATAATAATGAGTTCATAAAAGAACAAGAAAACATAATCTACAACCAATGGGATGCAGTGTCAAAGGCTAAGAGAACTCCAAATTATTTGGGTGAATACCAAAAGTATTTCGCTGTAATAAACACGGTTGGAGAATTTTGCAAACACAAGGGTGAATGTCATTATAAATGGTTTACCGAGAACATCATTGGCTCAAGATGGTATAACGATCAAGTAAGCGAATACAGAAAACTAAGAACAAAAGCATAAAAAAGAGGCCGGGGATTATTCCCCGGCCTTTCTCTGTCATTTGTGGTAGTTCTCAAGGTCATCAATACGATGATTGGCAACCACTATTTTTTCTTCGTCAATGCTCAATTTGCGCTCAACCTCATACAACCTTTCAACTGCGTTGTTGTGCAAATCCACTTTGTGTGTGAGCTGATCAAGCTTATACTCAATCAACTCAATGGTTGTGTTGTGCTGCCGCTCTGCTGCTTTTCTCTGTGTGACATTGTTTATCATGCACACCAAGATTGCAACAGCGCCGGTTATAATTGCTTCAATCATCCCTTTCAGTCCCCCCGTTAAAACTTATACTCCTATGACGTACCTCATAATGAATCTGTTGTTTTCAAATTTAATGCCAGTTGCACCGGTTCCTGTTAAGCTGTTGTTTGCGTGGCCTTTTATTTGCTGATCGCTGATATACAAATATTTTGCACCGCAATACTCAAAGGAACTGTGCGACATAAAGAAATTCATTCCAAGCCCCGGATGTTTTGCCACAATGGTCTTGGGCACAAAGAATGATGTAAAGTTATCGTTTTGTGCAACACCGTCACCGATGCGGCTGAACACTATCACAATGCCGTTTACTTGTTCACTGATTTTCTCTGACAATTCGGCAGTGTGTCCCGCTGTCATATACCATGTGCCCGTCCACAGCACTTTGCCCGGATGGGATGAGTACAAGGGCAAAGCAAACTCAATACCCTCTGTCAGCTCTGACACTTTGCCAAAGGCAAGAGCTTTTCCGCTTTTGTTGAAATCAAGCAGTGTGAATGCTGTAGGAATTTCAAAAATGCTGCTGATTGTTGTGAATGAGTCTTTGACAGTCAACCTGATATCAAAGCTGTTATCCACACCAAAAGCGCCGGAAGCACTGACAATGCTGCTGTTTAGGGCATAAACACTGCCGCTTGTCAAGCTTGTCCACGTTGTGGCGCTTTGTAGCTTGTACTCAATGGTGTATGAAGCTGCATTTTTGTTGTTTACAGTCGAAACACTGAAATTGACAGCAGCTTTGATGTATGTGCCCTCATAGTTTTCTGTGCCATCCGCAAGGCATCTGAACCCCTGAAAGCTGATGATTTTGGGAGCAGAATAAGCAACCACAGTCCATGTTTTTGTTGTGCTTGCTGTGCGCCCTCTGCTGTCTGTAACAGTGATTGTTGCCGAAGCTGTGCCGCTTTTGGTAATCGCTGATGCTGTTGGTGTTGCGCCCGTGTATGTCTTGCCCTCAAAAACAGTTTTGTATGCTTTGATGGTTGAACCCAAAGCGCCGGAAGCCGTAATAGTAAACTTCGGCTTTGATTTGCTCTGTACCATATTGCCAAACGTTGTTTGGTTTGTGGTGGTATCGGCAACAGCAACGCTGCCGAAAGTGGGCACAACAGTTGCCGGGACAGTGATGGTAAAATCCTTTGAAACAGCAGAACCGATCTTTGTGCTGCCTGAATAGGTTGTGACCGTCACTTTTGCCGTGCCGCTTGTGGCGTTTGGTATGGCGTTCAGCCAACTTTGCGGAATGGCATAGCTTGTGGATGTGCCCACATCCTCTGTTGTTTTTGAATAGCTGCCAAAGCTGAAAACCACAGTGTGTGTAAAGCTGCTTGCCGCTCTTGTGATGTTTACAGTGACAGCGTTTGTGCCGTTGACACTCACAGAGCTTGTTACACTGCTTATTGTTGATGCTCTTGCAATGGTGTTAAAAACGCCTGAGCCTGATGCCGTAACATTGCCATAGTAAGTGCCGGACAGAGTGACATTGATGCCGCAAGTGGCAGAAAAAGAACACGTTTTTGAGCCGTTTGCATTGTGGGCAACAGTGACCGTTTTGGTAAACAGTGTTTTCGTCTGATTGCCGGAAAGTGAAGCAGTAAAGCTGAACGTGTATTTTGTGCCGTTAATGGTCAAGCTGCCCGATTTTGATGCGCTTGAGTTTATTGTGTAGCTGCTGCCGGTTGAAACAAGCTGCACCTTGGCCGTAACAGTTGATGTGTTGTTTGCAACAGATTGCGAATCAACCGACCATGCTATTTGAAGCCTGTAACCCGTGCGTATTGCTTCTTGTATAGTTCCTGATGCTGCCACATTTTTTGCCCCCTATCAAAAAATAGAGGTCAAAAATCGGCCTATCATTCCTTGCTATGTAGTTTTCTTGAAAGACAAATTGCCGTTTGCTCTTGGCATAAACGCAAAGCCGCCGAGCTGCA
>JAZTWP010000029.1:0-93037 GCA_045636025.1 Acutalibacteraceae bacterium | reverse complement strand
CGTCATAAACTCTTTTTATAAAAGCCGTGTCAGCTGTATATTCATAATAGGTGAGATGGCCGACAATTCCCGCAAGCTGCTGAACGGGAAGCTCAAAATAGTCACCGCTTATGGGCACAACAGTCTGAAGCACCTTTGTCTCGTCAATGTGAGACAGCATAGCCTCCACACCCTTCTGATAAAGCAGATATGAGTTGCTGTCCATAGAGTACATTGTCATAATCATTTCGCTTGTGACATCGCCCCACCACTGTGCTCTTTCTCTGTCGGGACAATCCATAAAATTGTCGCGCATAGTAACATAGAGGGTACGAAGTGATTTCTGCCAAAGGGAGTTCATAAATTCATCATCGCTTATGAAGTTACCGCTGAACTGGCTGTCATATCCCGTTTCGCGGTACATAAGAGAAACAACCGTAACGCCTTTGGGTATTTTATAGGTGATATGCTCGCCGTTGAACCAGCCGAGAGCCTCAAACTCCTGCTCACCCTCCTTGGTTATATAGGTGGTTGAAACTGCACCGATTAAGGTGCTCTCCGTTGTTAAGCGGATTTTTTTACCCGCAGGCGCTATGATTTTAAGGTAAGGAGTAAGCTGTGCATTATAAGGAATATCCACGGTGATTTTTTCACCGAAAAGCTTAGTTACCTTATAGTTTTCGTAATCTGCCGAATTCTCATAGGCTTTGAGTCCGTAATCCTTAAGGAAGGGAATTCCTCTGGGATAAAGCTTACCGTAGGCACCCTCACCGCCGAGAGCATATTCTGTGGCATTCTCCCAAGCAGAAACATCATAATCCTCATTCAGCCAATTTACCATATCTTAAGTCGGATCGTAGCCATGTCGTTCTGTGAGCCAAGGAGTTGAGCTCTTACATTGTCTTCCTAAGGACCGCTTGGCCTCCGACTTCGGACATCCGATGATTTTTTTGTATTGAATTAACCGAAATATCTCTTGAGAAGACCTTCGAAAGCCTTACCGTGTCTTGCTTCATCACGAACATATACGCTATATAGCCATTCTTTAGCATAAACACATTGACAAACACATCTTTACGTTATATAATAAATGTGTATAAGGAGGGACATAAAAATGGAAAATAAACCTGAAAAAGTAGGTGTAGGTATTTACAAAATCGATAAAAATCGGTTTTCATACAGAATATCAGTAACAATAAACGGCCAAAAGCATGACAGCAACCGTAAATTTGATAAAGATACAGGTGAACCGTTTACAAGCCAACGTGCAGCAGAAAAGGCAAGAGCAAAAGAACTTCTTGAACTTGAAGCGACCAAAGAAAAACGTCCCAAGAAAAGTGAAACAATTGATAAGGTGTTTACATATTATCTTGAAAATTCTGCCATTGACCATGCAGCAAGCACCGTTAAAAAACATAAAAGTGTTTACCAAAACCATATTAAGGAAGTTTTCGGAGATACTCCCGTAAATAAATTAACTGTACAGGAAGTTCAGGATTTCCTGAGCAGGAAGTATAATTATACAGACCTGAAATATTCATACATTGAATCTTTTCATAAGTTTTTCCTTATGATACTTCGTCAGGCAAATAACAGAGACCTGATAAGTATCGAACATTACAACAGGCTTTGTGTTAATCCCGGAACAAAAATAGCAATGCCTAAAAGAAAAGTTGACGATGAAGAAGAGGATGTTCGTGTTTTTACAAACAATGAAATTGAGATAATCAGGGCAATAGTAAAAAACTCAAATGCCGAACTGGCCATGCTTCTCGGTCTTGAAATGCAGATGCGAATCGGAGAAGTTTACGGAGTCACTTGGGATAACATTGATTTTGAAAACCGAATCATAAGTGTTGAAAAACAACTTCTGAACATAGACGGTGTGTTTATTTGCGGACCTCTGAAAACCGTAAAGGCAAAAAGAAAAATACATATGACAGACCGTGTATATAAGTATCTGCTCGAGCACAAAAAGAATGTAGATAAGGCGATAAAAGAAAAACCACGTCTGTTTGAGCAAAGGAATGTTGTTGTTCCGTGGGAAAACGGCCGAGGCAAGGTGGTTAAGAAACTTGGTCTTACCGATTTTATTCACACTACAACTGCTGCAGAATTTCAGACTGTTAATAGCTTCAAGTATTGGTCAGATGCAATCAGAAAAAGGGGTAAGATTGAATTCAGATTCCATTGGCTCAGACATACCGGTGCAAGCTTACTTGCAGATTTGAACACTCCGATACATCTGCTCTGTAATCGTTTGGGGCACAGAAAAATCGAAACAACATACAAATACTATACAGGCATGACCGATAAAGGTGTAGAAATACTCAAAGGTAATCTTGATAAGATTTTTGGGGAACAAAAGTAAAAGAGGTTTTATTATGACAGAACTTGAAAAAATGCAACGAGCTCAGATGTATATCGATAAACTGGCAAATGGAATAAATCCCATTGATGACACACCTGTGGCAGAAACTGATGTTATAAACAATGTCCGCATTTCAAGATGCCTGTTTTATGTTTCTGATATATTGAAAAATGTAATAGAAAACGGGATTGCCACACCTCGTCAGCAAAAAGTAAAATTAGTTCCATTTAATATTTCTGATGAAGCTTTGGTTTGTTTTCAATATTCCGAAACCCCTATTTCATTGAGTGAAATTGTCAACCGCATAAATGCACTTATTGACACTGAAAAAATGAAGAAGCTTTCATATAAAAATGTTGCTGCTTGGCTCATGGATATAGGTGTTCTTGTTGAAAAACAAGATGAAGACGGCAAAATGAAAAAGTTCCCTACTGAAACAGGCGAAGAAATCGGCATCTTTGTTTCAACAAAACAAGGAAGATACGGCATATACAAAACTGTACTGTATAACTTATCAGCACAGCATTTTATAATGGATAATATTGACGCTGTTCTGGCATATTGCTAAGCAGCACTGAAAAAAAGTCGGCGTGATTTCACACCGACTTTTTTATCTTTTGTTTGACGGTTATTCGGGGATTTTTCTCCGAATAAACGGCTAACTGCAATTCCGTATTACGGTTTCCCGACATTTGTCGCGAACTTTTTTATTTGCTTGTGAAGAAAAAGTTCATAATTAATTTGATATAAGAGATGAAATGGTAAAGAGAATTAAGAAAGGAGCCAAAACAACAAATCAGGTCAGAAGATATAGGAACCATAACCTATTAAATAAATGTGGGTATGAATTTTCTTTACCATGTATTTTATTATGAAAGGCGTGAGAATATGGGGCATAAGAATAAGAAATCGCTTATATGTCAAGTGAGTGAAAATCTAAAATCAAAACTTGCCATCGGTGAGAGTAAACACAAGGATAAAATTGAAGGGATAGGCTCAAGTGAGAAAATATATTCTTATGGGACATATAATTCCTACTTGCAACAATGTATTCAGTTTGCAAAATGGTGCAAGGCTACACACAATTGTAAAAATCTTTCTGATTGCAGACATTATGCTAATGAGTATTTGAAACTAAATATTGACCGAGGTTTGTCGCCATATACACTGAAGCTCCAAGTATCAGCATTATGCAAACTGTATTCCTGCAGTTCAACAGATTTTATGTCTACACCTCCGAGAAAAAGAAAAAATATTAAACGAAGTCGTAACACTCAGGTTAACTGTAATACGGAATTTGAAAAATTTTGTATCTGCACAGGCTTGCGAAGACGAGAAATAACTGCCTTACGAAGTACCGCACTTATTGAAAAAGACGGAAAATACTATATACACATTCGCAACGGCAAGGGCGGGCGTGAAAGATATGCTGAAATTGTCGGAACTGTAAAAGAAATTGAATTTGTTGTAAATAAAATGAAAAAAGCTGAAGGCCAAAAAGTCTTCAGCAAGATTCCGTATACAGATGTTCACGCAATGCGAGCCGTTTACGCAAGCAGAATTTATAATAAACATGCCCGACAAAAAAGCGAATATAAAAACGAACGACTTATTATGTATCACAATCGGGTAATTAAAACATATACTTCAAAAAACATCGACATCAAAAACAATCTTGAATATTACGATTATTCCCCACAAACAGGTTACACTTTAAAATCGGGATATAAAGATGTTCGCACCGCTTACTACTGCAGGCAGGATAAGAAACATATCTGCTACGACCGATTAGCTTTATTGAAGTGTTCACAAAATCTCGGTCATAACAGAGCCTGCATAGTGGCAGACCATTACCTTTGGCAAGATTGATATTTAACGTATTTTTTGATAAACACACAATCTACATCAGCATCAAAAGATTTTGTTTTTGCATTTTTTCCAAAGAACCAAGAGTTTACTTTTATACTATCCGGTGCAATATCAAAATTGAGTTTTGCAACAAGTGGATTGTTGTTAGAACGGTCAACTTTCAATGCCAACGGCAAAAGGTAATCAATTCTGTCTAACGGATGAGAGCTGTCAGCATTTATGGTCTGCATTGTGCCGTTACCGTTGTCGTAAGTTCATTCTGTTGTTCCCATAACAGCTTCTGTTGTAACACCATCACAGCTTACCGTTAATTTCGGAATTTATGAGCCGTCATATAAATCTATTGTGTTGTCAAAGTCTGCATCAAATTCCGTGCAGCGGTTAAGCATTTCATCGGATGCTGTTACAGTTACAAACCAACCTGTAAGAGCATCATCAACTGCTTGAGCTTTTGTGGTTTCTTCAATGTGAACACAGAAAACGTCGTTATGTTCAACACTCTGCATAGCATAGCGATGTGTACTGTTTGTTGCATCGATATAGATTACCATTAAACTATTGTACTCAAAAAAGTTCTTGTCATATTTGGCTGTTGCAGCATTGAAAGAGTGGACCTCATCATAATCCTTATCTAATGTAAGGTCACCACTGAAAGTGTTTTTGAAATTCGTTAAATCTTCATAGGTATCTAATCTGTGAATCGGAAGATGTCGCACACTGCTGATAGCCAGTTTTTCTTTGTTCAATGAGCTATAAAATATTTGATTGCTGTTCTGTGGTATGCCTGCATAAGTTAATGTTGATTCAAATGCAACATCAAGCATAGAATCAGCACCGCCTACTGTGCTGTTATAGCTGTTTTCAATGTTTCCCTCATATTCAAGCTTATAAATATAACGAATTCTTGTTGGTTCTCCGTTTTCAAAATCAGCAAAAATCATACATAAAGTGCCATCCTTTTGCAACAGTAACATATACGGATAACCACCTATATCATCGGGAGTGTTATGACACCATGCTTTTTTACTCTTTTTTAATAAGTCCTCGAGATTTATATCAGCAGACCATATCTCCATATTATCAAACAGGTTAGAAAAATTTGATTTATTGAGCTTTACTTCTTCATAACGAGCTCCTGTAGAAAGCACTTCACCTGTAAAATGGTAAATGTGCATACCGCCGTTGGTTTTTATTTCAATTCTGTCGTTTTCAAAATTTGGAACATAACTGTACGCGCCGTTAAAATATATCTCCTTGGAAAGCTTGTATGAGCCGTTTGTAATATCACTTTTATCTATTCTATTGAGCTTAAACACACTCATTATTCTGCCATCGGAAAAGAACTGCACAAGATAAACAGTGCCGTTGCTCTTTTGCAGGAATATATAATCTGAAAGCTCATAAGCGTTCCTGATGCTGCCGATACTGAGCTTTTCATCCTGATTTTTCATAGCCGTTTCAAGGTCTCCGGCTGTATAATCTGATTCTTTAAGAACACCGAGCTCCTCTGTTGTGCCGTCACCGAAGGTTTTGTAAACCTTGCCGTCAGAGGTAATATCAAAAACAAGCTCGTTGCTTTTTGTTTCCTTGTCTGCGCTCACCACATAACTATATAAGCACTTGCCCGTTTCGTATCTACTGTTGTAAACAGAAGAATTTAAGGGATTTGTAAGAAAGCAGACTGCTACGATAATGCTTACAATAATAGCAACAACAATAATCCAAAATGCAGGCTTTTTATAATTGAGTACGGATTTTATTCTGTCCTTGACACCTACCTCACCAAAAGCAAGGGGACAAGCTGCAATCATTCGTCTGTTTACACTACAAGCAAGAAGAGCCTCAGAATAGTCTGCACGTTGTTCATTGTTAAGCTCTTTTACCACCTTTTCATCACAGGCAAGCTCAATATCACGGCAAAGAAGAATATAACCGAGCCAAACCATAGGATTGAACCAATGGAGCGTAAGAATCAGAAAACCAAGAGGCTTCCAAAGATAGTCTTTTCTGCGAATATGTGCCTTCTCATGTGCAATAACATGGTCCATATTCTGACCGTTCATATTAAAAGGCAAATAGATTTTCGGCTTGATTATGCCGAGAACGAAAGGTGATACTACAGTTTCACTCTGATAAATGTTATCACGAAGTAAAACTGCTGTTCCGATTTTACTCTTTAAGCTTAAAAAGCTGACGAGAGTATAAATTAACAGAGCTGCAATACCGACAAGCCATACAATTGCTAAAATGGTGTTGACATCTACAAAATTGCCCATAGGTCTTGTTACACCTTCAAAATAGTTGCCTTGAAGATAACCGTTAATCTGATTATCTATGACCGAAACACCGGAATCAATCTGTGGCCTTGGAGAATCAGGAGCTTTAGTAATTGTTTCAGCACTTGGAATAAGACTGAAAACACTTTCAAAAGAGAACGGCATAACAAGTCGCAGACCTGCAATTCCCCAAAGCACACAGTTTATCCATTTTGGTGCTTTTTTTAATACAAGTCTTAAAAGAAGAATAGCTAAAACAATCCAACAAGCAGAAATGCTCATATTGACTATCTTTAAGAATATACCTGCCATTATAATTCTCCTTTCCTGTATCGGTCAATCATCTTTTGTACTTCATCGATTTCCTTTTCAGAGATTTTCTGATGCTTTGTAAACGCTGCAATGAATGCAGGAAGAGAGCCTTCAAATGTTTTTTCAACCATTTCGTTGATTTCTGATGCCTGAACTTCATCTTTTGAAACTAAAGAGGAAACAATGGTGTTTTCATTTTTCAATACACCTCTTTCAGACAAACGCTTAATAACAGTGTATGTTGTAGTAGGCTTCCAGCCCAACTGCTCTTTACAAAGATTAACGAGTTCACTGCTTTTGATTGGTTCGTGCTCCCACAAAATCAAGCAAAAACGGTATTCACTTTCAAAAACTTTTGGTGTTTCCATATTGATTTCTCCTTTCTCTAATCTATTAGAGTGTACTTACACTCTAACACATTAGAGCTGAAATGTCAATGTTTTTTCAAAAAAAGAGCGATGAGAAACTATGTTCTCACCGCTACTCTTATGATTATTATTTTCGTTCTTTGCTAAGACACCATTCTGCCCACTTTTCTGTTTTATAGAATTTAGCTGACATTGAGTGCCCGTATTTATCCAAACGAGTGTATTTAATATCTGCCCCGTGTTTTTGAAGGCTGTCAACACAATAATCATCGCTGTCTATCGTAACATTTGTATCATCTGATGAATGTGCAACCCACAATGGTGTTTTTGTTAATCTTTGAACATCATAACAACTGAAATCATTGTCAAAAAATAATTTACCCATAACAGGAACAGCTGCTGCAAAACAATCTGGGAACAAATATGAAATATGCCAGACACAGCAACCACCAAAAGAAGTGCCGACAATATAAATTCGTTTTTTGTCAAAATCAATGGGAAGTTCGTCTATTAGCTTTTTGACGGATTTAATATAACTCTGAATCAAATCATATCCTCTATTTGAGCCGTACGGTGCTTGCGGAGAAAGTATATTGCAATTTTCTTTCAGGATATATTTATACAGTCGAGTGTTTTCAAAATGCTGTTTTATATTGTCATTCCCCAATGCACCTGCACCGTGAAAAATAACAAATAACGGTCTGTTCTGTTCTTTTGTTGTGAATAAGCGGAACGGAAAACTCATGTTATTGATTTTGTCCGTATATTTGTACGCAGAAAACTTACCGCCGGATACTTTTTTTATGCCGTCATTATTGTTTTTAATTTCATTGAGTATATATTCATTGGCTTTATTTTGCTTTTTCTTATAGCTTTTATAGTATCTGTACGCCCTCATAATTGAATGAGGCATCTTTTCTTTCTTTTCGAGAGATGATTGTGACATTATATAAAGATAACCGTCAGTTCCTACAAGTTGAATATTGTTAAGATATGAACAATGTCCATCACGTACATTTTCTTTGAAAAGCTTTCGGATTGCATCAATCTCGTTTTCATCGAAAGCTATAAGTACTAAGCCTATATTCATTGAACCTTTTTCTACATAAGATTTAAAAGGCGTAATATCACATAAATAATTATCAATAAGACAACGGAATCTTAAGTTGCTCACGAAAATCACCTCGCAAATGCATTATAGTATAATTATACTCTTTTGCATATAAAAAATCAATCCAAACTGAAAATGAATGGCAACGGGATATCTAACGCAACTATCGATTCAACTATTTGAATATGATTTTGCTATTAATGATTTCTTTCACTTCACTGTTTTGCATATGCCATACCAACTCCATTTGATTTTACTCTTGCGTTGTTCAGTGATGCCTACTAATATTTTCATTTTCTTAAATACATATTTGATTTTTCAGATATTTTTCTTATATCATATTTCCTATACATCATAATTATATCAACAAAGCGAAGCCTGGAGCAATTCAGACTTCGCTAAATTTATTTTTAAGGAGATTTAACAAATGGACAAAACGATAAGGCGCATAAAACTTTCAACAACAAAAGACGAACACGGCTCTTTCTATTCTATCATTTTTGAAAATAAGTTTGCTTTTGTCAGATTTTACGACGGCAGAACAGGTCAGCAGCGATACATCCACCAGTCTTATCCGATGTCGCTTGGAAATCTTGCAGAGATTTTCAAAGAAATTGAGCTTTTTGAATCAAGGGATGATTATTTCAGGGAGGACAATGAGGATGAGGAATAATTTTATTCAGGAACTTTTTCACGGAAATATCGCTCCACAAAGCAAAACAATCAGCTCAGACAAACATTTCAAAGCTGCTTGGGATAAGTTGGTTGCTACTGAAGAAATACTTTCACATCGTCTTGATGGTGAAGAAAAAAAGCTTTTCGATGAGTATGTTAATTCTTACGGGCTTGTATTATCAATGAGCGACGCTACATCTTTTATCAGGGGGTTCAAAATTGGCGCAAGGATAATTTATGATACATTTGATAATGTAGATGATTTGATGTTCGTGTAGGAGGTGCAACAAAATGAAAACAAAAATTGTTGACATTCAGGAATTTCATACGTCATTGGGCTTACTCAAAATCGAAACCCGCATTTCAGAGATTAATGATTTTAGCTCTGTAGTGGAAAACAAAGTAATCTACAACGATGAGGAATTCCCGGATATACAGATTCTTGAAGATAAACTCGACATTGCTGAATATGAATATCTCAGACGCGAAGTTGAAAAGCTGTCCACGTTGTTAGACTTGTATGTGCAAGCCTGCCCGAGGACACTTTAAGTTTAAAGGCGACAGAATAATCTGCCGCCTTTTTTACATGACATCATTGAATTCAATTTGCTCTGCAACGGAATTTTTTAATGTGCGATTTTTAGATATTTTGTAAAATCCCATAAGCAACGAATCATCAAGCACACTTATCTTTGTACAGCGATTAGCAGAACTTTTTGAAATAAGTTCTGCTTTTATCAAATGATTCATAGCAGTTCTTATCTTACTGATTGTAAGATTGCAGATTTCAGCAAGTTTTCGTTGTGTGATTATTAATGTACAAGTTTTTGTTTTTGACATCTGCTCTAATATGTTGTACAGCAGAATAGTATCATTGTGTTTTAAAGAATTTTTCATGAGAATAACCTCTTTTCATAATATTAGAAGATTCAACCTTCAAATTAATTATGAAAGGAGATATTCTTATAGTTTTTTATATATAAAAAAAACAATAATAAACATTTTCTTGTACAGCAAAAATATATCATCAAACAGTAACACCAACACCCTCATCAACAATTCTCTTTCGTAAGCAAAAAAAAGACTGCTTTGCAGTCGTCAAAATAAAAAATTTTCTTTCTTTTTTATTTTGACAGGGCTTTTTTGAATGTGCCCTGTCATAATTAGTTTGTTATGAAAGAAGTGGTTTTCATAAAGAAAACCGGACATAAGAAATAAAGTACAGAGTCAAAAATGAGAAATGGCTATATATAAAGCTTTTTGAAGGTTTAAAAATGTCCGTTTTCATAATTCCATACCGACATTTTTCATGACAGAATAATTTCAAAGGAGAAAAGAAATAAAATGAAGAAAAATAATACTTCTATATGCATTACGAAAAATACAATAGCTTATGACGAAGAAACAGGAGAGGTTTTTTCTGTTGAAACAAAATACTCCACTATCGATGTGAATTGGGTAAAGGTGTGGATTGAGCCACTGTTTGAAACGCTTACACAACTTAGCCCGTCTCAATTGAAGGTTGCCTGCTTTGTTCTCAGCAATACCCGTCAGAAATCGAATATGTTTTTTTATTCAGCCAGAGAGATATCAGACTACCTGAAAGTGAGCGAGGATGTTGTTAATGAAGCATTGCGGATTCTCAGAAAAAACGATTTCATTAGAAAGATTGATATTTCAAGATATATGCTTAACCCTATGCTTGTTTATTACGGCAAAGACAACAAGGAGTTGGCAAAAAATTTCTACAAAATAAAAAATACATACGGAAAGAAAGTAGCTTATCATCCCTATGCATGGCGAAAGATATGGATAAAAAACTTCTTCCCGAAGATTCAGAATCTTTCGGGGAAAAATCTGCTTGTGGTGTTGTGTCTGCTGAGGCATACAAATAACAGGAATGAAGTCAGAATTACTCAAAGTGAAATTGCCGAAGAAACTGGACTTTGCATTCAGACTGTTAATCGCACGATACAGAAATTGTTTGAAAATCAGTTCTTCGTAAAGCGTGAAGGGTATATTCTTCTTGACCCAAACAGCATAGCAAGAGTAAAGTTTGATAACCGGGTATATATAAAATCGGATTTTGAGCAAAATGAACGTTATCTTTAAAACAGATTGTCATAATTAAGATAGTTCTTGATATTGTGGATTCATTTTTTCTCCCCACTTCATTGTTTAATTAAATTATGCATCAAAACAGCTCTCAAAAGAGGGCTGTTTTGCTTTTATCTTGATTTGGCATAATCATAATTAAATCAGAACTTCTGATATATGGAATTCTCCTGTTTGTATCTGGGTTTTGATGTTTTGTTTTCCCTGGATGCTGACCCCGCAGAAACAGTCCTTGAGAAAGGGCTGTTTTTGCTTTTTATTATATGATATTATGAAGCATAATTATATTGTGATTTATGACGAGTTGGTTTTAATCACAGTTCTCCTTATTTACGTGTTGTTAAAAGCAAAAAGCGACATCTTTACAGATGCCGCTTTTTGTATGCTAAAAGATTTTAGCTGATATTTTTATTTTTTATAAGCATTGTCTTTTATATTTGGGATTCCTTTTTGTCCATACAAATAATTTTTAATCAAAACTTTATCTGCTCTAATCGAAGAATCAGCTAAAGAGTCTATTTTAGATTTTCCATTATATTTTGTTACCAAACGAACCTCATCTTTTCTTAATAATTTAAAATCCAATATTAAGGACTCGTGTGTTGTAACAATTAATTGACAGTTTTTTGTTTTCGCATTTTTCAAGAATGCATGTATGAAATTATATGTTAAAAAAGGATGTAAACAACGGTCTATCTCATCAACAATATATACAACATCGTTTTCTTGCTGAAATAATATTTCTAATAGTTTAAAAATCTTTTTTGTACCATCTGACTCTTCATGCATATGAAACGGAACATCTGTATTCTCATGATAAAACTGAATAGTATCAAAACACATTTGTCCATTTTCCATTTTTGCAATATAAAAATCATCAGCAAGTCCAAACATTACTCTATTATGTTCAATATCATCGTCTTCAAGAAGTGCTTTTTCTACATTTCCAATAAAATCATTAAAAATTTCCTTAGGCAATTTTAATGCTATCTCTTCTTGAGAACACTTAATAAATTTGTAATTAGAAATGGACAAATCAAAATCTTTAAAGAATTTAAGAATTTCATCCATGTTTGATTCTGACATAAAATATGCATAATCACTAACAACACTATCAGGGAACTTTACTTTAAGTTTATGTATAAACCAATTATATACATCTTTTAAGATTTTTGTTTCATTATAATCTGTATATAAATTATTATAGCTATTAATATTGTTTAAAAACAATGCATTATTGTTTGAATCTAATCCGTCTGCATATAGGAAAAGTCTGTTTCTTAATTCAGAATTTTTAAAATGATTTCCAAGTATAAAGCTTTTATTTCCCCTATCATGGCTAAAAATTAATTCATCACTTCTGCTATTATTACAGATTAACCATTCTTTTATTATTTGATTTCTAATTAATAATAACTCAAAACCATATGTATATATTTTTTCACCAACCTTTATTTTGTATTCGAAAGAGGTTGGTTGTTCTTTTGCAGCAGGATTAATCTTATAATATTTCTGAATTGTAGCTCGATTATCGCCACGTTTTATATATTCTCTTGAAAAATATATAGCTTTAACAAAATTTGATTTACCAGACCCGTTAGCACCAAACAATGCAGAAAATTTTAAAATTTTATTCTTTTTGTCCTTATAAAGTCTGTTGTCAAAGTTTCTTCCTTTTCCTGCAACCAAACTTAAAGATTCTTGTTCTTCAAAAGATAAAAAATTCTTAACTTTAAAATCAATAAGCATACTTAACACTCCTGACACAATGAATCATACCATTAATACACAAAAAAAGCAATAGATAATCAAAAAAAAGCAAAAAAATAAAATAAATGCGCTGATTTTTCGATTTTTTTGTAAAATCACTATTGACAACACGGGTGTGATATGTTATAGTATAGGGCGTAAAGGATTATTTTCCATTTACAAAAAAAAGAGTGGACGGCCATCCACTCAATTAAATAGGAATACGCCGGCTGAGCCAACGCATCATATCTGTATATATAATGTTATCATACAATTTATAGTTTGTCAACAATAAATTTATGCTACCGGCGAGATAAGGAGGACTCAGTGCTTTGAGAAAACGCATCACTGTTACTCAGGAATCTGACACCGGTAGAAATTTACGATTTCATGATAACCAGAATGGTAATGATATGACCCGTGCAAATTTTGTAAAGCAAATAAAAAACGGCAATTATGATAATTACTATGTACGAGAAATCAACGGAATCCCTACACCGTGTAGCAAACCTGACAAAACCAAGAATAATAATCTTGATTGACAACACTGCCCTCTGATTATTCAGAGGGTAAATTTTTTTTAAAGGAGAAATTGTATGAATAACAGAATTTCAAATTATTTTGTAAAAGCAAACACAATAAACCATAGCCAAATCGAATATGTAAATACACCCATTATGAGTGATGCAAAACTATTTATAGACCCAGTTCTTATAGAAACGGGGATATCATCATTTTGCAAAACCGCAAAAATCAAACTTGCTGATTATTTTAAAGAATTACATCGAGCATACTATACAAACAATGATGACTTAAGAAAGAGGCTCTTGTTAAGTCACGCACAAGAAATCAATGATTCACACTTAGGATATGCAAAAAAATACGGACATGGAAATACAGAGAATGGATTATTTGATATCTTCAAGGGAATAGATGAGTATGTAAATTCAGTAAAAATATCACGATTATATGAATTGGTGTTATACATTCCCAATTTTGCCGAAGATGGGATGTCAGATTTATTAACAAATGTTTTATATAAAGAATTGAGTGAATTCACCTTAGCTCAATGCAAAAAACAGAATATAAAAACATTTAAGTGTCCTGAAGAAAGGTATTTTTGGGATATAGAAACACACTCTTGGAAAAAATACGAAGGAGAGTCATTGCTTATTGATGACAAGATATGCCTTCTGATTCCGAAAGAAATTGTTCAAACACATTATAGGTTCACTACTGATAATTTTTTAAGAAGCGTTATAGTTGAAAATATATGTGAAGAAGCTGCAATTATCACTAAAGATGGGAAGAAAGACAGACCACACAAGGATAAAGTACGTGAGCAGTTGATTGATGCAAACGGCAGTATTTTTGAAACAATTCGATATTATGCAAAACAAGATAATGCATTATTGCAACAATATCAGCGAATTGTGGACCATAAATATCAAACGATGCAGTTAAATGATGATGCTCTTGACACAATACTTTATAGCTAAAGAACAAAAACCGGCATTCCCTTTATCGGAAAGCCGGTTTTGTTCTTTTTTACCCGAAACGGGTTGCAAGAATCTCATTGATTTTCATTGATGCAATATATGCAAGCGTATCATCAATTGTTGCATCGTTTCTGAATGCTTTGATTGTGTTGAGCATTCTTCTTGTTTCTTCGCTGAGATAAAAATTGTGCTGACTTTTTGTTTGAGTCATTTTAATTTCTCCTTATTTCATGTATTTGAAATAATTATGATTGTTTTTTGAGGAGAAATTTTTCTGTACAGAATTTTTTGAATTTTTTTGAAAATTTTTTTATTTTTTTACGCAGACATCATTTCATCAATACATTTTTCATAAACTTCAGCAACAGCTGCTTCAATAGCATCGCTTATTGATTTAGAATCTGATAATGCAGTCAGAAGTTTGATGTTCTTATATGTTTCTGCAGATAATTTGACATGGTATCTTATTCCGTTACACATTTGTTATTACTCCTTTTTTATACAGACTTTTTGCAAAGATTTTTATATACATCCATAATCGCTTCTTCAAGAGCATCACTGACTGAATCATGTTCAGAATGATTTGCCATAAGAACAATGTCTCTGTATGTACTGTCCTTTAAATAAATGTGGTATGATTTGCCTTTTCGCATAATATTATCAACCTTTCATCAATTAGTTGTACTAATTATGAAAGATTTTTTTATGTACATTTTTATATATAAAATTTTTTGAATTTTTTTGAAAAATTTTTTTCAGGATATAAAAAAAGATTTTCTGAACCGGGGACGAAATTATCCATATGCAGAAAAAATACAATTATTCTTAAATGTGAATTGTATAAGATGAAAAATACTGAAAAAATCATAAAAACGGACAAAAAAACAATCACCGACTGTGCGCACGTTAAAAAACACACTATTTATTTAGCAAAAACACATCTTTTTTATAACTTTTTCAATGTTTTTATAAAAGCTTAACACAGTATAAAACACACTTTTGCACAAAAAAATTAGGATGCCCCGATAATCGGAGCATCCGGAGTGTATCATCTTAAAGTGTCGCAATATAGCCGTTTTTAGTGTATTTTACGGCACATCACGGGACATAAAAATTAACCGAAATATCTCTTAAGAAGACCTTCGAAAGCCTTACCGTGTCTTGCTTCATCTCTTGCCATTTCATGCACTGTGTCATGGATAGCATCAAGATTAAGTTCTTTTGCACGCTTTGCAAGGTCGAATTTACCCATTGTTGCGCCGTTTTCAGCTTCAACTCTCATTTCAAGATTCTTCTTTGTTGAATCTGTTACAACTTCACCGAGAAGCTCTGCAAACTTTGCTGCATGTTCTGCCTCTTCATAAGCAGCCTTTTCCCAGTAAAGACCGATTTCGGGATAGCCTTCTCTGTGAGCAACTCTTGCCATTGCAAGATACATACCTACTTCTGAGCATTCGCCTTCAAAGTTAGCTCTGAGATCCATAATTATATCTTCGGGTACACCCTTAGCTACGCCTACAACATGCTCTGCTGCCCATGTTCTTTCTTCCTTCTGCTCAACAAACTTTTCTGCAGGAACTTTACACTGAGGGCACTTTTCGGGTGCTGAATCGCCTTCGTGAACATAACCGCATACTGAACAAACAAACTTTTTCATAATAAATTACCTCCGAGTAATTGAATTTGATTTTTAATTAATTTTTATATGAACGCTTTTGCGTTACTGACTTGTTTTTGTGATGCAATCTTTGCATCTGCCGTGAAAAACGAGAGAGTGATAATCAACTTCCCCTTCATAATGCGACTGAGCGAATTTATCAATTTCCGTATCGTGTTCAACAAAGTGGAAATCGTCTATCCTGCCGCACTTTTCACAAACGAAGTGTGAGTGTTTTTTTACGTTGCCGTCAAACCGTTCTTTACCGTCCCAGAAAGCAACCGACTGAACTTCACCGTTCTGTTTCATTTCACCGAGATTTCTGTAAACCGTTGCAAGACTCAGATCAGGAATTTCGGGCTTGAGCTGGTTATAAATCCATTCAGCTGTGGGGTGCGATGTTGTGCTCATAAGAACATTTCTTATCGCTTCACGCTTACGGCTGAACCGCCTTGCCTTTTCGAGCATTGTTATCGACATCCTTATTGTTAATGATTATCGTTAGCATTATTATATCCGACGAAATGGCTTTTGTCAATAGCTTTTTTCAAAAAAAACAAAAAAAATGCGAAAAAATGATTTTTCACCATTTTTCCGCACTGATTCATTATTTATAGAACTCTTCAATATACTTTTCTACATCAGCTTTTGTTCCCTTGAAAGGACCGGGAGTCTCCATTTTAAGAGAAACCGTTGCAGTAGCCATAAGAAGTGAAGACTCCATATCATTTGTGAGTCTTTCATTGATATAAGCAGCAAAAGTTGTGTCGCCTCTGCCTGTTCTGCCGCTGAGATTTCTTGCCTTAATGGGGCATGAGCAGAATTTTTCACCATCATAAGCAATAACTTCTGTATTATGAGTGATAACAACTTCTTTTGCACCCCAGGAGTAAAGAAGCTTTGCAGCTTCATATCTATCTTCAAGACCTGTAAGGATTTCAGCCTCTGCAGCGTCTGTCTTGAGGAAATGAATATAGGGAAGCATTTCCATTTTATCTTTCCAGTCTTCAAAGAACATTGTACCACCGTTTTCTGTATCAACGTGACGAAGACAAGCCTGAACGTCAACAGCAACTTTACCTCTTTTTGCCATTGATTTGATCATATCGTTTGTGAAGTCACCGTAAACAAGACCTGCAAAATGGAAGATATCTGCAGTTACATCATCAGGGATATCTGAGGGTTCAAAGGGTGAACCGACTGAAGTGCAGACACACTTTCTTCTCTCCTTATCGGGTGTAAAATACTGATTGTACATATTTGATGAGCTTTCACAGTCGATGCAGAGAATATTCTCTTCGGGAACTGTGAATGCAGAAAGTCTTTCCTGATCGGGTTTTGCAACTCTTGTGAGCGCAAGAACATTATGACCGAGTGCGTGAGCAGATGCAGATGAGAAAATAACAGCACCGCCGGGACTTCTGATTTCGTTGCCGAGGTGGTCAACGTTCCTGTCCATTGTAATATGACCGATAATAACAGATGAATAATGTTTCATTACATTAATCTCCTTAAACTTATTTAATGATAAACCATTATATCATTGATAAAAGTAAATATCAACACCATTTTATTTTATATGTGCCTGACTTCACTGGAATTATTTTTTCACCGTTCATAAACTCAAAACCTTTCGGAAGAATTATCCTGCCGTTCATTTTTTCAGGCACTTCAACCGTCAGATTTATATAATCATTTTCCTTTTGCCATTCTGTGCTGATTTTACCTGCAGTGGCAATGTGGAAAGCCTTTGCATTTTCAAGAGATTCAATAAATTCGGGAGCAATATTGACTTCGTCGGCATTGTGACCTGATGGATTGAGTCTTATTCCTCCGGGATACTGAATAAACCAGCTGCTTATATCACCCCAGAAATGATGATTCATTGAAGAAACTCTTGAAACATCCTCATAAAACTGCTCCCAGAGAGAAGTTGCGCCACGAAGCACAAGATTTCCGTATGAGGGGAATTCCGGACGTGTAATCATTCTGTATGCCTTGTCAGCATAACCGTTCTGAGCCAGCACATGAAAAATAACTCTTCCGCCGAGCACACCCGTATCAAAATGACCGTTTTTCTCATCGATGAATTCAAGCAGACGGGCAAAAGCTTTTTCTTTTTCGTCTTCATTGAAAATTCCGTAATATAATGCCATCGACTGAGAAGTCTGGCACTCTCCTGCCGCTGTCATTTTGTCATAATCAATAAGATTGTCTCTTATTGCTTTTTTCATCTGCTGTGCAAAGTTTTCCGCAAAATCACGCTGAATATCCATTCCCGCTTCGTCAAACAGAAAAGCAGCCTTTTTTGCAATATCATAAGACATTACACTTGATGTGAATTTAAGCGGAGAATCAAATTTGTTATTGTCTTTATCAACGGGACACCAGTCACCAAGACCAAATTCAACAAGCCCATTTTCATCACGTTTTGTTGTCAGGAAATGGATATATGAAATAATCGTTTTTGCGGATTCATAAATCATTTCTTTTGTGCCCCTGTAAATATATACATAGTAAGGCAGATAAACCAGAACACAGTCCCAGGCAGGACCGAGTCCCCTGCCGTATCCCCACGTACCCGTAGGCACAATACCGGGAATCATACCGTTATCGTCCTGAGCCTTGCAGATATTTCGCATCCATTCACGGTAGCTTGTTTCTGCCTCAAGATTAAGAAGAAAATGCTCGGCAGACAATGCTGCATCTGCCGTCCAGCCGTTTTTCTCACGCTGAGGGCAATCTGTAGGGAAATAATAGAAGTTTGCAAGGTCACTTCGTCTTGTCATTTCCTGAAGCTTATTTGCAATTTCGTCAGAGCAGGAAAAACCGCCTCTTTCCTTAATGTCTGAATTCATAACGACATAAGTCAGGAGATCTTCTGTCGCCTGCTCTTCTGTTATACCCTTTACAAGCACATAACGGAAGCCGTGATATGTGAAAGAGGGAGTATAGACCTCTTTACCGTCACCTTTGCAGATATAAACATCTCTGTGAAGAAGCTCAAGGTCGTGGCTGTACTGCTCATCATTTATAAAAAACCATAATCCGTCAAAAGAAATCTTGTTATCAACAAGTCTTTCAACGTGAATCATATCAATTTTCTGCCCTTTTTCACCGTTTATTTCAAGACGGCATACACCTGCACAGTTTTCACCGAAATCATAACGATAGCCGTCATCTTCCTTCACGATTTCAATCGGTTTAAGCTCCTTTGTAACAACAATCGGTTCTGCGGTACAAAGTCTCTTTTCACCACGGACAGCAGCAGATAACATTGCATTTTTCCAGGCGGAATCATCATAACCCGTTTCATTCCAGCCGATTGTTTCACGGTTTGCGTCATAATGTTCACCGAAACGGTAATCATCAAAAACAACGGGAGATGAATGAGTCAGAAAACTTTCATCAGATTCAAAATATTTTTCATTTCCGTTTTCTTCTGTCCATTTTACAGACAAAGCAAAAGACGGTGCAGAGCGGAAAACACACTTGTCAAAATCCCAGATATAACCGCCGGGATTATTCTGAAAACCGTTACCCAGATGAATACCTATAACATTTTCACCTTTATTCAGAGAAACATCATATTCATCGTAATAAACAATATGATCGGGATTGCTGATATAAGGCGCAAAGGCACCTTTTGTGATTTTTCTGCCGTTAAGATACAGCTCATAGAAACCTCGTGCAGAAATCAGAATATGAGCAGAAGTCTCAGAATCAGATACAAACGTTTTTCTGAAATAAGGTGCAGGAACAGCTTTATCAAAAGTCGTATACTCATTTGATGCACAGATAAATTTATCAGGATAATTCATAACTTTTCCTTTCAATAAAAAGCCCCGGTTGAATGGGGCTTTTTATCTGTATTATTCAAAGTAATAAACTCTTGTTTCGTAAGGTCTTGTTGTAAAGCCGTTACCTGAAAGAGGATTGTTTTCATGGCTGCAGAGAATTGCCTTACCCTTTGAAAGGTCATAACCTGCAGGAGCTGTGAAAGCAACGGGTTTTTCTGAATATGAACAGATAACAAGCATCTTCTTACCTTCATATGTACGCTCGTAAACATAAAGTTCCTTGCTTGATTTGTTGTATTCCTTATACTTACCGTAAACAGCAATGGGATTTTCCTTACGGAATTTAATAAGAGCCTTGTAATGATTATAAACTGAGTTGGGGTCTTCCATTTCAGCCTTAGCATTTATGCCGTCTTTGTAAGAGGGGTTAACAGGCATCCAGGGAGTGCCTGTTGAAAAGCCTGCATTCTCAGAATCATCCCACTGAACGGGAGTTCTTGCATTGCCTCGGCTTGAAGTCTTGAGTCTTTCCTTGATTTTCTCATCAGAGAAACCGAGAAGTTTCAGAGTCTTTGAGTTATTGACAGCAAAGATATCCTGATAATCTTCAACATTGGGAAGATCAATATTTATCATACCGATTTCCTGCCCCTGATAGATGAAAGGAGTACCGCACTGAAGCATATATGAGTTTGCGATTGATTTTGCAGATGCGTTTCTGTACTTCACGCTGCCGTAACGGTTGATGATACGGGGATGGTCGTGATTTTCCATATAGAGAGCATTCCATGCCTTGCCGTAAAGAGAATCCTGCCAGTTAGTGAAAACTTTCTTGAGCTGTTTGAGGCTGAAAGGCTTGTTAAGACAATCCATAAAGATACAGTCAGCTTCCATATGTTGGAAGTGGAACATCATATCAAGCTCCTGACCGGGCTTTTCTTCAATATATTTAAGAGCATTTTTGGGAGTCATAAGAGGAGCTTCACCGACTACGAAGCAATCGTAATCGTCAAGAACTTCTCTGAATTCCTTAAGGAATTCGTGAATACGGGGACCGTCCTTGTAATGCTCCATACCGCATGCCTGAGGAATGGGGAAACCGTTGGGAAGACCGTCTCTCTTTGAAGTGAATGTGATAACGTCCTCACGGAAACCGTCAACACCCATATCGAGCCAGTATTTCATGATTTCCTTGACTTCTCTTCTGACTTCGGGATTTTCCATTTTGAGGTCGGGCTGTTTCTTTGAGAAAATGTGGAGATAATACTGATTATTTTCAGCATTGTATTCCCAGGCTTTGCCTTCAAAGAGTGAAGACCAGTTATTAGGATTCTTCTTGCCCTTGCCGTCACGCCAATGGTAATATTCGTGATATTTGCTGTTTTTATCAATACCCTGCTTGAACCATTCATGTTCGTCTGATGTATGGTTTACAACAAGGTCCATAATAACTTTTATACCACGCTTGTGAGCTTCATCAAGCACCTTTTTGAAAAGTTCATTGTCACCGTAATCCGGAGAAATATTTCTGTAGTCTGAAATATCATAACCCATATCAGCATTGGGTGAGCAGTAAAGAGGTGAGAACCAGATACAGTTGATGCCAAGCTCCTGAAGATAATCAAGCTTTGAGAGAACACCCTCAAGGTCGCCTATACCGTCGCCGTTACCGTCACAGAATGAACGGGGCCAGATCTGATAGCATACCGCATCCTTATACCATTGTGTTTTTTTCATATTAAAAGCTCCTTTCGGTTTGCCGTTTTTATGCATTTTTTATATTATAACAAACTGTTCCGCATAAAACAATACCAAAAGCAAAAAAAACCGTCATTCCTTTTATGTGGAATGACGGCATATTCTTTACATTATTCTGTTACTTCTTCTTCACAAGGAATTTCTTCCTCTTTTTTTTCTGCTGATTTTTTTGCAGCAAGTCTCTTTTCACGCTTTTCTGTTTCTTCTCTTACAAGAACATAAATTGTTGATGTAACGGGCACACCGAGAAGCATACCGAGAGGTCCTGCAATTCCGCCACCGATGGTAACAGCCGCAAGAACCCACATTGCAGGAAGATTGACCTTTCCGCCCATAACCCTGGGATAAATAATATTACCCTCAATCTGCTGGAGTATGAGAAGATAAATTACAAAAATGAGAGCCTTTGCAGGGTCTTCCGTAAGAATCATAAATGCACCGATTGCCGTACCTGCAACAGCACCGACAACGGGAATAAACGCAGTAACTGCAATAAGAGCACCGACTGTTGCAACATAAGGAATTCTGAGAATTGCCATACCTATCATACAAAGAGAACCGAGAATTACTGCCTCAAGGGTCTGCCCGGAAACAAAGCTTCTGAATATGGACAATCCCACAGAAACTGCATGAAGTATCCACGAACTGAATTTGCCGGGGATCCAGGCTTTCACAAGACGTACAGCCTGTTTCTTGAGCTTTTCTTTATTTGCAAGAACATACAGTGCAAAAATAATTGCTACAATAAAATTGAATACTGCCGTAACAATGGAACTTACTGTACCGACTGCCGTGTTCATAATAGTACTGCTCTGGTTTTTAAGCCAGTTTGCAACCGTTGTGCCAACTTCGTTGAAATCAATTGCCGTAATAATGTTATGATAAAGAGTTTCACCGTAAGGAATCTTCTCAAGAATGCCGGGCATTTCTGCATTTGAAACAGAGTTGATAACATCCATAACACCCTCTGCAATAATCGTTACGGCTGTCACCATTTCAGGAATAACAAGACCGATAACACCTGCAAAAATTCCCACAATCAGAAATATTGCAAGAATCATAGACAGAGGTCTTACAATCTTTTTAGCTTTTTCTTTTTTTATTCTTTTGCCGATGTGTGATTCAAAAAACTTGACGGGAACATCAAGTATAAGAGCAAAAAACATACCCATTGTAAGAGGGGTAAGAAGATTTATGCCCCATTTGACAGCGCCTGCAACTGTTCCTATATTTTTAACACCAAGATAAATAAGGATACATACGGTTGCGAGAAACAGAATCCATCGTGTTATTTTTTTTTGATTCTCAGAATTTATTTCCATATTAAATGCACCTACGCACAGTATTTTTACCTTATTATAAAACCATTTACCATTAATGTCAACAAATTTAATTCAATGTTTTTCTTGACTGTTAATCTGCATCGTTATATAATTGTTATAATATTTTAATTAAGGAATGATAAAATTATGGATAAATTTGCAAGATTCAGATATCAGCCCTGTCTTCCTCTTGGGGAAGACGGCAGAAGAGTCACGGCGTCAGACAAGCACATTGCACTCTCAAGAAATGCCGCTTCTCAGGGTATGGTTCTTCTTAAAAATAAAGATAATGCACTCCCACTTGCAGAGGGTGAAAAAATTGCTCTTTTCGGCAAGGCGACAATTGAATACATAAAAGGCGGCGGCGGAAGCGGTGACGTACATTGTCCCTATATAAGAAATATCTATGAAGGCTTTGAAGAAAAGGAAAAACAGAGCAAAGTAAAAATTTATATGCCCCTTGTTGATTTCTATAAGGACTATGTAAAACGTGAAAGCGTTAATGTCCTCACAGAAGAGCAGATAAATGCCCGTTGGGATATTGTAAACAATATGGAATTCTGTCAACTCCGTGATGATATGACATATGACACATTTGCCGCAATGCACGTTACAGAAGCTGAAGTCCCCGATGAGCTTATAAAATCTGCTTCAGAAAATGCAGACACAGCTATCATCACTCTCAGCCGTTTTTCTGCAGAGGGTGTTGACAGAAGACCTCAGGGCGGTGACTACTATCTCTCTGACATTGAAAAACACCTCATTGACAGACTGGCAGAGCTTTTCAGCAAGGTTATTATCGTCATCAATTCAGGTGCAACAATGGACTGCGAATATTTTGCGGAAAATGACAAAGTTCAGGCTATTCTCTTCGGCTGGCAGGGCGGTATGGAAGGCGGCGCTGCAATTGCAGACATTCTCTGCGGTGACGTAAATCCCTCAGGTAAAATGGTTGACACAATTGCGACAACATATGACTGCTATCCTTGTAAAGATGACTTCTGGGAGAGTTTCTGGTACTGCGATTACTCAGACGATATCTATGTAGGTTACCGTTATTTTGAAACCATTCCCGGTGCAGACAAATTTGTAAGATACCCCTTCGGTTTCGGTCTTTCATATACAACTTTCGGTTTCAGCGGAAAAGCTTGTCTTGAAAGCGAAGGCAGAATCGTTGCTGTTGTAACAGTTAAAAACACAGGCAACGTTGCAGGCAGAGAAATCGTTCAGCTTTACTACTCTGCTCCTCAGGGTAAACTCGGCAAACCCACCAAGGAACTTGCAGCATATAAAAAGACAAAACTTCTTGCACCCGGTGAATCTGAAACTGTAGTTATGAGTTTTGATATAAACTCTATGGCAAGTTTTGACGACCTGGGCAAGATTCAGAAGACAGCTTATGTCCTTGAAAAAGGCACTTACACATTCCATATGGGAACTTCTGTAAGAGATACAGAAAAACTCGCATTTGAATATAACGTTACAGAAGATACCGTTGTTGAACAGCTCAGACAGTGGTGCAAACCCACAAAACTTGCGAAAAGAATGCTCTCTGACGGAACATATGAAGAACTTCCCATGGGTGAAGCTTCATATTACTATGAACCCGTTCCCGAAATGGTTGCAGAAGCCCCCGCTGAGCTTGTGAAGTTTGACGATATCGGCAAAAAATGCACAATAGAAGAATTCATCAAGCAGTTCACACTCGAAGAACTCTGCGATTTTGTAGGAGGACAGCCCCCCACAGGTGTTGCAAACACAGGCTGTTTCGGTCCTATCAGACATCGTCTTGACACTCCTGCAATTCCCACAGCAGACGGCCCTGCAGGTCTTCGTCTCAACACAGAAACAGGTATTCCTACAACTGCTTGGCCCTGCGCAACACTTCTTGCATGCTCATGGGATCCCGAACTCATTTATGAAGTAGGTAAAGCAGGCGGTGCTGAAGTCAGAGAAAACAACATAGGCATCTGGCTTACTCCTGCACTCAATATTCACCGTGATCCCCTCTGCGGCAGAAACTTTGAATATTATTCAGAAGATCCCCTTGTTGCAGGTAAATCCGCTGCTGCAGCCATCAGAGGTATGCAGGCAAGTAAAATTGCAGTTTCAATGAAACATTTTGCTTGTAACAACAAGGAAGCAAACCGTTATCAGAACGATTCAAGACTCTCTGAAAGAGCACTCAGAGAAATCTATCTCAAGGGCTTTGAAATTGCTGTAAAAGAATCAGACCCTATCACAGTTATGTCTTCATACAATCTTATCAACGGTCAGCACACATCAGAAAGCTGGGAACTCCTTACAGGTATTCTCCGTTATGAATGGGGCTTCAAGGGTATGGTTGAAACCGACTGGGGCGTCAAGAATGATCCCGTCAAGGAAGTAAAAGCAGGTAACGACCTTAAAATGCCCGTGGGCTACCCCGATGAACTCAAAGCAGCCGTAGAAAAAGGCGACCTCACCCGTGCAGAACTCGAACTGTGCGTAAAGAGAATTATTGAAATGATGTTCAGACTGTAAACAATAATTCAGCTCCGCTAATTTATTGTTTATCCTTGGAGATGAAATGTTATGGCTAAAATAACAACCACAAAAACTCACAACAGCGGTATTGCCCTTGGCGGTATAGGCAGCGGCAGTATTGAGCTTCTTCCCGACGGTGAATTCCACTTCTGGCAGATTGCAAATGTTGACAGAATCACAAAAGTCTGCTGGGAAAACAAAGCTGATGACGGTGAACAGCACACAGGTGCACTGTCATTCTATGTAAGAAGTGAAGATAAAGACAGCAATGTTCTCATAAGAAAACTCGGTATGAGAACTGAACCCGATGATTTCACTTACCGCATGTTCGGTTGGAACAAACCCGTGGAAAGAATTGATTTTGACGGCAAATTCCCCGTTTGTAATCTTGATTACATCGATTCCGCACTCCCCTGCGATGTTTCACTCAAAGCCGTTGCACCTTTTGTGCCTCACAATTCAGATATTGCGGCAACTCCCGGTTTTTATCTTGATTTTACTGTTGAAAACCCTACCAATGAGGAACTTACGGTAAGTCTTCTCGGAACAATCAATCCGTCTTTCACAGACAAGGAAGCAGGCAGGGTGAATTCCGTTCATAAAACAGAAAACGGAGTCTGCATTTTCTCAGATACAGAGAAAGATACAGGCACTCACAACTGCGGAAACTTTTCTTTCTCAATAAACGGTGATGCAGAAAAATCATTCATTGCCGCAGAGCATATAAAATTTATGAAAGACTTTTTTGCATATTTCCGCAATTACGGTGTTTCTCAGGAATCTGTCCTTTTCGGTTTCAGAGAAAGCGGAAATCTTCCAAACAGCACAGCGGGCAGAAAGCCCTCGGCAATTCCCGAAAATACAGCTGACTTATCAGATGCTGAAATTGACGCACTTTATGACGAATATATGCAGTATCCCTTTGCACAAT
Organism: Acutalibacteraceae bacterium; assembly: GCA_045636025.1. Taxonomy (GTDB): domain Bacteria; phylum Bacillota; class Clostridia; order Oscillospirales; family Acutalibacteraceae; genus UBA1081. The sequence continues at coordinate 66,719 of JAZTWP010000029.1, read as the reverse complement.
CTCTTGTTAACAGAATGCGTCAGATTATTCCCACAATACCTGCAGACAGAAACGAAAAAATCGAGCTTGTAAACGGTTTCCGCCGTCAGCAGGAAGACAGAATGACCTATGAATTCGGTGCATCTGCTTTATGCGGAAAAGTGAAACTTGCACCCGGTGAAAAGAAAAATATCAGATTTGTTTTCACATGGTACTTCCCGAATCACATAACAAAAGACGGCAAAAATCTCGGACACTATTATGAAAATCTCTATGCGTCTTCTCTGGAAGCAAACAGATTCCTCAGCGAAAACGATTCTGTTTTTGATAAGGCATCAGGTTTTTCTGACTTTATTTTCAACACAGATATGCCCGATTTCTATCCCGAATGCTGGTCATCACATCTTTCAACAATAATAAAAAGCTCAGCATATATCAAAAACGGAAGATTCGGTCTCTGGGAGGGACTCGGCTTCTGCGGATATCACACAACCGATATCACTTACCACGCATCATTCGGTCTGCTTGCACTCTTTCCCGACCTTCAGAAAACACAGATGAAAATGGGCGCAGAGCATCAGCGTGAAGACGGCAGAGTACACCACTGTTTCCAAACAGATCTTGAAAATGTCAACAACGGTTTTGATCGTGTTGACATAAGTATGCAGTTTGTGCTTATGGTACTGCGTGACTACCTTTTTACAGGTGATACAGAGTATCTTTCAGAGCTCTGGGGCAATGTAAAACGTGCAATGGATTCAATGGAATCACTTGATTCGGACAATGACGGTCTTCCCGATACAGACACCAAACGCAACACATATGATGCCTGGAATTTTGCAGGCACCCCCGCATACATCTGCATTCTCTGGCTTGCGGCACTCAAAGCGGCAAGCATGCTTGCAGAAAAAGTAAACGATGCCGAAAGAATTGCACATTGGTCAGCAATTCTTGAAAAAGGCAAAAAATCACTTGAAGAAAAACTCTGGAACGGTAAATATTACAACCTCTGGAGCGACGGAAACTTTACCGATGAATGTCTTATGACAGACCAGCTTGACGGTGAATGGTTTCTTCGTGTATCAGGTCTTGAAGGCAACATTCCCGACGAAAAGGTAAAGGCTGTTCTTCAGTTCATTTTTGAAAACAATTTTGATGCAGAAGCAGGACTCATCAACGCATCCTGCCCCGAAGGCAAAAACACAACACTTTTCTCATACAAAAACTGTCAGGTTGAAGCTGTATGGACAGGCATCAGTTATGTTTTCGCAGCAATATGTCTTGCTGTGGGCAACAATGATATAGCAGATACAATTGTAAAATCTGTTGATAAAAATCAGATGCGTTTCGGCGCTTTCTGGGATCATTGGGAATGCGGTCATCACTACACCCGTCCCATGTCAAGCTTTGCAACACTCAATGCAGCTCTCGGTCTTAAAGTTGACGCTGCTGCAAAGACACTCAGCTTCAAACCTTTCAAAGACAACATCACACTTCCATTGTGCATCTGCGATGCGCTTGCAACAGTCACTTTCAGAGACGGCAGTTTCACAATTGACTGTATAGAAGGCTCACTTGACGGCTGGAAAATCAGTCTGAATTAATTGCCGTAAAAAAAGCAATACTAAAATAACAGAATCACGGTAATTTTCAATTCTTTCAACAAAAAGGAGGAACGTATATGTTCATTTCTGACGATATAAAATATATAGGCGTAAACGACCACAGAATTGACCTTTTTGAAGGTCAGTATGATGTACCTAACGGCATGGCATACAATTCATATGCAATAATTGATGAAAAAATCGCAATTATGGATACTGTTGATGCATCATTCACTCACGAATGGCTTGACAATATCCAGAATGCACTCGGCAGCAGAAAACCTGATTTCCTTATTATTCAGCATATGGAGCCCGACCATTCCGCAAACATAGTAAACTTTGTAAAAACATATCCCGAAGCAAAAATTGTTTCATCTGCCAAAGCTTTCAGAATGATGGGCAATTTCTTCGGCACGGATTATGCGGACAACCGTATTGTTGTCGGTGAAGGCGATACTCTTTCCCTGGGCAGCCACACACTCACATTTGTGACAGCCCCCATGGTGCACTGGCCCGAAGTTATCGTAACATATGACAGCAAGGATAAAGTGCTTTTCTCTGCAGACGGCTTCGGCAAATTCGGTGCTCTCGATATCGATGAAGAATGGGCATGCGAAGCGAGAAGATATTACATCGGCATTGTGGGCAAATATGGTGCACAGGTGCAGGCACTTCTCAAAAAAGCTGCAGAACTTGACATTGAAACTATCTGTCCTCTTCACGGTCCCGTGCTTAAAGAAAACCTCGGCTACTACATCAATCTTTACAATATATGGTCAAGCTATCAGCCCGAAGAAGAAGGCATTGTCATTGCATATACTTCAATTTACGGTAATACTAAAAAGGCAGTTATGATGCTTGCAGAGAAACTCAGGGCAAACGGCTGTCCCAAAGTTGTTGTCAACGACCTTGCACGTTGTGATATGGCAGAAGCTGTTGAAGATGCATTCCGTTACAGCAAACTCGTTCTTGCAACAACAACCTATAATGCGGAAATTTTCCCCTTTATGCGTGAGTTCATAAATCATCTTACAGAGCGCAATTTTATGAACAGAACAGTTGCATTCATAGAAAACGGAAGCTGGGCACCTCAGGCAAACAAAGTTATGGCAAGAATGTTTGAAAAAAGCAAAAATCTTACATTTGCCGAAAACAATGTTTCAATTATGTCTGCGCTCAATGATGAAAGCAAGACACAGCTTAACAATCTTGCAGAAGAGCTTTGTAAAGATTACCTTGCACAGCAGGATTCAACGGCAAACAAAAATGACCTTACCGCACTTTTCAACATCGGTTACGGTCTTTACGTTGTAACATCAAACGACGGCAAAAAAGACAACGGTCTTATTGTCAACACAGTCACTCAGGTCACAAACACTCCCAACAGACTTGCTGTTACAATAAACAAGGATAACTATTCCCACCACGTTATAAAGCAGACAGGCAAAATGAACATCAACTGTCTTACGGTTGATGCACCATTCAGCATTTTTGAAACATTCGGTTTTGCAAGCGGCAGAAACGTGAATAAATTTGAAAACTGTGAGCCTCTGCGCTCAGACAACGGTCTCGCTTTCCTGCCTCGCTATATAAACTCATTTATGTCACTCAAGGTTGAGCAGTATGTTGACCTTGACACTCACGGAATGTTCATCTGCTCTGTAACAGAGGCAAGAGTTATCTCTGACAGAGAAACAATGACCTATAATTACTATCACGCAAATGTCAAACCCAAGCCTCAGACAGAGGGTAAAAAGGGTTATGTGTGCAAAATCTGCGGATATGTATATGACGGAGAAGACCTCCCCGACGATTTTATCTGTCCTCTCTGCAAACACGGTGCTGCTGATTTTGAACCGATAAAATAGAGGTGACACACTTGAAATATGTATGCAAGATGTGCGGCTGGATTTATGATGAAGCACAAGGCGACCCTGAGCATAACATCGCTCCCGGCACAGCATTCGCAGACTTACCCGAAGATTTCGAATGCCCGGTATGTTTCGTGGGCAAGGACGAATTCAGAAAAGAAAACTAAACATCAAAAAAAGGTCGGTGCATCACAGGATGTACCGACTGTTTTTTCATATAAAATATCAGAACTGAGGAATTTCCATAGGCATACCGCCCTGAACTGCTGACTGATGAGCAATGATGCCGGGAATTGACATCTGAATTGCGAAGTCAACGTCAAGGTCAGGCTTTCTGTTTTCAGCAATGCAGGAAATGAAATCCTTCACCATTTTACCGTCTGCACCGCCGTGACCGCTGTTGTCTTCACCCTCATAAGCAGTTGTAACGGGGATATCTATCTTTGAATTTGCAGAGAATGTGCCGGGTACGCTGTAAAGACTTGCAAGTGAATGAGCATTGTCAACAACACATCTTCTGTCTGTTTCAATTGTGCCTCTTGTACCGCAGATACGGTAATTGTGGTCGTAGCTTGTGTATGCACCGAATGAAACAAGAAGTCTGATAACAGCACCCTTTGCAGTTTTGAAAAGAGCGACACCTGTTTCTTTTCTTTCTGGAGTATAGGGGTCATAGTGCACGTCTGCCTCAAGACAGGTTACGCTGACACATTTGTCATCCATAACATAAAGAAGAGGACCAAGTTCGTGTGTAAGGTAATGAATTGCAGGCTGATATGTTCTCCAATGACCTTCGGGATAGTAGTCGGGAGCAAACTCATCGGGATCGAGAGCGTGAAGATACTCTGCCTCTGCATAAGCGATTTCGCCGAAGAGACCGTCTTTCTGCATTTTTCTCCAGGTCTGGATAAATGCCCAGTAACAGCAGTTTTCAGCCGCCATATAAATGAGGTCGGGATGAGAATTAACAAGCTCCTTGAGAACTTTTGCTTCTTCAATTGAGTTTACTGCAGGAATTTCGCTGAGTACATGTTTACCTGCATTCATAGCCTTTGTAACAATGGGCACGTGATAAACTGCTTCTGTTGCAACGATAACTGCATCAATGTCAAGTTTAAGCATTTCATCATAATCGCTGAAACGGATAATATCTTTATCTTCAAGAACTTCAGAAAGCTCTGCATAACCTTTTTCAAGAGTAACAGGATTGTGGTCACAGCAGGCAATAAGCTTTGCATTCTTCACACCCTTAAGACATCTTGCAATTGCAGTACCTCTTCCGAGACCTACAACACCGACTTTAATAATTTTGTTTTCCATTTTCTTTATCCTTTCGCTATATCAGAGATGTTTCAATACATCCTTATATTTTTCAACAAGTTTATCATTTATGGCGTCACCGCCGTCAATATTTGAAGATGCAAAATGGTCCGGATAAAATCCGTTTTTTGCACACTTGTCAACAGCTTCCGCAACAACTGCATTCAGAATCATTGCACCGCATACTGTTGATGTGGGGCAGATTTTGCCCTCAATACCGTCTATCTCAACGCATGCATCACCCGTACAACCGCCGTTATCGAGCACAATATCGGCAATTTCACAAAGGCGCTTTCCGCTCTTGTGTCTTGATGCTCCTGCATATGTATGATCAAGATTTGTAAGAGCAATGACATTAAGACCTTTTTCCTTGCAGAGCAGAGCCATATCAACGATAACACCGTTTCTGCCTGAATTTGAGATAATAACAATAGTGTCACCGCAGCTCATTGCATAGTCTTCAAAAATCTTCTCTGCAATTCCCTCTTCACGCTCAGCAACAGTACTTGCCGATGCGGAAATATGAAGCATAAGAGGCTCAACAAGCACGGGCTGAACATTAACAAGACCGCCTGCTCTGTAAAAAAGCTCTTCTGAAAGCATATGAGAATGCCCCGTGCCGAAAAGATAGAGTCTTTTTCCGTTCATAAGTGTTTCGGCAAAAACAGAAGCTGTTTTTTCAAGACTTCCCTTTTCATCAGCGGCAATCTTTTCTATTATACTTTTTACATTTTCAATGTATTCAAGATATTTTTTCATTATAATCTCCTCGCAAGTGAAGCCGCAGTTTCTTCGGGCGGTGTACCAATAAGCTTGATTTCTGTTTCCGGGAATTTATTTTTGATTGCATCTGAAAATTCTTCTCTGAAAAAATTGTTATGCTGAAAAACTCCGCCGTAAAGACCTAAAACATCACAATTTTTCATTTTTTCAAGAAGTGTCTGAACTGCAAATGCAAACTTTTGTGCTTCAGTTATTATTAGTCTTCTTACTGTTTCGTCATTCATATCAAGTACTTCGGCAAAACGAGCAAGTCTGTCCTTTGTCATATCGGAGGAATAGATAATATCAATAGCTTTTCTGAAATCGTCAACACCGAAAAACTTTTCCGCACTTTCAAGAAGATGCGTTTTTTCACCCTTATCACACTTATGAGAACAAATTCTGAGAGCAGATACAGCAATTGAATAAGCTGAGCCTTCGTCACCTAAAATATGTCCCCATCCGCCTGTTACATAAATTCTGCCGTTTTCGTCTTCACCCGTGGCGATTGACCCTGTACCGCAGATTGCAACCGCAGGACACTTTGCATCTTTAACTGATTTCAGAGCAATGTAAACATCGCTGTGCATTTTTGTTTTTTCGGCATTGATAACACCTTTGCAGAGTTTATCGGTCGTTTCGTCATCTGCTTCGCAATCGAGCGCAGAGCAACCGATAAAAGCACCGTCAAAAGAGATAATTCCCGTTTCTCTGCTGATTTCGGTCATCAGAGCAGAAAGGTTTTCTCTTGCAGTTTCCATTCCCACGGAATAAAAATTAATAGTGCCGCCTGATTTTCTTGTAATTATATTTTCGTTTTCATCAGTCACAACGGCAGTTGTTCTTGTGCCGCCGCCGTCAATACCGAGATAATACATCAGCATTGCTCCTTTTATAAGAGAAATAGTCTGCAAAGCCATTATACACCATTGTTCTTATTTTTCAAATATTAATTTGATAAAAGCATTGATTTTTTTAATAATTTTTTATATTATGAATTCAAGAAATCAAAAACGGAGAGATTTGTTATGTTATCAATCAGAAAATATGAAGCAAAAGACTTTGATGCGGTAAGATTTGTCTGTCTTAACAGCGAAGGTGAAGAAAAAACCGGTGACCTTGGCGAATTCATTCTTCACACTTTCTGCGATTATTATATTGAAAAAGAGCCTGAAAACTGTTTCGTGGTTGATGATGACGGCAAGGCAGTAGGCTATATTTACTGCGCAGAGGATTACAACAGCTATAAAGAGATTTTTGACAAGGAATATCTCGACCTCAACAAACCTCTCGGTGATGAATTATACGGCTGGGCAGCAGAATCAACAGTCCTTCACAATAAATATAAAGACATCTACCCTGCTCACCTTCACATAGACCTTTTACCTGCATATCATCGTCAGGGCTGGGGCGGAAAACTTGTAAAAACACTCACAGACCACCTCATGGCAAAAGGAATCAAGGGTGTAATGCTCACAACCGGCACAGACAATGTGAATGCCTGCGCTTTCTATAAAAAATACGGCTTCGAGCAGATAGAAATTCTCGATACAGATGTGGCATTCGGCAAAAAACTCTGCGATTAATCAAGCAAGAAAAAAAATCACCGTAAGTTCAGCAATGAACCTACGGTGTTAATTTTTAATACTGCCAGAAACCGACTTTCTTCATACACTGTCTGACTGTTCTGTCTGCAATTCTTGATGCCTTTTCTGCACCGATTCTTGCACATTCCTCAAGGTAAGCCTTATCCTTGACAAGTCTGTGATATTCTTCCTGAAGAGGACGAAGCTCTTCAACAACAGCTTCTGCAACTGCTGCCTTGAAATCACCGTAACCCTTGCCTGCAAATTCATCTGTAATAGCGTCATATGACTTGCCTGTACAAGCTGAATAGATATCCATAAGGTTTGAAACACCGGGCTTGTCTTCGCTGTAATATACTGCAGCCTCAGAGTCTGTAACGGCACTCTTGATTTTCTTTACAATCACATTCGGATCCTCTGTAACAAGAATGAATGACTTCTGATTTGTGTCTGACTTACTCATCTTCTTGTCAGGCTCCTGAAGAGACATAACTCTGGCACCAGCCTTGCCGATGAACGGTTCGGGAACACGGAAGAAATCACCGTAAAGACCGTTGAAACGGTTTGCAATGTCACGAGCAAGTTCAAGATGCTGTTTCTGATCTGCACCGATGGGTACATAATCAGCATTGTAAAGAAGAATATCCGCAGCCATAAGAGTGGGATATGTAAAAAGACCGAGATTGATGTTATCTGCGTGTTTTGCTGATTTATCCTTGAACTGAGTCATTCTTGCAGCCTCACCGAACTGTGTATAGCAATCAAGAATCCAGCCGAGCTGAGCGTGAGCTGAAACATGGCTCTGACAGAAGATAATGTTCTTTTCGGGATCAAGTCCCATTGCAAGAAGAATTGCAAAAAGATCCATAGTTCTCTTTCTCAGGTCTGCAGGAGCTGTTCTGACAGTAATTGAATGAAGGTCAGCAGCACCGAAAAGGCAGTTGTATTCCTGAGCCATTGCTTTCCAGTTTTTGAACGCACCAAGGTAGTTACCGAGTGTGGGTGTACCTGTGGGCTGAATAAGACTCAATACTACTTTTTTGTTTTCTGTATTTTCCATTTTATCACCTGAAGTATCGATTGAATTTACATTTAAGTTTATCATTTCGGCAGATTTATGTCAAGTATTATATTTATCTATCATATTATTTACCGAAAGGGTGATAAAAATGAAATGTTCTGTAAGCAGTCTTTGCGACAAAGATGTTATCGATGTATGCAGCGGCACAAAAATAGGCACTGTGGGTGATGTGGAACTCGACACCTGCACAGGCTGTATCACATCAATCATCATCTGCGGCAAACCGGGTTTCTTCGGCACAATCGGAAAAACCGATGATATCAAAATCGACTGGTGCAACATCGAAGTCATCGGCGATGATACAATTCTGGTGAAGAAAGATAAACAATAATTTAGCAGAAATGTTTGAAGAAATTAAAATCGAGCTTGTAGGGGCGTTGATTCAACGCCCGATTGTGAGCAAGCGAACAATAACGGCTCTGCCGTTTTATTTTCCTTCGGAAAATGCACATTCGTGCCGGGCGATGAATCATCGCCCCTACGATATATCAATTAATTTCTGCTTCGCTAAATTATTGTTTACCCTACAAAAACGGATATCCGCAGATATCCGTTCTGTGCTGTAAATTTTTTATTTACCCGGTGCATACATTGATGATACCCCTTGTTCTCCCCAGTAGGGCATCAGGCTGTCGCCTGAACCGAGAACAATATTGCTGCATAGCACGATATTGCCGTCTTTTACAACTATATCACAATACACATCAATCGGATCTGCTCCGTAACGATGAACAAAACCTCTGACTACAAGTTTTCCGTTCTCATCCCAACCGAACTGAATATCATCGATACCGCTATTGAATATATTAAAATATTCAAGGTTTCCGTTTTCGTACGCAGAAAAAGTCACCGTAAAAAGTCCCGATGTAGGTCCGTAGCCGAGAACACAGTTCTCTTCTATACCGTCATTATCAATATCCCACAGAGTCTTATCAATATAGGTTGTTTCAAAACCGTTGAATTCAAAGACAGCACCGTCGGGAATGCAAGGCGCATACGCACCATCCGGTGTATATTTATATTCGGGAACCTCTGATGATTTGTCAGCAACAAAAATAAGATTATCACCGTCTTTTCTGAAAGTATATTGCTGTATCATATCATCTGATGTGATAATTATATATTCATCATTCTCAATATAACTGCCGTTACAAAAATAACTGCTGAAACTTGACAAACTGAAAAACACTGTTTTTGTGTAGATATTCAGTGAAATATATGCAGAATCAAAGTCCGATATATATGATAAAACTTCAAATACGGCATCGTGATCTTCCGTCAGCATATCAAACGGATGCAGTATTGCTACCGCTTTCTCATAATCATCGTACGATGCGTGATAATACCTTATTTCATCTTCGTATTTTACAACCGCATATGCAAACAACGAGCCTGTTTTCCGTTTATGGACAGTTACCCTGTAATCATCGTTTATCACAAATTCCACAGAGCCGGGTGATGAAAGTTCTTCAATGGGCGGAAGACTTCGGCTCCATTTGACATTACTGAGAAACTTACTTAAATCAACACCATGTGCTTCACCAATGAGAATTGCTGCTTCACCTTCTCCGTTTCCAGGATAATGAACAGCATCAATATCATACAGTTCAGATACATATTCTCCTGCAACGGTATAATCAAGCATTTCAAGGTAGGTATATTTGCCGTAATAATCTGTTTCAGATTCAGTGATTTCTTCGTTCTGTTCCCCTTTCGGATTTGTAAGGAAGCACAAAGCAACAACGATACACGAAATCACGGCAACAATAATAATCCATAACGTAGGCTTTTTGTAACTGAGAACAGACTTGACTCTGTCCTTTACACCTATTTCACCGAATGCAAGAGGACAAGCCGAAATAGTGCGTCTTGATACGCTGAAGTTGATAAGTGTTTCTGAATAGGATTTTTTTATATCCGTTCCCATTTCCTTGATTACTTTTTCGTCACAGGCAAGCTCAATATCACGGCAAAGCAGAATATAAGCAATCCACATCACGGGATTGAACCAATAAACCGTCAGCAGTATAAAGCCTAAGGGCTTCCACCAATGGTCACGTCGCCTGAGATGTGCGTTTTCGTGAGCAATGACATATTCCATATCACTCTCTGCCATATCTGACGGAAGAAAAATACGAGGTCTGAAAAGTCCGAGAATAAACGGAGTGTCAATTCTGTCGCAGAGCCAGATATTATCTTTAAGAACAACACCTTCACGCACTTTTGCGTTCAGACGGATAAAACTCACACCCGAATATACAAGCATCGCAACAATGCCGATAAGCCACACAAGAACAGTCACAAAAAGAACAACTTGCAAAGGATTTACGCTGTTTGTGACATCAGGCGCAAAAGTTTCAGATATTATGGGATTGACCGTGCTGTTAAGAGACGGTATTCCGCTGTGTATTGTCGGAGACTGAGAATAAATTATATCGTGAGGCACAGTGTCCGTACTCGGAACAAGGCTGAAAATACTTTCAAAAGAAAACGGACAGACAAGTCTGAACCCCACAAATGCCCACAGAACGGCATTTATCCATTTAGGCGCTTTTTTAAGAAGAAACCTGAGCACAACAACAGCCAGAACAAGCCAGGATGCAGTTATACTCATATTAAAAAGCGATATAAACAAGTTAGTCATATTCAGCCCTCCTCAAAATCTGCAACCATTCTGCGAAGCTCGGCAACTTCCTCCCGTGTGAGCGATTTCCTTGATGTAAATGCCGCTAAAAATGCTGGCAGAGAGCCGCCGAAAGTTTCATCGACGAATTTTTCACTCTGCACCGAGTAAAACTCATTTTTTGAAATAAGAGAAGTGACAGTCCCCTTGTCGTTACGGAAAATACCCTTGTCACAAAGTCGCTTAAGAACCGTGTAGGTAGTCGTCTTTTTCCAGTTAAGCTCCTTTTCGCTCAGCTTCACAAGCTCAGTTGTCGCAACAGGCTCATTCTGCCATATAATGTCCGCAAAACGGGATTCAATAACCCCCATCTGCATTTCACCCATAAAAACACCTCCGAAAATTCATTCTACACATTGTAGACTATATCTTGATTCTACATTGTGTAGAATCAAAAGTCAAGGTTTTTGAAAAAAATTAAAAAAAATTAAAAAATTTTGCAAAAAAGACTTGCAAATCACAAAAAGATGTGTTATTATATTGAACGTTCCGAACATCCGGGTGTGGCGCAGTTGGGAGCGCGCTTGACTGGGGGTCAAGAGGCCGTGAGTTCAAGTCTCGCCACTCGGACCAAAAAAACCACTTCGAAAGAAGTGGTTTTTGTTTTTTATCAGACTTTGCAGGCGGGACTTGAACTCCCTCGGCGAAGCCGAACACAATAAGATTCTTTGCATTGCAAAGCAATGCAAGTCTCGCCACTCGGACCAGGAAAATAAACCGTAAATGGCTATAATACGCCACTTACGGTTATTTTTTTGCCCAAAAATTCAAAATGGTTTTTTCTGTTTTACAGCTTAAATCATTGTATTTTTATTTATTTGATTTGTTTGTATGGATGTAGTATAATCATTTCAACAAATAAGAATTTACAGGTACACGTAATGGGAAAGAAATTATCAGAAATGACCTTGGAAGAGCTGTGGCAGTTATTCCCTATCATTCTGACAGAGCATCAACCTTGTTGGCAAGAATGGTATTCTAAGGAAGAATGTCTGTTGAAAAATATCCTTTATTCAGCAGATAGGATAAGTCATATAGGAAGTACGGCGATTTCTTCCATTTGGGCTAAGCCGATTATTGATATTCTCGTGGAAGTTCCCAAGGGAAGCATTTTGCAAAACTATAAAGCCCTGATTGTAAATAACGGCTATATTTGTATGTCGGAAAGTGAAAAAGGACTATCCTTTAACAAAGGGTACACAGAGAACGGTTTTGCCGAGAGAGTGTTCCATTTGCACTTAAGATATGCAGGCGATAACAATGAGCTATATTTCAGGGATTTTCTTAACGAGTTTCCCGATACGGCAAAAGAATATGAGAAATTAAAACTCTCGTTACTGAAAGAATTCGAACATAACAGAGATGGTTATACAAATGCAAAAACTCAGTTCGTGATAAAATATACCGAACTGGCAAAAATGATATACGGCAACAGGTATTGACAAAAAAGAATCTGATGGGGTGTGACATGCATAATAAAATTCTGAATATCACAAATGGTGACTATTTTAATAAAACCTTTATTTCTGAATATGGCAGAACTGCCGTTCCGTTCTGTGAAGCAATGATGGATGGCGAGGTTACGGCAGATATTTATTCACCGCAATTTATTGCGATTCGTGCAAAGATGTTAAACGTTACCGAAAATGAATACAGAGCCAGAATGTATGTGTATGACACTTTGAAAAATAACAACTATCAGACAATTCATTTATGGTTCGGAAAAGATACATTCTGCCAGATGAATTTGCTGACTTTGTTAGCATATCTGGAACAGATTGAATATCAGGGCGAATTAAAACTCAATTACATTGATGACGAAACATTCGAGGTATTGGACGCTGATATTGACATTAAACTCGGCATATACAATAAAATATATGAAGATGTTTTTATTTCAAAAAGTGTTCCTGATGATGTCGGAGTGCTCTGTGCAAAGGCAATAGATTTGTATTTTGACTATCATTCGGAAAACGGTAAGCTTGCAAATCTGATCAGAGCTAACACTCATAAAGAAAAAATGGAACTTGTCTGCCTTTTGCTCGGACAATCAAAAGATTACGGACTGTCGGATTTACAGGCAGAAAGACTTATCGGTTCCAATTTACCAAACTGAATATTTCAGACTGCTCTCATCTGAGGGCAGTTACAAAACAGATTTTTAGTGCGGAGGGTGAACAATATAACCGTGAAAAAGCTTATCAGCATCGAGCTGATTTTGATTCTTTGTCTGTTTGTCGGATGCGGACAAAAGAAAAATGAAACAATGAACACCTATCAGCAGATTACTGCCGAGGAAGCAAAAAGCATTATGGACACAGAGAGTGATTATATTATCATCGATGCCCGTACCGAAGAAGAATTTGCAGGCGGTCACATTAATAATGCAATTCTTATCCCCGAATATGAGATTGCTGAACGTGCCGAAAAGGAGCTTCCCGATAAAAATCAGCTTATTCTCGTCTATTGCAGAAGCGGCAGACGAAGCAAGATTGCATCTGAGGAGCTTGTGAAGCTCGGCTATACCAATGTTAAGGAATTCGGCGGCATTATCGACTGGCCTTATGAAACAACAAGCGAAAACTAAATAATTGCAACTGCTCTCTTCGAGGGCAGTTTTTTTACCAAAACCTTGATCAGACGCTGATTTATTCAATGCTCTTGAAGGCTGAAAATGAAAATTATATTCTAAAAAACGCTTTTCAGGAGAAATTGCGTATATATAAAAATACACAACTACACATAAACAAAGAGTCTATTCATAAAATAAGACCTTACAAGAATTGTTTTTCCGTAATATAATCATTACAGAAGCTTCTAAAAAACTGAAAAAGGTGAAAACGATGAACAAGATATTCAGTAATAATCTTAAAAAATTCCGTATTGCAAAGGAATTTACGCAGGAGCAGGTTGCAGAAAAATTAAATGTAAATTCCCAGACTGTTTCCCGTTGGGAATGCGGAACAACTCTGCCTGATGTCCTCACTCTGCCCGCACTTGCCAAGCTTTACGAAGTAACAGTTGATGACTTCTATAAAAAGAATTCAGTCGCTTACGGCAATTTTGCACAGCGTCTTGCATCCGTTTATGAGCAGTCACACGATTTCGAGGATTTTATGCGTTGCCGTTCAGAGTATCTTAAGCTTATGAAAGAAGGCGAGCTTTCAACCGAGGATAAATGGCTTTACGGTTGGATTCACAAATGTATGATGAATTGTTGTAAGGATGTAGCAACTGAATGGTTTGACAACGCAGTAAAGGATAATCCCGACGATGATCCTGAAAATTATCATCTTGCCTGTATGCAGAGAATGAGCTTTTATTTTCTTATCGGCAAAGGCGAGGAAATTATAAAGGAACAGACAGAAAAAGCAAAATCAAACCCCAACAGTATAAGGGATTCGGACTATCTTATCGTTGCGCTGATTTTTGCAAAGAAATATGAGGAAGCCTATAAAGTCTTCACAGATTCAATCGGCAGATTCTCTGATGACTGGAGGATGTATATTCACGGCGGCGATGCTGCAAAGAATATCGGCAAAACTGATGAGGCACTTGAATGCTATAACAAAGCGGGTGTAATCGGAACATATTTCTGCGACGAGCTTTATTGCAAGGCAAATCTTTATGAAGACCTTGGCGATTATGAAAAAGCACGCGAAGAATATTTAAAGATTGCAGAAACCCTCCGCAAAAGAGGTTATGATGTTGAAGCCGACGCCGCAGAAGAAGATGCAGAAGAATGCAGAAGAAAAATTGAATAATACACAGATTACAACAACACCTCCTTGCTCGCACAAGGAGGTGTTGTTTTATACATCATTCTGATTTTTCAGCTTTTTTAATGTAATTACCGTTGCACCGATTACTCCGAGACCGAATACAATCAGCGTAAACGGCATAATTGCAAATGTTGTAGCTGATGCGATATATCCGAATGCAAACTGAACTGCAAAGCCGACACCGTATGCACCGCTCATATGATAGCCTGTGATATCAGCGGAATAATCAGTACCGAATCTTGCAGGCACGCTGTGAAGTACGCTGGGGAATACGGGGCCGTAACCCATACCGATTAAAAACAGACCGATAAGTGCAGTTTTGCCGATGGGCAGAAGAAGAACAACCATACCCACTGCCGCAAGAGCCATTCCGCCCTTGATGAGAGTGTTATCAGAAAGCTTTTCGGACAAAAAGCCTGCAACTATACGGCTTAACATAATTCCGCAGAAGTAGAGTGAAATCCATTTTGCGGCTTCATCGGGAGAAACGGCAAGCACGTTGACGGCAAATGTCGCCCCCCAGGTGCCTATCGTGAATTCGCCTGCACAGTAAAGTCCGAGAGAAAGAATGCTCGTTATCATTCCTTTTTCTTTCAGCAGATCGAAAAAGGTTTTCTTTGGCAATTCCTTTTGTGCCGATTCGGTTTCTTTGGCATCTTTCGGCTGAATATTCCATTTTTTAAGACTCGCAAGAATGATAAGTGCAATGGCAAACTGAATAAGAGCAACAACACGATAACCGCCACGCCATGTACTGTCTCCGCCGAGGAAAGCGGACATAATCATCGGGCTTAATGTAACACCGAGCCCCCAGCAGCAATGAAGCCAGTTCATGTGCTTTGCCTTGTAGTGAAGCGAAACGAAGTTATTAAGACCGGTATCAATCGCACCTGCACCGTAGCCCATAATGATTGTGCAAATCATCATAACAACAATGTTAGGTGAAAAGCTGATGCCGATAAGTCCGAGTGCGGTAAGAAGAGTTGAGAAGAATGTAACTCTGCCCGTGCCGAATTTTCTCAGAAGAGGACCTGCAATAAATGCGATACCGCCCGTGGAAACTGCGGTAACGACGCTGTAAACCGAGCCGAAGCTCTCAGGCAGACCGAATTCAACGTGAACAACTGGCCACGTAACTCCAAAAAGCGAATCGGGAAAACCGAGCGAAACAAAAGCGATGTAAATAACAATAAGTAATGCTGTCATATTATCTCCATTCCATATAATCAAACAATGATTGTAATGTTCTTTATTTTAACATATAAAAAATAAAATGTCTATAAAGAATATGACGGATAAAAACCTCCTTGCGCAAAACAAGAAGGTTTTTATGTCATTTCTATTATTCTGTTTTTGTATCGGGATTTTTTTATTCTGTGCTTTTTCCTGATAACAAGTTTATCGCAGGTGGCGAGAATACCGGGGAGGACAAAGAGAATCAGCATAATTGCGCAGAATGAACCGATTGAGATTGTTCTTACAATAGCGGCAATTGTTGCGTCTTCAATAACATTATTGACCATATGATTGAACAAGGTTTCAAGTGTCATTGTCCATGTCGGATCCGCATTCTTTATGCTGTCAGAAAACATATACATCATTTCAATTGATGCAGGGTCAAAATCTTCCGTAAGACCGCTGAACATATCACCCCTCTGTGCGGTAGTGAGCTGTTCATCATTAAGAGTCGACTTTACAATGACCTGCATGGTTGACCATTGTTTCCATAGTTTTGAGCTGTTCTTTTGTCTCTGCATCAAATTTGTCGGCAAACATCGGATTGCTCAGAAGTGTACCGTTGAGGAATTCAACGAACTGTGAAACTGTCATTGTTCTGTAGCTTACATTCTGCGCATTATGAAGAGTAAAAATTGTCTGCGCCATAGATTCGTCGATATCAAGCATTGCGGCAAGTTCTTCAGGTGCTCTCTGTTTTGTAAGCTCAGATTTATCTGCAAACATACCGATACGGTCCATATTTGCCGTCATATCTTCACTGATATAACCTGCAAATGCTTCATCATTTGCAATAGTTCCGGATATGAATGTGAAGAAATCAGACATTGTCATTGTGCCTGTTGCACCGTCAGTATAGTAATGGTAATAAAGCATATCAATCATTGAAGAATTGAGTGCAAACCCGCTGCTCATCTCTTCAATAACACCAACAAGTTCTTCGGATGTATAAGGCTTTCCGAGAATTGTGCCGTAGCTCATAATTGATGTGACTTTTTCATCATTTTCAAGATTTGCAACAAGTTTGTTAAGATTTTCTTCATCTTTGTTATTGTAAACCATTACAAGACATATTGATTACAAATAAAGTGTGATTATCCTTGTTGTAATCAGCACTGACGGGATCGTGATCCACGCTGTCAACGTGTTCAATAGCTTTGATTTTTTCCAATATTGCAGACTTGTCTTCATCCGTAAGATCATCAAACATAACACGTATGGAGTTTGACGTTGCCATTTCGGGGAAGACTTCCGCCATAATATCCATTAATGTCATCAGAGGAAGATGTTCCGGGTGTAAAACATCTGACACTAAAACAGCTTTGTTGACTTCACAGTCAATATATGATATATTCTTTTTGTTCCCGACAACTCTGTTTGCCGGAGCCGTGGAGTCGGATTTTCCGACATACTCTGTCGGGGATTTTTTATGATATAAAATTTACATCCTCTGAACTTATTATGAAGGCAGATTATCTAAGGAGTTTTTTATGAAAATCCGCAATCCTGTTCTTAAATTAGTCTTTGCAGCAATGTTTCTTGCGCTGAGTTTTGTTCTGCCGTTTCTGACAGGTCAGATTCCCGAAATCGGCTCAATGCTCTGCCCTATGCATATTCCCGTTCTTCTCTGCGGATTTATCTGCGGGTGGTCCTGGGGACTTGCTATAGGCTTTATCGCTCCTCTTATGCGTTCACTCATTCTCGGAATGCCTCTTCTCTTCCCCAATGCTGTATGTATGGCTTTGGAACTTGCCGCATACGGTGCTTTTGCAGGTATTATGCATAAAATACTGCCGAAGAAAAAAGTATCAATCTACGGTTCACTGCTTATTGCAATGATAATCGGCAGAATCATATGGGGCGGTGCAATGTACATATGTATGTGTGTAAACGGTGATGCATTCACATTGTCTGCATTTATCGCAGGAGCATTCACAAATGCAATTCCCGGTATAATTGTTCAGATTATTCTGATTCCGATTCTTGTTATGGTGCTTGAAAATCCGAAAATTTCAAAGCTTGACAAATTATAAATTTTCAAAAGGAGCAATTACAATGGCTAAAGAAAAAAGATTTGAAAAAATTTATAGTCAGAGTGCAGGCTCTGTGGAAATCTGGGTTGACAAAGAAACAGGCGTAAACTATTTATACCACTCAAGCGGTTACAGCGGCGGTCTGACGGTTTTGCTTGACAAAGACGGTAAACCTTTGATTACACCTGTGGAAGCAACCTGACTATATGAGTATTTCAGAAAATAAAATTCAATATCAAATAAAACTCCATCAGTAAAAACCACGCAACTGATACAAAAACCTCCTTGCTCAAACAAGGAGGTTTTTGTATAGTCCGATTTACTTCTTAAAAGTGATAAAAAGCATCTGTCCGCTTTCAATTTTGTCGGGGAGTTCGATTTCCACCTATTCACAGTTTTCGTTAACGGTCATACATTTGTCAACGGTGTATTCGCCTGCATCAATTTTAAGTTTACGGTCATATTTCTCAGAGATATTTGAAATGAGAAGTGACTGACCGTTTTCACCTGTTGCGGCAACCGCATGCAAGTCTGTAGGAAGGCTCTTATTCTTTATTTCTGCCTGATTACCAAGGGCATACATCTGTCCGAATGCCCAAAAGCCGTAATATGCAGAAGAGGGTTTCATTTCTCCAACAAACATACCTGCGTGAACAGATTCGGGCCAGTAATTCGCACAGTAATAATGCGCCATATCAAGACCTTCATTCTGGAACATAATAAGCATTGAAGTCTGATTTGCACCGTATCTGCGGTCAATTTTATCGTTTTCCATGGGGTTAAAATTCCACGCATCGACGATCATTTCAGTTTCACCGTAACCTGCATCTGCAAGTTTTTCTCTTACATAGCCTATATACTGCTGATTCTTCCGGGTTGTTGTGTAGCTGTGCCATGTGAAGAAATCCATGGGAGTGTTATGCTCTTTTGCATAAGCAAGGAAGTCCTCAAAAAATGTGATGAAATACTGATTTTCGGAGCTTGAGCCTGTATTTACGGCATTTATTTTTGTAAGGGCATATAAGCCGCCTCCGTCGTACTCTTTGAAAAGAGTTTAACATATATAATTCAAAAAAAAGCAACAGTTTTGTCATATAAAATAAATCACTTGCCAAAAAACAGGCAGTATTATATAATTAATCAGATGAATTTTTACGGGGGGAATTGAAATGATAAGCAAAAAAGAGCTCCATACCGATGTACTTGTGCTGGGAAGCGGTCCGTCAGGCTTTGCAGCTGCATATACTGCGGCAAAAAACGGTGCTGATGTTATTCTCGTTGAGCAATGCGGTGACATTGGCGGAATTTCCACAACGGGTCTTATGAGCCATTGGACGGGAAGCTGTGACAGCCCTCTTTATTATGAAATTCTGAAACGCTCCGCTGAAAAAAATGAGGGTGAATTAAAAAATAAAATCATCAACCTCATTGATCCCGAAAAACTGAAAACACTCTATCTTGAAATGCTCTGCGAAGTCGGTTGCCGCATTATGCTTTACACTTTTGCAGAGGATGCAATCTGCGATGGTGATAAAGTCATCGGTGCAACTGTTGTAAACAAGTCCGGCAAAACAGATATTTATTCAAAAGTCACTGTTGATGCAACGGGTGACGGTGATATTGCCGCAAAGTCGGGTGCTGAGTTTATTCTCGGCAGAGAGTCTGACAACAAAATGCAGCCTGCAACTCTTATGTTCAAAGTCGGTGGTGTTGATTACGACAGAGCAGTATTCTTAGGCTCATTTGAATCCACTTACGATACTCCGCAAGGTGAATTGCAGGCTCTTGCAAAAGAGCATATCCCCTACCCTGCAGGTCATATTCTCACCTACAAATCAACACTACCCGGTGTTGTTACCTGTAATATGACAAACGCAATTGACATTGACGGCACTTCTGCAGACGACCTGACACGTGCAACTCTTACCTGCAGACGTCAGATGGATGACATTGTAAAATATCTCAGAAAATTTGTACCGGGTTATGAAAATTGTTATGTAATAAGCTCCGCATCACTTATGGGTATCCGTGAAACAAGACATTTCAAGGGCAAATATACACTGAATGAAAAAGATATTCTTGAGGCAAAGGTTTTTGACGACTACATTGTAAAGGATGCTTATTTCAATTTTGATGTACACAATATCTCGGGTGCAGGTCTTGACAAAACGGGTGTACAGAAACATTTCAG
Source organism: Acutalibacteraceae bacterium (assembly GCA_045636025.1). Classification (GTDB taxonomy): domain Bacteria; phylum Bacillota; class Clostridia; order Oscillospirales; family Acutalibacteraceae; genus UBA1081. The sequence goes on along the minus strand of JAZTWP010000029.1, from coordinate 46,591 downwards.
ACAGACAAAAGGTTACACAATTCCCTACCGTTGTCTTCTTCCCGAAATGAAAGAAAATCTTCTTCTCTGCGGAAGAAATATTTCGGGAACACATATGGCTCACTCAAATTTCAGAGTTATGCCCATCTGCGTAGGTATAGGCGAGGCGGCAGGCACGGCAGCCGCAATCTCCGTGAAAAAAAATATCCCCCTGACCGATATTACGGCAGAGGAGATACGTGATATTACAGGAATTTAACATTCAGACGGTTATCAGATGATAACCGTCTTTTTATTCAGCATTATATGCACCGCGTGCATAGAGAATCCATTTTGAACGGTCAAGAGGATTGACGCCCATTCTCGGTGTTGTGTGTTCAAGACCGTCATTGCATTCACGATAACCGTGGAATACCTGAGAAAGCACAGCCTTGCCTGATGTTATGGCGGCAAGTTTTTCAGGAAAATTCATTGTGGTTGCAACGGGCACAACAGCCTCAATTGTTGCCGTGCCTGAGCGGATAACAGGACTGTCATACTCCCCTCCTGCTTTGATAATTTCAGAAAAAATTCTGCCTGCAAAATCTTCCGGCGCAATAATACGGATTTTAAGAAGCGGTTCAAGAATTGTTGTTCCCGTTTCAACAAGTCCGTTCATAAAAGCCATAGGAGTGCAAACAAAGAAATCAAGCGGATGCGTGTGAATGGTATGATGTTCACCGCCCACAAGAGTGCATCTGAAATCGGTCACTTCCCAGCCGCAGAGACCTTGTTCAAGACATCTGTTGAAAGATGTTCGAATATGTGATTGATAACGGTAAAAACACTGATTATTCGGCAGTCTACCGTGATAAGAAACACCGTAACCTCTCGGCATAGGTTCAATATCAAACTCAACCACAGCCCAGCAGGGTTTGGGCATTGTGTATCTTGCAAGTCCTCTTCCTCTTTTTGAGGGAGTTTCTTTATAGATAACTGTTGGCGGAGAAAACAGTGCATCTATATCGTATCTTTCTTTAAGCAGATTAGAAAGCACTTCAATCTGAATTTTACCCGTAGTGCTTATGGTGATTTCTTTCTGTCCGTTTTCCCATTTTGCATCAATGTAAGGCTCTTCGTCAGATAATTCATTAAGAGCTGCGGCAAGTGCAGGAATTCTCAGCGGATCAGGATCAGCCGGCGTAACCTTTACACGCAGAAAAGGATTTACAAGGTTGGCATTTTCGGTATGTATGGGAGATCCGATATAAAAACCGTTTTTTGCAGAGGGCAAACCGCATACAGCAGCAACATCACCGCTACGGACAATGCCTATATCGGTACTTTTTGCACCGCAGAATTTCTTTATCTGCGAAACTTTTTCCCTGATTATTTTTTTGTCTTCAACTTCTACTGCATCTGATTCGGCAACAATGCTCTTTTCAGGAGCAAACAATTCAACTTCGTCTCTGTTTTCAATCTCACCGCCGAAAAGACGAATATGAGTAACCTTACCGAGAGATTTGTCATGCTCAATCTTAAAAATGATTCCGCAGAGGTCTTCTGTTGCTCTGCGTGATGAATCAGGCATATATTCAGCAATAATATCTGCAAGCTCTTTTATGCCGACGCTGTATTTTGCACTGCCGCAGACAACGGGTGTGAGTCTGCAAGAAGCAATTTCACTGCATATAATTTCCTTTGCTCTTTCAGCAGACAACACCTTATCATCAAGAAACAATTCTGCAGCTTCGTCAGAAATATCTGCAAGGCTTTCTGTGGCTTTAATGCAGAAATCAATATCGGAAAGCTTTGCAACAAAGCAGTTTTCCGTACCCTCACCCGTAACATCTGTCAGAACGATATGAGCATTGTCGGAAATGCCTTCAAGCTCCTTCATAACAGCAGAAACATCTGCACCTGCTCTGTCAACTTTGTTTATAAAAATGAGTCGGGGCAATTTTGCAGCATCAAGTGACTTGAGAATGTTTTCGGTATGTGCCCTTACACCCTCAACGGCAGAAACAATAACAACCGCATAATCAAGAGCCGCAAGTGCACGCTCAACTTCACCTGCAAAATCGATATGCCCCGGAGTGTCAATTATATTGATGGTTATATTCTGCCATTTTGCAGTGGCTGTTGCGGTGCGCACTGAAATCCCCCTCTGTTTTTCAACAGAAAGGCTGTCTGTTGCCGTTGTGCCCGAATCAACACTGCCTGCATTACGGATGGCACCGGTCAGATACAGCAACTGCTCAGTAAGTGTCGTCTTGCCTGAGTCTACGTGGGCAAGAACACCGATATTATGAAAAATTTCAGTCACAGACCGCTACCTCCTGAAAATTTTGTTATATAAGAATTCCGTTACAATGGTCAATTTCGTGCTGAATTATCTGTGCAGAAAAACCGCTGAATGTTTTTATTCTTGTCTGAAATTCTGCTGTCTGCCATTGTACTTTTATATTTTTGTATCGTTTGCATTTACGGGGCCCGCCAAGAAGAGAAAGACAACCTTCCTCAGTTTCATAAGGGTCTGATTTCTTTATAATTTCGGGATTGAACATCACCATATATCTGCCGTCATTATCAAAAGCGATAATGCGTTTGCGTACACCTATCATATTTGCCGCCATACCTACACAGCCATCTTTATGGGCTGTAAGTGTATCAAGCAGATCTTCTGCAACCTGCATATCTGCTTTTGTTGCATTTTCTGATTTAAGACCCAGAAAAAACGGGTCGTGCATTAATTCTTTAACCATAAAATATCCTCAATTATATATTATTTCAATTTCTGAAAAAACACATCAGCTTTATAATCATTTAATAAAGAATAATTTTTTCTTGATATGCTGATTCCCCATTCAGGTGCACTCTTTTGTCCCGGTTTATCATAGTTTCTGTCTACAAAAACAGCATTAGGTATTTTCCACGCTGTCGCAGGAATAACAAACACATCAGGCAACTGATCATCAATAAAATGCAGATAACATACAAGTCTGTTAGCTGTAAGTTCAGGCATCTTAGACTTTGCAACAAACACATAACCGTAATTGCGTACAGACTTAACCTGTACTTCACAATATTCATTTTTAACAGGAGATTTCACAACAAAATCCACACCATGATCATCAACTTCACAAGTATACACTTCAAATCCATAAGAAGCAAACTCCATTTTTGCATAATACTCTGCATATTTACCTAATTGAAGATGATTTAATTGAGACCATTTCAGATTTGGCATATCTGCACCCCTTTTTATTAATTCAAATTTAATAATTTATTTCACAACATCATAAAGTGTTTTCTGTATTTCGGACAACCACCAGAGTTTATACCCTGCTTTTGTGGGATGAATGTGGTCAACAAGATAAAGTGACTTTTCATCATCGGTGATATTATTGATTTCTTCATTATTCCAGAAATCAATAACTGTAATATCCCATTTTTCCTCCAGTGAAAGAAGCATTTCAACCATCTGAGCATAAGCTGTACTGTCATACTTTGCCTGAGTGTAAAAAATCACGGGACAATTCCAGGTTTCCTTTGCATATACGATTATGTATTCAGTTGCACCTGCAATTGTCTGTGTATCAAAAGCATCAATACTGAAGCTTTCTGAAATCTCACCGAGAGGCAGATTCTTTGTGGCATCGTTTGTTGAAAGCTGACACATAAAGAAATCGGCTTTTATATCTTTGTCTATTGATTTCATTCTTGAAACATATGAGTTTGATTTTATATCTGCAAGAGTCGTGCCCGAAACTGCTTCTTTTACAATATTAAGCCCGTCTGCTTTTTCAAGAAAATCAGCAAAGCTTACCCCCATTGAGCCGTAACCGTAAGTAACGGAACTGCCGAGGAATATGCCTGTTTTTCCGCAAAGAGGACTGTCCGCAACGGACTCTGTATTACTTATGCCGTATTCTTTGCCGTTGCCTTTTGCAAAAATTCCGAACATATCTGCAACATACCCTCCTGTACATAAAACAATCACAACAAAAACCGAAATTATAACTTTAACAGACTTTTTCATTCTGACTCTCCGTTTTTTCTTTTATAATAACATAAAGAAACAAGACAGACAATATTATCTGACAAAAAAACAGAAAGACCGAGTCAACGGTCTTTCTACATTTATTAAAGTACTATTTCTCTGCCCTTTTCTGCAGATTCATAAATTGCGCAGAGAATCTTTATCATATCAACACCCTGAGAAGGCTTGAATACGGGCTCTGCACCCTCAACAAGAACATCAACAAAGTTCTTGATGTTGTATTTATGACCGTCTGTTTCCATTTTGCCCTTGGGAACAATATCAAGAAGCTGACCTTCGTCCTCTGTGAAGAATTCAACTTCATTTTCGTCCCACTTAAGACCTGCTTTTGTGCCTCTGAGTTCAACATAGCGTGTTTCCTGCTTGATGTTTGATGCCCAGCTGAATTCAATCTGAAGAACAGCACCGTTATCAAAACGGATCATACCCATTGCAAGGTCTTCAACGTCAAATGTGCCCTCTGCCTTTGCATCACCGAATTTGGAATTTACGGAGTCGCTTGTGTCGTTATCTGCAAATTTTGTGTATGTATTTGCACTTACAGCCACGGGAGTGGGATTACCCATAAGCCATACTGCAAGGTCAATCATATGAACACCAAGGTCGATAAGGGGTCCGCCGCCTGACTGAGCCTTTGTTGTAAACCAACCGCCCTTACCGGGGATACCTCTTCTTCTCTGCCAGCCGCAACGTCCGCAATAGATGTCGCCCATTTTGCCGTCTTCAACAAACTTCTTTGCATACTTTGACGCTGTTGCGAAACGATTATTTCTGATAACCATAAGAACTTTGCCTGCTTCATCAGCGGCATTTTTCATTTTGAGAACTTCTTCTACATTTACAGCATCGGGTTTTTCACACAATACGTGCTTACCTGCCCTGAATGCGTCAACAGCAATGATTGAATGAAGATAGTTGGGTGTACAGATGTCAACAGCATCAATGCTTTCATCCTTGAGCAATTCTTTATAATCTGTATAAACTGCTGCATCGGGATTGTATTTATCCTTGAGGGCAACAGCTCTCTCTTCTATAATATCGCAGAAAGCAACGACTTCTACTCTTTCATCTTCTGCATAATGAGGGATGTGGCATCCTTTACAGATTCCGCCGTTACCGATTATAGCAAGTCTGAGTTTTGACATTTTTATTTCCTCCTGTGGCAATAAAATATTGAGGGCAAATCATTCACCTGATTTCATTATACTCTTAAGGAAATAAAAAGTAAATAGAAAAACTTCATTATACGTTTTTATTGATTTATACAGCAATGATATGGTATAATTATTCCGATAAACTCAAAAGCGATAAACAAGGTTTTGAAAAACTCAAACCAAAGGTGGTCACAAAAATGAAAATTGCACTTTTCGGAACAAGTGAAATACAGTTTTCTAAGGTTTATACACCTGAAGTTCTTAAAAAACTCGGTGAATACGGTGAACTTTCACCTAAAATTAATCAGAAAAATATAGAAGAGCATTCGGAATGGCTCAAAGACTGTGAAATTGCATTCTCAACCTGGGGAATGCCCAAATTCACAAAAGAAGAAATCAAAAAATATCTGCCCTCTCTCAAGGCTGTTTTTTATTCAGCGGGGACAGTTCAGTATTTTGCAAAACCCTTTCTTGAAAGCGGAATAAAAGTCTACAGCGCATTTGCAGCAAACGCAGTACCCGTTGCGGAATTCACATTTGCACAGATTTCTCTTGCATCAAAGGGCTTTTTCCAGTCTGCAAAATATTACCGCACACTTCCTGCCTATTCACACCGTCACGCAAATGCTTCACCGGGAAATTTCGGCTGCAAGGTAGGTCTTGTGGGACTCGGTGCAATAGGTCAGATGGTTGCTGAAAGACTTACGGAGCTTGATGTTGAAGTGTACGCATATGACCCGTTTGTGTCTGAAGACAGAGCAAATGAGCTGAGTGTAAAACTCATTGACCTTGAAACACTTTTCAGCGAATGTGATATCATAAGTAACCATCTTGCAAACAAAAAAGAGCTTGAAAATGTGTTCAATGCAAAGCTTTTCAGAAGAATGAAAAAACGTGCAACATTCATCAACACGGGCAGAGGTGCTCAGGTTGCGGAATTCGCACTTGCACGTCACCTTCTTCTTCATCCTTCACAGACTTTTATTGCCGACGTAATAAAAAATGAAATTTTCCCTTACAGCTGTCCCCTTTTCTGGTGCCCCAACGCAATCCTCACTCCGCACATTGCAGGCAGTACAGGTAATGAGCCTCAGCGAATGGCTTATTATATGATGGAAGAAATGGAAAAATTTGTTGCCGGTGAAAATACAAAATACGAAGTCACTCTTGAAAGTCTTGAAAGAATGGCATAATCTTGACCATAAGAAAGCCCTCCTTGTGCAAAAGGAGGGCTTTCTTCAATTATAAACAGATGTTACTTTACCTCATAGACATAAACATCATCATAATTCATATCCGCACAAAGGCTCAGTGACGGATTTGTAAGGTCATAAATTGCAGACCACTGAGTAGAATAAACTCTGCCCTTTTCGTCGGGGTCTGTGCCGGTTATTCTCACATCGTGAAGAAGCTGCATACCCTCTTCTGCGGTAAGTACAGATTTCTTTTCTGTAAGAGTTTTTTCAAGAATCTCATATCGGTCAAGACCCTGCTTTTCATAGTCAAAGGGTACATCGTGAAGATAGAAGTTTGTTGCGGCAATGAAATCACCCTCTTTTTCGGTGATAATCATTTTGTTTTCAGCATAGGAAACAACAACGCTTCTGCCGGTTGCATCTGCAATCTGGAAATGGAAACAGCCTTTTGCTGCGGCATACATATCAACTGACTCGAGGAATGCTATTGCCTCATCAACAGTTTCACAAGTATCAAGCATAGCTCTGATTGCAACTGTTGTACCCACATCAGGTTTGCCGTTGTCCTGAGCAGTAACGGGAGCCTGAAGCTGAAGCACACCTACAGCAAGACCTTTTTCATTGACACCGTCAAGGGGAAAATATGCTGTGGCAAGAGTGTTTATTCTGTCAAGAAGCTTGTCGGGAGTGTAAGTCTCATTGTATCCGAGGAAGCTGAGATTGACTACGGAAACAGAGCTGTATCCGTCTTTGGGATTTGTTCTGACAACAGCAAGGTCTGTGGTCTGATTATCAAGATTTCTGCCGAAGATATATCCTTTTACGGGAGTTTCGGCAAAAAATGTTGAGCAGGCAAGATTGGGGATTTCATAAGGTACATCAATTGGAAGACCTTTGAGCATAACTTTGAGAATATACTGAACAAGCTCCTCTTCGGTAGCTGCACCGCCTGATTCGAGAAACTCATCGAGTTTATAATCAGCCGCATAGTTTATTTCATAAATTCCAGTGTCGTCTTTTTCTTTTACAGAGAGAAGTGTTCTCGCTTCACCCTGAAATACTGCCGCAATACATATCAGCACAACAAAAATAACACCGAAAATTGCAATAAGAATTTTTTTACTGTTCTTCATTTTTAACGCTCCTTTGCATTTTTATTTCAGTAATGCAATTATAAATCCTCTTTTATTTCAGAGTCAAGCAAATTGAATAATATTCACATTTTATTTATAAAAAACAGTTTTGTTCACCATACAAAAATAATATTTTAATCGCATTTATAAATTATTAAATTTTTTTTATTTTTGTGTTGAATATATACAAAAAAAGTTATATAATGACTCTATAGGACTAAAAAAGAGGTGAAATTCTGTGAATATTCTACATATGAAATATGCAGTAGAAGTTGCCAAGGCCGGTTCATTGAACAAGGCTGCCGAAACACTTCTCATTGCCGCACCGAATGTAAGCCGTTCAATAAAAGAGCTGGAAGCTGACATAGGCATTTCAATTTTTGAGCGTACCGCAAAAGGAATGGGGCTTACTCCCGAGGGTGAAGAATTCATAACTTACGCAAAAGGCATTCTTCGCCAGATCGAGGAAGTTGAATCCTTTTATAAAGAAGGTTCTGCAAAAAAACAGAAGTTTTCAATTTCTGTTCCCCGTGCCTGCTATATTTCAGATGCATTTTCACAGTTTTCAAAATCTCTCACCAAAGAAGCCGCAGAAATATTTTATAAAGAAACAAATTCTCAGCGTACAATACGCAATATGCTTGAAGATGATTACAAATTAGGTATTATAAGGTATGCAGAGAATTATGACCGGTATTTCAAAGCAATGCTTGAAGAAAAAGGCTTTGTTTATGAAATGGTAACTGAGTTCACATATTCACTCATTATGAGTGCGGACAATCCTCTTTCTCAAAAAGAAACAATCACCTTTGATGACCTGTCTGATTATATTGAAATTGCTCATGCAGACCCGTATGTGCCGTCAATGCCTCTCTCAAAGGTTGTTAAAGAAGAATTACCCGACAATATAGACCGACGTATATTTATATTTGAAAGAGCAAGTCAGTTTGACCTTCTTTCAAATAATCCCGAAACATTTATGTGGGTTTCTCCCGCACCCCAGAGTCTGCTGGAGAGATATAATCTTGTGCAGAAAAAATGTGTTGACAACAAGAAGGTATATAAAGATGTTCTTATATATAAAGAAGGGTACAAACTCTCAAAGCTTGACAGACAGTTTATCACAGAGCTTTGTGAATCAAAAAGAAAATATCTCTGATAAAAAATCTGCAATCCCGGCCTTGTAATAAGGCCGGGATTTTTTAATCGATATGCATATTATCGATATTGATAATACCGATTATATAATTTAAGAATTCCCAAAATCCGAACAGTTTGTTAAAATGTTAACGAAGTCAGAAAAGGAGGTTTTCTTATGTGCAGAAACGGCATTTCAAAAGCAACACTCAGCAGAATACCCGTGTATCTTGAGCTGCTCAGGAATCTGCCTGCAGAGAGATATGAACATATCTCAGCAACAGCCATTGCAAGAAAGCTTTCACTCGGTGAAGTTCAGGTCAGAAAAGACCTTGCATCAATAAGCGGTGCAGGCAAACCGAAACTGGGATATCTGACAGCAGAGCTTATTGAAAACCTTGAGAACTGTCTGGGTGCAGACGAAATCACTTCAGCCGTTCTTGTGGGTGCAGGCAAACTCGGCAAAACTCTTCTCGATTATGATGAATTTGAAAAATTCGGCATCAGAATCGCAGCTGCCTTTGACAGTAACGATAAAGTCATAAATATCAGTTCAAAAGTCAGAATACAGCCGATAGATGAATTTGAGAGTTTCTGCAGAACAAACGACATAAAGCTCGGCATAATCACAGTCGGTGCAGGTTCAGCTCAGGCGGTATGTGACAAAATGACAGAATGCGGAATTATCGGTATTCTCAATTTTGCTCCCTGCAATCTGAACGTACCTGAAGGAGTAATCCTTAAAAACGAAAACCTTGCGCTTTCACTGGCGCATCTGAACAATCAGATAAACAAATAAGTAATAACAATTTTTTCAGGAGGATACAAATGGAAACAAAAAATTACGCAATTGTAGATAGCGTTGAAAAGCTTCAGGAAGCTATCGCAAACACAAGAGATGCTCAGAAGAAGTTTGCTACCTACACACAGGAACAGGTTGATAAAATTTTCCTTGCTGCAGCTTCTGCAGCTAACAAAGCAAGAATCACTCTTGCAAAAATGGCTGTTGAAGAAACAGGCATGGGTGTTGTTGAAGATAAAGTTATCAAGAACAACTATGCTGCTGAATACATCTACAACGCATACAAAGATACAAAGACTTGCGGTGTAATCGAAGAAGACAAGGCTTTCGGCATCAAGAAGGTTGCAGACCCCATCGGTGTTATCGCAGCTGTTATCCCCACAACAAACCCCACATCAACAGCTATCTTCAAGTGCCTTATCGCACTCAAGACAAGAAATGCGATCATCATCTCTCCGCACCCCAGAGCAAAGAACTCAACAATTGCAGCAGCAAAGCTCGTTCTTGAAGCAGCAGTTGCAGCAGGTGCTCCCGAAGGAATCATCGACTGGATCGACGTTCCCTCACTTGTAATGACAAACACAGTTATGAAGGAAGCAGACATCATCCTTGCAACAGGTGGCCCCGGTATGGTTAAGGCTGCTTACTCAAGCGGTAAGCCCGCTCTCGGTGTTGGCGCAGGTAACACACCCGCAATCATCGATGACAGTGCAGACATCCTTCTCGCTGTTAACTCAATCATCCATTCAAAGACATTCGATAACGGTATGATCTGTGCTTCAGAACAGTCAGTTATCATTCTTGAAAGCATCTATGATGCAGTCAAGTCAGAATTTGCAGCAAGAGGCTGTTACTTCCTCAATCCTGCAGAAACAGAAAAGGTAAGAAAGACAATCATCATCAACGGCGCTCTCAATGCAAAGATTGTTGGTCAGCCCGCTGCTAAGATTGCTGATCTTGCAGGCGTAACAGTTCCCGAAGGAACAAAGATTCTTATCGGTGAAGTTGAAAGCGTAGACATCAGCGAAGAATTCGCTCACGAAAAGCTTTCTCCCGTTCTTGCTATGTACAAGGCTAAGGACTTTGAAGATGCTCTCTGCAAGGCAGAACACCTTGTTGCAGACGGTGGTTACGGTCATACATCATCTGTTTACCTCAACGAAGTAACAGAAACAGAAAAACTGAGTGAATTTGCTGCAAGAATGAAGACTTGCCGTATCCTTGTAAACACACCCTCATCACACGGTGGTATCGGTGACCTTTACAACTTCAAACTTGCTCCCTCACTCACACTCGGTTGCGGTTCATGGGGCGGCAACTCAGTTTCAGAAAACGTTGGTGTAAAACACCTTATCAATATCAAGACAGTAGCAGAAAGAAGGGAAAATATGCTCTGGTTCCGTGCACCTGAAAAGGTATATATCAAGAAAGGATGCTTACCTGTTGCTCTTGATGAACTCAGAACAGTACGCGGTTCAAAGAAAGCATTTATCGTAACAGATACATTCCTTTATGAAAACGGCTACACAAAGCCCATCACAGACAAGCTCGACGAAATGGGCATCGCTCACACAACATTCTTCAATGTTCAGCCCGACCCCACACTCGGCAATGCTAAGGAAGGCGCAGCACAGATGAGAGCATTCAAGCCCGACACAATCATCGCACTCGGCGGCGGTTCAGCAATGGACGCAGCAAAGATCATGTGGGTTATGTATGAACATCCCGATGCAGACTTCATGGATATGGCAATGAGATTCATCGATATCCGTAAGAGAGTCTACACATTCCCCAAGATGGGTGAAAAGGCATACTTCATCGCTGTTCCCACATCAGCAGGTACAGGTTCAGAAGTTACACCCTTCGCAGTTATCACAGACGAAGCAACAGGCGTTAAGTATCCCCTTGCTGACTACGAACTTCTTCCCAATATGGCTATCATTGATACTGATTTCCATATGTCAGCTCCCAAGGGTCTTACAGCAGCATCAGGTATCGACGCTGTAACACACGCTGTAGAAGCTTACGCAGCAATGCTTGCAACAGATTATACAGACGGTCTTGCTCTTCAGGCACTCAAGAACATCTTCAAGTACCTTCCCAGAGCATACGAAAACGGTCAGACAGACGTTGAAGCAAGAGAAAAGATGGCTAACGCAGCTACAATGGCAGGTATGGCTTTCGCAAACGCATTCCTCGGCATCTGTCACTCAATGGCTCACAAGCTCGGTGCTTTCCATCACCTTCCCCACGGTGTAGCTAATGCTCTTATGATCGAAGAAGTTCTTCGTTTCAACGCATCAGAAGCACCCGCAAAGATGGGTACTTTCTCACAGTACGATCATCCTCATACACTTGCTCGTTATGCTGAAATCGCAGACTACCTCGGTCTCGGCGGCGAAACAGATAAGGATAAGCTTGAAAACCTTATCAAGGCTATCAACGACCTCAAGGCAACAGTAGGCATCAAGGAAACAATCAAAGACTACGGTATCGATGAAAAGGTATTCCTTGACAACCTTGATGAAATGGTTGAACAGGCATTCGACGACCAGTGTACAGGTGCTAACCCCAGATATCCTCTTATGAGTGAACTCAAGCAGATGTATCTCAATTCTTACTACGGCAATCACTTCGTTGAGAAGAAAATGCCCACAGCAGCAGACATTGAAGACGGTGCTAAGGTTGACGAAGTAAAGGTAACATACCGCAAAGGTAAGAAGGCATAATCAAGGGAGGAATTCACAATGAAACTTGACAGAGTAATAGCAGTAAGAAATAACAAAACAATCTATCGTGACGGCGACAGATGTATCAAAGTTTTCAATGCAGACTATTCAAAGGCTGACGTTCTCAATGAAGCTCTCAATCAGGCAAGAATTGAAGAAACAGGTCTTAACATCCCCAAAGTTCTTGAAGTTACAATGATCGACGGCAAGTGGGCTATCGTTTCAGAATACATCAAGGGCAAGACACTTCAGCAGCTTATCGACGAAGATGCTGAAAAGAAGGCAGAATACATCGAAATGCTCGTTGATATCCAGCTTGGTATCCACGGCAAGGAATGTGCTCTTCTCAACAAGCTCAAGGATAAGATGAACAGAAAAATCGGTATGAGTGAGCTTGACGCAACAACACGTTATGACCTTCACACTCGTCTTGAAGGTATGCCCAAGCACAAGAAAGTATGCCACGGTGATCTTAATCCCTCAAATATTATCATCACAGAAGACGGCACAGCTTACATTCTTGACTGGGCACACGCAACTCAGGGTAATGCTTCTGCAGACGCTGCAAGAACATACCTTCTCTTCTGGCTCGGCGGCGACATCGAAGGCGCTAAGACATATCTTGACACATTCTGCACAAAGAGCAACACAGCTAAGCAGTATGTTCAGAAGTGGATGCCCATCGTTGCTGCATCACAGTCAGTAAAGGGCAACGAAAAAGAAAGAGAGTTCCTTCTTTCTTGGGTTGACGTTGTAGATTACGAATAATCAGATAAGGAGTAATATAAAATGAAAGTTACAGTATGTATCGGTAGTTCATGCCATATCAAAGGTTCACGTCAGGTTGTTGAGCAGCTTCAGTACCTTATCGCAGAAAACAATCTCAGCGATAAAGTTGAACTCGGCGGCACATTCTGCATGGGTAAGTGCCAGCAGGGTGTATGCGTAACAGTAGATAACGATTTCTACTCAGTTACTCCCGAAACTGTTGAAGAATTTTTTGAAAAAAACGTAAAAGGAAAGGTATAATATGCTGATTCAGGTTTGTGTAGGAAGTTCCTGCCATCTCAAGGGTTCACCCGAGATTGTGGAACTTCTGCAGAAAGCCGTCAGTGATTATCATCTTGAAGACGAAGTTACACTTGCCGGGAGCTTTTGCATCGGCAAGTGTAACCGTATTGGTGTTACTATCCAGATTGATGATGATATTCACACCGGTATTACAAAAGAATGCTTCAAAGAGTTTTTTGAGGAGAACGTGCTTAACAAAATCCATAGCGAAGGGAAGTAACGGGCAATGCCTAATTGTCTGACATTAAAAAAATCAAACTGTAAAAACTGTTATAAATGTATACGCCATTGTCCTGTCAAAGCAATCCGTTTTTCAGGAAATCAGGCTCACATCATCGGAAATGAATGTATTCTCTGCGGTCAGTGCTTTGTTGTCTGCCCCCAGAATGCAAAAGAAATAATCGATGAAACAGAAAAAGTAAAGGTTCTTCTCCAATCAGGAGATCCTGTTATAGTTTCCCTTGCTCCTTCATTTGTTGCAAACTATGACGGTGCAGGTATCAACGCAATGAGAAAAGCGCTTAAAAAGCTCGGTTTTTATGACGTTGAAGAAACTGCAATCGGTGCAACAATAGTCAAAAACGAATATGAGAGAATGATTAAGGAAGATGACAGAGATATCATCATTTCATCCTGCTGTCATTCAATCAATCTTCTTATCCAGAAACATTATCCTGCATTGCTTGAATATCTTGCAGATGTTGTATCACCTATGCAGGCTCATTGCAATGACATAAAACAGCGTTATAAGAATGCAAAAACAGTATTCATCGGGCCTTGCGTTGCAAAGAAAGACGAAGCTGAATACTACAGCGGCATTGTTGATGCGGTTCTCACTTTTGAAGAACTCACAGAATGGCTTAATGCTGAAAACATTGAAATTGAGCTTGAATCGGATAATGATATCTGTTCACGTGCAAGATTTTTCCCCACAACCGGCGGTGTGCTCAAAACAATGGCACAGGAAAACACAAATTTCTCATACCTTGCATTGGACGGTGTGGAAAATTGCATTGCTGCACTCAAAGATATTGAAAGCGGCAACATACAGAAATGTTTTATTGAAATGTCTGCTTGTATCGGCAGTTGTATGGGCGGTCCCGTTATGGAAAAATACCACCATACAGAAACAGTAAAAGATTATATCGCAATTGCAAAATATGCGGGTGCAAAAGACTTTGAAGTGTCACAGCCCAAAGCTATTGATCTTAAAAAGCATTTTGAATTCATTGCACAGCGCTCACCCCAGCCCTCTGAATACGAAATCAACACTGTTCTTCGTCAGATGGGCAAATTCAAGCCCTCTCAGGAGCTCAACTGCGGTTCCTGCGGCTACAATACCTGCCGTGAAAAGGCTGTTGCCATCATTCAGGGCAAAGCAGAAAGCTCAATGTGTCTGCCCTTCCTTAAAGACAAGGCAGAAAGCTTCTCTGATACAATTGTAAACAATTCACCCAATGGTCTTATTGTTCTTAATGATCAGCTCGAAGTTCAACAGATCAATAAATCCGCAAGGGAGATTATGAATATCCGTTATGCTTCTGATGTTCTCGGTTCTCAGGTCATCAGAATTCTTGACCCCACACCTTATATGAAGGTACGTGATACGGGTATGGGAATCCACAATGAACGTGTATACTTTGCAGAATACAAACGTTACATTGACCAGACAATCGTATACGACCGTGATTCAAGACTTCTTATAGGAATCCTGCGTGACGTAACAGACGAAGAATACGAAAGAGAAAAGAAAGAAAACATCGGCAGACAGACTGTTGAAGTTGCTGATAAAGTTGTTGAAAAACAGATGCGAATCGTTCAGGAAATCGCTTCCCTTCTCGGTGAAACAGCAGCTGAAACCAAAATTGCTCTTGCAAAACTGAAGGAGTCAATCACAAATGAATGATTTATGTGCTGATATCGGATATAAGAGTATAAATCATCACGGTGAAGAACTTTGCGGAGACCACGTTGATGTTGTTGAACCCGGTGACGAATCCACAGTCATCGTTCTGTCAGACGGTCTCGGCAGTGGTGTAAAAGCAAGTATTCTTTCTACTCTTACATCAAAAATCATATCAACTATGCTTGCAGAAGGTCTGTCACTTGAAGAATGTGTTGAAACTATTGCTGCAACACTCCCCGTCTGTTCTGTCAGAGGTGTTGCTTATTCAACATTCACAATCATTCACCTTAAAAACAACCAGACTGCAGAGCTTATCCAGTATGATAATCCCCACGCAATAATCATCCGTGATGAACAGAACTGGGATTATCCCAAAACAGAAATGAATATCGGCGGTAAGAAGATTTTCAAATCTGTTATCAATCTTCAGGAAAATGACATTTTCGTTGCAATGAGTGACGGCTGTCCCCACGCAGGAATCGGTCTGTCTTATAACTTCGGCTGGAAAAGAGAAGATATAATTGATTTTGTTGAAACAATCGTTCCTGCCGGTTATACAGCAAAAACACTCTCAACTATGATTGTTGATGAATGTGACAAGCTTTACGGTCACAAACCCGGTGACGATGCCACAGCGTGTGTAGTTAGAATCAGAAAAAGAATTCCTATGAATATGCTCTTCGGTCCTCCCTCCAACCGTGATGATGCAGACAGAATGATGTCCCTCTTCTTCTCAAAAGAAGGCAAACATATCATCTGCGGCGGCACAACATCATCAATTGCGGCAAAATTCCTGAGAAAACCCCTCAAACCTACACTCAGTTTTGAAGACAGTGATGTTCCTCCTATTGCTGAGCTTGAAGGTGTTGACCTTGTAACCGAAGGTGTTATCACAGTCAACAAAGTTGTTGAGTATGCTAACGACTACCTCGGTGAAAATACATTCTATGAACATTGGAGCTTCAAAAAAGACGGTGCATCTCGCATATGCCGACTGCTCTTTGAAGAAGCAACAGATATAAACTTCTATGTGGGAAGAGCCATTAATCCCGCTCACCAGAATCCTGATCTTCCCATAAACTTCAATATCAAAATGAATCTTGTTGACGAGCTTTCAAAAGCTCTCAGACAGATGGGAAAAAGGATAAAAGTAAGTTATTTCTAAGGAGATGACAAAAATGGATTTAATTTTTGATACCAAAGTGCAGTATCTCAAATACAGAGTTCTGTGTCAGGTTGCCCGTGAAGCATGGAATGATACTCTTCTTCAGAATCTTTTAGACATTCCGCAGAAGATTGTTCCCGGTAAGACATCAACAATGCGTTGCTGTGTTTACAAAGAACGTGCAATCCTCGGCGAAAGAGTAAAACTCGCTATGGGCGGTGACAAGGAAAACCCCAATGTTATTGAGGTTATTGACATTGCCTGTGACGAATGTCCCGCTGCAGGTTATGAAGTTTCCGACTCCTGCAGAGGCTGTCTTGCTCACAGATGTAAGGCTGTATGTAAGCGTGGTGCAATTTCATTCGACCATAACCACGTAGCACATATCGACAAATCAAAATGCGTTGAATGCGGTGCCTGCGCAAAGGTATGCCCCTTCTCAGCCATTGTAAACCGTAAGCGTCCCTGCCAGATTGCTTGTAAAGTAAAGGCAATCTCAATCAATGATGACAATGCGGCAAAAATTGATAACGATAAGTGCATTCAGTGCGGTGCCTGCGTTTATCAGTGCCCCTTCGGTGCAATCAGCGATAAATCTTATATCCTCAACGTTATTGACCTTATCAAAAAGAGTCAGAATAATGAAAAATATAAGGTATATGCAATTGTTGCCCCCTCAATTTCAAGCCAGTTTGTTTATGCAAAGCTCGGTCAGGTTATAACAGGTCTTAAAGAGCTCGGTTTCTTTACTGTTGTTGAAGCAGCTCTCGGTGCAGATATGGTTGCAATGAGCGAAGCTAAGGAACTTTCTGAAAAAGATTTCCTCACAAGCTCCTGCTGTCCCGCTTTTGTGCAGTATATCAAGTCTTCATTCCCTCAGCTTCTGCCCTATGTTTCACATAACCTTTCACCTATGGCAGCTCTTGCAAAATATATCAAGGATACAAGTGAAAATGCAAAGGTTGTATTCATCGGACCATGTACTGCAAAGAAAGCGGAAGCTCAGCTTGAATCAGTAAAACCCTATGTTGATGCAGTTCTTACTTTTGAAGAGCTTCAGGCACTTTATGACAGTAAGGATATCGATATCACAACTCTCAGTGAAGATGTTCTTGACAATGCTTCATATTTCGGAAGAATTTTTGCCCGTTCAGGCGGTCTTTCAGATGCAGTTGTTCAGGCTCTCTCAGAGCAGAAGATTGATTTCAATGTAAAACCCGCAGTCTGCGACGGTATTGAGGCTTGCAGAATAGCACTTCTCAAGAAGAGTAAAAATGTCCTTGATGCAAACTTCATTGAGGGTATGGCTTGTGTAGGCGGATGTATAGGCGGTGCAGGATGTCTTACACACGGCGAAAAAAGTAAAACAGATGTTGACAAATACGGTAAAGAAGCATTTGAAAAAACAATCAGTGATGCAGTATCTGTCTTAAAATAAAATTAAAAAAAGAAGCTGAAATTTCAGCTTCTTTTTTTTGTGCTTAATTGCGGTTTTCACAATTTTTTTCTGACTTTTTTATCAAATCTTCACTCTTGACTTTAATTGAGCAAATAATATATAATAAAATAGTTATATTATGCAAACGATATATTATGCGTTAATTTTTTAAGCAGAAAAATAAACCTGTGCAAATCAGAAAGGTAGGTTCAAAAGATGGCTTTTTCTCTTCACGGTGTAAAAGTTCCTCACAGAAAAAACACCGCATCAATCCCTGCTGTCAGAATTAATACTCCTGCTACAGTAGTACTGCCGACAGCCATGCATATAGGCACTCCTGCAACTCCCGTTGTAAAGCCCGGTGACCACGTTGATATCGGTACACTCGTTGCGGCTCAGAGCGCTGCAGTTTCATCACCTGTATACGCAAGTGTTTCAGGTACAGTAAAGAAAATTGAAGATTTCCTCACTTCGGCAGGCAAATATGTCCCCGCTGTTGTAATTGAATCAGATGGTGCAAATACTGTTGCAGACATCACTCCCCCTGTTGTCAATTCAAAAGAATCATTTATCGAAGCTGTAAAACAGAGCGGTATTGTAGGTCTTGGTGGTGCAGGTTTCCCCACTTACCTCAAATTTGCAACAGACAAGCCCATTGAACAACTCATCATCAACGGTACAGAATGCGAACCATATATCACAAGTGATACTCGCACAATGATTGATGATGCAGATTCAATTGCAGACGCAATCAACATTATTGACAGATATTTTGATATCAAAGAATATATCATCGGTATCGAAAAAAATAAAGCAGAAGCAATTGCAAAAATGAACGAAATTGCTGCAAAAAACAGCAAAGTAAGAGTCAAAGTTATGCCCTCAAGATATCCTCAGGGCGGTGAAAAGGTTCTCATTTTCAACACAACCGGTAAAGTTGTGAAAGCAGGCTGTCTTCCCGCAGATGTAGGTTGTCTTGTTGTGAACTGTACAACAATGGCATATATCTCACGTTATATAAAAACAGGTATGCCCCTTGTTGAAAAAACAATCACCGTTGACGGCGGAGCAGTAAAAGAACCTAAAAATGTTATCGTTCCCGTAGGCACATCTCTTAAAGACGTATTTTATTTCTGCGGAGGATTCAAGACTGAACCCACAAAAGTTATTTACGGCGGACCTATGATGGGTATTACAGTTCCTAATCTTGACGCTCCCGTACTCAAGCAGACAAATGCTGTTCTTGCTCTTACAGCAAAAGAAACACGTATGCCTTCACAGACTGCTTGTATCCGTTGCGGTACCTGTGCAAACACCTGCCCTCTCGGCATTGACCCTGCTGCAATTGCAGTAAATTACGAAGCAGGCAATATTGAAGCACTCGGCAAGCTCGGCATTCAGGTTTGTATGGAATGCGGTTGCTGTTCATTCAACTGTCCTGCATGCAGACCTCTTGTACAGACAAACAAAATGGCAAAAGCTGCTTACAGAGATTTTGCAGACAAAAAAAATAAGGAGGAGAAAAAATAATGGAAAATCTTCTTCATATTTCTGTTTCACCCCATATTCACGGCAATAAATCAACACGAGGATTTATGCTTGATGTTATTCTTGCACTTTTACCCGCAACAATTGCAGGTACAATCATCTTCGGTGCAGGAGCACTTCTTGTAATTGCACTGTGCGTGGGTACTTGTGTTGTATCAGAATTCCTTTTCAATCTTATTCTTAAAAGAAAACAGACAATCGGTGACCTGAGCGCAGTTGTCACAGGTCTGCTTCTTGCCCTCAACCTGCCTGCAAACGTTCCTTTGTGGCAGGCAATCGTAGGCTCTGTTTTTGCAATAATCATTGTAAAATGTTTCTTCGGCGGTCTCGGCTGTAACATTGTAAATCCCGCAATCACAGCAAGAGTTTTCATGCTTGTTGCATTCGGCTCAATGGCTGCCCCCGCATTCCCTCTTGATGCTGTTGCAGGAGCAACTCCCCTTGTACAGCTTTCAGAAGGCACAGTCCCCGCCATTAAAGACCTTTTCCTCGGTACTATCGGCGGGGCTATCGGTGAAACCTGCTCTCTTGCACTTCTCATCGGAGGTGCATACCTTCTTATAAGAAAAGTTATTTCATGGCATATTCCCGTAAGTTTCATTGCAACTGTTTTCATCTTCTCACTCTTTGTTGAAGGATTTGATTTCACAGCAGCACTTGCATGGGTACTTTCAGGCGGTCTTCTTATCGGTGCATTCTTTATGGCTACCGATTATGTAACATCCCCAACAACTCCTCTCGGCAGTATCATATTCGGTATCGGTGCAGGTCTTATTACCGCACTTATCCGTTTCTGGGGCGGTTATCCCGAAGGTGTATCATTTGCAATTCTTCTTATGAACATCTTAACCCCCTTCATTGATAAGCTTACTGCACGAAAAGTTTTCGGAGGTAGTGAAAAATGAAAAAAAACATAACAAGTATTCTTGCATTGACAGTTATCTGTTCAGTTGTTGCAGTACTTCTTGCAATAACAAATGCGATAACTGCTCCGATAATTGAAAAGAATCAGGCAGCAGCAGCAGATGAAGCTCTTCTTGTAGTTCTTCCCACAGGCGAAGAATTCACTCCCGTTGACCTTTCAACAAACACTTTCCCCGCAACCGTTACAAAAGCTTACACAGAAAAGAACGGCGGCGTTGTTGTTGAACTTAAAACAAACGGCTACGGCTCAGATATGATTATTATGGTCGGTATTGATGCTGAAGGCAAAGTTGCAGGTGCTGTATGTCTTTCAAGTAACGAAACACTCGGTCACGAAAAGACTTACGGTGAAAAAACACTCGGTCTTACAGCAGACACAATCGGCACACTTGATACAATTTCAGGTGCAACAAAGACAACAGAAGCATATAAAAATGCCGTAAAAGATGCACTCAACACAGCACTTGTTCTCGGTGGTGCTACAATTGACGTAAGAGATGAAGCTCAGATTTTTGCAGACAATCTCGCAGCAGCTCTTCCCGCTGCAGAAGGCAACTTTGAAAAAGTTTTCATCGCAGAAATTCTTACAGACGTTTCAGCAGTTTACAAAGCTGTAAACGGTTCAGGTTATGTTTTCATTTCAGGAGAGAATTTCGTGGGCACAGATGCAAACGGCAATGTTGTTTCTCAGGCTGATGAAGCACTCAAGACAACAATGGCTGCAAATGCACAGCTCATTATCAGCTCTGAAATGACAGAAATTGACCTTACAGGCTACGAAATGCCCAAGCATATTGAAAAAGCATACACAACTGCATCAGGCAATTATGTATTCGAACTCAAGGCTTCAGGTTACGGCATCTATGGTGATGAATATACAAAATCCGGTGAACACATCAAAATCAAGGTTTCACTCACAGAAGACGGCACAATCATTTATTGTGAAACAACTTACCAGAGCGAAAGTGAAGGCATAGGTTCTGTCTGCGGTGATGAATCATTCTACTCACAGTTCAACGGCAAAACAGCTGAAACCTACGGTGATATTGATGTCATTGCAGGCGCAACAATCACAACAAACGGTTACAAAACAGCCGTTTCAAAGACATTTGAAGCAATTACTATTCTGAAAGGAGAGGTTGTAAGTGAATAAAGAAAACAATTTGACAGTACTCCTCAAAGGCTTACTTCGTGAAAACCCTGTTTTTGTGCTTATTCTCGGCACCTGTCCTACTCTGGCAACAACAAACACAGTTATCGGTGCTCTCGCAATGGGTCTTGCCGCTGCGGCAGTTCTCATCTGTTCAAATGCTGTTGTTTCACTTTTCCGTAAGGTTATACCCGATTCAATGCGCATCCCCTGCTATATCGTTATAATCGCAGGTTTCGTTACAATAGTTCAGATGTTTATGCACGCATTCCTTCCCGAACTTTATGAACTGCTCGGTGTTTATCTTGCTCTTATTACTGTTAACTGTATCATTCTCGGCAGAGCTGAGATGTTTGCAGGCAAGCAGACAGTAGGAAAATCAATACTTGACGGTATCGGAATGGGTCTCGGTTTCACTATTGCTCTTCTTGCAATGGCTACAATCCGTGAAGTTTTCGGTTCAGGCACATTTGCAGGAATCGAAATACCCTTCCTCGTTGATCATACAATCGATATTCTTGTAAAAGCTCCCGGTGGTCTTATGGTTTACGGTCTTCTTATTGCAGTTGTAAACATCATCACAAAGGGTAAAGCTATCAAGAAAAAAGAATTTTCATGTGCAGGCTGCCCCTCAGCAGGTGTCTGTAACGGTGGCTGTGCATCAGCAGAAAAGGAGGCAAAATAATGGATTTCAAAGGTCTTGTTATCATTCTTATGTCTTCTGTTCTTGTTAACAACTATGTTCTTAACAGATTCCTCGGCATCTGTCCTTTCCTCGGAGTTTCAAAGAAGCTCAATCAGGCTGTGGGTATGGGTATTTCGGTTATTTTCGTTATGCTTGTTGCAACTGCAGTTACATGGCCTATCCAGATGTTTATTCTCAACAAAACAGGTCTTGAATACACACAGACAATCGTGTTTATTCTTGTTATTGCGGCACTTGTTCAGTTTATTGAGATTTTCCTTAAAAAGTTCATTCCCGCACTTCACAAGAGCCTTGGTGTTTATCTCCCTCTTATCACAACAAACTGTGCTGTTCTCGGTGTTACAATCAACAACATCAATGACGGTTTCAATTTTATTGAATCAATGGTAAGCTCACTCGGTTGCGGTGTCGGATTCCTTCTTGCAATGGTTCTTTTCTCAGGTGTACGTTCAGTTATCAGCGAAAAGAACATTCCCGAATCACTCAAAGGACTTCCCGTAACACTTATTGCCGCATCATTCGTATCAATGGCATTCTTCGGATTTGCAGGTGTCGTTGAGAATCTGTTTGCTTAAGGAGGAGTCAGGTTATGGCAGAAAATATTTTAACAGCCCTTCTTATAGTAGGTGTTCTCGGTATTATAGCAGGTGTACTTCTTGCACTTGCATCACACTTTTTCAAAGTTGAAGAAGACGAAACTGTAAAAAATGTAAGAGAAGCTCTTCCCGGTGCAAACTGCGGTGCCTGCGGTTATGCAGGTTGTGACAGCTACGCAGAAGCTGTTGCGGCAGGCAAAGCCGAACCGAATCTCTGTATTCCCGGTGCCGGTGCTGTTGCAGATAAGCTTGCAGAAATTCTCGGCGTTTCTGTTGAAGCTGCCGAACCGGGTGTTGCATTCATTGCATGTAACGGCAATTGCAATGCAACAAGCAAAAAGGCTGTCTACGACGGTGTTGACAGCTGTGCAGCAGCTTCTATGCTGTTTGGCGGTGACTCATCATGCATCTACGGTTGTGTAGGTTGCGGTGACTGTGAAGCAGTTTGTCCTGCAGATGCTATCTGCGTTCACGATTCTCTTGCACACATCGATCCCAGAAAATGTATCGGTTGCGGCAAATGTGTAAAGACTTGTCCCAAGCACATCATCAGCATCATTCCCAAAAATACAACAACTGCAGTTATGTGCAGCAACAAAGAAAAAGGTGCTGTTGCAAGAAAGAACTGCAAAAATGCTTGTATCGGCTGCAAAAAATGTCAGCTTAACTGCCCTGAAAAAGCAATTACGGTAACAGACAATGTTGCTGTTATTGACTATTCAAAGTGCAGCGGTTGCGGAATTTGTGTTGACAATTGTCCCACAAAGTGTATTCATACACTCAACAACGCATAAGCTGATATGAAAATCAACAAAAAAACAAGAAATGATATCATCCTCGTTGCCGTTATCCTTGTGATAGCGGCAGCAGGTTTGCTTATCACAACCCTCTCAAGGCAGGAAGGCAGTACGGTAATTGTAAAAATTGACGGTGAACAGACCGAGAGTTATTCACTCTATGAAAACAGAACCGTTGAAATTATCACCGGCAAGAACAATGAGTTTTCAAACACTTTGGTTATCGAAAACGGTAAAGCCTTTATTTCTCAGGCAGATTGCCCCGATAAAATCTGTCAGGAACACAGAGCAATATCGTATTCAGGCGAATCAATCGTCTGCCTGCCTCACAAAATCGTTATAGAAATTACAGACAAGCAATCCGGTCCCGATCTGGATGCTGTTGCTTAGGGTGATTTGTCAGAATGAAAGAGAGTACAAAAAAAATAGCCGTACTCGGTGTTATAACATCCGTAGCGCTGATACTGGCTTATCTTGAAGCACTTCTGCCTCCGCTGTGGTCTGCTGTTCCCGGCATAAAAATGGGGCTTCCGAACCTTGTTATAATTTTTGTGTTATACAGATACGGATTCAAAGAAGCTGCCGTTGTATCAGGGCTTCGTCTTTTTATAGTAGCAATGCTCTTCGGCAATGTTATGACACTTGCTTACAGCGCTGCAGGGGCTGTTCTGAGTCTGACTCTTATGGCAATTCTCAAGAAAGTTGACAAATTTTCTACAACAGGTATCAGCGTAACGGGAGCTGTTGCTCACAATCTCGGTCAGATTCTTGTGGCTGTATTTCTTTTCGACACAATTCAGCTTGGTTATTATATGATTGTCCTTGCTATCACGGGAACTGTTGCAGGTATATTTATCGGCATAGGTGCAAATATACTAATCAGACGCAGTTCTTCACTCAAAATTTGAACATTTCATAGAATTATGCCAAATTGTAAAAATAACATTGACATAATTCTTTATTTTTGATTTAATAATAAAGGTTGAAAAATTAAAAAAAGAAAAAAGGAGCAAATTAAAATGAAAAAAATCATCAGTTTACTTCTTGTTGTTCTCATGGCAGTAACAGTTTTCTCATTCGCTGCTTGTGACAACAAATCTACAACAGAAGAACCCTCAACAGAAGAATCTTCATCAACAGCAAGCACAGCAGACCTCAAGTTCGGTCTCGGTGTTGTTTCAGCTTACGGTGATACAATGGATGCTGACGGCGAAACAGACGGCAGCCTTAAGGTAAGCACAACAGCAGTTGCTGTTCTTCTTGATGCAGAAGGCAAAATCGCAGACATCGCTCTTGATACTCTTGATGCAACAGCAGCATGGACATCAGCAGGTGTTGCTAAAGCTTCAACAGAAATGAAGACAAAGTACGAACTCGGCACAGACTACGGTATGTCAGCATACGGTGCTAAGGAATGGGACGTACAGGCTGATGCTTTCGTAGCAACAGCAAAGGGCAAGACAGTTGCTGAAGTTAAGGCTCTTATGGGTGAAGATACAAAGGGCACAGGCGAACTTGCAACAGCTGGTTGTACAATCAGCGTTAGCGATTTTATCAAAGCTCTTGATAAGGCAGTTGAAAACGCAGTTGCATCAAAGGCTACATCAGCTGACAAGCTCAGCATTGCATTTGCAACATCAGTTACAAATGCTGATGCAACAGAAGAAGCTGACGGTAAAGTTGACGTAACAGCTACAATCGTTGCTGCTGTTACAGATGCAGAAGGCAAAGTGGTTGTTGCTAAGACAGATGCTGCTCAGTCAAAGGTTACATTTGACACAGCAGGTGTTTCAACAACAGACACAACAGCTGAACTCAAGACAAAGAGTGAACTCGGCACAGACTACGGTATGTCAGCATACGGTGCTAAGGAATGGAACGAGCAGGCTGCTGCTTTCGATTCAGCTCTTGTTGGTAAGACAGCTGCTGATTTCTCAGCTCTTGCAAATGCAGAAGGCAAAGGCACAGGCGACCTTGCAACAGCAGGTTGTACAATCGATATCACAGATATGATCAAAGCTGCTTCAGCTGCAGCAACTGTTGCTTAAGTTTAATTTATGAATTTCCGGGATGTTGCTTCTGCAGCATCCCATTTTCAATGACGGGACGGTGACTCTTTTATGAAAAAAAACTTCTTGCGTATAACAGCAGTTATTCTGACTTTTGTCACTCTTTTTTCTGTGAGTGCTTGCAAAGCAGATGTTGAGAAAACAAAATATTCAGCTCATTACTTTGATTATTTTGATACGGCAACAACAATCACAGGTTACACGGAAACAGAAGAAGAATTCAATCTTATATGCGAAGACATAAAGAGTCTTCTTTACGAATATCACCGACTTTTCAACATCTATACCCGTTATGAAGGGATAAACAATCTTGTTACAATAAATGATGTTAAAGACGGTGAACATCAGACCGTTAAAGTTGATGCAAAGATAATTGAAATGATTCAGTTTTCAAAAGAAATGTATCAGAAAACAAACGGTAAAGTAAATATTGCAATGGGCAGTGTGCTGAGAATATGGCACAATTACCGATCCCGGGGACTTGATGACCCTGCAAATGCAGAATTGCCCGATATGGAAAAACTCAGAGAAGCTGAAAAGCATACTGATATCAACAATATCATTGTTGACGAAAAAAACAGCACAGTTTTCCTCTCTGACCCTGAGATGCGCCTTGATGTGGGTGCAATAGCAAAGGGTTACACAGTTGAAAAGGTTGCACAGCACCTTGAAAGCAAGGGTATAACATCTTTCATCATCAATGTAGGCGGTAATATCCGCACAATCGGTCTTAATGCAGAAAATCAGCCTTTCAAGGCAGGAATTGAAAATCCCGATAAAGAAAATGAAGAGAAACCCTATATTGAATATGTTGAGCTGAGCGATAATTCTATTGTTACCAGCGGTTCATATCAGCGTTTTTACACCGTCAACGGCATCAATTATCACCACATTATTGACCCCGAAACTCTTATGCCGGGCACAAAATACAACTCGGTGTCTGTTATCACAAAAGATTCAGGTATGGGTGACGCATTATCAACCGCTCTTTTCCTTATGGATGAGGAAGAAGGCAAAGCACTTATTGAATCAATTGAAGACACCGAAGCTATGTGGGTAAAAACTGACGGCACTCAAGTTTATTCATCAGGCTTTGAAAATCATACATTTGAATATTCAGCTTAAGCTACAACCGGACATTATCCGGTTGTTTTTATTTTGTGTTATTCATAAGTTTGCGTCAAGAATCTGTATCATCTGCTTCAGCACAATTCATATCACTTGTTACAAAAAAAATTATTTTGCAGTAGAAATTTATTCTGACTTATGTTATAATTGTATTATTAAATTAAAAAATTCAAAATTCTCATCCGGAGGCCAATTATGAAGAAATTTATTGACCACATCGAAACCTCCTGTTCAAAATTAAAAGATGATCACACAACATATCTCTACAAGAAGCATATTCTTGACCGGATGACTGCCAGAGCAAACGAGATAAAAGCTTCAGGACTTACTGATGAAAGTGTCCTTACAGACCTTCTTGCTGATGAATTCGGTGATCTTGAAGCAGGCTACAACGATTTTCTTGAAGCAGGCAAAAAGAAGCGCCGCAGAAAGCTTATCAACATAGGCAGTCTTGTTTCATTTGTGCTTCTTCTTGTTTCATACTTTGTTGTCAGCGACCTTACGGGTGCCTGGGGCAAAACATGGCTCATCATCGTTGGCGGAGTTTTTGCACTTGTTATTTTCTATCTCAGTTTTGCAATCAGAAAACTCTGCACAATGCGAAGAATTTTCCACCCCATTGCAAGAGTGCTGATTTTCGGCTGTGTAATGCTTGCAACCGTGTTTGCATTCCTTTTCTTCCTTATGATGTTCCCTGCCCTTACAACATGGCCTATTCTCACAGGCGGTGTTATAATCGCACTTGCGGCTGACCTTGTTTTTGCATACACAACAAAACAGAAATTCCGCACAATTTCATTCTTTGTATATATGCCGATTATCGCATCAATGCTCTATATTCTTCTTTCGGCATACGGCATTATCACCTGGGCGGCAGGCTGGCCGATAATTCTTCTTGGTGTTGCTGCAGACATTGCATACATTATCAGCATTGTTATGAGTAATATGAAGTATTTTATGTACAAACAGGAGGTTGAAGAATAATGAGACGACGCAGATTAAATGCCGAATTGTGGGATAAAATGCACTATCTGTTCCGTGACTTCAACGACCGTATGGTACACGTGGAACTGAATTACGATTTTGTTCCCGATATTGAAGCACTCAGAACAGTTCTTATCTGTGCTTTTGAAAAAGTGCCCGTACTTCATTCAAAATTTGTTGACACAAAAATCTCAACCCATTGGGAAGTTATGCCCTATAATATTGACGACGTTTTCACCGTGTCATATCCTGATGATATTGCCGCAGCGGCAGATGAATTCCTCACTCAGTACATAGCACCCGACTCTCACATACAGATGAAAGTTGCCCTTTTCATCAAAGACGGAAAAAGCTCTCTTTGTATGGTTGAAAATCATATGTGTATGGATGGCGGAGACCTGAAATATTTCATTCAGTCTTTCTGTGAAAATTACAATGCCTATATTGAAAACGGCACAAGCCCCATCAATTTCAGAACAGGTTCACGTTCTTACAACGATGTTTATTCAGGCTTTTCAAAAACAGAGGCAGGTGTTGCCCGTCGTCTGTTCAAAAACATAAATGCAAGAGATGACCACAGATTCCCTCTCACAGCAGACAGTATCCGTGACGAATCTTTCATTGCAAGAAAAAAATTCAGCGAATCAACTCTTGAAAGTCTTAAAGTAAAAGGCAAAGAAATGGGTGCCACAATCAACGAGCTTATTCTTGCAAGCTACTTCCGCAGTGTTTATGAGCTTGCAGGCTATCCAGAAAGCGACAAGATAATGATTTCCAACGCAATTGACCTTCGTCGTCATATGGACACCGTTTCAGACAAAGGTTTCACAAATCATACATCCTGGATGCAGTGTGCAATTCCCGAGCTTGGCAAAGATATTACAGACACCGTAAAATACGTTATTGAAAGCTCCAACCGTTTCAAGAAAGACAAATTTATGGGGCTTTACGGACTGCCTCTTCTCAACTTCGGTTACAATATTCTTCCCCACGCTGCAAGTGAAGAAATTATTAAAATCGGCTACTCAAATCCCCTTATGGCAATGAGTAACATCGGTATTCTGAACGGTACGGCATTCAGCCTCGGCGGTCAGGAACCTGCTGACGCATTTATGTCAGGTGCTGTAAAATACAAACCATTTGTACTTCTTACAGTTACAACATATAAAAATGTGATTACCCTTTCAATGTGTGTAAGAGGTAACGATGATGACAAAAAGATTGTTGAAGATTTCTTCTCTCTGATGGAAAAGAATATCAACACAATAATTGCAAAGTAAAAAAATTCAACCTCCGAAAAATCGGAGGTTGTTTTTATTACTTTCTGCCTCTTTTTTCAAAATCTCTGTCAAGATTCTCACGCCAGTTGTTATCAAGAGTCTTACACTTTCTTGCACAACTTACAGCCGAAGCAACAGACTCATAAAGCACCTTTGTACCCGTTGAATCGGCATTGTAATTCACGGCTCTTTCGGGATTGATTCCGTAACGTGCGGCTGTTTCAACGGCATCAATATTGGCACCGATAAAAATGAATTCCCAGCCGTATCTGTTTTTCTGATTTTCTATCATTGTTCTGACTCTTTCAGCAGAATATCTGCGACTTGCGTTTTCCATACCATCTGTTGTGATAATGAACATTGTATGCTCAGGCACATCTTCAGGTCTTGCGTATTTATGGATATTTCCGATGTGATGAATTGCACCGCCTATAGCGTCAATCAGAGCTGTGCATCCGCCCACCTGATAATCTTTGTCTGTAAGAGAGTTTACATCTTCAAGATTCACTCTGTCGTGAATGACTTCTGTGAGACTGTTGAAAAATACAGTTGAAACAAAGCATCTGCCCTCTTCCTTTTTCTGTTTTTCAATCATTGCGTTGAATCCGCCTATTGTGTCACTTTCAAGTCCTGCCATTGAGCCGCTGTTGTCAATAATAAATACGAGTTCTGTTATGTTGTTTTTCATTTTGTGTTACCTCCGAAAAAAATGTGGCTGAAAGGTTTTCTCAACCTTACAACCACAGTATAGCTTATTTTGTTTTTTCTTTGGTCAATCTGCAATTGACTTTTTACAACACAGAAAAAAGAGTTTCCTGGTCATACTTGAAAAGCACAGAATCAATTTCAAGAATGTTGTATTTTTCATTTTCAATGCAGTATTTGATTATAACATCAAACAGACTGCTGTCTGACAGCACAAACCCTACAGATGCAAGAAGATTCTGAGTTTCCTCGAGAGTCAGCATTAAAGAAATTGCAAATGAAATTGCAGTTTTCTTATTCGGTTTGTAGTTTTTGTCTGTCATAAGTTTGTGCCAGGTCTGTTTGCTGACATTTGCTCTTTTGTAACAGGCAACATCGTCCATTCCCTTTGCATCAATAAGTTTAAGAAGCTTCTCTGCAAAGGATTCATCAAGCTTTATGTACTCATCAAGACTCTTTTTCTTTTCGGCAAGACTGCTCTGCATGCAAGGAGCAGGCATTGCAGAACTTTCACACATCACAGCTTCACGACGTCTTCGCTCAAGCATATGTGTGTTTCTGCGGTAATTCACGGAATGTGCCGCAACATAGTTATCATCAATATATGCATCAATTCCGGGATAAAGCTCTTCACCAAGTTTATATGATTCTTTATCATAAAGAACAATATAAACAGTTATGTCGTCATCACTGTAATATTCAACAGCACTCAGCGCATAAAGAGCAATACGCAGTACATCCATTTTAGGGAAGCCGTAAAGCCCCGATGAAATAAGCGGAAATGCAATACTTCTGCAACCGTTTTCTATTGCAAGATTAAGACTCTTCTGATAACAGGAAACAAGATTCTTGCCTTCATTATGTCCTCCGCCCTGCCAGACGGGTCCTGCAGTGTGAATAACATATCTGCAAGGAAGATTGAATGCGGGAGTTATCACAGCTTCACCCGTGGGGCAACCACCGATTTTTCTGCACGCTTCAAGAAGCTTTTCTCCTGCAGCTTTATGAATCATAAGATCTGTACCGCCCGTGGGATACAGTTTTTCATTGGAGGGATTCACAATAGCATCGCATTCAATTTTTGTTATATCCTGACGGATAAGCTGAATCGGCATTATTTTTCACCTTGATTCAAAAATTTTTCGGTCAGTTATTTTTCCAGTCGTATGTTACAATTTCACCGTCGATGAGCCATTCTTTGGGTGTTTTTTCTTCATAAATATCAACGGGTCTGAATGTATGAGGCTCGTGGAAAACTTTGTATGCAGTATTTATATCTTTTCTCTGCTCTTCGTCAATTGTGTTATTGCAGGAAGCAAACAGCGGAGTGTTTGAGTAAGAAAGAAGATGAAGCCACTGTTTGTTATTCTCCCAGGGACATTCCTTGACAATGCCTACACAGTCAGCATCGCACATATAGAAAATTTCATTCTGAGCAAGACGGAATGCAAGAGTATTTACACCCATTCTAGGTGTTCTTTCCCATTCTCTGCCGCTTGTGTCGTCACCGGTACGATTGATTTCAACAAGACCTGCACAAAGGTGTGAAACTGTGTTACAGCCGATAATAAGCATATCTCCTGCAGCATCTTTTATAAGTCTGTAAAGGTCAAGAGTTATCTCTGCACTTGTTTTTGTCTTGTCATAAAAATGCCAGTTGTCGTGTTTTGTTATTGTGCCGTTGTCTGCACCGCCGAAACAGCCGAAAAGGTCTGCTGTTGTGAAATCGTGCTTGAGAAGTTCATATCCCCAGCCTTTGATCATTTCAATATCTGCTCTGATAAGCTTCTGCACATCAGGTCTTGTGGGATCAAGATATTTCTCTTTGCCATCATTCCTCTGAATCTTCATTTCTTCCGTGATTGATTCAGCCTTATTTCGCAAGAAACGCACCCAGATACCGGGTCTTGCACCGATTTCTTTAATTTCATCGGCAAGCTTTTTCATATCACCGAATTTTTCATTGGGAAGCCAGGGACCTGCGCAGGAATAAAGCTGCCAACCGTCATCAATAACCTGGAAAGGCTTATTTTCAATACCCTCTGCAAGTTCAACCTGAAGTTTTGCATCAGCAACAATTTCTTCATAACTGCTTTTTCCGTATGCATAATACCAGTTGTTTGCGCCGTAGATTTTTTCTTTTGGAAGAATTGTGCTCACGCAGATTTTTCTGCAGTAATCTGTAAGACACGGGAGAATTTCTGCATTATCGTATTCAGCCTTTACAAAAGTTGCAAGACAGAGCTTTCTTCCGTTAAGATGCACACCGCATCCGCCGTTACGACAGTCCACAAGAGCTGTAATACCGTTTTTATCATAGCGGAAACTTACAAAAGAATTGGGCTGAGTCTTTACACCGAAGCAGAAACTCTGTTTTTTGTCTGTTGCGATGAAATACCATGGCATATATCTGTCATTATCTGAAATTTTTCTGAATTCAAGGTCACCGTAGCTTCTTTCCCATGCATCACCGAGTACAAAGATATCATCTGCAGAATCAAATGCCCAGTTAAGCTCCACAAACTCAGGCTTATCATTTTCTGCCTGAATATATAATGCAATTTCATTTTCTGTCACATCTGTTTCAATGACGGTGTCAACAACATCATTTTCACAGATAATTTTTGCTGAAAAATCTTTTATATCAAAAAACATATACACTCCCTCTTTTCTCATAATCAGATATTTTTGATTATAACATAAAAAAGTATTTTTGTCTACGGGTTGAATTTTGTTAAAATTATATATATAATAAAGTCATATCTATTGACAGGAGGATTTCTTAATGTTAAAGAATCTGAATATCACAGAGCTGTTTCCCGAGCTTGAGGGCTACAATACCGAATTCACAGTATCAGACACAAGAAAAACATGTTACTGCAAAAGAACTCACAGAATTACCGATGAAAAATATATTCTCACCGTAAGCGGCAAAAACCTGAAAATTGAATGTTCAGGTGAAAAAAGTGCGTTCTATGCGCTTTGCGATGCGGCTAAGCGTATAAGAGAATCTTGCCTTGCAGATGGTGAATACACCTGCGCTCCCACATTTGAAACAAGAGGATATATTGAGGGGTTCTACGGCACACCCTGGAGTCACGACAAGCGTCAGTCAATTATGACGCTTATGGCAAAAAGCAGAATGAACACCGTTTATTACGGCCCCAAAGATGACCTTTATCACAGAGAGCTGTGGCGTGACCTTTATCCCGAAGCAGACCTTATGAAACTCAAAGAGCTTGTTGATGCAGCAAAGACATATTTTATGAATTTCTGCTGGTGCGTTGCTCCCGGACTTTCTGTAAGATATTCTGACCCTGCAGAATTCACAACTCTTATGGAGAAAACAAAACAGCTTTATTCAATCGGCATCCGTCACTTCGGTCTCCTTCTTGACGATATTGATGAAGATCTGATTTTTGAAGACGACAAGGCTCTTTACGGCGAAACCGTAAATGCTCATATTGACCTTATTGAAAAATATCACGATGCGATTCTTGCAATTGACCCGTCAGTAAGACTTACAATCTGCCCCACTCTCTATCACGGCAAGGGCAATGAATACTACATTGCAAAGCTCGGCAGAAACATTTCTCCCATGATTTCTGTTTTCTGGACAGGCAGAGATATCTGCTCAAGAGAGCTTACAAGCAGAGAGGCTGTTGATTTTATTGAAAACACTCGTCACAAGCCTCTTTACTGGGACAACTACCCTGTTAATGACTGTGCAATGTTCAATGAAATGCATATTTATCCCATAATCGGCAGAGACCCCGACCTTTACAAATATTCTCAAGGTATAATTGCAAACTGTATGGAATATGCAGAGTGCTCAAAGATTCCTCTTATCACAATTGCAGATTACCTCTGGGACAGCGAAAATTACAACCCTCAGAAATCCTGGGAAGCTGCAATCAGACAGATTGTGGGCGATGCTGCTGACGATTTCATTGTATTTGCAGACCACCTTTGCACATCTTGTCTTATGGACGTTCCCTCAGGCCGTATGTACAAGGAATTCAATGAAATGATGCGTATTTACAAGGCAGGCAACAAGGCAAAGGCTTTTGAAAAAGCAGATGATTACATAAGAAGAATGAGAAACTGCAAAGAATTCCTTCAGGGGGATCACCCAATCTGCAAAGAGCTTACAAAGTGGTCAGTAAAATTCTACATCGGCTGTGAATTTATGGAAAAACTTCTTGAATTCCTTAAAACCTGCAACACAGCTCTTATTCCGGAATTGGGTGAAATTCTTGACCGTTATTATGCAAACCCCGCAAAACTCTGTGAGGATGTTGACGTAAGAACAGAACTCAGAAATGCATTCGGAATCACAATTTAATCAAAAAAAAGGACATCGGCTGATGTCCTTTTTTTGATTAAAATTCAACATATGACCTCTGCCATTTTTCAATTGCCGCTCTGTCATACTCAGAAGGCATTGAAGCACAGACTTTTTTATATTTCATAAGGCTTTTTGCTATTGTAAGAAGTTTTTTTATGAGCACGGGTCGTCTTAATAATGCACCGACCTTTGTTATAATATCACCGAAAGTGAGTTTTATATCCGAACCGCCCGAAAACTCCTTTTCTGTAAGAATACGGCTCTTCACAAGATAATCAAGCTCCTCGGCACTTGTATAGCTTAAAAAACCTTTTATGATATCATCGGGGATATTTTTCTCTGCAAACTCCTTGAAATATCTGTACTGATACTTCCACAGAACTTCTTTTGTCAGTTCACCCGTAGCATTTGCGGTAACAGTATCAGCAAGAATTTTACCGCCGAGCATACTCTGAGAAATACCCGAGCCGCTGAGAGGTTCAATCATAACAGCACTGTCGCCAACAGCCGCATAACCGTCACAGACAATAACGGGAAGTGTTCTGCCAAGAGGAATTCTTGACATCTGACCGCCTCTGAGAATCTTAGTGCCCATATAGGGAAATTCTTCTCTGAAATCATTGACGGCATCTTCAATCTCTTTATCGGTAAGAGGAGAAAAACTGCCCACAAGAATATCTATATAATCTTTATGAGTAATGACCCAGTCAATACCCTTTCTTCCCATATGATAAAAGTAAAAATGAAACGGAGGGTCAGACATTTCGTCAGTAATTCTTTCATAATATGCTCTGTAGGTGTAAAGCGTGTCTGTTTTCGGAGTGCCTTTGCATACGCCCGCAGATTCGGGAAGAGAATTACGCACCGCAGACTGAATTCCGGCCGAATCAATAACAAGGTCTGAATAAAACTCACCGTCTGAAGTTTTAACACCGACTACTCTGCCGTCTGAATACAGCGCAGACTTAATTTCTGTGCCGAAAATAAACTTTACCGAGTACTTTTCTGCCTCTGCAACAAGATGTGCTGCAAGAAACTTTCTGTCAACAGAAACAACTCTTTTGTCAGGCTCCAGAAGTGACACAAGCTTACGGCTTTTATCGGGATTTCTGTAACAGACTTTGACGTGAGGCTCAAAATGAGAATCATCGGGCACAGAAATATCCGCACGATCAAAAATCTCTTTAAGAATAGTGTCACGCCAGTCATAGCCAAGCTCTTTTTTCTGTTTTGACTCAATCACGGTAACATCAAAACCGTTTTTTGCAAGATTCACCGCTGCGGATAATCCGCCGATACCTGCCCCTGCAATAATAACTTTTTTCATTTTCATCACCTGATATTAATATAATATATCCGCAATATCAAGTCAACAAAAATTCATACTGGTATAATGTTGCAAAATCTTTGTATTTATGATATACTACCTTTATTTACTGACTAAACTCAAGGAGTTATCTTATGAACACAAAATCAACATCCGTGCGTTGGTTATATCTGGCGATCGGTGTTTTTTCAATGCTGTTTTCAGGTGTTTTATACGCCTGGTCAATTCTCAAGATTCCGTTCAAGTCTGTTTTTGAATGGAGCGATTCTTCTCTCGCATTCAACTTCACACTTACAATGTGTTTCTTCTGTCTTGGTGCTTTTGCGGGAAGTCTTATCTGCAAAAAAGCAGGACCTAAAATCACACTCATACTTGCAGGACTTCTTGTGGGTGCAGGTTTTATCATCACAGGATTTCTTAATGCAGAAATGCTCTATATGCTTTACATCAGCTATGCATTCCTTGCAGGTTCAGGTATAGGTATCTGCTACAACGTTGTGGTTTCAACAGTATGCGCCTGGTTCCCTGACAGAAAAGGTTTCTGTTCAGGCTGTCTTATGCTCGGTTTCGGCATCAGCACTCTCCTTCTCGGCAATGCTGTAAGCGTTCTTTTTGAAAATCCAGCTTTCGGCTGGAGCAAGACTTATGTTCTTCTTGGTATTGTGCTGGCTGTCGTGCTTATTATTGCAGGACTCATTCTCCGCCGTCCTGATAAAGATACCGTGCTTCCTGCTCCCAAAAACACAAAAGCCGTTAAAAAAGAATCTTTTGAAGTACGTGATTTCACAACTGCAGAGATGCTTAAAAGCTTCACTTTCTGGAGAGCTTTTGTAACAATGGCATTTATGACAGCAGTCGGCAATTCAGTTATCAGCTTTGCAAGAGACCTTGTTCTTTCTGTTGATGCGGCACCTGCACTTGCAACAACACTTGTCGGTGTGCTGTCTGTTTGCAACGGTCTGGGCAGAATTATCACAGGTGCTGTCTATGACCTTCTCGGCAGACGCACAACTATGATTGCCGCAAACATTCTCACTATTGTTGCGGCAGGAATCACTCTTCTTGCGGTAAATATTCACTCACTCCCCGTTTGCATTGCAGGTCTTTGCCTTACCGGACTTTCATACGGTGCCTGCCCCACGGTTACCTCTGCATTTTCAGCTTCTTTCTACGGTCAGAAGCACTTCCCTACAAACTACAGCATCACAAACTTCAATCTGATTGCAGCAGCGTTTATTGCATCATTCAGCAACAGCCTTCTTATTTCAAGCGGAAGTTACACAGCTCCATTTATTATGCTTCTTGTACTTGCTGTTGGTGCACTGGGACTCAACTTCACAATCAGAAAACCTTGATTTCAAAAACAGCGGAAACGGATTTTATTGTCTGTTTCCGTTTTTTTCTTAAAAACTTATTTTTTCAGTTCTGTATAAATAATCATTGTAATATAATAATTATGTATAATTTTGAATTTTTATGACTATAAAATGCGTATTTTGTATTGACAATATGTACAAAAGTGCTATAATTGTTTTTGTAAATAGTTTTGTATTTATAATACTATTCAATTTTAGGAGGTTCTCTTATGAATTGTAAAAATTGTAACGCTCAGCTTGCTCCCAACGTTACTTTTTGTCCTGCTTGCGGTACTCCCGTTGTAACAGAAGACGAAAAGACAGTTGGCATGTTTGATCTCAATCAGCCCCAGGCAGCTCCTGCTCCCCAGGCAGCACCCGCTCCTCAGGCAGCTCCTCAGTATCAGGCAGCTCCTCAGTACCAGGCTGCACCTCAGTATCAGGCTGCACCTCAGTATCAGGCTGCTCCCCAGTATCAGGCAGCTCCCCAGTACCAGGCTGCTCCTCAGTCTAACGACAACTCACTTGCTAACCACGGCAACGTTGACTTTAAGACAGCTGTTCAGCTTTACTTCAAGAACTATGCTAACTTCAACGGCAGAGCTTCAAAGAGCGAATTCTGGTGGACAGTTCTCTTTACATTCCTCTGCGGTCTTATCCCCGTTGTAGGCTGGATTGCAGGTATTGCATTCTTCATTCCTTCTCTTGCTGTTATGGTAAGAAGATTCCACGACACAGGCAAGTCAGGTGCTTACTACTTTATGTGCCTTATCCCCCTTGCAGGTCCTATCCTTGTTCTCATTCAGCTTCTTAAGGACAGCGACGGCAACAACCAGTATGGCCCCGGCCCCGCTCCCTTATACACACCCAATATGTATAACCCCATGTAATATTACATAAAATCAACCGGAGATTTTCATCTCCGGTTTTTTTGTTGCTTATTTCTCAATATAAAAAAACAATATATCACTCTAAAAAATCATAATTCATCCACAGCACTGTATATCTGTCTTTAAGGTCTTTTGCATAAAGCACGGCATTTTCAATTTTTTCTCTGCCATAGAATGAATAAAAATCATTAATATCAAGCTCTGCAAGTGAAAGAAGGCTGCTGATTTCTTCAGAAGACGGCATTTCTGCAAGGATACTTCTGATTTCATTCTCTTTTTCAAGATAAATTTCTGTTCTGTCCTTTTTGTAATTGCCGACCTTTGCCTGAAGCTCCATACAACCCTTTGCAGAAGATTTATAAAGAGAATTCATTACTTCTTCATACTCCCCTTCGCTCTGACGGAAGCTTTTAAGCGGGAATTTTTGTGAAAGAATTTTTTCTCTTACTTTTGCTGTTTCAAAAGTGGAAAAGGCAACATCTATACCGTGAGGCAGATAGTCAGTGTCATCAAGAATTCCCGTTATCTCAAAGAAATGTGACAGATGATGCTCACTGCCTGATGCAGGACGTGAAGACCCTGCAAAACTCATCAGAATACCGATTACAACAAGTGCTTCCGTAAGAGTTTTTACGCTCTCTTCGTCACGTTTCAGAATACCGTCTGCAAGAGAAATTGTTCTTTCAATCTGCTCATATGTGAGATTATAAATATACTCACAGAAGTATTCTCCGTTTACACATCGGCTGAGTTTCCAGTCATTGAGAGCTGAGAATTTGCCGATTACGTCACCGTAGCCGGCTTTTATCATTTCAATAGGTGCATTTTTCAAAACATCTGTATCTGCAACAATTGCAAGAGGAAGACCTGCAGGATAAGTCACTTTCATTCCACCCGTTATCATTGCGGCACCGTTTGATGCATACCCGTCCATTGACGGTGCTGTTGCATAAATGACATAAGGAATTCTTTTGCCGAAAGACACATATTTGCAAAGATCCTGAATAACTCCCGAGCCGATTCCGAGAATAAGGTCTGTGCTTGCAAGCTGAGATTCAACCGTCTCAATGGCTGTTTCGTCGGGAATGAGAATTTCTTTGCCGCTGAAAACAACTTTCTTCATTATCTTTTGGGATAAGGCTTCTGTCACAGCCTCTCCTGCCGCACAAAAGGTGTTTTCGTCTGCAACAAGCAATATCTGTCTGTATTCACTGCATACTTCACAAAGCCTTCTGGCAGCATTTTTTTCGATGTAAACATATTTTATGTCACAATTGTGCTTTTTTCCGCATTCACAATCTGTGCCTTCAAGAAGTTTGTTTATATCCAAAAAAATTCCTCCTGTTCCCCGTTTCTTCAATTATACTTCAACATCAGCAAAATGTAAAGCATATCGCAAAAGCAACATACCTCTACTCAGAATAGAGTTTTTATATATCAAAACATTTTTATCTATTGTAAAAAGATTTTAATTGTTTTATAATAAAAACAGAAAGCGAGGGGTAAATTTGAGCAGACAGATTACTTTTTCAAAAAATCTGAAACGTCACAGAATAAGAAACGCTCTTACACAGAAACAGCTTGCAGAGCTTATCGGCTACACCGAAAAATCTGTCAGCAAGTGGGAAAGCTCAGATTCATTACCGCCGGTCCGTGTAATTTTACACATTGCGGAAATTTTAGGCATTTCATCAGACGAATTACTTTTTGATGATGTACACGGCAACTATTTTTTAGGCATTGACGGTGGCGGCACAAAAACTGTTTTCAGGCTCATTAACGAAGACGGCAGTATTGTATCTGAAATATGCAAAGGTGCATCAAACCCCAATGATATCGGCATTGAAAACACCATTTCTCTGCTGAAAGACGGTATCACACAAGTCTGCAGAGGTATCCCCTTTCAGCAGATTACAATGTTTGCAGGTCTTTCAGGCGGTGGTCTCACGGGTAACAATGCTCAGATTCTCAGAAACTTTTTCAGAAAATTCGGTTTTCTTGCCTTTGACAACGGAAGCGATATTGAAAATCTTGTTGCTGTTTCAGATTATGAAAAATGCATTCTTGTTATTATGGGTACGGGGTTTATCACCTATGCTGTAAACGGAAATGAAAGAAAAAGAATCTCAGGCTGGGGACAGTTTTTTGATGACGGCGGCAGCGGTTACAACCTCGGCAGAGACCTTATCACCGCTGTGCTGTGTGAAGAAGACGGCACGGGTAAAAAGACACTTCTGACATCTCTTCTTACCGAAAGACTCGATGAAAGCGCATCAGACCATCTTGCAGTTTTTTATCGTGAAGGCAAAAAGTACATTGCTTCATTTGCAGACCTTGTTTTTAAGGCGGCAGAAATGAATGACGAAACTGCAAAAGAAATACTTAAAAAAAATATGTCCTTTGCAGCACACAGAATAAATACAGCAGTAAAATTTCTTAAAGAAAACGGTGCAGACAAAAAGATTCCCGTTTTGTTTTCGGGCGGAATCATCAGCACTTATCCTTGTCTTTTCACGGAGATTCAAAAGCATCTTGAAGACAGCAACACAGAGCTGATTCTTATTGAAAACGAGCAGGTTGACGGTGCCGTCAAACAGGCAAAAAAGATTTTTGATGAAATTTCATATTCGTAACAGGAGAAAAAGTATGCTTAAAACTGAAATGAGAAACGAAAAATCAACTCATATTGATAAAATGGACACTTTATCAATGGTAAAACTTATCAATCAGGAAAATCTTAATGCAGTTTATGCCGTTGAAAAAGAACTCGATAAAATTGCAGAAGTCTGCGACCTTACTGCAGAATGTTTTGAAAAAGGCGGAAGACTTTTTTATGTGGGAGCAGGTACTTCGGGCAGACTCGGTGTTATTGATGCTTCTGAATGCCCTCCCACATTCGGTGTACCTAAAGAGCAGGTGACGGGAATCATCGCAGGCGGTGAAAAATGTATGTTTCAGGCTGCAGAATCTCAGGAAGACAATGCCGAAGCAGGTGAAGAAGATCTGAAAAAATACAATGTATGCGATAAGGACATTGTTGTGGGGATTTCAGCATCAGGCGGAGCGGCTTATGTTATAGGTGCACTCGAATATGCAAACAAAGTCGGCGCTGTCAGCGTCAGCATCACAAACAATGAAGATACACCTATGGAAAAAACTGCAAAATATGCAATTGTGACAGACACGGGAGCTGAAGTCATTACCGGCTCCACAAGAATGAAAAGCGGCACCGCACAGAAGCTTGTGCTTAATATGATTTCAACCTGTGCTATGGTAAAAACGGGCAAGGTTTATGAAAATATGATGATAAACCTTAAACCGAGCAACAAAAAACTTACCGACAGAATGGTCAGAATCGTTTGCGAAATCAAAGAATGCGACAGAGAAACTGCAGAGCGTCTGCTGAATGAAAACAACTGGAATATACGGGATGCAGTTGAGAAATAACAAAAAAAGCAGAGTATCGGCTACTCTGCTTTTGATTTTTATTGCTGAACATTAGGGTTATTAGGATAATTAGGATTACCTACTGAGCGTATGTATGCATCGTGCATAAGTTTTGCATCTTTGTAATCGGGAAGCCAAAGGATAACCATAGGTATAAAAACGATACAGTATATCAATGCAACAGCAAATCCGCCGGGCACGATTACGCAGGAAAGAGACAGACCTGCAAAAACACTTGCAAGAATAAGTCTCATCTTTTTCTTTTGCAAATTAAGAGATTCAAGTGTATATGCATTTTTCACAAACTGAGGGTCAAGCACATATTTTGAATAAATCTGTCTCTGCTCAGCAAGAATTCTTTTGTATTCACTGCGGGGAATTGGCTGGAAATCTGCATTTTTATCATCATTGATTTTGCCAAGAAAATACTCTTCTTTATAAGGAATTGAAAGAACACCTTTTCTTAAAGTACAGACAAGTGACACAATCACAAATGGAATAAAAAGGAGCTGGCGTCTTTTTCTTACAAGTACAGTGTTTGTATTTGCAATAACAAACCCTGTATCAATAGTTTCAGTGCTGAATGATGCAAACATAAATACACCTGCAAAAACACCTACAAAAAACAACGGAAAACCGGTAACAGCACTAAGGGGACCGAATACAAGAATCAGAAGAAAACCGATAATATTGCTGGTCCAGAACTTTTTCTTGCCACCTGCTTTTGCGTCAGGATTAGCCTGAGGATTGACATTCTGATTATTTACCGAAGTGCAATTCTGATTATTCACTGGGGGATAATTCTGATTATCGGCAGGATTGCCGTTAAAATTTTCCATACACAAACCTCCTTGGTTTTGCAGGTATTATATCATATAAAAAAAATAAAGTAAATATAAAAACTAAGCTTACACACATTTCTTGACTTTTTTCGGAAATTTATGATAATATAACAAAAAGGAAAATACAACACTTTATTTATAAAGGAATCTGTATGAACGAAGACAGCTACGCAAAGTTTCAGCCGATATTTGAAAAAATCGACGGAATGCATGAAAACAAAAAACTGATTATTGCCGTTGACGGCGGCAGCGGCAGCGGAAAGACAACTCTCAGCCGATTGCTTGAAGAGATTTACGGTTGCACAGTATTTCATACCGATGATTTCTTTCTGCAACCTCATCAGCGTACTCCAGAACGCTATGCAGAAACAGGCGGTAACATAGACAGAGAACGGTTTGAAGAAGAAATTCTCATTCCCCTCAGCAGAAACGAAACAATAGCATTCAGAAAATTCGATTGCTCAACAATGTCGCTTCTGCCTGCTGAGCAAATAAATCCCGAAAAACTTATAATCATTGAGGGTGTGTATTCAATGCACCCCGCTTTTTCAGACTATTATGACTTTTCTGTTTTTCTGGATATTTCACCTGAACTTCAGAAAGAACGAATCAGCAAAAGAAACACTCCGCAAAAGGCTGAACGGTTTTTCAGCGAATGGATACCCCTTGAAAACAGATATTTCGCAGAAATGAATGTAAAACAACGCTGTGATATTTCGTTTGAGGTATGAGGATTAACACTACACATTTTAATTATATTTAAGGAGGACAGAATATGTCTCTGAGTATGCTTCATTGCGACGGTACAAAAATTATAAATGCAGAAGGCAAGCAGGTTTTTCTTCGAGGAACAAACCTCGGCGGCTGGCTTCTCGATGAATTATGGATGGGTTTCTTCAAAGGCGGAGAGGCTCAATGGGATATTGTGACAACCCTTGAAAAACGTTTCGGCAAAGCTGAAGCTGACAGACTTATAAAAGTGCGTGAAGACAACTTCATCACAACCGAAGACCTTGATTATCTTTCTTCTCTCGGTTTCACCTGCGT
Source organism: Acutalibacteraceae bacterium (assembly GCA_045636025.1). GTDB lineage: Bacteria > Bacillota > Clostridia > Oscillospirales > Acutalibacteraceae > UBA1081. The sequence continues at coordinate 3,696 of JAZTWP010000029.1, read as the reverse complement.
GCGTGTGCCTTTCTGGTACCGCAATTTTCAGACAGACGACAACGGCACCTGGAAACGTAAAGAAAACGGCAGAATTGATTTTTCCCGTCTTGATTGGGTTGTTGATGAATGCGGAAAAAGAGGAATGTATGTAATTCTTGATATGCACGGTGTACCCGGTCATCAGAGCATCGCACACCACAGTTGCCGTGTGAATCATTGCCGTCTTTATGACGAAACTGAAGAGGGTCAGCATTTCCGCAATCTTGCCTGCGAATTATGGAGAGAAATTGCACGTCATTTTGCAGGTAACGGCACTGTTGCGGCTTATGACCTTATGAACGAACCGATGTGCGATTATGAAGGTGAAGACAAAGTCAACAGCAAATATCACGACGTCTATTCCCTGCTGTACAATGCTGTCAGAGCAGAAGACCCCGACCACATTATAACTCTTGAAGCAATCTGGACTCCCGATGACATTCCGCATAAAGAAGAGCGTGGCTGGGAAAATGTTATGTATCAGTATCACCTTTATGATGATTCAAACGAAAGCTTCAGAGAAGTCACAGAGCACCACGCAAGCAAAAACTTCAATGTTCCCGTTCTTGCAGGTGAATTTTCCCCTTGCAGAGGCACAGCCGAATGGGAATACATTCTGAAACTCTTCAATGAATGCGGATACAACTGGACAACATGGACATACAAAGGTCATTGCGCAAAAGGGCACACTACAGACTGGTTTATGATGGGCTCAGATGACGAAGACAATGTTGTTGATATCAATAACGATTCGGCAGAAGAAATCGAGCGCAAGTGGTCATCAATCAGAACAGACAACTGCTGTAAGCCTATGAATGATCACAAACTGCTGTCTCAATACGCAAAAGCATAAAATCACTTTTTATCTTGTATTGTTTTTTCGGATATGATATTATAATCATATTATAAAGCGGAGGAATTATTATGAAAAAGAATATAATCATTTCATTGTTACTGGTTATCTGCATTTTTACAACACTTTTCACAGGTTGTTCTTCTGAACCGCAGGAGCCTGCTGAAGATCTGCTTGAAATCGTGGGTATCCGTAAAGATATTGCAACAGAAGAAGATATTGCTGTTTTCAAAAAAACATTCGAAACCGAAACTGCATATCTCCTCGGATTACAGCTTGAAAACGGTGCTATCCCTATGACAAGCGGTGACAACGGCACATTCACAATGAATCCGTATTTTGCCGATTTTGCCGCACTTGCACTTCTTGACAGCGGTGATAAATATGCCGCAGAAGTCAAAGCATATATGGACTGGCATTTTGATCATCTCAATACAGAAGAAACCGATTACAACGGTGTTGATGCAACAATTTATGACTACAAAATCACTGTTGTAAACGGCAAAGTTACAGATGAAACAATAAGCACAGCCGAAGACGGCAGAAAAATTTATGACTCAACCGATTCATACGGCGCAACATTCCTTATGGTACTGACAAAGTACTATGAAAAAACAGGTGATAAAGAATACATCATCTCTCACAAAGACGAAATGGCACGAATCGTGAAATCAATGTTCACAACACTTCATAAAGGTCTCGCATATGCAAGACCCGACTACGAAGTAAAATATCTTATGGATAACTGCGAAGTATATGAGGGTGCGCTTATGGCTGCCGACCTTTTCAGAGAAGTTATTATTCCCGTTGATGCATCTTTCAATGAAGTTATCACAACCTGCGAAACAAATGCGGAAATAATTATAAACGCAATTGAGAGCAAACTCTGGAAAGCTTCCGAAAACCGTTATGTAACAGCAATTTTCAAAAACGGAAGAAATGCACACGATTTTTCCTGGAACAGTTTTTACCCCTCAGTTTCAGCACAGGTTTTCCCCATAATTCACGGTGTTATCGGTGCTGACACAAAGCGTGCAAACACTCTTTATGATAAATTCTGCGAAGCTTTTGCCTGGGAAAAACACGAAATTGATTCAGACTTCAGCTGGGGTTCAAATGTACTTGCCGCAGCATATATGAATGACGTAGGACGCACGGTAACTTATATGGAAACCTATGCAGAGCGCTATCCTGAGCATCAGTATCCGCTTTATAATGCAGATGCCGCAAGAGTCTGTATGGCAGCATATATGATGCTTGAAAGACACTCATCATAAACAGAAAAGAATAAAAAAATTAACAGCGGGGTGAAATTCACCTCGCTGTTTTAATCTGTTAAGCCGAAAACTCCCCGGGTATTAATCCGAGGAGTTTTCGTGTTCAAACTATGTAAGGAGAAATGACCGTGAAACTCGTACAGCCATTTCCTTTACTTTAATATTTTAACATTGTTTGAAAAATAAATTATAAACATTGTATCTTGTTTTATGAATATTTAATTAATAAAACAAAAACCCCGGTGCCGAAGCACCGGGGAAAACTATTTATACAAGTTTTTTAATTAAGCCATACCGAAGAGTCTTCTGAAGAAATCAGCAATCTTCTGGAAGAATGCCTTAATCTTTTCAATGAATGTCATTGCACCTTCGGGAGCAACGCCTTCTGAATCAAAGATACCGTCGAAGTATGTATCAAGGATATCTCTGAGAACTTCAGCAGCCTTGCTTGTAACAGCATCGCCCTTTGATTCAAAGTAAGTAAGAATTACTGACCAGTTATGGTTGAATTCGTTCTTAGCCTGTTCAATAGCTTCTGTTGCTTCGTTAAGACCGTAGAAGATCCAGTAAAGTGTTGCCATAGCACCGCTTGATACGGGTTCAGTTGCAATAGCTGTAAGGATGAACTTGATGAGTGAGCTTGCTGAACTTGTAGCATCTTCACCCTGTGAGTTCATACCGATGAGCTCGATGATAGCATCTGCATTTTCGCCTTCTGCAAGGAATTCGATTACAAGACGCATAACGATTGTAACCATATCTGCCTTCTGCCATTCGCCTGCATACTGCATTGTGTAGTATGTTTCACCGTTTGCTGACTGGTAAGAAATGATCTTACCTGTTGTAAGTTCAGCAACACAGTCAAGAACGATTGTTGAAATATCAAGGCCTGTGCTTTCTGCAACAGCATCAGCAGCAAGTTCCATGAGATAATCAAAGTTCATTGTCTTGAGATCTACACCGAGGAGTGCAAGGAGACTTGTTTCACCAACGAGGGGTTCAAGAGCTGCAAGAACTGTGTCAACGCTGTTGAGGATGTTGTTTACAGCTGTATCAAGACCGTTAGAGTTGATGAAGTATGTGATAGCGGGAAGCATATCAAGGATTTCGTTTGCGGGATCTGCTGCGATTTCATCGATTCTGTCAAGAAGAGGTTCGATGATAGCGCCAACCTTAGCTTCGTCGTCAAGTGCATAGAATGCATCGGGAGTCATCATTGTGCAACCGAGAGCTTCGAAGATGGGGATGATACCGTAAGCGTAACCTGCTGAACCGTAGATTGTAAGTGCGTCTTCACCTGAACCGTCGATTGTGTAGAAGAGTCTGATGTCTTCTTCGCAAAGGAGGAGGTCAAGGAGAGGAACGATAGGAGCAACAATCTGTTCGAGAGCTGCTACGAATGAATCTCTGTCACCATCAACAACTGTGAGAGTCATTGTTTCCCAAGCTGTGATGTCTACGCCGAGAGCCTTGTCAAGAACGTTAGCAACGTATGAACCGTAGGGTTCGAGTTCGTCGATCATAGCAACGAGATCCTTAACTGTA
>JAZTWP010000028.1:0-30998 GCA_045636025.1 Acutalibacteraceae bacterium | reverse complement strand
CCCGGCACGAATGTGCATTTTCCGAAGGAAAATAAAACGGCAGAGCCGTTATTGTTCGCTTTGCTCACAATCGGGCGTTGGATCAACGCCCCTACAAGCTCGATTTTAATTTCTTCAAACATTTCCGCTAAATTATTGTTTACAGAGGAGATTTTATGTCTGATTATCTTACACTCAGCAAAGAAGCAAGTGACGAGTTTATTGAAAAGCGTTCACGCTTCATCGGTTATGCCAAGCCCGTAAAGACTCAGGAAGAGGCAATGGCATTCATAAATGAAATAAGAAGCAAGCATTGGGATGCAACTCACAATGTTTATGCCTATGTGCTGCGTGAAGGTCAGGCAAGGCGCTATTCTGATGACGGAGAGCCGTCAGGTACGGCAGGTGTGCCCGTGCTTGACGTTCTTCTTAAAGAGAACATCACAGACTGTGTTGTTGTTGCAACCCGTTATTTCGGCGGTGTTCTTCTTGGTGCAGGCGGACTTGTAAGAGCATATTCCCACACTTCAAAAATCGCGGTTGACGCTGCAGGAATCATAAAAATGAGCGTGTGCACTGTTCTGAGTGTTGCTTGTGATTATAATTTCTACGGCAGACTTTCTTCACTTATTCCCGAATACGGCGGAATCATTGAAGACACGGTTTTTGGTGAAAATGTAACTGTGCAGTTTTATATGCCGAATGCAAATGTACCGTTTTTTGACGCAAAACTCGTAGATCAGAGCTTAGGTAAATTTTCAAGTGTAAAAATTTGCGAAAAATACGCACAAATTGAATAAAAAAACAGAGGATTTTAAGTATAATAGAAGTATATAATATATGAAGGGGTGAAAAAGATGCGTTTCAGCGATGAATTTCTCAAAGAAATAAGAGATAAAAATGATATTGTTGATGTTATTTCGCCCTATGTGAATCTTCAGGTGAGAGGTTCAACTGCAAAGGGTCTGTGCCCGTTTCATAATGAAAAAACAGCATCTTTCACCGTTTATATCAATACGCAGTCTTATTATTGCTTCGGTTGCGGCTCAGGCGGAGATGCAATAACCTTTATCAAGAATGCAGAGGGACTTCATTATTCCGACGCAGTTGCATTTCTTGCTCAGAAGAGCGGTATTCCTCTTCCGCAGGACGGATATGACGATACCGTTTCAAAAATGAAACGCAGAATGCTTGATGCAAACCGTGAGGCGGCAAGATTTTTCCACGCAACACTTCTTTCTCCCGAGGGGAAGACCTGTCTTGACTATTTCCTTTCAAGAGGTCTTACAATGGAAACAATCCGTCACTTCGGTCTCGGCTGTGCTCCCGATAAGTGGGACGCACTTCTCAGACATATGAAGAAAAAGGGGTATTCCGAGCAGGAAATCGAATCTGCCGACCTTGCAAGAAAAAGCAAAAAAGGCAATCTTATTGATACTTACAGAAACAGAGCAATGTTCCCGATTATCGATATTAACGGCAGCGTTATTGCTTTCGGCGGCAGAGTTCTTGACGATTCAAAACCAAAGTATGTGAACACATCGGATACATTGGTTTATAAAAAAAGTCAGGGCGTTTTTGCTCTGAATTTTGCAAAAAAAGGTAACAGCAAAACCATTATTCTTTGCGAAGGATATATGGACGTTATAGCTTATCATCAGGCAGGGTTTGAAAACGCAGTTGCAGGTCTCGGTACTGCTTTTACTCCCGAGCAGGCGAAACTGATTTCAAAATACGCAGAAGAGGTCATATTGTCATATGATAGTGACGAAGCCGGACAGAAGGCTACACGAAGGACCATCGGTATTTTGTCAAAAACGCCCGTAAGGATAAAAGTTGCCCGTCTGCAGGGCGGCAAAGACCCTGATGAAATTATAAAAAAACACGGTAAGGAAAAAATGAAACAGATTCTTTCCTCAGCCGTGGGCGATGTTGATTTTGAGCTGACAAGGGAAAAGCAGGGTTACAACCTCTCCACGTCAGACGGCAAAGTCGCATATCTCGGCAGAGCTGTTGAAATGCTTTCTGCAACAAACAATCCTATTCATTGGGATGTTTACGCTTCAAAGCTTGCAGACGAGCTGGGCGTTGATAAAAAAGCTATCGTCGCTCAGATTGAGAGAAAGGCAAAACAGCACATTCGTCGTGAAACAAACGCAAACTTTGCAAAGGCTGCCACTTTTGATGACGATGTAATGAAAAAAGCAAATCCCGACAGGCAGAAATACTTAGTTGCCGCAAAAGCGGAAGAAACGCTAATTTCATTGCTTCTTCACAATCCCGATTTTTATCAGAAGATAAAATCAAAGCTCTCTTCAGATGATTTCTCAACTGCATTGAACGCCAGAATTTACAGATTGATTGCTGCAAAACTTGAACAGCAGAGACCTGTTGACGTTACATATTTTGCAGAGGAGCTGTCTGACGAAGAACTGGGCTATCTGGTAAGGCTTGAAAGTATGCGTGAAAAACTGAGCAATACCGTAAATGAATGTCTTGACTGCATCAAGCGTATGAAAGACGAAAAGCAGGAGAGAGATTCAAAGCGTGCAGCCGATATGACTGATGATGAGTGGGCTGCAATGTTCAGAAAATAATGAAGATGTAAATTTTACAGGACAGGTGAAAGATATGGAAAACACAGATAAGAAAAATGTTTTTGTCCGTCTTATTGAAAGAGGTAAGGTAACAGGCAAACTCTCCACTCAGGAGATCAACGCTGCTATCCTTGACGTTGATTTTGACATTGAAGAGCTTGACAAGTTCTATGAAATGGCAGAAGCAAACAACATCGAAATCATAGACGACATTAACGATGTAATGCTCGATGACCTTGATTTTGACGACAGTGACATCGGTAAATCTGCAGAAATTGAAGTTGACGATACAGACGTCAAGAATATGCAGATGGATGACCCCGTCAAGGTTTATCTTAAGGAAATCGGTAAAGTTCCTCTTCTTACTCCCGAAGAAGAAATTGACCTTGCTATGAGAATAGCAGACAATGATCCCGATGCAAAGAAGAGACTTGAAGAAGCAAACCTGCGTCTTGTTGTCAGCATTGCAAAGCGTTACGGCGGCAGAGGTATGCAGTTCCTTGATCTTATTCAGGAAGGTAATCTCGGTCTTATCAAGGCTGTTGAGAAGTTTGACTACACAAAGGGCTTCAAGTTCTCAACATATGCTACATGGTGGATCAGACAGGCTATCACAAGAGCTATTGCAGACCAGGCAAGAACAATCCGTATTCCCGTTCATATGGTTGAAACAATCAACAAGGTAAAGAAGACAAACAGCCTTCTTCTCCACAAGAACGGCAGAGAACCGACTGCAGAAGAAATCGCAGCAGAAATCGGTATGAGCGTTGAAAAAGTACGTGAAATTCTTCGTGTTGCTCAGGAACCCGTTTCACTTGAAACTCCCATCGGTGAAGAGGAAGACAGCCATCTTGGTGACTTTATTCCCGATGAAGATGCACTTGCACCTGCAGACGCTGCATCACAGCTTCTTCTTAAAGAGGCTCTCAGCTCAGTGCTCAAGACTCTCACTCCCAGAGAAGCAAAGGTTCTTACTCTGCGTTTCGGTCTTGAAGACGGTCACCCCAAGACACTTGAAGAAGTAGGTGCCGAATTCAACGTTACAAGAGAAAGAATCCGTCAGATTGAGGCAAAAGCACTCAGAAAGCTTCGTCATCCCCAGAGAAGCAAGAAGCTCCGTGACTTCCTTGATTAATAAAAATAAATCCGTCCTTTCGGTGAAAGGGCGGATATTTTTTTGCAATTAAATTATAATGCAAAGCAGACCGCTGCAACCCTCGTTAATGATTCGTTCAAGTGTCTGCTGAAGCTTCATTCTTGCTTCATTCGGCATATGATAAAGCTTGTTTTTAAGCCCTTCATTCACAAGGTCGTCAAGTGACTTGCCGAAGATGTTTGACTCCCAGATTTTTGCAGGATTCTCCTGAAACTCGTTGAGAAGATACATCACAAGCTCTTCCGACTGACTTTCAGAGCCGACAATGGGTGCAACCTGAGTGTTGATTGTGGCTTTCATCATATGGATTGAGGGTGCCGATGCTTTAAGCTTTACACCATATCTTCCGCCTTGTTTCATAATCTGCGGCTCTTCAAGAGTCAGCTCGTCAATGGTAGGCATAACAATGCCGTAACCCGTTGCTTCAACTTCATCAAGAGCAGAGCGTATGCGTTTGTATTTTTCCGCAATGGCAGAAAACTCCGTGAGCGTTTCAATGAGTTGTGCTTCACTTTTCACTTCAACACCGCTGATTTCGGTTACGATTTCATAAAAAACAGAGTTTGTTATGTCAATTTCAATTACCGCTTTGCCGTCACCGAGGCTGATATCGGAAACCTTTGCCGCCGTGACATATTCTTCCTCTGCAAGAGATGAACACATTTCATTGATGTTTCTGATGCAGGAGAGTGACTGTGCCTGAGTTTTTATGGCGGAAATCAGCTCTGTTTTGATTTTGTGGTTTTCGGGCAGAGAGCGCATCCATGACGGAGTGAGAATGTTGACTTCTTTCACCGGAAACTGCGTGAGCACATTTTTCATCACATTCTTTATTTCATCTTCGGAAATATCAAGACAGCTTACCGCAATAACGGGAACACCGTATTTTTTGCTGAGAGAATCAGACATTTCCTGAGCCGCAGGTGAGTCGGGATACATACAGTTGAGAAGCACAACAAAGGGCTTTTCAATTTCTTTAAGCTCAGTTATGACACGCTCTTCGGCTTCCTCGTATTCATAACGGGGAATGTCACTTATACTGCCGTCGGTTGTGATTACAAGACCTATTGTTGAGTGCTCGCTGATGACTTTCTGGGTGCCGATTTCTGCCGCCATATTAAAGGGGATTTCCTCTTCAAACCAGGGTGTTTTTACCATACGGGGAGTTTCACCCTCAATGTAACCAAGGGAGCTTGGCACAATGTAGCCTACGCAGTCTACCATACGCACATTGAAATTGACATTGCTGCCGAGTTCAACTTTTGCCGCCTGCTCGGGAATGAATTTAGGCTCAGTTGTCATTATTGTTCTTCCTGCCGCAGACTGGGGTAATTCGTCAACAGCTCTTTCTTTTACGCTGTCTTCGTTCATATGTGGAAGTACAATTGTTTCCATAAACTTTTTTATGAAAGTTGATTTGCCCGTTCTGACGGGTCCCACAACGCCTATGTAAATATCACCCTGGGTTCTCTTTTTTATATCTTCATAAATACGGGTATTGTCCATATTCTTCTCCTCCTTATTCCTGCTCAAACACCAACAGACAATCTGTGTCGGTCACGTCATTCACATCGGGATTGAAACATCTGATTTTTGCTTCGGATGTGTCGTGTGATTTTGCAATATCCCAGAGTTTTTCATTTTCTGAAGCAAAGTAAACGGTGAAAATACTTCTGTTGTCCGTGGAGTTTTTCTTTTCACCTTTTTCAACAGAACAGATTGCCGTAAACTCTTTCATACAGTAGAGATAGCCGTCAATTCTGAATTCGGAGTGAACGGTAACCGTGCCGTCACGGCTTATTGTTGTTTCGCAGGCAACGGGAGAAACAGCAGGACAGAAATCAATGTCACCCGTGTCGCAGTCTGCGGAGAATCTGTGCTCAAAATCAGAAATGCGTTCAAACCAGAGTTTTTCGCCATCTTCTGTTTTTATTGTGATGCCGTAGTGAATGTTTCCACGCATCACAACGGAATTGTTTTCACAGACGGTTGTGAATCTGATTTTTCTGATTTCGGCATCGCATATTTCTGATGCATTGCAGGAGGCAAAATCGAAATTTACCGAAACAGCGTGCGTTTCGTTGATGCGATGAATGTCTGCAATGTATCTTATGGCAGTGTTTTCGCATACAAGGTCATAGTGTGGTGCATAAGCCTCTGAAAAAGCAGAGACGGTATTTTTCATCAGTACATTTATAACGGCTGAAATGGTGGCTGTGGCTTCGATATGAGGTGGTGCAGATGCAGTTTCGGGAGATACCCTTACATCGAGTGCCGTAACATTCATTGATACATTACAGAGTGAATCTTCATCGATTCCGTCAATATCAATTATCTGATTCACGGGTAGCTGAATGCGGCTTGTGATAAAATTGCCTGCGGCGTCAAGAAGTGTCAGCTCTGTGTTTGCATTGCCCCTTACCATCATTTTGTTTTTGATTGTACGCACTTCTGTTACAACGGGAGTTGCGAAGGTACGAAGAATTTTTGCGTTTCTGAATCTTTCTTCATTTTCTGAATTTTCGGAAACGGTGAATGTCTTTTTGCAAACGGTTTTGAGAAAATTTCCCGTTATACTGTTGCCGAGAGTGTGGCAGTAACCGTCGGGAACATCAGTCACAATGGTCACTTCGTCACAGCCCGTGATGCAGAGTCTGAGAGTTATACTTCCTCTTATGTCAGCTCTGCGCTGATTCACGGCACGGCAGGAAACCTGCTCCGAAATGCAGGAAACATCAACAATGTCATTTTCTGCAGCACCTTTTGCGTCAATGCTTCTGTTGAAAGGTGTTGTTATTTCGTAAACTTCTGTGCGTGAAGAAGAATTGACATAAACAATTCGTGTCACAACAGCACCGTCTATGACAGTTTTTTCACCCGTTACCGTGGCGGAAAAAATGTTCGTTTTTGAACAGCAGTTAAGAATTTTTATAATATCTCCGCAGTAATCGGGCAGACTCAGGTCATTCTCAATAAGCTGTTCAAAGTTGCGTGTAAGTCTTTCTTTTTTTACCATAAGCTTTTCGGTTTTGAATTCAGTCAACATTGATACTTCTCCTTTATTATGGTTTCATTCAACTATATTCAAACCATGTCCGAAATATGCAGAAAACAATAATTTATCAATGCACAATTAAAAATGCACAATGCTCAATTACAATCGGAAGGGCTTTCGTCCTTACCTTTTATAAAGCAGAAAATGCCTTTGTGGCAATGTCTGTATAATTGTGCATTATGCATTGTGAATTGTGAATTAAATATTGTAAAACCCATATGATTTGTGTTATAATAAAAAAATACTATGGATATTGGAAGTGTTTCTTTTGACAGGAATCAAAAACGCAAAAAGAATAGTTTTCAAGGTTGGTACATCAACTCTTACATACTCTACGGGAAAGACAAATATCCGCCGTATGTCAAAGCTCGTTTCAATACTTTCTGACCTTCATAATGAGGGCAGAGAGGTTGTACTTGTAACAAGCGGTGCTATCGGTGTCGGTGTGGGCAAGTTAGGTCTTAAAGAAAGACCCAAGGACACTCCCGGCAGACAGGCTGCGGCTTGTATCGGTCAGTGTGAGCTTATGTTTATGTATGATAAATTCTTCTCTGAATATTCAAACACAATCGGTCAGCTTCTTATCACAAAAAGTGACGTTGAAAACGATGAGAGAAGAAATAACCTTATAAATGCATTCAACACAATGTTTGAATACGGAGCAATTCCAATTGTAAATGAGAATGACTCTGTGGCTGTTGAAGAAATCGTTTACGGTGATAACGACAGCCTTTCTGCCATTGTTGCAAAGCTTATCGGTGCAGATGCGCTGGTTATTCTTACTGATATTGACGGTCTTTTTGATGCAAATCCTCAGGAAAATCCCGATGCAAGACTTATTCCCTTTGTAGATGAAATCACACCCGAAATTAAGGCTCTTGCAGGTGATGCAGGTTCAAACAGAGGTACCGGTGGTATGATTACAAAGCTTCACGCAGCAGAGATTTCAACTGCGGCAGGCATTGACACCGTTATTATGAGCGGCTCAGACCCCAAGGAAATCTATAATCTTATTGACGGTCATCAGACAGGTACATTTTTTGCAGGAAAAAAGGTGAAATAAAATGAATTATCTTGAGAATATCGGTAAAAGAGCAAAGGCTGCGGCAAAGAGTCTTTCAGTTGCATCATCAGAAGCAAAAAACAAGGCTCTTGTTGCAATTTCTGCTGCTCTTAAAGAGAATTCGGAGAAAATTATAAATCAGAACAGAATTGACCTTGCAAACGGTAAAGAGGCAGGTCTTTCAGAGGCAATGCTTGACAGGCTTATGCTCGACGAAGCAAGAATTGCAAAGATTTCAGATGCGATTCTCGAAATCGTGGCTCTTGATGACCCCGTGGGCAAAACTCTCAGCGGCACAACAAGACCCAACGGTCTTCATATTTCAAAGGTGAGTGTGCCTCTCGGTGTTATTGCCGTTATTTTTGAGGCGAGACCCAACGTTACTGCTGATGCAGCGGCACTCTGCATCAAGTCAGGTAATACGGTTATTTTAAGAGGCGGCAAAGAAGCTATAAATTCAAACATTGCAATGGCTGAAATTATGCGTGAAGCAGTAAAGGCTGCAGGTCTTCCCGAAGACTCAATTCAGCTTATTGAAAAGACAGACCGTGAAACTGCGGCAGAGCTTATGAAACTCAATGACTATGTCGATGTGCTCATTCCCAGAGGCGGTAAAGGTCTTATTCAGTCTGTTGTTAAGAATTCAACAGTACCCGTTATCAGAACGGGAGAAGGCAACTGTCATATCTATATTGATAAGGATGCGGATATTGATACTGCCGCAGAAATCGTGCTCAATGCAAAGGCTTCAAGAGTATCTGTTTGCAATGCCTGCGAAACTCTTCTTGTGCATAAGGATATTGCGGAGTTTGCACTTATTGCTGTTAAAGAAAAGCTTGATACAAAGAATGTTGTTATCATAGGTGATGAAAAAGTTCAGGAGATTCTGCCTGATGTTGTACCAGCAACAGAGGAGGACTGGCATACAGAATATCTTGATTACAAAATTGCCGTTAAGGTTGTTGATAACATAGATGAAGCGATAAATCACATTGCAACATACAGCACAGACCACAGCGAAAGCATTATCACAGAGAATTATTCTGCCGCAGAGAAGTTTGTGAATGAAGTCAATTCTTCTGCTGTTTATGTAAATGCAAGTACAAGATTTACAGATGGCGGAGAGTTCGGTTTCGGTGCTGAAATCGGTATTTCAAACCAGAAGCTTCACGTCAGAGGTCCCGTGGGACTTCCCGAGCTTACTTCATACAAATACGTTATCAGAGGTAACGGACAGATAAGATAGAACGGAGGTGCTGTTCTTGGACGACGAAAAAATCATCGGTGAAAATCAGACAGAAAGTGCTGAAGAAAAAGCTGAAACAGTACTTTCTGATGAACTTGCCGTGCTTAAAAAAACTGTTGCGGAAGAAGATTCCGTGAAAGTGAAAAAAACAAAACAGAAAAAATCAATGCAAAAAAAATATCCCGACAAAATTGCATTTTTGCTGGGAATGGTTATTGTAATTTTTGCAATAACGGGCATTGTTTTTACAATAGTTTCAGGCGTGAATTATTTTAAGGGTGTAAAGGAGTCTGAAAACGAATTCGCAGATTACAACCGTTTTCTTTCACCCGTGGCGGCTGTTGACATTGATACTTTTGATGATATCACCGTCGCAGACAGAGAACAGCTTATCAATGCTGCAATCTGGCTTATTCTCAGCGATGAAACAACTCCCGATACTTATCCCTATTCGGGAGGATATATGCTTGTTCCCGAAATGGATGTTGAGAGTGCATACATCTCTCTTTTTGGTCCCGAAACGGCTCAGAAGTTTACTCATATGACCGTCCAGGGTTACAACAGTATTTTTGAATATGACGAAACAAATGCTGTTTACAAGATTCCCGTTACAACAATCACACCTGTGTACACTCCCAGAGTGACAGCGGTTGAGCAGTCAGGCACATCGCTGATTGTGACAACAGAGTATCTTGCGGCTGAAAGCTGGATGAGAGATGACGAGGGCAATTTTGTTGCTCCCGATCCCGATAAAGTTATGCAGATAACTCTCAGAGAGCTTCAGGGTAGTTATTATATAAGCGCAATGCAGATAATTTCTTCAACAATTCCCGAAATCGTGACAAAAGACAATGTCCTCCCGGAAGAGGACAGTTCACCTGCTCAGGAAACAACAACAAAGAAAGAAAGCGAAAAAACAACACTCGGCGGAAGAGTATAACCACAGATGAATGAAATGTGTTTTTTAATCGCAGCTTTAATTATGAATTGTTTACAAATCGGACATAAAGTTGTATAATTAACACAAAAGGGATTGTTTATAATATGCCCATAGCACGAAAAATTCCTTTTCATTTTATTTTCTCTTCCCCGAAAAAGCTGTGGAGTTATCCGCAGTTTTTTCATTTTATACGCAATAATAAGCAAAAACAAAGGAGCTGAAAATCAGCTCCTTTTGTTTATCTTTTTATTGAATTGTCTTTATAATTCAGTCCAATCAGGTCGATTCTTGTTTTTGTAAAAGTATCGTAAACATAAATGTTAAGTCCGAAATTGCATTTTGTAATATCTGACTTGTTTGACATTATGCTTGTTGCAAAAAACATTTCGCCTGTCTTTGCGTTATATTCTTTTTCGATATTTCTGATTTCAATTGCGTTGTATCTGTCAAATGAGACCATTTTTCTGAAGTCTTCATCTGCACAGTTGTTGTAATAAATTTCTTCTCCGCTTTCAAATATCCACATACCGCCTGCAAGATATTCATTTTCGGGAATACCCAATTCACGGCAGAGTCTTATCATATTTGATACTGCATTAGGGTCGATATCATCGGGATCTTTATAGCAGGATGTCATAACGATTTTGTATCTGTCGTTTTTGAAAACATCTTTGTATTCATAAAGATTTTTTATCTGAGTGACTTCATGATTCTCAAGCTGTTTGTAATAAACTCCGGCATCTTTTTCCCATGATTCATATTTTGTGTCGTTTCTTCTGTCGGGCACATCATAGTTTGTTTTGAGATAATTACCTATGAATCTTGTGAGTTTTGTGTTGCCTCTGAAATTCAGATGCTGTGAATCGGCAAAGTCGGTTTTGTAATCAAGTCCGAGTGCTGCTTTGTATTCTGTAACAAAATTGAGGAAAGGTGAATTGTACTCATATTCGGCAATAAACTCTGCAGTTCTGAAAAATCCCTGATGATAGTTTTCTGCGTTGAAGGGGATTGCTGTTGCAATTATGGGGATATTTTTGCTCTTTGCCAGTTCAAAAATCTTTCTGTAATAAAAATCAACCTTTTCGGTGAAATCATTGTAATAATCAACACCGGTAAGATTATTCTCCTTTACGTTTTCACTTCTGAAATAGCAGTAAAAACCTTTGTGGTTTTCATACATGGCCTTGTTATCCTGATACGGATAGAAGTCTGTTTTTGAAAGGTCGGAATATCTTGTGTGATACTGAAGAATACTGTAGAAATACTGATTGCCTGAAATTTCAGGGTCAAAACTCACTTCAATTGCCGCCTTTTTTGTTTCTGACCATTTAAGACCGTATGTATTCTTGATAGCAGTGCTGGGGTCTGTGTAATCGTCTGACATATGAACATAATATGTGTCAAAAATGATTACCTTTGGAGTCTGAGTTTTCAGCGCTTCTTCAAGATAATAATATGTGTTCCATACGGGCTGAGCGGCACCGCATAAAGCGAAAGCGGAATAGCCGTATTCTTCCCACAAAACAGCCGTGTTGATGCCCTGATATGCGTGGCTTGAACCGATAATAAGTACATCAACAGTGTTATCTTCAAGCTCATAAAAAGAATCAACCTTGAAAATACTGTCCATATATTTGAAATCAAGCACCTGCACGGCACAGAGAAAAGTCAGCGCCGTGGCAAGTAAAAAAGCAGTAATTTTTATAAAATTCTTTTTCATTGTTTCTCCTTAATTCAAGAGCGTCAGAATTGGAAATAAATAAATTGCTGTGCGTCAAAATTGTAACCGTATGCACCGAATATGATTACGACAAATACCAATACAAAAAGTATGAGTCCTCTTACCCAGAAATTCTGATTGTCTGCAATGTTTTCGAAACGTACATTCTTTTTGCGCTTCATATAATCAACAAACAGAAGAACTGCTGCAGAAATGAGAAGAATATTCATTTCCTGTCTGCTGAGACTCAGTGAGTAGAAAATTCCCGTTGTCCATGCCCAGGGGTCAGGGCAGGTGAACATTCTGTAAATGTAATTCAGGGCAATTTCTATTGAGTCAGCTCTGAAGAATATCCACGCAAAGCAGGTGAGTGCAAATGTGATGAGCACTTTGACCATTTTGTATGAAGCTGCGTTTTTTTTGATTCTGAGCTTATTTTCCAGCTTTGATTTCGCAGGCTTTGTCACATCTCCGATAATCTGATATGAGCCGTGAAGTCCGCCCCAGATGACATATGTCCAGTCAGCACCGTGCCACAGACCGCTTACAAGGAAAACAATCATCTGATTGAGATATTTTCTGAATTTACCTTTTCTGTTTCCGCCGAGAGGTATGTAAAGATAATCTCTGAACCAGGTTGAAAGAGAAATGTGCCATCTGCTCCAGAATTCTTTTATTGACATTGCAAAGTAGGGGGTATCAAAGTTATCCATAAGGCTGAAGCCCATTATCTGCGATGCACCTATGGCGATTGTTGAGTAGCTTGCAAAGTCGCAGTAAATCTGAAGCGCAAAGAAAACAGCACCGAGTATAAGTGCGGAAGAGTTGAATGCATAGTAATTGTCAAAAATATGATTGACAACTGTTGCGGCTCTGTCTGCAATGACAACTTTCATAAAGAAGCCCCACATCATCACCATAAAACCTTTTACGATGCGTTCATAGTTCCATACGTTGATTTTGTGTGCATTTTTAAGCTGATTTATAAGGTTTCCTGATCTTTCAATAGGCCCTGCAACAAGCTGCGGGAAGAAAGAAACGAAAAGCGCATATCTGAAAAGATTATATTCTGCTTCAATATCTTTTCTGTAAACGTCAATAATGTAGCCGAGTGCCTGGAATGTGTAGAAAGAAATGCCTACCGGCAGCAACAGGTCAAAATTGTTTTCAACCATTGTAATTCCGAGACTGCCGAGAATCGGATTTATTGTATCAAGAGCAAAGTTGAGATACTTGAACAAAAACAGAATTACAAGGTTTGATGAAATACCGAGGAATAGCGTAAGTTTTTTCAGAAGCTGATAGCTTTTGCCTTCTTCAAAGCCGAATTGCTCTATCAGTATGCCCGTCAGGTACGTGACAACTGTGGAGAATGCAATAAGTACGGCATATTTTGCATTCCAGCTCATATAGAAATAGTAACTTGTTACAAGCAGCCACAGATACCTCAGTTTCTTGGGTACAACAAAATAGACCGCCAGAACGACAGGGAAAAATATAAGAAAATGGATAGAATTGAATTGCATAATAAAATCCTTTGTTCAATACTTATTCACTATACATTATAATATAAAAGAAAAATTAAATCAATAATTATTTGTCGAAAGCATAAAAAAAGACGGTACCGGAGTACCGTCTTATATAATGTTTAATTACTGAACGCTTTCTGCGAGCTTGTAAATTTCACCGTAGATATTTGAAGCTGCATGTCTGCCGAGTGATGTAAGACCCCAGCTGCTGTCGATTGTGATACCGAGGAGACCTTCACCTTCAGAATATCTGATTGTTGCGTATGTGAAGAAGCTGTCGGGCATAATGTAGCCGAGAGCGTCGTTTACAAGGTCAAATACAAGAACATCTTCTGTGCCGAAGATTTCATATGCTGATGCATATGCGAAATCGCTCATATTTTCGCCGCCCTTGATGAGTTCTGCATATGTTTCACCGGGGCAGAGAATAATCTTAACGTCTTTACCGAGTTCCATGAAACCAACTTCTGTAACAGCATAGTAGTTATCATTTTCATCTGTAACCATTGTGTTGTTAGCAGCTGAAAGCTTGCCGAGGAGTTCGTAAACACCGTTGTCAACGGGAGCAAGGTATTCCTTGTGAGCAATGTTGAGGATAGGATCAACAACTGATTCTTCAACAGTTTCTCTTATGTACCAGGGAGTGTAATCTTCGTTGCCTTCTGCAAGAGCTTCTCTTTCAGCGTCAACGTAAACCATTCTTTCTTCTTCAGTAAGAGTCATACCGAGAAGGATGTAACCGAGTTCTTCACCGTAACGGATTGTTGATTCGATTCTGTCGAGTTCAAGACCGTCACTTGAAGCACCCATATCTTCTGTGTATGTACCAACTGCACCCTGAATGAAGATGAAGTTATAACCTGCTTCGTTGATTACCTGTTCTGTGTAGTATACAAAATCAGCTGTACCAACCTTTGTGCCGAAACCGATACATTCGGGATGAACACCGAAGTTTGAGATGATTGTTCCCATTGAATCGTCATCGGGAGTGAACATAAAACGATACATATCTTCAAGCATGATGTCGGGAGCTGTACGGTCACGTACGTAGTCAGCTGCATCTGTCTTTGCATATGTAAGTGTACCTGTTGTCATGCTCTCTGTTGCTTCTTTTACACACTGAACTGTCTTTTCAAGGATAATCTGGAAAAAGCTTTCATCGATTGCGGGAGCGAGGTTGTCACTCTTAACGATAGCTGCAGCAAGGTTCTTGATGATCTTGCCTGCTGTATCTGTGTAGATACCCTGAGTATCGATACCGCTGTGAACGTGTGTAGCAGAAATGTTGATGCTTACGATATCGTTTGCTGCTGCATAATCTGCAAGAGCAGCTCTGATACGCTTAACGTCACTGTTTGCAAGACCGAGACAGTCGATAGCTGCGATAGCTGTTTTGCCTCTGCCGCTGTTGTCGTCAAGAACGATAACTCTTACCTTGAGGTCGTCGATCATTTCTGTAAGCTTGAGGCTTACGTCATAACCGCCCTTGTAGTACTTGCCTTCATTGAAGTCTTCGGGAACGATTGATGCCTGAGCATAACCGAGGCTCCATTCAGCATTTTCTGCGGGCTCGTCAAGGAATTCGCCTGAACCTGCCATGAAGTTGTCACTTGTAACAGAGCTCTTATCTTTGATAAGAACTGTTGCAGGGAAGAGCTTTACGAGGAACTTGAGAAGTCCTTCAACAACATTGTTGAATACATTGTTGAGAGTGTTTGCTACTGATTCCATCATGGGATTGCCTGCTGATTCTTCTGCTACTGTTGCTGCAGATGCGCCTGTAGCTGATGTGAAGAGGAGAGCGAAGCAAAGCACGAGAGAGAGGAGAGACTTTGATCTTTTTGTCATTTGTCATTACCTTCCTGTCTTAAATAAAATATTTGAAATTATTATAACATTACATTCCTGAAAATGCAATAGAATTTCCCAATAAAATGTAATTATGCTGCTGATACTTCAGACTTCTCAGAAACGGTTTTAAGAGCTTTGTTTTTTTTGAAAATTGAAATTGTCTGAGAAAGCATAACAACCATAAGGAACTGGAGTGCAGCAAGAGCAATAAGGTCGTTCGCATTGTTTACAGAAACGTTCATTGTTGCAAGGAATGCATTGAATCTTGCGGAGTCATATAAGAACCATTCGGGGAACGGAGTGACGATGAATGCGAAAGTGAACATATAAACCCAGTCTTTTGCAGTATGCTTCTTTTCTGCAAGAAGGAAAATAAGGGGTATAAAAATGAAGATTGCCGATACTGTGGTTGAAACAGAGAAAATGTTGAGCATAGCATATGTCGCAGCAGCAGTTTTCTGCCACATAGAGGGGAGAATAAACATTGCAAGAACTGCAATTGCTTCTGTCAGAATGAAAACTGCATAAACGATAACGGAATTTGTGATGCCGAAGAAATGAAGCAGATTCACAATGCTCATATTTCCTGTAATGAAACCGTCTGCATTGACATTAAGGAATGCTTTGACAAAAGTAAGTGCATTTCCGAAGCCTGTGAAAAATGCGGGAGCGATGAAAAGAATAACGAAATAACCTACAGGTTTTGCAAAGTTTATAAGTGATTTTTTGATTTCTGTTGAATCAATAAGAAGTAAAACTGCAAAGATAAGAGTGTACGGTGTGATCGCTGCGGAAACTGCAATCGCAACCAATGAAAGCTCTCTGAAAAGCTTCTTTTCTGACTTGCAGAAAAGTATGAAAAGCATTGAAAGCATAAGGCTTATTGCTGAGAAATTACCTTTTTCAATACAGAAAATTGCAGGGTATGAAACAACAAGCAGGAAAGAAATCAGCTCATCTCTGATGTTGAGGTTGTTTCTTCTGAGTACATATCTGTTCATCTTGTATGTCAGGAAAACGATACAGAGAACAAGAATAAGGTACATAAACATAAATGTCTGATTTCTGAGAATCTTTATTGAATCTGCGAAAGAATCGCTGTAAATGTACTGCGGAGGCAGGAACTGAGCAAGAAGATAGAACATCAGAAGTGCAAAAGGTGAGTTCTTTTCTGCTGCAAGGTAAAAATGCTGACGTCCTGCGTATTTTACATTAAGAATATAATCTTCAAACTGGCTGAGAGGGAAGTGGCTTGAAGATTCCTGATTCATAAGGTTTGACCATGTTTCACCCTCTGTTGCAAAGCCCATAGCGAGTGCTGCGATGCCGAAAACAGAGAAAAATATGATGAATACGGTGGTCATACTCTTGGCCGTTGTGTTTTCAAGTTTTGCGCTGATTTTTTTGCCGAAAACTGCTGCAAAAATCATAGTGGCAACAAAGATTACTCCTGCTGTTATTGCTGAAGGACTTGCAAGAAAGGCACTAAAAATGTCTTTGAAACCGGGTGTTGCAAACTGAGATGCAGCTTCTGATATTTCACAGGCAAAACCTGTTATTGCAGATGAGAAAAAGATTGCGGTTGCTGATAAAAAAATCAAAAGGTGTTTTTTCATCTTTCTTCTCCTTTTATTTTTTGATATATCTAGTCTATAATTTACCACAAAACGCACTCAAAATCAATAGTTAAAAAAATATATATAAAAATCTTTTTATTGACTAATCCATATAAATGTGATATTCTTTATCTGTATATTTATAACTATAAATTTGTCCGGAGATGAATTTTTTTGAGTTCACTGAAGAAGAAAATTGATTGGCTGAAGCTGTATCCTTATGCAGCGGGCGGCCTTCTCACAGCGGCAATCATACTGATTGTTTATGCTGTGAACGGAATTTTTCCGTTCGGAACGGGAAGCGTTGTCTGTGATGATATGGTTCAGCAGACAATATCAAACTATACATATTTCTGGGATTATCTGCACTCCGGCGGTGATAAATCATTGCTTTTCAACTGGCAGACGGCTGCAGGTGCCCAGGTGCTTACCACAGGATTCTATATTCTGAAACCGTGGGAAATAATATTTACATTGTTATGTCCCCGTGACGGCATTGTAAACGGTATTCCTTTTCTTATCATTTTCAAAATGACAATGGCAACCGTTTCAATGATTTATTTTGTGAGAAAGGAATTCAGAGTCAATCCTTTTTGGCAGGTATTCCTCGGCATCTCATACAGTTGCAGTTCATTCATTCTTGTGTATTACACAAATATGGGCTGGATAGATGCGGCATTTATGTTTCCGTTTCTTATTGTGGCATTGCTCCATATGTTCAGAACGGGAAAATGGCTTCCGTACTTCCTTATGCTCACATATACACTCCTGCTCTCAATATATATTTCATATATGGTTTTCCTTTTCCTGTTTTTTGTTGGATTCCTTTATCTTGCAATCGTGCAGCCCAAGGAAACAAGAAAAATGGCAATCATACGCTTCGGTGTGACATCGGTAATTTCAATTGCGGCATCGGCAGTAATAAATGTGCCGTCAATTTACTATATGTTCCGTTCAACAAGATACTCGATAAAGAGTGAAGAAACGGCACTTGATTCAATTCTCAAGATTTTCAATACAGACACAACATATTCCACAACAAAACTTATGATAGTTATGTTGTGCTCGGCAGTTTTCTTTGCGTTCCTTATTATGATGTTTGTGAATTTCAAGGAACACAAAAAAGCTTGTGCATTTTTCGGTTTGTCAGTATTGTTCCTTGCGGCACCTGTATTCTTTGAGAACATAAACCTCATCTGGCACCTCGGCTCATATGTCGGTTTCCCCCTCAGGTATGCATATATGCTCATTTTTATGCTTGTATGTATGGCTGCATATGTGCTGACAAATATGCCTGATGTTGTTCATTCAATAAAGGGCAAGAAAAGCCTTGTGATTGTTATTCCCGCAGCTGTATGTGCTGTTGCCGGTATATGTCTGCTTGTTACACGTGTGTATAACGAAGTGACAACAGTCAGCGGTCTCAAATACAGAAAACTGCTTATCACAGATTGTGATGTATGGATTTTTGCATCATTCATTCTTCTTGCTTTATTCTATGTAATGATTCTTTTTGTAGGATATAAAAAGATTGCATACATTCTTATGTCCTGCGTAATGCTTACAGAAATAGGACTTCTTGCAAACGTTTCTTTCGGTATGAACTCAAATACTGAAGACAGAAGTGCAATGTACAGCCTTGATTTTGTTACAGACTCTCTTGAAATGGCGGAAGATCTGAATCTTGAAAACGACAATCTTTCAAGAATCAAGGATATGGAT
The DNA here is from genome assembly GCA_045636025.1 of Acutalibacteraceae bacterium. Taxonomy (GTDB): domain Bacteria; phylum Bacillota; class Clostridia; order Oscillospirales; family Acutalibacteraceae; genus UBA1081. Next base: position 12,524 of record JAZTWP010000028.1, on the reverse strand, counting down.
GTAAGACTCAACAGTAATTTCCCGATGTTCTTTGAATATCCGTCACTTGCGAATTTTACACACCTTGTTTCATCTGATATGACATCAACAATGGAAGCACTCGGTTATTCTCAGGTCTATACCCGTGTTATTGACAGCGTTGGCACACTTCTTGCTGATGCACTTCTCAATATGAAACACACATTCAGCGAAAAAGAGCTTGACAGCTCAGAATATACCTATATGTACGATATCGGTGACAGTCATCTTTATGAAAATAATATGACATTGCCTTTCGGTCTGATTGTTGATGATGAATTTATGAATATTGATATTGTTGAAAACAATGATGTATTCCTTTCAAACAATCAGCTTTACACAGCACTTACAGGTGATACAGGCAAACTGTGTACAACTCAGAATTTCACAATGGATTGTTACAAAGGCTCTGAAGAGAAGTTCACAATCCGTGTTGAAGAAAAGAGACATCTTTATCTTCATATTGATATTGAAAACAGCGTTGAAAACAGAGGATCACTTTTTGTTTTTATAAATAACGAGCTTGCGGACCTTAGCTATTTCGGTGATGATTCAATTTATCCTTATCCCAATAACTTCCACAATGAGCTTATTGACCTGGGTGTAAGGGAAAACGAAGAAATCAGAATTGTTATCAGCTGTACAAAGAATGTCGGAGACGATGTTAAAATCACAGTCGGCAGTTTTGATTACACAAAGCTTCAGGCCCTCTGCGGAATGAATGAAAACAATCATGCAGTTGTTGAAACAGGCCCCAAGAGTCTTACAGCAACGGTTGAAAACGGAAAAGTCGGTACTTACGTTTTCCTTCCCGTTACTTATGACGAAGGTTGGAGCTGTAAAGTCAACGGCGAAAAGAAGGATATTGCAATTGCAATGAGTTCATTTATGGCTGTTGAGCTTGAGGAAGGTAAAAATGTTATTGAGATGAGTTATCTTCCCCACGGAATGAAACTCGGTATCATCATAACAGTGATAACAGGCATTGCTGTTGCAGGTATTTATCTTATAGAAAAGAAAAAGCCTTTCAGACAGGATTCTTCAAACGCATTCCTTAAGATTTTTGAAAAAGTCTATTTTACCGGTATGTTATGTGCCGTTGGTATAGTATATTTAATTCCCGTGATTTTTACTGCCTATAATAATATTGTAGGTTAAAAGAAAGGACAGATAATATGAAAGTTGTAATTCTTGCAGGCGGATTCGGAACAAGAATCAGTGAAGAAAGCCATCTTATCCCCAAACCCATGATTCAGATCGGCGATATGCCTATTCTCTGGCACATTATGAAGCAGTATTCTCATTACGGCTTCAATGAATTCGTTATCTGCTGCGGTTACAAACAGCACGTAATCAAAGAGTTCTTTGCGGATTATTATCTTCACAGAAGCGATATCACATTCGACTTCTCAGACAATGGTGAAATGACAGTTCACACAAACTTCTCAGAACCCTGGAAAGTAACTCTTGTTGACACAGGTCTCAACACAATGACAGGCGGCAGAGTAAAGAGAGTCAAAGATTATATCGGTGACGAACCTTTCTTCCTCACTTACGGTGACGGTGTTTCAGATGTTGATATCAACAAGCTTCTTGAGTTCCACAAAGCACACGGCAAAATGGCAACTCTTACAGCAATCAAAATCACAGCACGTTTCGGTGTGCTTGATATAAACGAAGAAGGCTGTATTCAGCAGTTCCGTGAAAAGACACAGCAGGACGGCGGTGTTATCAACGGAGGCTTTATGGTGCTTCAGCCCGAAATTCTTGACCTTATTGAAGGCGACTCAACTGTATTTGAAAAGTATCCTCTTGAAGAGGCCGCAAGACGCGGTGAGCTTATGGCTTATCCCCACGACGGTTTCTGGCAGTGTATGGATACTCTCAGAGATAAGAATTATCTTGAAAAACTCTGGGCAGATAATGAGGCTCCTTGGAAGGTATGGTAAGATAATTCGCAATTCGTAATTATTGCGCTCATTAAGTTTGTACAAACTAACTAATAACATTAATTGTACATTGTACATTATAAATTGTACATTGAAAGGATCATCTTATGAATCTTGATTTTTATAAAGGTAAAAAAGTTCTTCTGACTGGTCACACAGGTTTCAAAGGCTCATGGCTTTCAAAGATACTTGTTATGGCAGGTGCAGATCTTACAGGTTATTCACTTGAACCTCCCACAGACCCCAATCTCTTCTATATCGCAGGTCTTGAGGGCAAAATGAAGTCTGTTATCGGTGATATCAGAGATTATGACCATCTCAAGGCTGTATTTGATGAAGTTCAGCCCGAAATCGTATTTCACCTTGCTGCTCAGCCTATCGTTATCACATCTTATGAAGAGCCTAAGTACACATACGAAACAAATGTTATGGGTACTGTAAACATTCTTGAATGTGTAAGACTCACACCCTCTGTAAAGTCTGTGCTCAATGTTACAACAGACAAGGTTTATAAGAATAACGAATGGTGCTGGGGTTACCGTGAAAACGAACCTCTTGACGGTTTTGATCCTTATTCAAACTCAAAATCATGCTCTGAGCTTGTTACTCACAGCTACAAGGCATCTTTCTTTGACAATACAGGCGTTGCTGTTTCAACTGCAAGAGCAGGTAATGTTATCGGTGGCGGTGACTTTGCAGATAACAGAATCATTCCCGACTGTGTACGTGCTGCTATGGACAAACAGCCCGTTATTGTCAGAAATCCCAACTCCACAAGACCTTATCAGCACGTGCTTGAGCCTCTTAACGCATATCTTATGATTGCCCAGGCGCAGTATGAAGATATAAAATATCAGGGTTATTACAATGTAGGTCCCGATGAGAGAGACTGCCTTACAACAGGTCAGCTTGCAACAATCTTCTGCAATTCCTGGGGTGACGGACAGACTTTTGAATGCCTCAAGAAAGACGGACCTCACGAAGCTAACTTCCTTAAACTCGACTGTTCACTTCTTAAAACAACATTCGGCTGGAAACCCACCTGGTCTGCTGTCGAAGCTGTTGAAAAGACAGTTGAATGGACAAAGGTCTTTGCTGAAAAAGGCGATGTGCCCGCAATGACAGAAAAACAAATCAAAGAATTTTTTAATATATAATCTGAAAGGACTGTAAATATGAGCAATCAGGAACAGGATAAACAAGCCATACTCTCAGCGGTTGCTGAGTATTTTGAAAAATATCACAACGTAAAGAAAGATTTTACAGAAGGACAGAGAATTCCTTACGCATCAAGAGTTTATGACAGCAACGAAGCTGTAAATCTTGTTGACAGCGCACTCGAATTCTGGCTCACTTCAGGCAGATATACAGACGAATTTGAAAAGAAACTTGCAAAGTATCTCGGAGTTCGTTCCTGCGCACTTGTAAACTCAGGTTCAAGTGCAAACCTTCTTGCATTTATGACACTTACATCACCTCTTCTCGGTGACAAGAGAGTTTTCCCCGGTGATGAAGTTATCACAGTTGCAGCAGGTTTCCCCACAACAGTAACACCCATCATTCAGTATGGTGCAATTCCCGTATTTGTTGACGTTACAATTCCTCAGTACAATATTGATGTAACAAAGCTTGAAGAAGCTTATTCAGAAAAGACAAAAGCAGTTATGATTGCTCACACACTCGGCAATCCCTTTGACCTTAAGGCAGTAAAGGACTTCTGCACAAAGCACGATATCTGGCTTATCGAAGACAACTGTGATGCTCTCGGTTCACAGTACACAATCGACGGAGTAAAGAAATTCACTGGTACAATCGGTGATATCGGCACATCATCATTCTATCCTCCTCACCATATGACAATGGGTGAAGGTGGTGCTGTTTATACAGATAACCCTCTTCTTGCAAGAATCAGCCGTTCAATCCGTGACTGGGGTCGTGACTGCGTATGTAACTCTGGTCAGGACAACCTTTGCGGTCACCGTTTCGACGGTCAGTACGGTGAACTTCCTTTCGGTTATGATCATAAATATGTATATTCACACTTCGGCTACAATCTCAAGGCTACAGATCTTCAGGCAGCAGTAGGCTGTGCTCAGCTTGAAAAATTTCCCTCTTTCGTTGAGAGAAGAAAGCACAACTTCAACCGTCTGAAGGCAGCTCTTGCTCCCATTGCAGACAAGGTTGTTCTTCCCGTTGCAGTAGAAAACGGTGACCCCTCATGGTTCGGTTTCCTTATCACTTGTAACGAAGGCATCAGCAGAACAGAAGTTGTAAAGTATGTTGAAGCAAAGGGTGTTCAGACAAGAATGCTCTTCGCAGGCAACCTTACAAAGCATCCCTGTTTTGATGAAATGAGAGCTTCAGGCAAGGGCTACAGAGTTGTAGGTGAACTTACAAACACAGATACAATCATGAACAATACATTCTGGGTAGGCGTTTATCCCGGAATGACAGACGAAATGATTGACTATATGGCAAAAACCATTATTGAGGCAGTTGAAGCTAAATGAAAATAAAAGTTTCCAATTATATTTCGCAGTTTCTTGTTGACCACGGTATCGACACCGCTTTCACCGTAACAGGTGGCGGTGCGATGCATCTCAACGATGCATTCGGTCATCAGGAAGGTATGCATTGTGTATATAATCATCACGAGCAGGCTTGTGCAATCGCAGCGGAAAGCTATGCAAGAATCCACAACAAAATTGCGGCTTGTGTTGTTACAACAGGCCCCGGCGGTACAAATGCAATAACAGGTGTACTCGGCGGCTGGCTTGATTCAATTCCTATGCTCATTATCTCAGGTCAGGTGCGTTATGACACAACTGCACGTTGGTCAGGACTCGGTATCCGTGCTATGGGTGACCAGGAATTTGAAATCACAAAAGCAGTTGATTGTATGACAAAATACTGCGAAATGGTTACAGATAAAAATAAGATAAGATATTGCCTTGAGAAAGCACTCAAACTTTCTCAGCAGGGCAGACCCGGTCCCTGCTGGCTCGACATTCCCCTTAACATTCAGGGGGCTTATGTTGATACAGACGACCTTTATCCTTATGACGGTGAGGGTGACGAAATTCTTCCCGAAGTGCCTTCAGATGAAGTCATTCTTGAAATCATCGATATGATAAAGAATGCCGAAAGACCCGTTTTTAATGCAGGTAACGGCATCAGAATCGCAGGCGCATTCGATGAGTTCAGAAGTGTTGCAGAAAAGCTCAATATTCCCGTTGTTACAGGGTGGGACAGTATTGACCTTATTGAAGATGAACACCCTCTCTACGTGGGCAGAGCAGGTATAATGGGTGACAGACCCGGTAACTTTGCTGTTCAGAATTCAGATATATTCTTTTCAGTAGGCAGCAGACTGAGTATCCGTCAGGTTGGTTATAATTATCAGTCCTGGGCAAGAGCTGCAAAGAAAATCGTTGTTGATGTTGACGCAGAGGAGCTTAAAAAGCCCACAGTCAACCCCGATATGCCCATCTGTGCAGATGCAAAGGCTTTCCTTAAGAGAATGAATGAGCTTCTCGGCAATGAAAAGGTTTTCACAAAGGAAAACTGGAACGAAACCTGCAGAGGCTGGAAGAGGGACTATCCCGTTGTGCTTCCCAAGCATTATGAACAGACAGAGCCCGTGAATGTATATGCGTTCATAAAAGAACTCAGTTCACGCCTTAACGAAGGTCAGATTACCGTTGTAGGTAACGGTTCAGCCTGCGTTGTAGGTTCACACGGCTATGTTATCAAAAAAGAACAGCGTTTTATTATAAATTCAGCAGTTGCATCAATGGGTTATGACCTGCCTGCTGCAATCGGTGCTGCAGTCTGTGATTCAACTTATGATATAATCAATGTGACAGGTGACGGAAGTATTCAGATGAATCTTCAGGAGCTTCAGACAATTGTTCAGAACAAGCTTCCCGTTAAAATCTTTATGATTAACAACGGCGGTTATCATTCAATCAGACAGTCACAGATGAACTTCTTCGGTGAACCCCTCGTCGGTGTCGGTCAGGACAGCCATGACCTTAGCTTCCCCGATATGTCAAAGCTTATTCCCGCATATGGTATTCCTTATGTGAGAATTGAGAAAACAGCAGACCTTGGTGCAAAGATTGAAGAAACTCTTGCAATTCCCGGTTATGCATTCTGTGAAATTATGGTTGACCCCGAGCAGAAGTTTGAACCCAAGTCAGCCACAAAGAAACTTCCCGACGGAACACTCGTTTCTGCTCCTCTTGAGGATCTGGCACCATTCCTTCCCCGTGAAGAGCTTGAAAAAATTATGTTTATCCCCCTTATTACTGAGTAAAACGGAGTATTTCAGATGAAAAGAGCCATTGTAACGGGTGCAACAGGTATGATTGCCTCTGCACTTATCAGAAAATTAGTAAAAGAGAATGTTGAAGTCATCGCACTCTGCAGAAAAGAAGACAAAAAGGATGATGAGTTTTTCTCAAGTCCTCTTGTAACTGCAATTGATGCCGATATTTCCGAATATGCAATTCTTGCGGAAAAAATTGACAAAAAATGCGATGTTCTTTATCATTTTGCATGGCTCGGAACCTTCGGAAATGTCAGAAATGACACTTATACTCAGACAGATAATATAAAATACACTCTTGATGCGGTAAAACTTGCCGCAGACACAGGTTGTGAATGCTTTGTAAGTGCAGGTTCACAGGCAGAATACGGCAGAACAACCGAAAAACTTACAGCATTGACTCCTGCAAATCCCGAAACAGGATACGGAATCGCAAAATATACAGCAGGTAAATTCAGCCGTATGTATGCCGAACAGCTGGGCCTCAGACATTGCTGGGTGCGTATTTTAAGCGTTTTCGGGCAGAAAGGCAACCCTAATTCAATCATAATGTCGAGTCTTGACAAAATGATTAAAGGGGAGTATACTTCATTCACGAAGGGTGAACAGCAGTGGGATTTCCTCCATTGCGATGATGCGGCAACAGCTTTTTATCTTATCGGTGAAAAGGGTAAGCACGGTTCCGTTTACCCTCTCGGCAGCGGTCAGACAAGACTTCTGGCAGATTATATCACTGCAATGCGTGATTGCATCAACCCTGAATTAAAGGTTGGTTTAGGAGATCTGCCTTATAATGAAGGTCAGGTAATGTATCTGTGTGCAGATATAACAGAACTTACCGAGCATACAGGCTTTGTGCCTGAGCTTACTTTTGAAGAAGCAATAATACGTACTGCCGAATGGATGAAAGAGGTGCGATAATGAAAAAAATCAGTATTCTTATTCCTTGCTATAATGAAAAAGAAAATGTAGGTCCTATGAGTGAAGCTATTGTCAGTATGATGACTCAGAATCTTCCTCAGTATGACTATGAACTCGTTTTTATCGATAACGATTCAAAGGACGGCACAAGAGATATCCTCAGAGGTATCTGTGCGGCAAATCCCAAGGTAAAGGCAATTTTCAATGCAAAGAACTTCGGTCAGTTCAATTCTCCCTATTACGGAGTGCTTCAGGTTACAGGTGACTGCGTAATTCAGATGTGCTGTGACTTCCAGGACCCCGTTGAGCTTATCCCTCAGTATGTAAAAGAGTGGGAAAACGGTTATAAAATCGTTATCGGCATCAAGACAAGCAGTAAGGAAAGCAAAGTTATGCGTTTCTTGCGTACCTGCTACTATAAAGTCATCAAAAAGATGTCAGACGTTGAACAGATTGAGCATTTCACAGGCTCAGGTCTTTATGACAGAGCATTTATTGAAGTTCTCCGTGATCTTGATGATCCCATTCCCTTTATGCGTGGTATCGTTGCAGAGCTCGGCTTTGAGAGAAAGGAAATTCCTTACGAACAGCCCAAGAGAAGAGCAGGCAAGACTCACAATAACTTCTATTCTCTTTACGATGCAGCAATGCTCAGTATCACTTCATACACAAAAATCGGTCTCAGACTTGCAACATTCTGCGGTCTCGGAATCGGTGCTCTCAGCGGAATTCTCGGTGTGATTTACTTCATTCTTAAGCTTTTGTATTGGGAACGATTCCCCGCAGGTACAGCACCCATTCTTCTTGGTATGCTTTTCCTCGGTGCGGTACAGCTTTTCTTTATCGGTTTCATAGGCGAATATATTCTCAATATCAATAAACGAATAATGAAACGTCCGCTTGTTATCGAAGCTGAACGTCTCAACTTCGACAAAGCCGAAGAAAAAGAAACAACAACAGTATAAAAATCAGACCTTGTCCGAAACGGGCAAGGTTTTTTTGTATGGCGGAATGTATTTGCAAGTGCAGGTAGGGGACGTTAATCTAACGCCCGATTTGTCGCAGGCAAATAACGATTGGAAATCGTTCAATTGTATAACATTTAATTTATTAAAACACCTAAGGTGTTTGCACTATCGTGCCGTGCGATGAATCATCGACCCTACTACCATACATTAAGTCTGATGAAAAAAACGGACCGATCAGGGGATCGGTCCCTACGCAGACTTCATTCAGTCTGATTTGTTATATACAGAATCGTTTTGCTTTTTCAAAAAGTTCGGCTCTGTTTGTGATTCCGAGTTTTCTGAAGATATTTGCGGTGTGTTTTTTGATTGTGCTTTCTGTTACAAAAAGTTCCTGAGCAATAATCTGTCTTTTTTCGTTTGCGAGGATATATCTGAGCACCTCTGCCTCTCTTTGTGACAGTTTATTGATTTCGTCCCAACTGCCGAAAATTGTATCAATCTGTTCTTTTGTGAAGAATCTTACGGTTTCTTCCTTTATTATTCCGGAATGTGCAGCGGCAGTAGTGCTGTCTGCCTTTTCTGTTGCGGTTTCTATAAGCGTTGTATCGAGCAGACCGTAGTCCTGCAGAATATCGTATATAAACAGAATAAGACCTTCTGTCACAAGATATGAGACAGATACAAATTCGAATTTTGAATCTATGATATTTTCAACAATCCATATTGCTATATTACCTATAACAAGGAATGCGAGGAATGCAGCATGCTTGTTTGAAATAAAAGTCTTTTTGATTGTTGAACGGATAATTATTCCGACCATTGCGGCAAAATAGCCGAATAGATAGAATTTGTAAAAAATATGCAAGGGTCCGTATTCTTTTATGAGAGTGGGTATTCCGTCAATTATTTCAAATGAAACTTCCTTGTAATATATCGGCAGAAAACCTCCGCTGATTGTGATAAACAACATTACGCAGTTTATTGAAACGAGTACCCACGGCATATATGCGGGAAATCTGAATCCTGATAAGTTTATAATCATCATAAGCATAAAAAACGGAAGAAATACGTTGCCCAGATATGCAATTCTGTTTGCAAACAAAGCAAAATCGAGCTGTGTTGCAAGTGACATAAGAAAATAACCGAGATTGCATACTGCTATTGAAATAAAAAGAAAAAGAAGCCAAGCATCACGCTTTCTGTCAACGTGAATGCAGATACCCGTCATCAGCACGGCAACCGCAAAAGTGATTCCGTAAATAATTGTCATACAGTATCTCCTTTCACAGTGGTGTTGTCAAGCTCAAAGCCGTTACGCAGACAGAAAGAATAGAATTTGCCGAGCATTGCAATCTGAGGTGTTCTGTTTTCTCTTTCCCATCGGCTGACAGTTGCATATGATATGCCGCAGCCCTCTGCAAGTTCGTTCTGACTTATCTGCAGAACCATACGCACATATTTTACCTGCTCGGGGAATGAAAGTTGTTTTATATAAAGTCTGAAATCATTCATAATTATCACCCTTCTGATATATCATAATATAGCATAATTTGAATAATATGTCAAACATTGCCGAAGATTGCTGTTTGTTGATTCTGCATAAAACGGAGCTTTGTTTTTTGACATAGTAGCCCTTAAGGTAGCCTTAAAAAAGGAAAATTATCCCCAAAGGCTACTTTTTTTTGCTTTTATATAAGCTAAAATGAAGTCATAAAGGAGGTTTTGCCTATGCTGAATGCAGTAACAAAAAAGTTTACTGATAAGTCTACAATTAAAAAATTTGTTTTTGAATTTTATTGCGATTGCTGCGGTGCACCTGTCAGAGAAATTGAATACGATTTTATTTCGGGATTCAGAGACAAGGTTTTTCTGACGGGTGATGAGCGTGAAGCCAGAGCCATAATTTATGCAAGTGACCACAAAAAAGCTTATGAACGGGCAAATATTGAAGTCCGTTTTCTGCTTGAGAAATGTGAAAAATGCGGAGATATGGTTTGTGATGAATGTGTCGTATATGATGCAGACGGAAAAGTTCTCTGTAAAAAGTGTGCAGAGAAACAGTAGTAACAAGGAGGAACAAAAATTATGAAAAAAATTATTGCTTTAATCATTTCCGTAATTATGATTTTCGGCATTATGCCTCTTAATGCATTTGCCGCTGAAACCCTTTCGGTAATTGAAATCGGAGATATTTCCGAGCCTGTACCCGGTCAGACTCCCGATTATGTTGCCACATACGGAAAGGGTTATAATTTTACTACAGCTTTTGATAATCAGAATATGAACTATGGTGTTGCATGGGTTGATATAACAACCGGAACAGCAAAGAGTATGACTTCTTCTGATGTTTTTCAGGTGGGTCATAAATACAGAGTTGCAGTTGTTGTGAAAGCTCAGTCAGGCTATCAGTTCAGCAAAACAGATAATTTCACAACTTCTGTTGCAGGCCGTATAAACGGCAAAAAAGGCAATGCTTATGCCATTTCAGGTTATAACGCAGGTGAATATGTAGGTATCACTTACGAATTCGCAGTGTGTGACTATGTACGCATTTCTTCTGTTGGTGTTACAGGTCTTGACTTTCCTGCATCAGGTGAAAAGCTTGACTTCACTGCAGTGCCCCAAGATGATTCTTATATAGTAAGCTCAGTTTACTGGAGAGATGCTACAGCAAACAGCAGTGTTTCTGAAGGCGCAGTTGCTGTTGCAGGTCATAAATATGAAGTTGAAATCTGGCTCAGAGCAAAAGATGATTACAGATTCAAGGTTGACGGTGAGGGATACCCTTTTGTTTCCGCAAAGATAGGTGCATACAATGCAACTGTTATTGACACAACTTCAGAGGGTGTTGTTGTCGGCATCACAGATTCATATATTGTTCCCGATGATATAAAAACAGTTACGGTTGCAGGCATTGATGCTCCTGTAACGGGCGCAGCTGTTGATACTACCGCTTCCTGCGGCTCCGGTTATCAGATCAAAAAGATTTCCTGGGTTGATACAACAGGTGAATATAAAGACCGTATTTATGATATAACAGAGTTTGAAGCCGGAAGAAAATACACCGTGCAGATACATCTTGAAACAATCGGCAACTACAAATTCGTAATGGACGGACCTTATAATGATGTTAAAGGTAAAATCAACGGTAATGATGCAATTGTTTATGGTTCAAATTCATCAATGGAAGTTACAATCGGCTATGAATTCCCCGCAACTGAAGCTCCTGCTCCCACAGTACTTGAAACAGTATATGTAAACGGTATTGATGCTCCCGAATTCGGCAAGGCTCCCGATAAGGAAGGCACCTGCGGTGAGGGATATGAAATAACAGAAATTATATGGGTTGATTCAACGGGTGAGTATAAAGATCACATTTACAATATCTCAGAATTTGAAGTCGGTCATAAATATACGGTTCATATTACACTTAAAGTAAAAGACAGCTATAAATTCATAACAGACGACATCGGTGCAATTGACGTAAAAGGTACAATCAACGGTCAGAATGCCATAGTTTATAGTGATTATTCAGATACAACTGTTGTAATCGGATATGAATTCCCCGTGGTTGAAGCTGCTGCTCATGAACATATCTATACATCTGTTGTAACAGCACCCACATGCAAAGACAAGGGTTATACAACATATACTTGTGAATGCGGTGATACATATACAGATGATGAAGTTCCCGCAACAGACAATCATACTCCCGTAGTTGTTTCAGGTAAACCTGCCACAAAGACAGAATCAGGTCTTACAGACGGTGAAAAGTGCTCAGTATGTGATAAGATTCTCAAGGCTCAGACAGAAATCCCCAAGCTTCCCGATGATTCAGAAGAAATTCTTATCGGTGACGTCAATAAGGACGGCAAAATCAATGCTATTGACGCAAGAGCTGCTCTTCGTATAGGTGCTCAGCTTGATGTGCCCACAGACTATCAGAAAATTGCAGCAGACTACAATAAAGACGGTAAAGTCAACGCAATCGATGCAAGACTTATTCTCAGAAAAGGCGCTCAGCTCGAATGATAACCAAAAATAATCGGTTGATTTTTGTGCTCTGTTTGTAGTATGATAATTATATAATAAAACCGAGAGGAGATAATTTATATGGGACTTATTAAAGCCGGTATAGGCGCAATAGGCGGCGTACTTGCCGATCAGTGGAAAGAGTTTTTCAGTTGTGATTCACTTGACAGCGAAACACTTGTTGTAAAGGGCAGAAAAAGCGTAGGCTCCCGTTCATCAAATACAAAGGGTCACGATAATGTGATTTCAAACGGTTCAGGTATCATAGTCAACGAAGGTCAGTGTATGATTATCGTTGACAACGGT